>CAIVDV010000036.1 GCA_903904755.1 uncultured Acidobacteriaceae bacterium | reverse complement strand
GCTCTGCAGCCGCGTCCCCGGCTTCACTCCCAGGCAGTTCACCGCCGTCAGCACCGCCAGCGTCACCACCACCACCCAGCGCTCGTCCACCCCCCAGCCCGTCAGCTCCAGAAAATACCGCGCAAACGTCACCGTCACCGCAGCCATTCCGCCCGACTGCACCACCAGCAGCAGCACCCATCCATACAGGAATCCCGCCGCCGGATGGATCGCCTCCCGCAGGTACGCGTACTGCCCGCCCACCGCTGGCATCCGGTCCGCCAGCTCCGCATAAATAAACGCCCCCAGCAGCGCCACCACCCCGCCAAACACCCACACCCCCAGTATCAGCACCGGCGAGTGTACCCGCTGCGCCACCACATGCGGATTCATGAAGATCCCCGCGCCAATAATCCCGCCCATCACCACCATCGTGGCGTCAAACAGGCCAATCTGCCGGGCTAGTTGCGGCTCTGCTGCTTCGTTCTCAGTCAGCTTGGGCGTCCTTTCCTGCCGGCAACTTGCGCATCGTCTGCTCCATTACCCCTTCACCACCGCTGCAATCTCACCCAACCCATCCACCAGCCTGTCCAAATCCCCCACCCGCGTATACACATGCGGCGTCACCCGCACGCAGCTGATGTTCTCGTACACAATCCCGATTGTGTGAATCCGGTACCGGTCAAACAGCGCCGTCGCCAGCGCATGAGGCGTCATCCCCGCCACACTCACCCCGCATATCGCGCACGAGTACCGCAAATCCAGCGACGTGCTCAGCTTCACCCGCGGAATCCGCGCCGCACGCTCCGCCCAGTAGTTCTTCAAATACCCAATCCGCTCCTGCTTCCTCTTCGACCCAATCGCCTCGTGGAAATTGATCGCCTCACCAATCCCCTGCTCCAGCGGAAAACTCCTCGTCCCCAGCGTCTCAAACTTGCGGATGTTCCCGCTGTGCGGCTCCGCGTTACACGTCAGCGGCCACACCTTCGCAATCTTCTCCTCGGCAATCCACATCATCCCCGTGCCAATCGGCGCGCTCAGAAACTTGTGCAAACTCGTGCCAAAGTAATCGCACCCCAGCTCCGGTACCTTGAAGTCAATCAGCCCAAACGAGTGCGCCCCATCCACAATCACTTCCGCGCCCTTCGCATGAGCCATATCCGCAATCTTCCGGGCCGGCATCAGTTGCCCCACCCAGTTCACCATGTGCGTGATGTGCACAACCTTCGTCTTCGGCGTCATCGCTTTCTCGTACGCCGCAACAATCTTGTCATCATCCTCAATCGGGAAATCAAAGCTGATCTGCTTGTACACAATCCCGTCGCGCTCGGCCCGCTGCCGCCACGCCTGCATCATGTTCGGATAATCCTGCAGGCTCCCCACAACCTCATCGCCCGCCTTCAGCGGCAACCCGTAAATAATCGTGTTCAGCGCCTCGGTCGAGTTCCGGTTGATCGCTACCTCATCCGCCTTCACCCCCGCCAACTTTGCCAGCCTCTGCCGCAGCGGCTCCCGCCCCTGGTCCAATATCCCCCACATGTAATACGAGGGCCCCTGGTTCGTCAGTTGGTTATACCGCTCCACCGCCTCCTGCACCACAATCGGCGACGGCGACACTCCCCCATTGTTCAGATTCACAATCTCCGGATTCACCGAATAGCTCCGCTGAATCACCGCCCAGAAATCCTCGTTCTGCGCCGCCTCCACCGCGCTCAAATGCGCAATCCGCTCTCCCGCCGCCCGCAACTCCGCCGCATGTGCGCGCTCAAAAAGGCTGTTCACTCCAAACGCTCCCGCCAGCGTGGCGGCACTGCGCAAAAATTCCCGGCGTCCGTTCATTCTCATGCTCCAAACTCTAGGCGACACACCGCTCCCCATGCAATCCCAATCCATTGCCAAATCCACCCACCGCATCCGACAATCTCCCCATGACTCCCCGCCGCACCGTGAGCCCCTCCAACTCCATCTCTCGGCTCCTCTGCGCGGCCCTCCTTCTCCCCCTCCTCACCGCCTCCATCGCCCCAGCACAGCCCGCCTCAACGCCCCTGCGCGACCAGGCATTCGCCCTCGAACGCGCCGGCCGCACCGCCGACGCCGAATCCCTCTGGCAGCAACTGGCCTCCCAGGACGCCAGCAACCCCGAGCCCTTCGCCCACCTCGGCCTCCTTGAAGCCCGCCAGCAGCACCTGCCCCAGGCCATCGCCAACTACCAACGCGCCTTCGCCCTCAACCCCCAATTTCCCGGCCTCGCCCTCAACCTCGGCCTCGCCCAGTTCAAATCCGGCAACTACTCCGCCGCCATCGCACAATTCAAGCCCCTTCTCGCAGCCACCCCTCCCGCCTCGCCCGACTCCCTCCGCCTCAACGAACTCCTCGGCATGGCCCACTTCGGCCTCCGCCAGTACTCCCAGGCCCAGCCCTACCTCTTCCAGGCCGCCCAGTCTGACTCCGCCAACCTCGCCCTCCTCCTCGCCCTCGCCAACAGTTGCCTCCTCTCCGCCAACTACCAGTGCGTCCTCTCCACATACCACCGCATCGTCCTCATCAACCCCGACTCCGCCGAGGCCCACATGCTCATGGGCGAGGCCCTCGACGCCATGAAAGACGCCCACGGCGCCATCGCCCAGTTCCGCGCCGCCATCGCCGCCAACCCCCACTGGCCCAACGCGCACTTCTCCCTCGGCTACCTCCTCTGGACCCAAACCCAGTACGAGCAGGCCACCCAGGAATTCTCCGCCGAGCTCGAAACCACCCCCAACCACCTCCAGGCCACCCTCTACCTCGCCGACTCCCTCCTCGCCCTCGGCAATCCCTCCTCCGCCGAGCCCCTCCTCCGCCGAGCCCTCACCCAGGACCCCAACAACCCCATCGCCCACCGCGACCTCGGCATCCTCCTCGCCGACCGCTCCCCCACCGATGACGCCCTCGCCGAACTCACCCTCGCCACCCGCCTCGACCCCGCCGACGTCAGCGCCCACCTCCACCTCGCCCGCCTCTACCGCTCCTTCCACCGCACCGCCGATGCCAAACAGGAATTCGACCTCGCCGGCAAACTCAACAAAGCCGAATTCCAATCCGTCGTCCACCTCATGTCCGACCCCACCCCCGCACCCGCGATTCCTCCCGCACCCTGATCCACTAACAAATTTGGGTGCCCCATGCATCCCTTCTTTTGGGATGAGTGGGAAAGACAGATGCCAGCCCTGTTCTCTCCTTTGCCTTTGCTTTTGCTTGTTCTTGGAGTGCTCTTGTCGTCGAAGGGTAAGGCCTTCACAAGATGCTGAAAAACTCAATCTTGGGATGTCTTGTAAAGGAGCAGGACTTCAGTCATGCCGATAAAGCCAATAGAATGATATGGCTTTAGACCCTGCACTCCGCCGGCTATGGAAATGCTGCCCCAAACGGCGTCTTTCAGCAGCCTCTTCAGCCCCGAACGAACACCTCGTCCACAGCCTCCAAAACTGATCTCTGATCTCTGACCCCTGATCTCTGTTCATACACAAAAAAACGGCCGGGGCACCCGCCCCGGCCAATCCTTTTCAGGAGAGGATCTCTTAAAACGTGAACTTTCCGCTGAACTGCATCATGCGCGGCTCATGCGTTCCAGTCACCTGACCAAACGTTCCGTCGCCCATCACATTGTCCGGCCCGGCAAAGTTCGTGTGGTTCAGCACGTTGAACGACTCAGCCCGCAACTGCAACCCCACATTCTCAAAAATCTTGAAGTTCTTCATCAATCCGGCATCAATGCGCTCTTGCCCCGGCGACAGGAAGTTCCCCACCCCGCCCGAGCCAAAGTGACCCACCGCTGTCGTGAACACATCCGTCGTAAACCAGTTCGTCCCGCCCTTCACGCGATGCACCTGACCATGCTGGTCGGGCCGCGCAATGATGTCGTAGTTCGGCCCAAAAATCCCCAGGCCTCCCGGATACGTCCCCTTCGCGCACCCATTCGCCTGGCTCGCATCCGTCACGCATCCAAACGGGTCAGGATACTGATACACCGTCATCGAAAGCCCGGAATCCAGGCTCACAATTCCGGAAATCTCCCAGCCGCCCAGCACATGGCCCGCAAGCCCATGCTGCTCCCGGAAGAACGGCGACTTGTACACCACGTTCCCGCTGAATACCTCCGGCTCGTTCAAAGAACTCGCTCCGTAATCCATCTTCGGGTTGTACGTATACGTGTTCGCCGACCCGCGATCGCTCGACTGATCCGTCATGTTCTTGCTCCACGTGTACGCCGCGCCCACCGTCAGGTCACGCGTCGTGCGATGGCTCAGCGATACCTGCAGCGAGCTGTAGTTCGCCGTAAACACCGGCAGCCGCGAATGAAAATCCGAGTACCCCAGGTACGGCCGAATGTTGTTCAACTGCGCATTCGGATTCGCAACACGCGTGCTCAGCGTCGGCATATTCAAATCCAGCTCGCCCAGCATGTGCCGCGAAATCGACCCCACATACGCAATCTCAATCGTCGTCGTCGGCGCCAGTTGCTGCTGCAGGCTCAGGTTAAAGTCCGCATACGAAGGCACCTTGAACTCCGGATTGCCCGTCGTCGTCAGCCCGTTCGGCCCCAGGTTCGGCGGCGCCGCAGATCCCCCACCCACCGGGTTGTCAAAGCTCGTATTCGTAATCGTCGTCACCTGCACCAGCGGCGGGTCGCCAAATGCATTCTGTTCCCAGATGCCATTCAGCGTCCGGTCAAAAAACAACCCAAATCCGCCACGCAACACCGTCTTCCCGCTCGCATACGGCGTATACGCAAAGCCCACGCGCGGCCCAAAGTTCCAGTTGTGGTTCGGATTCACCGTCGCCCCATACGGTGAGCAGCTCACCTGCGCAGAAATCGCCTTCGCCTGCGCGCATGCCGGCCCGCTCGGGAAAATCAATCCATTCGCATACGTCGCTGGCGTGTACGCCTGCCCCGCCACAAAATTGCCATCCCCATCCAGCTCCGGCGCATTCTGCGCGTTGTACAGCCCTGGGTCAAAATTCACCAGCGTGTTCTTCGCATCCGACGGCGTCGGGAAGCGCGTCCACCGCACTCCCAGGCTCACATTCAACCGCTGCGTCACCTTCCAGTCATCCTGCACAAACGCTTCCACATTCCAGAACCGCAGGTCCGGAACAATATCCCGGCTCGCCTGCGAGTACTGGCTCGAGTTGCCCAGCAGGAAGTCGCCCCACGTATCGAAGTTGAACCCCGGATTACCCTCCGACGCATCTTCCGTCTTCAGCATCTGCTGCGCCGTAAAGCCCGCCCGCAGCGTGTGGTGTCCAAACGTTGCAGAAAAGTTGTCAAACACATTCCGGTCCAGGTTGCGCTCAAAGTATGGCGCGCTGCCCTGCGATACGCCCGTCACCGACCCGTCAATAATATTCACGCTCGGAATACGGCCATACGGATCCTTGTACGCCAGATTATTCGTCAGCGAGCTCAGCAGCGCTGCATTGTTCGCCGGCCCGCTCAGCGCTCCCGCAATCGTGCCCTGCGAGTACGCAAACTCAACCTCATTCACCATCGTCGGCGAAATCGTCCACGTCAGGTTGCCCACCACGTTCTCGCCCGGCGCATTGATCGCCACGTTCACCACATTCGGATAATTCGCTCCGCCCCACAATCCCGTCGGCAAATTGCTCGGCGCTTCATCCTGCATCCCGCGTGCAAAAAAGTGCAGCTTGTCGTTGAAGTAGTGGTCCACCCGAACCAGATCCTGCCGAAAATTATTCAGCGAAGAGTACGACGTAAAGTTGTACCCATCCGTAAACCCCGTCGTCGGATTCACCTGCGTCGAGTTCGCCGGAAACTTGCTGATAATCTGCGACAGATACACCTGCGCATTCTTGCTGTAGCACGTCGGATTCGCCTGCGCCACACCTGTCTCCGCGTCATAGCTCACGCACTCCGCGCCCACCGCTGCCACCGTCGCCGCATATTGCGACGGAGACTCATAGAACCCGCCCGCCAGCTCCTGCGGTGTCGCCGCGCTCACATAGTTCGAGTCCGGGCTCGTAATCTTCCGCCACTCTTCCGACCAGAAGAAATACGTCTTCTTTTTGTCCGTGTTGTACAGCTTCGGAATGTACAAGGGGCCACCCAGCGTGAACCCAAAATTGTTGTAGTGGTCCGGGCTGCGCGGCGCACCATTCAGCTTGTTGAAGTACGTATTCGCGTTCGTGATCGCCGTCCGCGCAAACTCATACGCCGACCCATGAAACTGGCTCGTGCCCGACCGCGTCGCCACCAGAACCTGGCCGCCGCCCGACCGCCCGAAGCTCGCATCATAGCTGCTCCGCTCCAGCGTGAACTCCTGAATCGCATCCACCGAAGGAATGTTCAGCAGCGTCGAATTCGACCCCGAATCATTGATGTCCGCGCCATCTACACTCCAGTTGTTCGCCGTCGTGCGCGCCCCATTCACTGAGATCGACGAGACGCTGTTGATCCCGCCAAATCCCGGCTCATCCCCCAGCAGATTCACCACACCCGGCTGCAGCGTCACCAGTTGCTGGAAGTTCCGGTTCACCAGCTCCAGCTCCCGCACCTGCTGCCCCGTAATCGTACCCGCCTGGCTCGCAGACTCCGTCTCAATCGCAACCGGATTGTCTTCCACCACCACGCTCTGCGCATCCGGCGAGGCCACCTTCAGCACAATCGACAGGCTCCGCCTCTGCGCCACAAACAGCGTCACATCCTTCGCCGTGTAGTTCGCAAATCCCTGCGCTGTCACCGCCACCGTATAGCTGCCCGGCGTCAGATTCGTCGCCGTAAAATTGCCCGCCCCATCGCTCGTCACCACGCGGCTGCTCCCAGCCACCGTGCTCAGCGTCAGCGTAATCTGTGCATTCGGCAGCACCGCGCCCGTCGCGTCCGTCACCGTGCCCGTCAAGGTCGCGGCCAGCTCCTGCGCTCCCGCGCTCGCTCCCGCCAGCACCAGCAGCACCAGCGCAATCATCCCGGCAAATGACACCAGCCCTTTCCGCTGGATGCCTCCGCTCCGGAACATCCCGAAAATCCCAAACGAATTCCGCTCCATCTCTCTCATCGCGTCCAGCCTTTCCTCAAAACCTGCAATCATCCCGTGAATCTCAACGGCTCTTCTCTACCGCATCTGGCCGTAATCATCCCTCCACTTGAGCGATTAAGCCTTAAATAAGCAAAAGTGGATTAAAGGAACAATATTCCATGCCTCATGACATGACAAGAGGAAAATGCCATTTCTACCCAAAAAACTTCCGCATTCCGGACACATCCACACCCTTACCCACCCGCAAACCACTCTCAGACAATGCATTGTCTTCGCAAAAACACTCCTTTCCCCCAACATCGCGCCTGCCTCCCCTCCCGTCTCTCCCGCTGCGCCCCCGCCACCCCAAATCCCCTCCGCCCCCGCTTCCCTCCAATCTCCAACTTGAGCATTTCAGGCCAATCTCGTCATTTTCCGCTGGAATCCTCCCAAGTAAAGCGTTTATGCTCATCTTGAGCGCATTTCCGCATGCGCCTCAGGTTCCCCCAGCCCGGAGTGCTCTTCCCCTTGCCCAACCCCCTGCCCAACCCCGCCCTCCCCAAAACCCGCTTCGAGCTCTGCGCCGAGTCCCTCTCCGCCGCCATCGCCGCCGACCGCGCCGGTGCCGACCGCATCGAACTCTGCTCCCAGCTCCCCATCGGCGGCATCACCCCCCCGGAAACCCTCGTCGCCCAGGTCCTCGCCGCCGTCTCCATCCCCGTCCACATCCTCATCCGCCCCCGTGGCGGCAACTTCGTCTACTCCGTCCCCGAGTTCCAGCAGATGCGCCGCGATATCGCCTGGGCAAAATCCGCCGGGGTCGCCGGCATCGCCCTCGGCGTCCTCAAGCCCGACGGCACCATCGACGTACCCCGATCCCGCGAACTCGCAGAATTCGCCAGCCCCCTACACGTCACCTTCCACCGCGCCTTCGACGAATCCCCCAACCTCACCCAGTCCCTTGAAGACGTCATCGCCACCGGGGCTCGCACCCTGCTCACCTCCGGCGGAGCTCCCGACGTGCTCACCGGCGCAACCACCCTCGCCACCCTCGTCCAACAGGCACACGGCCGCATCGCCATCATGGCCGGTGGCGGCCTCAAACTCGAATCTCTCTCAGAATTGGTCGCACGTACCCGCGTCCCCTGGGTCCACGGCTCGCTCACCAGCTACCCCAACATCGCAGCCGCCGCCCGCCACGCCGTCAGCCTGCTCCAAGCCCCGCCTAAGCCCGAATAACCTTCGTCCCCAGCCGCTCAAACGGTGCCAGCGCCTCCGCCGTCGCCCCTGCATCCGTAATCAGCAGGTGTATCTCATTCGCCGGGCAGATAAACGCCGGGCTCACCTTCCCCAGCTTGCTTGAATCCGCCACCACAATAATCTCCCGCGACTGCTTCAGCATCTTCCGGAATACCAGCGCCTCATCGGTCTCCAGCGTCGTCGCGCCCCGCTCCGCATCCATCCCCGTCACGCTCAAAAACACCTTGTCCAGATACACATCATCCAGAAAACTCAGCGCCGCATTCCCCGTCAGCGAAAACGACCACGCCCACGGCACCACGCCCCCCGTCAAATACGTCCGTATCCCCGGCTGATTGCACAGCTCCATACCTATATTGATGGCGTTCGTCACCACCTGAATCTTCTCCCGGTGCCGCAAACTCCGCCCAATATGCGTCGTCGTCGTCCCCGCCGTCAGCCCAATCGTCTCGTTCGCCTGCACCAGCTCCGCCGCCGCCAGCCCAATCCGCCGCTTCTGCTCCGCGTTCCGCTGCTCTCTCGCCAAAAACGAGCTGTCATACCGGAACGGCTCGTACAACAGCGGCTCCACCAGCGCCGCACCCCCATGCGTCCGCCGTATCAGCCCACGGCTCTCCAGCCGCGCCAGGTCCCTCCGAATGCTCGGCGCGCTCGACCCCGCAACCTCCAGAATCTCTTCCACGGTCGCGCTGCCAACACGCAGCAAAAACTTGATGATCTGTTCAGAACGAGGATTCAACGCTTCAGGCATACCGGAAAGATTCTATCCCCATTCCCGCGCCTTGCACATCACCTTTGCCCAACATTTTGAGCAACCCGTGATTCTTTGACCGTTTCTGGACAACAATTTGATTGAATCGCTGGTATATGCTCGTATCAGCGGCAAAATCGCCCCCAGGAGACCAGCCCATCATGACTCTCCAGCATCAGTTCCCCCACGCCATGCTCCGCGAAATCTTTGAGCAGCCCCAGGCCCTGGCACGCACCGCCGCCCTCTATCTCGACAACGGCCAGCTCAGCCCCGCCTTCGCCGCCCTCCTCGACTCCTGGAAATCCCCCACCGGCGAGGTCCTCATCGCCGCCTCCGGCTCCAGCCGTCACAGCGGCCTCGCCGGCGAAATCCTCCTAGAAGACCTCGCCGGCCTCGCCGTCGATGTCGAATACGCCTCCGAATACAGTTGCCGCGGCGGCATCGACAAGCGCAACCCCGCCGTCATCGTCCTATCCCAGTCCGGAGAAACCTCTGACACCCTCGCCGCCCTCCGCGAACTCAGCCAGCGCGGCGAACGCACCCTCGCCATCACCAACTCCGCCGCCTCCACCATGGCCCGCGAAGCCGCCATCTCCATGCCCCTCGGCGCGGGCGTCGAGCTCGCCATCCCCGCCACCAAAAGCTTCACCTGCCAGCTCCTCGCCCTCTACCTCGTCGCCCTCTACGAGGCCAACCGCCTCAACCGCATCGATGCGCCCACCCTCCAGGCCAGCCTCGCCCGCCTCGCCGCCCTCCCCGCCGCCATTGAATCCCAGCTCGACTCCTGGCGCACCACCATGGCCGCCCTCGCCCACCTCTACCGCTCCGCCAACACCTTCCTCTTCCTCGGCCGCGGCATCCACTACGCCATCGCCCGCGAAGGCGCGCTCAAACTCAAGGAAGCCAGCTACGTCCACGCCGAGGGCTACCCCACCGGCGAGCTCAAGCACGGCCCCAACGCCCTCGTCTCGGAGCGCACACCCCTCGTCGTCCTCGCCACCTTCGACCCCGAAAACCCCTGGTCCGTCATCCGCTACGAAAGAACCCTCCAGCTCCTCTCCGACATGAAAGCCCAGGGCGCACGCGTCATCGCCCTCGCCAACACCGGCGACACCCACGTCCCCGCCCTCGTCTCCAACTGCGTCCACATCGACCCCACCAGCGAATACCTCCTCCCCATCGCAGAAGTCGTCCCCCTCCAGCTCTTCGCCTACTACATGGCCCTCGAACACGGCGTCGAAGTCGACAAACCCCGCAACCTCTCCAAAGCCGTCGTCGAAATCTAACCCACCCTGCTTCCGCCTTTGCCCTTGCCCTTCTTGTTGTCATCCCCGCAGGGGATCTGCTTCTGCCTTTCCCACCGCCATCCCCGTCCCGGACGGTAGGCAGGGGTTTCAACCCCTGCAAAAGCAGAGACAATCACAGGGCTTTACCGGCTGCTGAAAAACTCCAATATGGGGATGTTTTGTGAAGGGGCACGACTACTGTACGCGCCGGAGCAAAAATAGACCACATGGCGCCGCGTTAGCGGCGTGACGTGGCGGAGTAAAAGGAGACCACCCCGCCAGGCGTTGATTTCACGGACAAGCATTTTTCTTTGGGGAGTGCCGAAGTTGATTCGGCGC
>CAIVDV010000035.1 GCA_903904755.1 uncultured Acidobacteriaceae bacterium | reverse complement strand
CGGTGGCCAATTCCGTGTGCGCCACCCACAAATCCTCTTGCCGCTCTCGATGTTGCCGCTTGCCCATCGCCATACCGTTTAGACGTTTTCAAGCTCGTCCCGTACTGGCGCAGAACACGACTTTTACCACGGGCTGTTAAGGTACGCTGCGCCTGCGGCGCGGGTTCGAGCTTCTCTCGAATGCGGAGGTCGGTGGGGGGATTGGTTACTCACCGGTCCCCATGTGCGAGGGACCGGTGGCACCCGGCGGGGTTTGGGCTGGTCCATGGGGGACACGCAGGTCCTTCGACTCGCTGCGCTCGCTCAGGATGACCCATCTTAGTTGTGGCTCGCTCAGGATGACCCAGCTTAGTTATGGCTCGCTCAGGATGACCCATCTTAGTTTTGGCGTTCAGGATGACCCAGGTTAGTTATGGCTGGTTGAGGATGACCCATCTTAGTTTTGTTCGCTCAAGGTCACCCATCTTAGTTGCGGCTCGCCCAGGATGACCCATCTTAGTTTTGTTCGCTCAGGATGCCCCATCTTAGTTATGGCTGGTTCAGGGCCACCCATCGTCGTTGTGGCTGGTTCAGGCCAGGGTTACTTTGAGGGCGGCGGCGTAGTCGGCGGTGGGGCGATATTGGTTTGGGAACTCGACGTGGAGGCCGTCGGGAAGCTGTTTCCAGCTGAGGCGTGCGCCGGTGCCGAGGAGCTCGACGCGGGCGATTTTGCCGGGTTGGGTTGGAGCTGAGAGGCCAAGGGCGCGGACGAGGACTGGCTGGGTTGGCCAACCGAGAACCATTGCGTAGACGACGCTGTTTGCCTTGTTCCGGGTGAAGCGAATGTCTTCCACACCCAACTGGCCGACGCTGCTGCCCTGGTAGGAGCCGGTCTTGACGTTGTGGGGTCCTTCCCCGTGAATCTTCCATGGGCGGGTTTCGTAGATGGCTTCGCCGTTGGTTTGCATCCACGCGGTGACGCCGTCGAGGACGGCGATTTCCTTGCTGTCGATGGTGCCGTCGGGGCGGCCCGGGACGTTGAGGATGAAGGTGCCATTTTTGCTGACAGTGTCAATGAGCCAGCGGATGACGGTAGCGGGCGGGAGGTATCCGCCGAACTCGCCGGGTTTTTCGTAGAGGCGGCGGTTGTAGTGCCATTGGCCGAGGCAGGTTTCGGACTGCCAGGGGAAGGGCATGGCGTGGTCGGCGAGGCCGCTTTCGATGTCGGCCACGGCAGCTTTGAGAAGGTGCTCGGGGACGTCTTTGACGTTGAGGACGGCCTGCATCTTTCCGGCGTTGGACTGGAGGCTCTTGTTGTAGAAGTACGCGCCAATGTTGAGGCCTGCCCAGCCGAGGGGCAGGAGGGAGTCGTCGAAGTAGAGCAGGTCAGGGTTGTGCTGATCGATGAGGTCCCGGGTGCGGTCGTAGAAGTTTTTGGCGTAGGAGACGTCGGGGAGGGCTTCGGGGGGATGCTTGACGCCGTAGAGGCGCTGGGGATCGAGTCCCTGCCACCACTGGTTGCGGCCTTCGGCGGCGGTGAGGTCGCCGTCGTAGGGGATGCCGGCGAGGGGGCCGGATTTGTCGGCGGCGTGAGCGGTTTGGAACCACCACCAGTTGCGGGCCTGGTGGACGGTGACGCCGAAGCGGAGGCCCTGCTTGCGCGCTGCGGCAGCCCAGGCGCCGACGACGTCGCGGTGCGGGCCGATGGCGGCGGAGTTCCAGGGCTGGTGTTTGGAATCCCAGGCGTCGAAGCCGTCGTGGTGATTGGCGAGGGCGATGAAGAGGCGTGCGCCGGCTTTTTTGTAGCGCGTGATGAGCTCGTCAGGCTCCCAGTTGAGCAGGGTCCACTGGGAGCAGAGTTCCTTGTAGCCGAATTGTGAGGCGTGGCCGAAGTGGCTGCGGTGGAAGTCGTACTGGGGCTGGCCCTGTTCGTAGACATTGCGGGCGTACCAGTCGCCGGCTTCGGCGACGCATTGGGGGCTCCAATGTGCCCAGATACCGAACTTTGCATCCTGATACCACTCGGGCGCCTCGTAGCCGAGCAGCGAATCCCAGGTGGGCTGGAAGGGGCCTTCACCGGCGAGGTTGGGGATGGAGGTGTGGGTGGGCACGTCGTCCCAGAGTCCGCCGGCGATGGAGGAGGGGACGGGGTTGTAGTTCCAGAGGGACGACTGCCAGTTTGCGTTGTCGAGTTTGGTTTCGACGATGGATTGGCCGCTTAGCTGATAGAAGAGGCGCTTGTCGGGGGGCAGGGCGCAGAAGTCGGCGTAGCTGCGGGTGTAGTGGTTAAAAGCGGGGGGAGGATCGGGCTGGGCGGATTGGGCGAGGGCAGGGACGGCTTTGGCGGCGGCTGCGGCGGCGATGAGTTTGCAGAAATTTCGGCGTTGCATGGAGCGCTCCCCAGCCGGTTGGGACCGGTGTTTTGTATTGACCAATTCGGAGTCGTATCCACGCTAACATATGGCGGTGGGGTGCTGGGCCAGGGTGCGCTGTGACTGCGGCGCGGGTTCGAGCGTTGCTCGAATGCGGAGTTCGGTCGGGGGGGTGGTTACTCACCGGTCCCCAAGGGCGAGGGACCGGTGGCACCCGGGTTTGTGATGTTTGCGTGATTTTGAGTGGTGGGTGGGGTTATTTTTTGGCGGGGCCGGTGGATTCGCGGATGACGAATTCGGGTTGGACGACGACTTCTTGCTGGTAGGGTGCGGTGGGGTCTGCGATGCGCTCGAGGAGGATGCGCGCGCCGGTGCGGCCCATGTCGACGAGGGGCTGGCGGACGGTGGTGAGGGACGGGGTGCAGAAGGCTGCGGACTGGATGTCGTCGAAGCCGACGACGGAGATGTCGCCGGGGACGGAGAGGCCGGCCTCAGTGAGCGCGCGGATGGCGCCAATGGCGGCGATGTCGTTGAAGCAGAAGATGGCGGTGAAGTCGCGGGTGCGCTCGAGGAGGCTCTTCATGGGGTGGTAGCCGATTTCGGGGGACATGGGGTGGACGCCGGTCTTCATGTTCCAGGAGCCCTGGTCGATGCGAGTGACGAGGGCGGGGTCGAGCTTGAGGCCGAGTTTTTTGGCGGCGGCCTGGATGCCGGTCCAGCGGTATTCGGAGTCGGGGATGGCTTTGGGGCCGCGCATGAAGGCGATGCGGCGATGTCCGAGGGCGTGGAGGTGGTCGAGGGCCATTTCGACAGAGCGGCCGTGGTCGAGGACGATGTTGGTGACGTTGGGCTTGATGGCGTGGGCGGAGATGGCGACGACGGGCACGGGGACGGGGATCTCGGCCGGGGTGTTGAGGAGGAGGAAGCCGTCGACGGCGCGCTCAACGAGCATGCGGGAGTACTCTTCCATGAGTTCGCGGCGCCAGTCGTGGCAGGCGGTGAAGTAGAAGTATTTCTTTTCGGTGAGGACTTCGACGACGCCGCTCATGACGCGGGTGAAGTAGCCTTCCGAGAGGTCGGGGGCGAGGACGCCGACGGAGAGGCTTTTGGACTGGCGGAGGGAGCGGGCGAAGTAGTTGGGGCGGTAGTTGAGACGCTCGGCGGCATCGAGGACGCGCTGGCGGGTTTCCTGCGGGATGGACTTGGCCGAGGGGGAGCTGTTGAGCACCAGGGAGACAGTGGTTTGTGAGAGCTGAAGGTGCTCGGCGAGCATCTTCAGGTTGACGTGCCCTGGTTTGGGTTCTGTGGTGGTCTTGTCCATGATGTGCACTTCCGCCGTTTCCTGCCGGGTAATTGGGTTTACCTGCTAAAGCACTCCAGTATGCGGTGCTGGTGGAGGATTTGTCTAATTGTAACCATTGTCGAGTCAGATACTTTGGGGAGGTTAGGGCGGGAGGGAAGATATTTATGCGGGTAAGCGTTTTCCGGAGCCGGGGAAGAGGTGTGGGGCGATTTTGAGGGTTGGCGGGAATTAGTCGATTTGCGCAGGGCTGCGGGAGGCTTCCCAGGCTTTGGCGTATTTCCAACTGATGTATGCGGAGTGGTAGAGGTGGAAGAGGAGGCCGGGGCGGCCATCGAGGAAGCCGAGGCGGAAGATGTAGTTCTTGACGAAGGTAAGCGTCGGGTTGACGAGGGTCATGGCCAGGAACTCGGTGAGGCCGAGGCAGGTGCGGCCCTTGCGGAGGACGAGGGGTACGCTGGCTGAGCTGTAGCGGTTCATGTGCTCGACGTAGAGGGCGACGGTGGGGTACTGGTAGTGGAGGAGGTCGCCGGTGAGCTTGCCCTTGGGGCCGGACCACTTGGGGGTGGCGTGGGGCTCGGTGTCTTCCGGCAGGCGGGCTGTGCCCTGGCGGAAGAGGCGCAGCTTGTAGTCGGGATACTGGCCGCCATGGCGCATCCAGCGGCCGAAGATGAGGTTGAGCCGGGGGACCCAGTAGGCGTCGAATTGTGGGGTGCCGGCGAGGAGGGTCTGGATGCTGGCGGAGAGCGCCGGGGTGAGGACTTCGTCGGCGTCGAGGGAAAAGACCCAGGGGTTGGTGCATTTGTCGATGGCGGAGTTCATCTGGGGGCCGTAGCCCTTCCAGGGCTCGGAGTAGATGACGCAGCCGAATTCGCGGGCGATGTCGAGGGTGCCGTCAGTGGAGCCGGAGTCGACGAGGACGAGTTCGTCGGCCCAGGCGACGCTCTGAAGGGTGCGCCGGAGGTTGGCGGCTTCGTTGCAGGCGAGGATGGCGACGGAGAGCTTGGCGCGGGTCATGGGTTTGGGTCAGGCGGTGGCGAGTTGCTGCTGAATGAGGGAGTCTACGAGGGGGATGAGGGACTGGCCGGTCTTGGGGAGGAGGAATTGGCCGTCCACGAGGTCGAGCTTGAAGGAGGTGGAGAGGGCGGAGATCCAGATCTGGTGGATGGGGGCGTTGGGGGTGATGACGAACTTTGCGGGTGGCTCCTCAAAGAGGACGCAGAGGACGCCATTCTGCTCCTCGACTTCGAAGCCGCCTTCCTCTTCGGTGGCGAAGAGGTGCTGCTTGAGTGCTTCGATGGCGGAGTCTGCGGCGCGGCGGAAAACGAGATCGTCCATGGTGTGTGGCTCCCTGAGGGTGACAAGGCCAGTGTAGCAAGTGTGGGTTGGGGTGGTGTGGGGCAGTCAAAATGATGCAAGAGTATGATAAAGTATGCGATACGAGGGGACGAAATGGCGACGATTGAGCGATTGACGGTGACACTGCCGGCGGAGATGGCGTCCACGGTAAAAGGTGTGGTGGAGGCGGGGGAGTTTGCATCGGCGAGTGAGGTTATCCGGGAGGCGCTGCGGGACTGGAAGGTGAAGCGGGAGTTGCAGTTGCACCGGATGGCGGCGCTGAAGCTGGAGATTGACCGTGGGATGAGCGATGTTGCGGCGGGCAGGTTGACGGAATTTGATGCGGAACGCATTATGGAGCGCGGGAGGCGGATATTAGCCGAGCGCTCACTCTCCGACTAACCGAGGCGGCCGAAGGGGATTTGGCCGAGGCCTGGGTGTATCTTGCGGACGAGGCTTCGGAAGGGGTAGCGAGGCGATTCCTTGCGGAAGTGAGCGAGTGTCTTGTTCGGCTTACGCGATTTCCCGGCCGAGGGGCGTCTCGGGAAGCATTTGGCGCCGGGGTGCGGGTAATCTTTCATGACAACTATGCGATTTATTACCTTGTGCGCAGTGCTGAGGTGGTGGTGGTGCGGGTGTTGCATGGGGCAAGAAATGTGGAGGGGATTTGGGAAGAGGGTGGGTTTGAGAGCTGAGGGCGGGCTTCAGGGGGAAGTGTTTGCCGGGCTGAGGAGCGGGGATTTAGGCTTTTGGAACGATGAAAACTTTAGACAGGATTTTGGGCGGGTTGCTGCTGCTGGGTGCCTGCGGGCATACGGCGGGGACGCTGATTGGCTATGCACACAAGCCGGAGCTGGAGCTGTGGAGCTTGTGCGCAAGCTGCTTTGTGTTTCTGCTGGCGACGGTGAATCTGCTGCGGGCAGGGCGGCCGGGGGACAAGGCGCTGGGGTGGATTGCGCTGGTGTTCAACCTGCTTTGGATTCCGAGCGTGGTGTGGTTTGGGATGCAGATTGGGAACCTGGTGGACCCGCGGGTGGTGGGGTTTATCGTGATAGCGCTGGGGTTGTGTGCGATGAGCGTGAGGACGATGCGGGCGGGGTGAGTGGTCAGGCGGTACGGGGCCTGCCTTGAGGTGCGCGACTTCCAGTGGGCCTAAAGAACAGCCAGGCGATTTCGGCAGCGATTGGCCAGACGAGGAAGAGGGTGACGAACCAGCCGGATCTGGACGAGAACGCTCCCGGTGCATCGCTGTAGACGACGAGGCAGAGTGCGGCGTTGGCCAGATATGCGGTGTTGAGCGCGATGCGGGTTGCGCGGGTGGCAGACAATTGGCGTCTGCGCAGGTATAGAGCTATTGCGCTGGCGATGAGAATGCCGAAGCCAAATCCCAGCACGATGAGGCGTTGCCAGTCGCTCGTTCCGGCGAGGTGCAGGAGGAAGGGCGTCTCTACCGAGACGGTTCCCAGAGCTGAGGCGCCGATGACACCCCAAAGGATGCGTTGCCCGAGTTTCGCTGGCGCTTGCGATGGCGACAGGGCGCGCAGCCGCAGCCAGATCATGGGAAAGGCGAGGAAGAAGGGTGCACCGGCGAGGAAGTGCCACCAGTTGCCTTGTTCTCCGGGGACGTTCAGTGTAATCGCGTTCCAGGGGGAAGTGCTAGTGCGAAAGGGAGAAAGGCGACGCAGCCAGCGACCAGCCAGAAGGGGAGGGCGATGGTGGGGACCCATTTGGGTTACAGGCTAACTTGCGATGGGGCTGCTGGAGCTTTTTCGAGATTGATTGGTTGATTGTTCAAGAGGACTTCCGTTTGGATATACGGAGGTGGATGTGGGAAAGTTCAGTGGGGCTGTTGCGGGATTTGGTTCGCGATGGGACGCTGTCATTTGGATGGCAGCGGGAATGCGCGGAGGGTTATGCCACATTGTCGATAATTCGTTCGGAATGCGCAGCGTGGTGAGGTACAACGTGAATTCCACGGGAGCAAAACCACCTGCGCTATAATCGCCTTCTCTGGAGGGCTTAGTGATGAAACCAATGCTCCGTGCTGGCCTACGTATTGGCTTCTTTCTTTATGCTGGATTCTCGCTTGCGGCTCCCAGTGGCGATCTGGGGTTTGACAAGCGGTTGTCCGAGACTGACTTGATCTACTCCTCGCCGTCAGGCTTCGTTGACGATGGGCCAAACCTTGCTCTCGAAAAGGAGTTGAACGAGACACTGGACTCATCAAGTCCGTTTGTTGTTCATCGAATCAACTCGGCGGATGGCAAGATAACCGCCTACGTGGATATTCGAGTGCTCGGGATGGACATGAAGAATCCGGCACTGGCATTTACTTACCCGCTTGTTTTTGAAGGTAATGCAGGGGAATATTGTGCATTGGTTTCGGGCAGCCCGTGTAGCGTATCTACCAAACTATCGGCTGGTGTTGTTCGGGCGGACTATCGAGCCGACCTTGGGATGGTTCTCAAAGCTGATAATCCGAACCAGAGCCGCATTGGAGGACACAAAAAGGCGAGCGTGATTGCAATTTCAAAGCCGAGCAGTGGAATCTTTTACGTAACGATTACCTATGACTCAGCCAGCGAATTCGAGAGAGGCTATCAAGCCGTGAGGCACATGCTGAAATTTAAATAGTCTCGGAACGAAGGGTGCTACGCTCCAGTTCCGGTTGGATCGTTGGCAAGCCGTCAGTAACCAGTTGATCTCCTGACACCCTTGGAGCAGATGCGGCATCGGTTGGGAATTCAGAACCCGTTGGGCAGTTGCGACAGGCTTATCTGGGACCCAACGTCATCAACCAGCGTCGGCCTCGTGCCATCTGG
>CAIVDV010000034.1 GCA_903904755.1 uncultured Acidobacteriaceae bacterium | reverse complement strand
GCAATGCAGCGATGCCCGTTATGGACGGAAAAACAGGTACACGTTGATGCATTGGGGGTACATTTGGGGGTATCGTGTCGATGCGGAATTTCAAGTTATTCATTTCTCATGTGCTTACGATCCGATACTAATCCAATCGTGCCCATATTTTAAATAGAATCAATGATTTACAGCTTCCTCCTCTTCTTTCTCCTTTCCTGATGGTGCTGAATGGTGCTGGGGCTTTTCTGAGTTGCGCCGGGCCTGGGACAGCATTTCCACGAGCATTCTGTATTTGTTGCTTACCGTGATAGTCTTCCCGGCTTCAGGGTTGCGTTGGAAGGATTCCGCCGAACTCGGACCTGGAGGAAGACAGCGCAGATTTTGAGTGGCTGAGGGTGTGAGGCCATCCCGAGGCGATGTCCTTCAATACCAGCTTCTCAAGGCTCAGCTCGCTCACCAAACGCTTCAGCTTTGCGTTCTCCTGCTCAAGCTCCTTCAGCCGCCGCGCCTGGTCCACCTGCAACCCGCCGTACTCCCTGCGCCAGCGGTAGTACGTCTGCTCCGTAATCGCTGACTCCTTGCAAGCCAACGTCGTCGTCTTGCCGTTCGCTACCGCCACTTCGATCTGCCGAAGCAGGTTAACCACCTGTTCAGCCGTATGCTTCTTCCGTCGTGCCATCCTTCGCTCCTTGAATCACAGTTTCTCTCTTTGAAACTGGTTCAAAAAACGCCGGGCACTCCAGCTGCTCTCGACTATATTCAGCCGCCATCGAACGCTTTAGCGTTTTGAGAACGGACGATGACATGCTGCCGTCGTTCTCAAACTGCTCAGCGCAATAATGCACGCGAATGCCGGCTCTTTTGAGCACATATTCGTAATAGGCGCTTTCATCTACGTCTTGAAAGCGTCCCCACCGGCTGACGTCGTAAACAAGCAGGGCAGAGAAATCTGTCCGCGTGCCTTCCACATCTGCCATCAACGTATTCAAGCCTTCGCGTCCGGCGATATTCAGACCGCTACGTCCGTGATCCGAATACTCTCGCACAATCTCCATTTGGTGCGATGCGGCGTATTCGCGGATCACTTCAAGCTGGTTCTCTGGGGAGTACTGCTGATGTTCCGTGGACATGCGCACGTATTGCGCTGCCCGTAGAGGGAGAGGCGTGTTCGTGGTCGCAATGGACAGCTTCTCCATTTCTTTGCCACCAGCAATCGCAGGGTAGAATCTCCACCATGACGGTCGGCATCTGGTGAATCGTCAAACGACTCCGAATTAATAGTGGGAAAAATGACGCTTTTTAGCGACAAGCATGCGAAAAATATTTTCGGTTGATACCCTGTGCTGGAGTGCCGGAGGCGGTTCAGCCAAGTGTTGAGGGATCTTGGCACGTTTGGGCTAGGCTTGCATCGCCAATGCACCCTTCGGGCAGTCATGGCTGAGGGCTTGCTGGGCATTGCGGTGGAATTCACCACTCCTAGGCTCAGGTGACACGTTCCGCCGAAGAGCCGAGAATGCACGCCGTTCAAAACGGCTGATGCCTGGTGGTGATTGCATGTACATGTCCGGTCCCGTGTCGAAGACAAGCCGGCATTTTTGACAATTCTGGGGTAGGAGTAGACCGACTTCGCCGCGCGTTTTGGAACGTTTTGGAACGTAACCGTTGGCTGGAGGGCTCGTAACTTGTTGAAAAAGTGGTGGCCAGAGACAGGATTGAACCGCCGACGCCGGCCTTTCAGGGCTGGCGTGACCGATGCGCATCTTTGAGGTTGTGATCAGCAGGGTGATTCCAGGCCACTCAGTTTCGTCGGAAGTTTCGACATCCTCCGAGTACCCGGCGAGAGTGCCTGGCCTCGGCGGTGTACTTGCCTACATTCGAGGTGCAACTTGGTCATTTCGGTAAAATGCAGCAAGGGACTTGGCGGCCAGTGAGCCGCTTGTTGAGAAAGCGCGGACGGGTGGGTGTGGTTGCCATTATGGTTGCCAATAAGGTGCCAAAAGGGGCTAAAACCACCCCTTTTGGCAACCAGAATCCGACGGAAATAACTTGCTTTATCAGCGGGTTACGAGTTGCTGTCAAAACTGCAAAACCTTTATGCGCCGGTTCGATCCCGGCCCGCGCCTCCAATTCTTCTAATCCCCTTCAAATTAGAAAATCTCCCCGCAGCCAGGGAACACGCATGCTTGCTCCCTCTAATACTTCCGCACCCCCGCATCAATCTCCTCGCTCCACGCCAGGATTCCCCCTGCCAGGTTCACCACCCGCTCGTACCCCTGCGCCTTCAGCAGCTCGGCAATCTTCTGGCTCCGCCCACCGCCCTTGCACTGCACCACCACCTCGCGGTCCCGCGGAATCTCACCCAGCCGCCCCAGCACCTCATTCTGCGGAATCAGCACACCGCCAATCTCGGCAATCTGGTACTCAAACGGCTCCCGCACATCCAGGTGGAAATACTCCTCCCCCGCATCCTTGCGCCGCTTCAGCTCCCGCACCGATATCTGCGGAATCCCGTTCTTCTCTCCCGCCTTCGTCTCCGGCCCAATCCCGCAGAACTGCTGATAGTCAATCAGCCTCGTCACCGTCCGGTTCGCCCCGCACACCGGGCACTCCGGATCCTTGCTCACCTTCATCTCCCTGAAGCGCATCTCCAGCGCATCCACCAGCAGCAGCCTTCCCACAAGCGAACTCCCCTTGCCCAAAATCAGCTTGATCACTTCCGTCGCCTGAATCACCCCCACCAGTCCCGGCAATATCCCCAGCACTCCACCCTCGGCGCAGCTCGGCACCAGCCCCGGCGGCGGCGGCTCCGGATACAGGCACCGGTAGCACGGCCCCTCCTCCGTCGCAAACACGCTCGCCTGCCCCTCAAACCGGAAAATCGACCCGTACACGTTCGGCTTCCCGCTCAACACACACGCATCATTCACCAGGTACCGCGTCGGAAAATTGTCCGTCCCATCCGCCACCACGTCGTAGTCCTTGAATATTTCCAGCGCGTTCGCACTCGTCAGCCGCGTCTCGTGCTTCACCACCCTCACCGTCGGGTTCAGCGCCACCAGCTTCTCCGCCGCCGAGTCCAGCTTCTTCCGCCCCAAATCCGCCGTCGAGTGGATAATCTGACGCTGCAAATTGCTCGCGTCCACCACATCAAAATCCACCAGCCCCAGCGTCCCAATCCCCGCCGCAGCCAGATACAGCAGCAGCGGAGAACCCAGCCCGCCCGTGCCCACGCACAGCACCCGCGCCGCCTTCAGCTTCTGCTGCCCCTCCACCCCAACCTCGGGCAATATCAAGTGTCGCGCATACCGCGACAGCTCATCCGTACTCAACTCCGGCAATGCTTCCCTCTCTGCCATAATCCCCTTCTCACTTCGCTCAGCAACCGCTCCGGCTGCTGAAAAACTCGCTTTTGCGGTAGGCCGGGGTTTTAACCCCGGCATAAAGCCAATGCAATCAACGGGGCATTAGCCCCTGAGGTATGCTCTTCGCGGCTTTCTCCCGAAAATCACCCTTTTCCAGCAGCCTCTCTAGCCCCTGACACAAGCCGCTGGTGGCCTTCACGCCACCCCGCCCGCAATCGACGGAATAATCGACAGCGTATCGCTCGCCTTCACCGCCGTCGCTTCCTTCTCCGGCAAATACCGCATATCCTCGTCGTTCAGGTAGATGTTCACAAACGCGCGCATCTTCCCCTCCGCGCGGAACAAGTGCTTCCGCAAATCCGGATACACCGTTGTCAGCTCTTCCAGCGCGCCGGCAATCGTGCCCGCCGCCACATCCAGGCTGTCCTTGCCGCCCGTAAACACTCGCAGCGGAGTGGGAATAACAATCGTCATTCTCGGTTCCTCTTGCACACATTCAGATTTACTTCGCACCACTTCCGTTGCGCCAAATCCAGGCCAATGCCGCCG
This sequence comes from uncultured Acidobacteriaceae bacterium, assembly GCA_903904755.1. Classification (GTDB taxonomy): domain Bacteria; phylum Acidobacteriota; class Terriglobia; order Terriglobales; family Acidobacteriaceae; genus Acidicapsa. Next base: position 21,426 of record CAIVDV010000034.1, on the reverse strand, counting down.
GCCCACCGTCAGCCCTCCAGCACCTCAATCCGCTGGCCTTCAAATCGCTTGTCTTCCTCGCTCGTACCCTCCAGCAGGAAGCTGTTGCTCACCGTCGCCCTGCCCTCGGCCACCGCCGTAATCACATACACGCAACCCACCCAGTGCGACTCCTGCAAATCCGTCCGCGACCACTGCGCCGGGTGATCTGGATGCGAGTGATAAAACCCCGCAATCTCCACCCCCAGCCGCCCCGCCTCCCGCTTCGCACCAATCAGCTCCAGCGGAGAAATCCCATACCGGTTGCGCGCCGACTCCGTCCGCGTATTCCCCGCCCTCAGCGCCGCCTCAACCGCCCACCCCCCCTCCACCCTCCTGCCCAGCAGCGCCCCACAGCACTCCTCCGGATACGCCTCTTCCCCATGGGCACGCACCGCCTCAAACACTGCTCGGCTCATCCTCAATTCGCCCATTCCGCCATCCCGCATCGGCACACCATCCGTTCCCTCGCCTCAGCATCGCACACCCGCTCGCCCCTTTGCCCCCTGCGCCACACCGCACCCTCCCGTATCCGTGGTCACAGTCCGCCTTCCTCCGCCACCACTACCATAAACTTGCTCTTTCAGATGGACTTCGGCCCTGCGACTCTCACGCCTCCCGGCCCCGCCATCCCATCTCGCCGCACCGCGGCCTCTCAGGAGTCACCCACTTGAGCACAGCTACCGCAGCCCCCACCGCCAAAAAGACCATCCGCACCCGCCTCTTCGGCACAGACCTCCTCCTCAATCCCCGCCTCAACAAGGGCACCGCATTCACCGAAGACGAGCGCGACGAGTTTGACCTCCATGGCCTCCTCCCTCCCCACGTCTGCACCCTCACTGACCAGCGCGACCGCCGCCTCCGCGTCCTCGCCAGCCGCGAAAACGCATTCGGCAAATACGCCAACATGCGCGACCTCCAGAACACCAACGAAACCCTCTTCTACTCCCTCATCGCCAACAACGTTGAGACCATGCTCCCCATCGTCTACACCCCCGCCGTCGGCGAAGGCTGCCAGCGATTCTCTGAGATCTGGCGGCGCCCCCGCGGCCTCTTCATCTCCTACCTCAACCGCCACCGCATGGATGAGATGCTCAACAACCCCAAATTCGACGAGGTCCGCTGCATCGTCGTCTCCGACGGCGAACGCATCCTCGGCCTCGGCGACCAGGGTGCCGGCGGCATGGGCATCCCCATCGGAAAAATGGCCCTCTACACCGCCCTCGGCGGCATCCCCCCCGAACACTGCCTCCCCATCCTCCTCGACGTCGGCACCGACAATGAAGCCCTCCTCGCCGACCCCATCTACGTCGGCTGGCAGCACCATCGCGTCCGCGGTCCCGAGTACGATGCCTTCATCGAAACCTTCGTAAAGGCCGTCCAGCGCCGCTGGCCACACATCCTCCTCCAGTGGGAAGACTTCGCCGGCGTCAACGCCACCCGCCTCCTCGAGCGCTACCGCGACCGCCTCTGCACCTTCAATGACGACATCCAGGGCACCGCCGCCGTCACCACCGCCACCCTCCTCGCCGCCGTCCACGCCACCGGCATCCCCCTCACCCAGCAGAAAATCGCCATGTTCGGCTCCGGCTCCGCTGGCGTCGGCATCCTCGACCTCCTCATCTCCGCCATGCGGCAAGAAGGCCTCACCGAAGCTCAGGCCCGCGACCGCCTCTACGCCTTCAACCGCCACGGCCTCCTCACCGAGGACTCCGAAAACATGCGCGCGGACCAAATCCCCCTCGCCCGCACCCGCGACCACGTCGCCAACTGGCAGCTTTCCGGCCCCGGCCCCATCTCCCTCCTCGATGTCGTCCGAAACGCCGGCATCACCGTCCTCGTCGGCGTCTCCGCCCAGGCCGGCGCATTTACTGAGCCCGTCATACGCGCCATGGCCGCCAACACCCCACGCCCCGTCGTCTTCCCACTCTCCAACCCCACCAGCAAATCCGAAGCCGTCCCCGAAGACATCATGCACTGGACCGACGGAGCCGCCCTCATCGGCACCGGCAGCCCCTTCCCGCCCGTCCAGGTCAACGGCAAATCCGTCCGCATCTCCCAGTGCAACAACTCCTACATCTTCCCCGGCCTCGCCCTCGGCATCCTCGTCTCCGGCGCACGCCGAGTTACAGACGGCATGATCATGACCGCCGCCCGCACCCTCGCCTCGCTCTCACCCACCCGCCGAGACCCCAGCGCACCACTCCTGCCCCCCGTCGGCGACTCCCGCAAAATCGGCCTCATCGTCGGCGAAGCCGTCGGCCGACAGGCCATCGCCGAAGGCCTCACCACCATTACCAACCCCGACGACCTCCACCAACTCCTCCTCGACTACGTCTGGGAACCCGAGTACGTCCCCTACCAACGCATCCGAGACTAACCCCGCCACAACTCTCCGGGTGCCCCATCCATGCCGAGCCTTACCCGGCATGGGTGGGATAAGACAATGCCGGGTGCCACCGGTCCTGGGTCCCCACAGGCAGGTCTTCGTCCGTGAAGGGAAGTTCCCTCGCACTTGGGGACCGGGGCCGCCTTCGGGCTCAGCTCGTACCCGCCTCTCCCCTTCTGTCTGTCATTCCCAAAACGAATCTGCGCTTCTCAAATGCGCCCCGCAAATGCGAAAGGGCCGGCAGCACCCGCTGCCGGCCCTTCACAACTCCACTCTCAGCCTTACTTCTCCCGGCGCAGCAGACCAAGCTGGAACGTCACCATCACGCTCCGGCCCGACAGCAACTGCAGCTGATCCTGGCTGTTCGGCGTAAACGGCACCGCTGTCGTTCCGCTCGCTCCAGGCGACAGCGACACCACATCATGGAAGTCGAAGATGTTGTTCATGCTCAGCTTGATCTTCGACCCATCCAGGAACGAGTGCTTCTTCACCGTGTAGTTCAGGAACACGTTGTTCATCCAGAACGAATCCAGCTTGGTGGCCTCGTGAATCGAACCGTTGTCCATCCAGCGCGACCCAATCTGCTTGTTGAAGAAGCCCAGGTCCAGCCCCTTGTTCTGGTAGGTCACTCCAGCGCCCAGCGTGTGGCCCGGCGTGGCCGCAACCCACTGCATCGGCGTCGGCGCAAGCACCTTTCCGTTCGCCAGCGTCTGGCCGCCAAATGCCTCATACTTCGCCTGCCCCGCCGTACCGTTGAAGTCGAAGCTCAACCCGCGCGAAACATACACATTGCCTTCTACTTCAAACCCAGTCGTGTTGCTCGCCGGCGTCTCGTAATAGTACGAATCCCCATAGTCGGCCTTCGTCGTATCCGTCACCTTGTAGCTGCCGTACGCGTTCTGGAAGTGGATGTGGTAAACGTCCGCATCAAAGCTCACGTGGTTCAACTTCACCACCGTGCCGCCCTGGAACGTCGTCGCAACCGTCGGCTTCGGCGTCACCGCAACCTGCGCGCCCGTCACGTCAAACACTGAGCTCGGCGGAATCTCGCTGCCCCGCCCAAACTGCCCGTACACCGAAGCATTGCTCGCTATCCGGTAGTTCGCCTCGAACGACGGCAGTAGGTTGTTGTAATACGCGTTGTGCTTCACCGATACGCCCGCGCAGCCGGCAATCGTCGTCGATTTGCAACCCAGGTTCCCAACCACCTTGCCATCGGCAAGCTGGTTCAGGTCCATCGTGTACAGCGCGCTCTTCAACCCCGCCGTAATCGTCAGCTTCGGAATCGCAACCAGTTGGTACTCAATGTACGGCTGCGCAGAGTTCGTCTTGAAATACTCGTGGAAGCGCAGGTTCTTCAGCAGCGGCGAATCCACCCACGTGCGCGGATCGCTGTTCTGCTGGTACCGGTGCGTCGTCGTGTACTCATACCACGCACCAATCCGGAACACGCCAAACTTCGACGCCTCGCTCAACGAAGTAATCTCGCCGCCACGGTTGTACTGGTTCAGCTTGTCCACTGCGCTGTGGTCCGTCACCGCCACCTCGTGCAGCGAGTCCTGGCTCTGGTCCTTCTGCAGGTGCTGGTGGTTCGAGTACGAGTAGCTGTAAGGCTTCGTCTCCAGCTTCCAGCCATGCCCAAACTCCGTACCAAACGAAATCACATCAAAGTTCGTCGGCACATGATACGTAAAGTTCCGGTAGTACATCGAGTTGTACGTCCCGTCGGCATTCAGCTTGTTCCCGTCCATCACATAGTTCAGCCCGTGATCCGCAATCTGCTGCCGCGTCGGATCGCTGTCCGGCGTATTGCTGTCCACCAGCACCACCGTGCTGATCAGCGTCAGATACGTCTTGTCTGAGAACTTGTAGTTGAACTTCGCCGTCCCCGCCGTCCGCTGCTGATCGTTGAACGTCTGGTAGCCGTCCGACGTGTTGTGGTGCCCCTCAAACCAGAAGTTCGCCTTCGGATGCTTGCCGCCAAACAGCCCGGAATTGAACTCGCCCAGAATCTGGTTCGTGTTGAAAGATCCGTACGACTCCGACATCTTGAACGTCATCGCCGGGCCCATCTTCGGCGAAAACATGTGAATCGATCCCGCAAAGTTCGTCGGCCCAATATCCGATGCCGTTCCGGGGCTGCGGTCAAAGTCCACATAGCTGATCGCCGGCGCCGGCACATACGCCCACGAGTGGTGCGTCGGATCATTCGAGTCCTGGAACGGAACCCCGTCCCACGTCATCGTAAACGCGCCGTCCGCAAAGCCGCGGAACCACGTCTTCGACTGCCCGTTGCCAATTCCATTCGTCGCATAGCTCACCGTCCCCGGCGCTGCCTGCGTAATATCCGCAAAGTCCGTCACCGGCGACGTGTACTCGCGAATGTACTGGCTCGTAATCTCACTGCGCGGCGACGCCATATCCAGCAGCGCCTTCACCGGAGCATTCTGCGATGCCAGCGAAGTGTCCGCTTCCGACTCCACCGTCACCTCTTCCGATACCGAGGCCACCGCCAGCGCTATCGAAACACTCGCCGTCTGCCCCGCCGCCACAACCACATCCGGCCGCACATCCCGGCCAAATCCCGTCGAAGACGTCTCCACCGTATACGTCCCAGCCGTCAGCCCGGTCACCGTAAACTTGCCATCCGCGCCGCTCACCGCCGTCGCAACCACACCCGTCGCGCTCGTCACCGCCACTGCGGCTCCCTGCACCGCCTGGCCACCGGGGTCCACAATCGCCCCCTTGATGCTGCCGCTGCCGGCATCCTGCCCCTGTACGGATGAAACACTGAATGTCAAAACAAATAGACACACGAAGAACAACGTGGCTTTCTGCCACTGAATCAATATCTTCTGCATGAAGTCCTGGTCTCCTCAAAATGACAGGGGGATGGAGTACGGATAACGCACCCTGCCTCCGTCCAAGACTATGAATGAAGTGCTAACGCCAGTTCTCTATCGTGTTAAAACCCCTTGAAATCTCCCCCCGTCGCACATCGCAAGACGCCGCGCCACCCCCTCTAGCTCCGCTAACTCCGCCAGCTCCGCTGCCTGCGCGCTATACTTCCCCTTCACACCATCCCTCCCAGGGAGCTCACCCATGTCCCAACCCACCCATCCCCGCCTCTTCCTCACCCGCCGATTCACTGAGGCAGTCGAGTACGCCCGCACCCTCCACATCGAACTCCGCAAATCCTCCAACATTCCCTACATGGCCCACCTCCTGGGCGTCACCGCCATCGTCATGGCCGAAGCCGGCGGCCCCGTCCCCGTCACCGAAGACATCGTCATCGCCGCCCTACTCCACGACGCCGTCGAAGACCACGGCGGCCTCCCCCGCCTCCACGACATCCAGTCCTCCTTCGGCCCCACCGTCGCCCGCCTCGTCCACAGCCTCTCCGACTCCTTCTCCGAAGACGGCAACGACAAAGCCCCCTGGGAAGCCCGAAAACAGGCCTACATCGACCGCCTCCACCTCGAAGAACTCGACGCCCTCCTCATCTCCGCCGCCGACAAGCTCTACAACGCCCGCGCCATCCTCGACGACTACCGCGAAGTCGGCCCCCTCGTCTGGCAGCGATTCCACCGCGGCCGCAACCAGCAGCTCTGGTACTTCCGCGCTCTCCTCGACGTCTTCGAAGCCCGCCTCCCCTCCCGCGTCGTATCCGACCTCGCCCGCACCGTCAACGAACTCGACCAACTCTCCTCGAACGAAATAAGCCAATAGCAGGGGTGACACCGGTCCCTCGCACTTGGGGACCGGTGACGCATTCGAGCAAAGCTCGAACCCGCTATCGCGGCGCAGCCGAAGCTAACTCGCTAACTTGCTAAGGCGGCGAAGCCGCCGCTAACTTGCTAACCCGCTAAACCCCACCCACGGACGACCCATGAAACCCCTCTTCCTCGCCCTCGCTCTCCTCCTCGCCCAATCCGCCCCAGCCCAAACCGCCTCCGCCGACATCCGCCCCGCCCCCTGGCAATCCGCCTGGCAGGACCTCGAATTCGGTGTCATCCTCCACTTCTCCACCAACACCTTCCTCGACCGCGAGTGGGGCGACGGCACCGCATCACCCGACACCTTCAACCCCTCCGACTTCGACCCCGACCAGTGGATGGCCGCCATTGCCGCCTCCGGCGCTCGCTACGTCGTCCTCGTCGCCAAGCACCACGACGGCTTCTGCCTCTGGCCCACCGACCAAACCACCTACTCCGTCAAATCCAGCCCCTGGCGCAACGGCCACGGAGACGTCGTCGGCGATGTCGCCCGCGCCGCCCGCAAACACGGCCTCAAATTCGGCGTCTACCTCTCCCCATGGGATCGCCACGACCCCCGCTACCTGGACTCCGCCGCATACGACACCTACTACAACAGCGAACTCGAAGAACTCGCCACCCGCTACGGCGACCTCGTCGAATTCTGGCTCGACGGCGCTGGCTCCGCCGGCCACGTCTACAACTTCCCCCGCATCCTCGAAACCCTCCGCACCTACCAGCCCAACACCGTCGTCTTCGCCGACGCAGCCCTCTTCGACTACGGCGACGCACGCTGGGTCGGCAACGAGTCCGGCTTCGTCAACTACGAAAACTGGAACGTCCTCGACCGCCACGGATACCTCCGCTGGCGTCCCGTCGAAGCCGACACCCCCCTCCGCAAGAACCACTGGTTCTGGCACCCCAACGACGAGTCCTCCCTCAAATCCCTACCCGAGCTCCTCGAAACATACGACCAGACCGTCGGCCACGGCGCACAGCTCATGCTTGGCCTCGCCCCCGATCGCCGCGGCCTTCTCCCCGCCTCCGACGTCGCCCGCATCCAGGAATTCGGTCACGCCCTCCAGGCCCGCCGCGCCGCCAACCTCGTCGTCTCTGCCCACGGCCAACCCGCCGACCCTACCCAGTCCCCCATCCTCGACGGCGACCCCGACACCCAGTGGACCGCACCCCCCGGCGCCACCACCGCCACCGTCGAACTCACCTTCCCCACCCCCATCACCTTCGACCACGCCCTCACCATGGAAGGCCTCGTCACCGGCCAGCACATCCTCCGCTACTCCATCGACACCTGGAATCCCACCACCTCCCGCTGGACGCCCATCACCCAAGGCCAGGCCATCGGCCACACCAAAATCGACTCCTTCCCACCGGTTACCGCCTCCCGCATCCGCCTCGCCATCCTCTCCTCCACCCCCACCCCCACCCTCCGCGAATTCCAACTCTTCCACTGGTCCACCCCCTGACAGCATTCTGAATCCGAACAATCAACACCGTCGGGTGCCACCGGTCCCTCGCACTTGGGGACCGGTGACGCCTTCGAGCAACGCTCGAACCCGCCTTCGCCCTTGCTTTTCTTGTTGTCATTCCGACAGGGACCTGCTTCTCCCCCAGCCCAAAACCCGGCTATACTCTCCTCACCAAAAACTTCCCCCGGAGCCACTCCCCAATGGCCACCGATCCCGCTTCAGCCGAGCAGCAACTCGCCGCCTTCATCAGCAAGTTCCACCCCAACCACGCCGACCTCATCCGCACCACCCGCGCCCACCTGCGCTCCCTCATGCCCACCGCCAACGAGCTCGTCTACGATAACTACAATTTCTTCGTCATCGGCTACTGCACCACCCTCCGCCCCTCCAACTGCATCCTCTCCATCGCCGCCGCAGCCAACGGTGTCGGCATCTCCTTCTACCACGGAGCAGACCTCCCCGACCCCCATCACCTCCTCCAGGGCGCCGGCGTACAGAACCGCTTCCTCCGCATCCCCTCTCCCGACACCCTCACCCTCCCCGCCGTCCACGACCTCATCACCGCCGCCATCGCCCAGGCAGCCGTCCCCCTGCCCCCCAACGGCCACGGCGAACTCATCATCCAATCCATCGCCGCCAAACAAAAACCCCGCCGCAAACCCTGAACCAGCCTTCCCAACCCCGGTCGAAAACCGCTAACTCGCCATCGCGGCGCAGCAGCGGCTAACTTGCTAAATCGCTAACCCGCCTTCACCAGGTACCTCCGCCCCCCCTCCAGCCGTACCCGCACACTCCCATCCCCCTCCGGCGTCACCGCCACCTCCCGCCCGCCGCCAACCTCCGTCACCCGCAGCCCCGCAACCTCCGCCACCCGCAGCCGATACTCCCCGGCAAACTTCGGCTTCAGCCCCGCCGTCACCAGCTTCCCATCCGCCCAGCGAACATCCACCTCCACCGCACCCCGCGCCTTCAGCCCCTTCACCTCGCCCTTCGCCCACGCCTTCGGCAGCGCCGGCAGCAGCTCCAACACCCCCGTATGGCTCTGCAGCAGCATCTCCGCCATCGCCGCCGCAGCCCCAAAGTTCCCGTCAATCTGGAAGATCGCGCTCTTCCCCCACGGATGCGAGTCAAACAGATTCCCGTTCGTGCTGTGCTGCATCAGCATCCCCAGCGACTCCCACGCCTTCTCCCCGTCCCCCAGCCGCGCCCAGAAGGCAATCGCCCACGCCCGGCTCCACCCCGTATACGCTCCCCCAGCCGCCAGCCTTCGCTCCAGGCTCACCCCCGCCGCCTGCGCCAGCTCCGGCGTCCCCCTCGGCGTAATCTCCCCACCGGGGTACAGCCCATACAGATGCGACATATGCCGCTGCCCCGGCTGGCTCTCGTCAAAATCCTCCACCCACTCCTGCAGCTGCCCATGCTTGCCAATCTTGTAAGGCACCAGCCGCTCCCGCGCCCCCTTCACCTTCCCGGCAAACTCCCCGTCCACCCCCAGCTCCTTCGCCGCCTCCTCCACATTCCCAAACAGCTCCCGCATCAGAGCCATATCCATCGTGCAGCCCGCGCTCGTCTGCGCCGGCTTCCCATCCGGAGCCACAAAGTCATTCTCCGTCGACTCCGACGGGCACGTCGTCAAATGCCCCTGCCCATCCTCCACCAGCCACGCCAGGCAAAACTCCGCCGCACCCCGCATCAGCGGATACGCCCGCCCCCGCAAAAACTCCCTGTCCTGCGTAAACCGGTAGTGCTCCCACAGATGCGCGCACAGCCAAGCCGCGCTCATCCCCCAGTTCGCCCACGTCGGCGACCCCACACCCAGCCCCACCGGATTCGCCGTCCGCCAGATATCAATGTTGTGGTGCGTCACCCACCCCGGCAGCCCGTACATCTCCTCCGCCGTCCGCCGGCCCGTCTTGCTCAGATCCTCCACCAGTTGCAGCAGCGGCTCCGTCTGCTCGCTCAGGTTCCCCGTCTCCGCGGGCCAGTAGTTCATCTGCACATTGATGTTCGCCGTCCAGTTCGCGCTCCACGGCGGCTGCACCTGGTAGTTCCAAATCCCCTGCAAATTCGCCGCCTGCCCTCCCGGCCTTGAACTGCTCACCAGCAGATACCGCCCGTACTGGTAATACAGCCCCAGCAGCCCCTCATCCGGCTCCTTCAAAAACCCCGCCCGCCGCTCATCTGTTGGCCTGCTCGCTCCCGCCCCATCGCCCAGCGTCAGCCGCACCCGCCCAAACCATCTCCCAAACTCCGCCTCATGCCGCGCCCGCAGTTGCGCAAATCCCACCTTCCCCGCCCGCTCCACATCCGCCTTCGCCCGCGCCGCCACCGCCTCCACAGGCGTATCCGGCGTCTTGTCATACCCCTTGTACCCCGTCGCCATCCCCACCAGCACCGTCAGCGCCGTCCCGCCCGTCACCCGCAGCCGGCTCCCCTCCACCGTCACCCGCCCGCCTTCCGCCCGCACCTCTGCCGCCGCGGCAAAATACATCCCCTCCCCCGGCACCTCGCTCAGCTCCAGCTTCTCCGTCTCCGGCGATCCCGCCCCCGGAACATGCTTCGCCGCCTTCCCCGTCAGCACCAGCCGGCTCCCTTCCGCCGTCACCCCCTTCACCAGCGGCCCATCCAGCCACACCACCGCATCCAGCGCACCCGCCTTGCTCGCCTCCACCCGCAGCACCACCACCTGGTCCGGCGCAGACGCAAACGCCCGCCGCTCATACCGCACATCCCCCACCCGGTAGCTCGTCTTCGCCACCGCCGTCTCCAGATTCAGCTCCCGCTCATACCCCGTCACCTCGACCCCATGCACGCAATCCACATGCAGATTCCCCACCACCTGGTACGCCTCCGCAAAGCTCCCCTGCATCTTCTGGCACAGCGCATCCGCCCGGTGATAGTCCTTCTCCACCAGCACCGCCCGCCGTATCTCCGGCAACACATCCTTCGCCCCGCGATTGTTCCCGTCCGTCGGCCGCCCGCTCCACAGCGTATCCTCGTTCAACTGCAGCGTCTCCTTCGCCGCATCCACGGCAAACGGCCCCCCATACTCCCCCTTCGCATCCTCCGTCGCCGCGCCCCCGCCGTACACCATCGCCCCCAGCCGCCCATTCCCAATCGGCAACGCATCCACCCACTGGTCCGCCGGCTTCCGGTACCACAGCCGCAGCTCTCCCGCCCCACTCCCCGCCTCGTCCCCAAACCCCACCCGCCCCGCCAGCGGCAACCCGCCGGCAATCGCAGAAGCAGCAGCAAGAAAACGTCGGCGGCTCACATTCGCCAAATCAGCCATTCGGGGCAGGCGGGACACAAAACTCATAACGCAGATTCCTTCCTCTTCCAATTCCGCCAACCAGCTTAACAAAATCGATTCACTTCCGCTCCCCACCCCCTCCACGCACCCCTCGGCATGGTCGAGACCCCTCTCCGGGTGCCCATCGATAAGGTCGAAGCCGGGTGCCACCGCTCCCTTCCGCTTGTCATTCTCAACGATTTGAAAGATTGAAGGGTCATCCCGAGCGAGCAAGGCGAGCCGAGGAACCTGCATGTCCCCCCTCGACCATCCTCAGCCGGGTGCCACCGGTCCCTCGCACTTGGGGACCGGTGAAGCATTCGAGCGCAGCTCGAACCCGCTAACCCACCATCACCCCGCAGCCGCGGCTAACCTGCTCCCTCTCCTCCCGCGCCATCACCCGTCCCCGCGCCAGCGCCCGCTCATCCAGCTCCACCCACTTCGGGCTCTTCACCAGCTTCGTCAGCGCCTTGTGGATAGCCTCCGCCTTCACCACTCCCGCCAACTCCAGCAGCGCCCCCAGCATCACCATATTCGCCACCCTGGGGTCACCCAGCGCCTGCGCCTCCCGCGTAAACTCCCGCGCCAGCACATGCACATCCTCCCGCATCAGCTCCGCCGGAAACTCCTCCCCGTTGTAAATCACCCATCCGCCAGCCTTCACGCTCGCGTCAAACTTCCGCAAGCTCGGCTCATTCATCGCCACCAGAATCTCCGGCATCGTCACCAGCGGCGTATCAATCGGCTCACTTGCAAGCCGAACATGGCAGTTCGATGTCCCCGACCGCATCTCCGGCCCGTAACTCGGCAGCCAGCTCACCTCCAGCCCGGCTTCCAGCCCCGCCTCGGCCAGCACCTCGCCCAGCAGCAGAACCCCCTGCCCACCAAATCCCGCCACCCGCACTCCCAGGTGCACCGCCTTCCCCCGCCTCCGGTGCCCACTACGGCTCGCCTCCCCCGGCACGGCCGCCTCAATCCCCAGCAGCCCCGGAATCTCCGCCAACCCCGGCGCCACCATCGGCTCCGGCTTCGGCTCCGCATCCTTCACCCGGTCCCGCATCACCCCCAGCGGATAGCTCTTCTCCATCACATCCTTCACCCACCGCTGCGCCTCCACCGGACTCATCTTCCATATCGTCGGGCACGGCGCCAGCACCTCCACCATGCTGAATCCCAGCCGCTTCGTCGTATTCTCCACCGCCCGCTTGATCGCCCTCCGAGCCTGCGCAATCTGCCGGTTATCCCCCAGCCCCACCCGCTCGATATACACCGGCGCCTCCAGCGTCGCCAGCAGCTCGCTCATCCGCAACGGGTACCCCTCCGTCGCCGGATTCCTCCCCCCCGGCGAAGTCGTACTCCTCTGCCCCACCAGCGTCGTCGGCGCCATCTGTCCACCCGTCATCGAGTAGATGGCATTGTTCACAAAAATCACCGTGATGTTCTCGCCCCGGTTCGCCGCATGAAGAATCTCCGCCGACCCAATCGCCGACAAATCCCCATCCCCCTGGTAGCTGATCACCGTCGCGCCCGGCCGGCTCCGCTCAATCGCCGTCGCCACCGCCGGTGCCCGCCCGTGCGCCGCCTGCACATTGCCCACATCAAAGTAGTAGTACGCAAACACGCTGCACCCCACCGGGCTTGTCAGCACCGTCCGGTCCTGTATCCCCAGCTCGTCAATCGCCGCCGCCAGCAGCTTGTGTACCTGCCCATGCCCGCATCCAGCACAATAGTGCGTCGTGTGCTGCAAATCTTCTTTGCGGTCAAACTGCGCATACATCGACTTCGGCCGCTCAAACGCCACCTCGTACGTGTTTCCAATCTCAGGCATGAGCCACCCCCATCTCCTCCAGCCGCGCCTGCAAATCCATCTCCCGCGCCAGCCGCGTCACCAGCGCCATCACCTCGTCGTGCCCCGGCACATTCCCGCCCACCCGGCTGTAAAACTCCACCGGGCACGCCCCATTCAGCGCCAGCCGCACATCGTCCACCAGTTGTCCCGTGCTCATCTCCACCACCACCACGCACCGCGCATGGCTCGCAATCGCCCGGAACTCCGACGTCGGAAACGGATACAGCGTAATCGGCCGCAGCAAGCCCACCCGCAGCCCTGCCGCGCGCGCCTCCGCCACCACCGCCTTCAAAATCCTCCCCACAATTCCGTATCCCACCAGCACAATCTCCGCATCCCGCGTAAAGCTCCGCTCCACCCGCGCCTCCAGTTGCTCCGCACAACGGTACTTCTCCTCCAGGTGCCGCACATGCCGCTCCAAATCATCAAACTTCATGTGCAGCGACGTAATCATGTTCCCCCGCGTCTCCCGCTCTCCCGTCACCGCCCAGCTCGGCGTCCCCGGCTCCAGCGCCTTCCCCGCAAACTCCACCGGCTCCATCATCTGCCCCACAAACCCATCCGCCAGCAGCATCACCGGGTTCCGGTACCGGTCCGCCAGCTCAAACGCAAGCCGCGTCAAATCCGCCATCTCCTGCACGCTGTTCGGCGCCAGCACCAGCGTCTTGTAGTTCCCGTTCCCGCCGCCCTTCACCACCTGGTGATAATCGCTTTGCTCCGATCCCAGATTTCCCAGCCCCGGTCCTCCCCGCGTAATGTCGGCAATCACGCACGGCAACTCCGCGCCCGCCAGATAGCTGATCCCCTCCTGCATCAGGCTGATCCCCGGCCCGCTCGACGCCGTCATGCACCGCACGCCCGCCGAGCTGCCGCCATACAGCATATTCACCGCCGCCACTTCGCTCTCCGCCTGCACAAACACCCCACCCACCTTCGGCATCAGCGTGGCCGCAGCTTCCGTAATCTCGCTCGCCGGCGTTATCGGATACCCATAGAACGCCCGGCACCCCGCCAAGATCGCCGCCCGCACCACCGCCTCATTCCCCTTCATCAGTTGCCTGTGCATTCCACCCCTCCTGCCTGCACTGTCGCCGCCACCAGGTGCAGCACCGTCACCGCTCCCGGCTCCGGACACACCATCCAGCACATCCCGCAGCCCGTACATCCCTCGCCCGCATACTTCGCCGTCCGATACCCGTGGTGGTTCAGCCCTTCGCTCAGCGCAATCACATGCGGCGGGCACGCTTCCACGCACAGCCCGCACCCCTTGCACTCGTTCTCATCCACCCGCAACTGCCCTCTGTCTGCCTTCATCTCCACTCCTCTCACGCGCTCTGGGCCCGCGCCATCCGGCTCGCCTCCAGCATCTCGTGCCCATCCAGATAATGCGATCGCTGCGCAAAATCCTCCAGCTCCGGAATAAACATCGGGTCGGCAATCGCTATCAGCGCCTCCGCCCGCTCCCGCAGCGTCTTCCCGTGCAGGTACGCTATCCCGTGCTCCGTCACCACATAGTGCACATCCGCGCGGCTCGTCACCACCCCCGCTCCCGGCTCCAGCACCGGCACAATCCGGCTCACCTTCCCGCCCAGCGCCGTCGACGGCAATGCGATAATCGGCACCCCGCCCCGCGACCGCGCCGCCCCCCGGATAAAGTCCAGTTGCCCGCCAAATCCCGAGTACGGCTTGATCCCCAGCGAGTCCGCGCACACCTGCCCCGTCAAATCCACCTGCAGCGCCGAATTGATCGCCACCATCCGCTCATTCTGCGCCACCACAAACGGGTCGTTCGTATACGAAATGCTCCGGAACTCAAAGCTCGGATTGTCGTGGATGTACTCAAACAGCCGCTGCGTGCCCAGCACAAACGCCAGCACCGCCTTGCCCCGGTTCAGCGTCTTCCGCTCCCCGTTTACAATCCCGGCCTCCATCAGCTCAATCACGCCGTCTGAGCACATCTCCGTGTGGATGCCCAGGTCTTCCTTCCCCTCAAGGCACGTCAGCACCGCATCCGGAATCCCGCCAATCCCCGTCTGCAGCGTCGCCCCATCCGGAATCAGCTCCGCCACATTCCGCGCCACCCGCAGGTGCATCTCCGTAAACTGCTCCGTCCGCAGCTCCTGCAGCGCCCGGCAGCTCTCTACCACCGCCGTCACATGGCTCACATGGATCTGCGTCTCCCCATGCGTCCGCGGCATCTTCTCGTTCACTTCCGCAATCACAATCGGCGCGCACCTGCTCGCCGTCATCGTACAGTCCACCGTCGTCCCCAGCGTCATAAATCCATGCGCATCCGGCGGCGACACCTGCATCAGCACCACGTCCAGCCCCAATTGCCCGCTCAGGAAAAGCCCTTCAATCTCGCTCAGGAAAATCGGAGTGTAATCCGCCCGCCCCGCCGCCACCGCCTCCCGAACATTCGCCCCCAAAAACAGCCCACGATGCCGAAAATGCCCCTTGAACTCCGCCCGCGTATAGTCGGCCGAGCCCAGCGTCATCATGTGCACCACTTCCACATCATGCAGTTGCGGTGCACGCGCCACCAGCGCATCTACCAATACGGTCGGCGTCCCACATCCGGACTGTATCCATATCCGGTCGCTTGACCGCACCGCCTGCAACGCATCCGCCGCACTCATCCGTTTCCGGCTGTACTCGTCCATCCAGCTCATCGCACGTGGCCCTCATCCGCGCTCTTCCGCGGCTTTGGCTTGCGTAAGCCTCATCATTTCAACCAGCTGGGGCGACTTACCCTGGGGGTCCGGCCTCTGGCATCCCTCCGCTTTCGCGGCGGCATACCGCCTTGCGCAGACCTCCACAAGACCGGCGTAATCCTAACGCCATCCCCCCTTCCAGGCAGTGATGACAGTCACCCCCACCCCTGCCCGCACGCACCCTCCCATGCCCACCGCCCCCGTTCACCCCTATAATGCTCACCATGTCCGCTTCCCCCACCGAGACAATCCGCATCGATTTCACCCTCGCCATCAACGGCGAACCCCTCGCCATGGCCGCCGAAGTCCCCACCGGCCCCACCAACCTCACCCAACTCCTCCCCGTCCTCAACTCCCTTGAAGACGCCCTCCTCGCCGAAGTCGTCTCCCACGTCCAGGCCGAGGGCCGCTCCATCTCCTGCCGCGCCGGCTGCGGCGCCTGCTGCCGCCAGATGGTCCCCCTCAGCATCTTCGAGGCGGAAGCCCTCTCCAACTGGATCTCCACCCTCCCCGAAGACCGCCAGCAGGCCCTCGCCGCCCGCTTTGACCAATCCCTCCGCCAGCTCGCTGCCGCCGGCCTCATTGACCGCATTGTCCACGGCGACTGGCTCGCCGACACCGATAGCGCCCGCCAGCTCGCCCTCGACTACCTCTACCAGCGCGTCCCCTGCCCCTTCCTCGAAGACGAATCCTGCTCCATCCACCCCATCCGCCCCCTCATCTGCCGCGAATACCTCGTCACCTCCGACCCCGCCCACTGCGCCGACCCCGCCCGCCTCCAGACCGAGCCCGTCCACCTCCCCTTTCACATGTCCCGCGCCCTCAGCCGCATCGGCGCGCTAGTGGAAGGCACCCAGCGCGGCTGGATCCCCCTCCTCTTCCTCTTCGCCTGGCGCAAATCCGGCGCACGCCCCGGCGAAGCCGTCTCCGACATCGGCCCCAAAGTCCTCTACCTCTTCGTCCAGCAACTCGTCCGCGGCAACAACTTCCCCGACCCCGCCTGACCCTGCTTGCCCCCGCCTGACCCCACCCGGTCCGCCCCCTTTTGATACCCTTGCACCATCATGCAAGGCGACAAATCTCCATCCGCAACCCGCTTCTCCCTCACCCCAAATCGCCTTGCCCTGCTCGTCCTCCTCATCCTCGTCCTCGCCAACGCCCTCGCCGCCGGCCTCCGCACCGTAGCCGACACTGACATGGGCTGGCACATCGCCACCGGCCGCTGGATACTCCTCCACCACTCCATCCCTTCCTCGGACGTTCTCTCCTACACTGCCCACGGCCGCCCCTGGCTCTACCCACCCTTCGCCGGCGTCCTTTTCGCCCTCATCGATCAGCTCTTCGGTCCCGCCGGCCTCAGTTGGTTCTCCGCCCTCGCCTGCCTCGCCACCGTCGCCGTCCTCCTCCGCCGCCCCACCCTCCCCGCCATCGCCCTGGCCCTCTGCGCCATTGAGCCCATCGCCTTCCGCACCGCCCCCCGTGCAGACGCCTTCAACACCATCCTCCTCGCTCTCGTCTTCTCCCTCCTCTGGGACTACCAGCGCGGCCTCTCCCGCCGCCTCAGGCCACTGCCCATTCTCATCCTCCTCTGGGTCAACCTCCACCCAGGCTTCATCGTCGGCCTCGCCTGCATCGCCGCCTACCTCCTTCTTGAATTCGCTGATCTCCTCTTCGCCCCCCGCCGCGTCCCCGCCCTCCAGCGCCTCCGCCGCGCCTGGCCATGGCTCCTCAGCGCACTCGCCGTCACCCTCCTCAACCCCGCCGGCCCCCGCATCTACTCCGTCGCCTACACCCTCTCCGGCCTCGCCCCCCAGCAGCAGGGCGCATTCAACACCTCCGCCCTCATCGGCGAATTCCTCTCCGTCCCCCTCAATCCCCACCTCATCGCCCAGCTCCTCCAATTCCGCCACGCTGAAAACGGCTTCACCTGGCTGCTCCTCATCGCTCTCGTCACCATCGCCATCGCCCTCTGGCGTCGCGACTTCGCCCCCGCCATCCTTCAGGCCACCGCCCTCTATCTCGCCGTCCAGCACGCCCGCTATATCGGCCTCTTCTGCGTCCTCACCGCCATCCTCGGCGCAACCCTCATCCAGCAAACCCTCTCCTCCCTCCCCGCTCCCAATCCCGCCCGCGCCCAGGCCATCTCCTCCGCCCGCTGGGCTTTCCTGGCCGGCCTCGCTATCCTCGCCATCCTCCACACCGCCGATTTCGTCTCCAACCGCACCCACGTCGTCTTCGCCACAGACTCCGCCTTCGGCCCCGGCCAGTCCTCCTGGTTCCCCCAGCGCGCCGCAGACTTCATCCGCGCCAACCACCTTCCCGGCCCCATTTATCAGGAGTACGGCCTCGGCGGCTTCACCGCATGGCGTCTCGGCCCACAGTCCCCCTCTGACCCCGGCTACCCCGACTTCATCGACGGACGCTTCGACCATCTCGCCCCCGACGTCCTCGCCTCCGAGCGCAGCCTCCTCAACACCCCACCCGATTCCCCCGCCTTCACCTCCGCCGCTGACACCTGGGGCATCAACCTCCTCCTCATTTCCGAAGCCGCCCCCCGCGCCGCCCAGCGCCAGAACGCCGCCGCCTTCTGCCACTCCGCCAACTGGCGTCCCGTCTATATGGACGAAGTCTCCCTCGTCCTCCTCCGCAACACCCCCGCCAACCAACCCCTCATCGCCCGCCTCCAGGTCAATTGCTTCACCCAGCCCCTCACTCCGCCCGTCAACGCCTCCGCCAAGGCCCGATACGACTTCGACCTCAGCGCCGGTGGTCTCCTCTTCGCAATTGGCCGCGACTCCGAAGCCGAAACCCTCCTCCTCAACGCCCAGTCCCTCTTCCCCGACGACCCCAACGCCACCACCGCCCTCGCCGGCCTCTACATGCGACACCAGCTCTGGGACCGCGCACAAACCCAATACCTCGCCGCACTCGACCGCCAGGACTCCGACGGCCTCTGGTACGCCCTCGGCACCCTCTACCTCCGTCGCCAGCAGCTCCCCCTTGCGGAAGACGCCTTCCAGCGCGCCGCTTCCCTCTCCGTCTCCCCCATGGACGCCGACCTCGCACTCGCCCAGGTCGATATCCTCCTCCAGCACCCCCAGGCAGCACTCGACGCCCTCGACGGCGCAGAGAAGCACAGCCCTTACCGCGACGGAGCAGAAGACCACGCCCCCCTCCTCTACGCCCGCATCGCCGAAGGCCGCGCCCTCGCCTCCCGCCAGCTCGGCCAACTCCAGCTAGCCCTCACCTGGGAGAGCCGCGCCATCCAGCTCGACCCCTCCAACGCCCCCCTCTGGCAGGAATACGCATCCATCCTCGACGCCGCCGGCCAACCCGACACCGCCCAGCAAGCCCGCCTCCGCGCCGCCACCATCGCAAACCCGCAGCCCTCCTCAGCCCCTGCGCAATAGTCCCGCCGGAACCCCGAATAACTTCCTGTCTCACCCCTGCTTCAATGGATTTCGTAAGCGTAGATCTCCTGCCGATCCACGCGATTGTGCAGTACCAGCGAATCATCCGGCGTTAGCGAGAACTGAAGGTCGTCATCCTGGCTGGAATCAACCCTTCCCGACATCTCCGGACGGTACACCGCCTCCGCCACCCCATCCGGCACCCGAATCCGTACAATCCGTGCATCCGGGCCATGGATATTCGCATACAAGCTCCGCGAGTCCGAAGCCCAGCTCAAATCGTCCCCGGTCATCCCATCTGCCAGCTTTTGCCACTTCCAAGCCTTCACATCAAACAGCATCAGTTGGTGCTCGTTCAAATGGATCGCCGCAATCCATCGGCCATCCGGCGACCACCGCGCGGTAAACAGCCCCTCTGACCCCGGCAGCGTCTCCACTCTCCCCGTCGCCACCTCAATTCGGTGGATTGCACACGTCCCCGACCTCTCGCACACCACGCCACCATAGGCAATGTACTTCCCATCCGCAGACCAACTGGGCGCACCCTGGCCGTCGTCTCCCGCAGAGGCCTCCCGCGCTTCCCCTCCTGCCAAATCCTGGATATAGATCCGCCACGGATGCCCCGGACTCGACTTCATAAACGCCAGGTGCTTCCCATCCGGAGACCACCGCGCCAGTTCCACCACCTCCGGCGGAAACGTCAACTGCCGGGCCGATGTCCCATCCACTTTGCTCATCCACAGGCTCAAATCAGAAAGCGTCGAGTAAGAAACCCACTCCCGATTCGGCGAGTAATCCAGAAACGCCCCCGTGATTCCAGGAAGAATCGGCGTCACCTCCTTCGTACGCGAATCAATCTCCTTGAATCCACCAGGAACCGACGAGTTCCTCACCACATATATCTGTCGCGTAGCCCGGTCAAGCGCAAGCCCATTCATCAGAATCTGCTGTCTTGAAACAGCAGCAATCGTCTCGCTCGGCCCCCACCAGCGACGCGAAAAACGCATCTCCCAAAGCGCGCTTCTGTTCGAATCAATCGGCGTCCCCGCAAAAATCAGAGAATCGTCCGTTTCCCCCGGAGCCCATGCCGTCCCTACCGTCACCGGCGTTGCAAGCGGATGAATCGTCGCAGTGGTCAACCCCGCGCCCGACAACTCGCCCCAAGCCACAAACGTGTTCGTGTTGTCCAGCAGCAGAAACCGTAGCGCAGACCCATCCGTAGACCACTGCAACCGCATCGCGTTGCGCGCAAACTTTCCGATCAGGCGCGGCGTTGCCTGCCCATCCTCAATCAGATACACCCCATCGCCCGAGGCAAATGCAATCAACTCCCCATCCGGAGCCCACGCCGCAGCATGTGCCGTAATCGTCGAAAGCCGGTGCGGTGGCCCCCCCGGCAAGGGATAAATCCAGAGCTCCCGCTCCTCTTCATCTCCGGCCGCAACCGTCACCACCAACTTGCTTCCATCCGGCGATATCGCAATCGGCTCCGCATTCGCCGCGGGACTCCACAGAATCCGCTCTTCACCGCCACTCGCTGGCATGGCTGCCAATCCGTACCGGCCGTTCTCCTTTTCCCCAAAGTAGAGAACTCCCGCGCCGAGCACAAGCTGCCGCTTCTCTCTGCCGTTGTTGCTCAGTTCTGCGCGTTCCACCAGCACCCAGCTCTTCTCTTCCCTCCCAGTGCGGTAACGCGCATACCCTGCCACCCCCAGCAGCGCCGCCAAAACAACGCAAGCCCCCACAACCAGCGGGAAAAATCTGCCCTGACCGCTTTCCGATTGACGGGCGGCAAGCTTCCCCTCCCCGTCACCCACCTCGGCAGGCAACCGCTCAACCAAACCGCTCCCTGAAGCCACATCCTCCAAATCCCCGTCGTCTTCGCTCAGGTCGGCTCCCGCAAGCCATGCGTCTAACTCCTTCCGGTAGGCGAAAACCCCTCGCCGCAACCCGCCTGGAACCCGATGTACCGGCAGCCCACGCTCCTTCTCCCAGCGAACGACCGTGCGCTCATTCCGCCCCAGATGGGCAGCAATCTCTTTCCAGGAATCAAGCCTGTCGTTCCCTACCGCTTCCACGGGCATCTGTCTCCTGCCTCCGTTCCACTCTCCCTGCATCGCCCAGCCGCCAACAGCCCGCCCTGTCAGTTAAAACCCGCTATTGTCTGCTTCCACCTGTTGAGAATCCTAGCCCCTTCAGGTTCACTGGACAAGTATCGAATGCTTTCAAATACTGCCCAAACGCAAGCCCGTCAGCGGCTTACACGCCCCTCCGTCATCGCCCCTGACGAAATCCGCTTTCAACCTCCAGGAGGTCCTGATGTCCGTAGCTCGGCTCCGATTTTCCGTAGTACTCGCCATCCTCTCCCTCGCTTCCTGTCTCGCCTTGTCGCAGAACACTCGCCCCAAGGTCGGCATCAAAACCTTCGCCAACCCAAGCAACTATTCCCGTTCCACCATCGGCAATGGCCTCACAGACATCCTCTCCACCGAACTCAGCAACACCGGAAAGT
>CAIVDV010000033.1 GCA_903904755.1 uncultured Acidobacteriaceae bacterium | reverse complement strand
TAGGACGTGAGATTCTCAATCTTAAAACCCGGGTTCGATTCCCGGTAGCGCTACCAAAGTTGAAGAAGAGCCCGCCGTGATGGTGGGCTTTTTGCTGTTTGGGGGTGAGTTTCAAGGGGGTGATTTTGGGGTGGTAACCACCGAAAAAGGGGGGGGGTGGGTGTTTTTTTGCCATTTATCAGCTCCTAAGTGATTGATTTAAGGTGTGTTACGAGGTGGTTACCGGGGGCGTTTTACTGCATTTTTGCGCACTTTTTTGCATGTTTGGGGGGGATTTGGGGGGCTGAGTTTGCGGGGTCTGCTGGTCCCAGGTCCGGGAAACGGGAGATGGGGCACCCGGGAATGTCCGGCTGGGAGGATGTTTCGGATTTGGTTTGTCATGGAATCTGCTCCTGTGAGTAGCTGCTACCATTGTGTGCTTTTGGGGGGTAATTCCCGGCAAGGTCGGCGCGATCTATCTTGCGGGCTTAGTGGTTTGGTTTGTTGGGGTTGGGGCGGGCGGGAGGGGGCTTGGGGGCTTGACAGAGGCAGCGAGTCAGCCGCGGCTGCGCCGCGATAGCAAGTCAGCAGGTTAGCGGGGACGGTGGATTTTGGGGTGGGGTGGGATTGCTGCGGGTAGGATGAGGAGTATGCGACGAGTGTGGTTGGTTTTGGGATTGATGGCGGTGGCGTGTGCGATGGCGCAGGAGCCGGTTAAGCAGGCGCGGCAGATGCTGGTGGTGACGACGCCGGGTTGGGATGCGGTGGAGGGTAGCCTGCAGCGGTGGGAGCGGACGGGGGATGGGAAGGCCTGGCGGCGAGTGGGGGAGCCGGTGGCGATTGTGGTGGGCAAGACGGGGCTGGCGTGGGGGATTGGGGTGCAGGTGCGGGCGGTGGATGGGCTGCGGCGGGCTGGGGACCCGGTGAAGAAGGAAGGGGATGGGCGGTCGCCGGCGGGGGTGTTTCGGCTGGGGACGGCGTTTGGGGTGACGGAGCAGCCGCTGGCGGGGTTGAAGCTGGGGTATCAGCCGCTGACGCCGGGGATTGAGTGCGTGGATGATGGGGCGTCGCAGAGCTACAACCGGCTGGTGGACCGGAGGAAGGTGGCGGTGGACTGGACGAGCAGCGAGAAGATGCGGGAGACGCTGCCGTACTACCAGTGGGGGGTGGTGATTGAGCACAACTGGGAGAAGCCGCGGGTGGGCGGGGGGTCGTGCATTTTTCTGCATGTGTGGGGCAAGCCGGGGGAGGGGACGGTGGGTTGCACGGCGATGGCGGAGCCGGAGCTGGAGCGGGTGATGGCGTGGCTGGATCCGGCGAAGCGGCCGCTGCTGGTGCAGTTGCCGGTGGGGGTGTGGGGGAAGGTGAAGGCGAAAGTGGTCAGTGGTCAGTGATTCGTGGTCAGTGGTCAGTGGTCAGTGGGTTCGCGGCCCCGGTTCCCAAGTGCGAGGAACCGGGGGCACCCGGAGTTTCGTGAGAGCGCTCGGGAGGCTCAGGCGCTGTGGCCGTAGCGGCGGACGACGTAGGTGTCGAGGATTTGTTTGAACTCGGCGACGATGTTGTCTCCGCGGAGGGTGGAGTGGAGTTTGCCGTCGACGTAGACGGGGGCGACAGGGTCTTCAAAGGTGCCGGGGAGGCTGATGCCGAGGTTGGCGTGCTTGCTTTCTCCGGGGCCGTTGACGATGCAGCCCATGACGGCGAGCTTGAGCTCTTCGACGCCGGGGTAGAGCTTGCGCCACTCGGGCATGGAGGTGCGGAGGTAGCCCTGGATTTGCTCGGCGAGCTCCTGGAAGTAGGTGCTGGTGGTGCGGCCGCAGCCGGGGCAACTGGTGACCTGGGGCATGAAGCTGCGGATGCCGAGGGACTGGAGGATTTGCTGGGCGACGTGGACTTCCTCAGTGCGTGCTCCGCCGGGGGCCGGGGTGAGGGAGACGCGGATGGTGTCTCCGATGCCGGCGAGGAGGAGGGGCGCGAGGCCGGCGGCTGAGGCGACGATGCCTTTGGCGCCCATGCCGGCTTCGGTGAGGCCGAGGTGGAGGGCGTAATCGCAGCGGGCGGCGAGGTTGGTGTAGACGTCGATGAGGTCGCGGACGCCGGAAACCTTGGCGGAGAGGATGATCTGGTCGCGGCGGAGGCCGTAGCGCTCGGCGGCGGCGGCGTTGTCGAGGGCGGAGACGACCATGGCTTCCATCATGACGTCGCGGGCTGGGACGGGGGTGGCGGATTTTGAGTTCTCGTCCATCATGCGGGTGAGCAGGGATTGGTCGAGCGAGCCCCAGTTGACGCCGATGCGGACGGGCTTCTGGTGGTGGACGGCGACCTCGACCATGGTGCGGAAGTTGTCGTCGTCGCGGCGGCCGATGGAGACGTTGCCGGGGTTGATGCGGTATTTGGCGAGGGTTTCAGCGCAGCCGGGGAACTTCTTGAGGAGGATGTGGCCGTTGTAGTGGAAGTCGCCGACGATGGGGGTGTGGATGCCGCGGGCGGCGAGGCCTTCAACGATGGCGGGGACAGCGGCTGCCGCGTCTTCGTTGTTAACGGTGACGCGGACGATTTCACTGCCGGCAAGGGCGAGGGCTTCGACCTGCTGGATGGTTGAGGCAACGTCTGCGGTGTCGGTGTTGGTCATGGACTGAACCACGACGGGGACTTCCCAGCCGACGCGTACAACGTTGGAGCCGGAGCCGATTTTGACTGTCACTGATTTCCTGCGCTGAATATCCGCCATGGAACAAGTTTACTCGTTTGGGTGGCAGGCAGGGAATGGGGAATGGGGCGGGGTGTGCCAGGTTTGCATCGCATCGATTATGCTTGCGCCATCGTTTTGAGTGCGGTTGCGGGGGCAGAGGGAGATGGGCGTGCGGACTGGTGAATTTACGGCGAAATTGAGGGTGGTGGCGGCTGGGCTGGGTTTGGTGCTGGTGGCGGGCGGGAGCGGGGTGGCGCAGACGAAGGCGCAGGACCGGGACTGGCCGGCGTACAACGGGGGGCGGGATGGAGACCACTATTCGGAGCTGACGCAGATTAACCGCGGGAATGTGGCGGGGCTGAAGCAGGCATGGGTGTTTGACACGGGGGAGAAGGGCGGGTTGCAGGCAAATCCGCTGGTGGTGGGGCGGGTGCTGTATACGGTGACGCCGACGCAGAAGGTGGTGGCGCTGGATGCGGCGACGGGGAAGCTGAAGTGGAAGTTTGATGCTGGCATTGTGGGGACGCAGCCGAATCGCGGGGTGTCGTACTGGACGGATGGGAAGAGTGGGCGGATTTTGGCGGGGGTGATGAATTACCTGTACGCGCTGGATGCGGAGACGGGGAAGCCGATTGCGAGCTTTGGCGAGGGAGGCCGGATTGACCTGCGCAAGGGGCTGCGGGTGGGCCCGAAGGGGGACGAGTATGAGCAGCAGAGTGTGGTGCTGACGACGCCGGGGTTGATTTACAGGGATTTGGTGATTGTGGGGGGAAGGAATCCGGAGACGCATCCTGCTCCGCCGGGGGATGTGCGGGCGTTTGATGTGCGGACAGGGAAGCTGCGGTGGTGGTTCCGGACGATTCCGCATCCGGGGGAGGTGGGATATGAGACGTGGCCGAAGGATGCGTGGGAGGAGGCCGGGGCGGCGAACAACTGGGCGGGGATGACGCTGGATGTGCGGCGGGGAATTGTGTATGTGCCGACGGGGTCGGCGGTGTTTGATTTCTATGGCGGGGACCGGGTGGGAGATGACCTGTATGCGAATTGCCTGCTGGCGCTGGATGCGGCGACGGGGAAGCGGATTTGGCATTTTCAGGGAGTGCGGCACGATATCTGGGATAGGGATTTTCCCGCGCCGCCGGCGATGGTGACGGTGACGCGGGATGGCAAGCGGGTGGATGCCGTGGCGGAGACGAGCAAGCAGGGATGGGTGTACCTGTTTGACCGGGTGACGGGGAAGGCGCTGTTTCCGATGGAGGAGCGGGCGTACACGGGAAGCACGGTGCCGGGAGAGGTGACGGCGGCGAAGCAGATGCTGCCGACTGCGCCGGAGCCGTTTGGGAGGCGGCAGCGGCTGACGGAGGCGGATTTGACGACGCGGACGCCGGAGGCGCATGCGTGGGCGGTGAAGGAGTTTGCGGGGTTCAGGAGTGAAGGGCAGTTTGTGCCGTTCAGCCTGGGGAAGCAGACGGTGGTGTTTCCGGGGTTTGATGGCGGGGCGGAGTGGGGCGGTCCGGCGATTGATCCGAAGAAGGGCGTGCTGTATGTGAATGAGAACGAGATGGCTTGGACGGGCGGGCTGGAGGAGAACAAGGCTTCCGGCAATGCGGGTGCAGATGCGTACCAGGGGCAATGCGCGGTGTGCCATGGGGCGGGGCTGAAGGGTGCTCCGCCGGCGTTTCCGTCGCTGGAGGGGGTGGCGGGGAGGCTGAAGGATGCGGAGATCACGGCGGCGATTCGCGGGGGGAAAGGGAGGATGCCGGGGTTTCCGAATTTGAGTGAGGGGGAGACGGCGGAGCTGGTGCGATTCCTGAAGGCTCCGGTGCTGGAGGCGAGGGGGAGCGACAAGCAGGAGTTGGGTTCGGCAGTTGGGGATGAGTTGGGGAACCGGATTTATGCGGAGCAGTGCGGGGCGTGCCACGGGATGCAAAGGGAGGGGCAGGCGCCGAATATTCCGGGGCTGGTGGGGGTGGGAAACCGGCTGACGGTGGCTGAGGTGGCAACGGTGATTCGCGAGGGGCGGGGAACGATGCCGCCGATGGCGGAGATACAGGGCAAGGAGCTGAATGCGCTGCTGCGGGCGCTGGGGCTGGATTTGACGGCGAAGCCGAATTACACGATGGGCGGGGGAGGGAAGATTCCGTACCGGTTTACGGGGTACAGGAAGTTCCTGGATCCGGAGGGGTATCCGGCGATTGCGCCGCCGTGGGGGACGCTGAACGCGATTGATTTGAATACGGGGAAGTATTTGTGGCGGATACCGCTGGGGGAGTATCCGGCGCTGACGGCGCAGGGGATTCCGGTGACAGGATCGGAGAACTATGGTGGGCCGATTGTGACGGCGGGTGGGGTGCTGTTTATTGGATCGACGGTGTATGACCGGAAGTTCCGGGCGTTTGACGCGGAGACGGGCAAGCTGTTGTGGGAGACGGTGTTGCCGTTTGGGGGGCTGGCGACGCCTGCGACGTACTCGGTGGATGGACGGCAGTTTGTAGTGATTGCTGCGGCTGGAGGACGGGATCCGAAGTCGCCGACGGGGGGAAGCTATGTGGCGTTTGCGCTGCCGTAGCAGTGATGCGGAGGCCGATTTCGGGTAAACTGGGTTTGCGTGGCCCCGTAGCTCAGCTGGATAGAGCAGCGGTTTCCTAAACCGGAGGTCGCAGGTTCAAATCCTGCCGGGGTCACCATCAGATTTGTAGATTAGAAACGCTCTTCCTGTTTCATTCCAGAGATGATGTCTTGATGCCGCGGGCGCATCGGCGGGCTTGCGGTTTGTGAGATGATGCTGCCCTCCGGGTGCCTTTGAGTGGGCACAGGGAGGGCAGGGAGTTCCGCAGCGAGTTGCGCTGGAGGTCAGGGAGCGGCCTGGTCTACCACCATTCCATGGAGCGCCGAGCGGGAACCATGGGGCCGACTTCGGGCTTGGGCGAGCGGAGGAGGAGGAGTGGGCACTCCACGACTTTGATGACCTTTTCGGCAATGGAGCCGAAGATCATGGGATGCCAGCCTGAGATGCCGTGGGTGGAGATGACCAGCAGGTCGATGTGCTCCCGCTCGATGACTTCGAGGATGGTGGTGGGGATGTCGTTGGCGACTTCGACGCTGAGGGTTGCCTTGATGTCTTTTGCCTCGAGGGCTTTGACGCATTTTGCAAGGCGACTTTCCGCGTAAGCGTTTGCTTTCTGCAGGACAACCTGTTCTGGAACAAAGTCAGGGTAGGTTGTGGTGGGAAAGACGGAGAGGACGTGCATGAGGTGCAGCGAGGCATGGAAGTGTTTTGCCAGGTCTGCCGCGGTGTTCAGTGCGGGTTGGGTGGAGGGGCTGAAGTCGATGGGCAGCAGAATCTTTTTCGGTGTTGCATGGTATGAGTGCACCTGGGACATAACTATCTCCTGTATCGATGTGAAATGAGCGAACAGACTACCATCCTCCTCAGAGAAAAGGATGACTGAGCATTCTAGCGCATCCCGAGAGATGCTGCGGTCTCGAAGTAGCTGCGAGGTGTGGCCATGCCGCGAGATGGGCGGGTGAGGCGGGCGAGCGGGCGACGGTTTAAGAAGGTAAGTTTTCCCGATGGTGTAAGAATTACATGGCGTGGCGACCGGATGGTGGGTTGAAGAAGTGGCTGCATGTGGTTGATTTTGCAGAGGATTGGTGGTGGTTGGCGAGTTTGGCGCGTGACGTGCGAGAGGTATAGGCAGGGATTTTGATATTTCCGGGTGCCGGGGCTGAGGCTTTGGACCCAACGAAGGATGACCTCATGAAACTGTTTCGCGCTGGATTTGCCGTTGTGGCCGTTGTTGCACTCGGATTGAGTGGCTGTGCCACGAAGACGTATGTCCGGAACCAGACTGCGCCGATTATCGACCAGGAAAACCAACTGAATGACAAGACGGCCGCAAACAGCCGAGCGATTCGGGATACGGATGATCGGGCGCAAGCGGGGATTGGCAAGGTTCAGGGAGCGGCGGATGCGGCGAGCCAGAGCGCGGTGGGTGCGCAGAAGGCGGCCGGCGACGCACAGGCAAGCGCGACGGATGCGGTGCATCGTGCGGACTCGCTGGGGCAGGTGGTTGCGGGGCTGGACAACTACCAGCCGGTGGGCAACGTTGCTGTGACCTTTGGCTTTGACAAGGCTGTGCTGACGGCGGAAGACAAAGCTCAACTGGATGCGTTTGCCGGGCAACTGGGGACGGCGAAGAGCTACATTCTTGAGGTGACGGGCGGGACGGACTCAACGGGGAATGCCGAGTACAACTATGCGCTGAGCCAGCGGAGAGCCGATGCAGTGGTGCAGTACCTGGCGGACAAGTACCAGGTTCCGGCGCGGCGGTTTTACCTTATCGGGATTGGGCAGGACAAGGAAGTGGCGGACAACAAGACGCGGGAAGGGCGGGCGAAGAATCGGCGGGTGGAGATTCGCCTGCTGACGAATATGGGCAAGCCGGAAGCAGGAACCGCGGCCGGGCAGTAAGAGGCAATCGGTTGTCGCAATGGGAAGGTGAGACGGGCAGCGCGAAGTGAGCGCTGCCCGTCTTGCGTGGGTTGACTGCGGAAGTAAAGGGATTTACTTTTGATGCGTCTTCTATTTGCCTACTTTTTGCGAAGGATGTCTCTCCCTTGAACGAGTTTGGGTTTGCCCGGCTTGCCGGATGCGTGGTTTTGGCGGTTGGAGTGGTATTGGCGGGGTGTGGCGGCGGGTCGTCATCGAGCGGCAGTGGCGGTGGTGGGACGGGGCCGGTGATTCCGGCGAACAGCTCGACAGTGGATTTTGGGGTGACGAACCAGACGATTCGAGGTTTTGGGGGATCGTCGGCGTGGATCAGCAACTTCAGCGCGGGGCAGGCGGCGAGCTTGTTTGGGACGGGGACGGGGCAGATTGGGCTGAGCATTCTGCGGGTGCGGATTGACCCAGGCGGGGCGGCGAACTGGGGGACGGAGCTGAACAATGCGCAGCGGGCGAATGCGCTGGGAGCGAGCGTGATGGCGACGCCGTGGACTCCGCCGGCGGGGATGAAGAGCAACAACAACGTGGTGGGAGGAACGCTGAATGTGGCGAGCTATGGGGACTATGCCGCGTATCTGGAGAGCTTTGTGAGCTATATGCAGACGGGCGGGGTGAATCTGTATGCGATTTCAGTACAGAACGAGCCGGATGCGGTGGTGAATTACGAGTCGTGCACGTGGGATGGCAACCAGATGGATGCCTGGGTTGCGAGCAGTGCCGGGGTGCTGACGACGAAGCTGATGATGCCGGAGAGCGAGAGTTTTACGACCGGGCTGAGCGACCCGGCTCTGAACGATGCCGCGGCGGTGGACAAGATTGCGATTGTAGCGGGGCATACGTACGGGACGAGTCCGGTGGCGTATCCGAATGCTGTGGCAAAGGGAAAAGAGCTGTGGATGACCGAGCACGCTTTCAGCGAGACAGGGATTACCGGTGCGATGGAGCTGGCCAAGGAGGTGCATGACGGGATGACCGGGGCCAACTACAACGCGTACCTGTGGTGGTGGCTGCAGAACTGGACGGGCGGCGGATACCTGAATGGGCTGCTGGATGAGGCAGGGAACGTGACGACGAACGGGTTTGCGCTGGGGCAGTTTGCGAAGTTTGTGCGGCCGGGATATGTGCGGGTGGGTGCGACGGCGAATCCGGTGACCGGGGTGTATGTTTCGGCGTACAAGGGCGGCGGGCATTTTGTGATTGTGGCAGTGAATACGGGAGCGACGGCGGTGACGCAGGGCTTTGTATTGAAGAATGAGACGGTTACGAGCGTGACGCCGTACCGGACATCGGCGACGGAGGGGCTGGCGCAGCAGGGTGCGGTGGGGGTGACGGGCGGGGTATTCAGCTATTCGCTGCCGGGGCAGAGTGTGACGACGCTTGTGCAGTAGGAGGGCGAAGGCAGAAGCAGATTCCCTTCGGGAATGACAGCACGAAAGGCAAAATCAAGGGCGGGATTGTGGTTGCTTCGAAGACAGAAATGGCGTCTCCCGGATGGGGGACGCCATTTGATTTTGGGTGGGAACTGGGGCTAGTCGCCGGCGACGGCAGCGGCGGCCTCGTCGAGCTGCTTGACATGCTCGAAGCGGACGTCGTTGGCGGTGAAGAGGGAGAAGAAGGGAGCGCCTTCTGCGGCGGCTTCGACGGCGGGGCGGCCGTGGGCCTCTTCGCGCTCGACGATGCAGACGACGGCGGCGACGATCATGCCGGCATCGCGGACGGCCTGGATGGCCTGGATGGTGGAGGCGCCGGTGGTGCAGACGTCATCGACGACGAGGACGTGGGCGCCGGGCTTGAGAAAGCCTTCGACGCGGCGGCCGGTGCCGTGACCCTTTTCGGCCTTGCGGACGAGAAAGCCGTGGATGAGGGGGCTGCCGGGCTCCTGCAGGGCGCGCCAGGCGCTGGCGGTGGCGACGTTGGAGACGATGGGGTCAGCCCCCATGGTGAGGCCGCCGACGGCATCGACGAGGATGTCGTGGGCTTCAAGGAGGTCGAGGATGGCGTGACCGGTGAGGCGGCCACCTTCAGCGTTGAGCGTGGTGGTGCGGCAGTCGACGTAGTAGTCGCTGGTGGCACCGGAGGAGAGGGTGAACTGGCCGAGGCGGAAGCTGATGCTTGCCAGCAGAGAGAGGAGTTGCTGCTTGGGGATTTGGTTTGTCATCGGGGAAAACTATACCAAGTGGATGCTATGGGTGGCGATGGACGGAGGTAATCAAAAAGCTTCGCCCCGGTACGTCTTTTGTGGGACCGGGGCGCAGGCATTGAGACGAGGCTAGTTGCTGTCGGATGCGAAGACCTGGATGGAGTCGGTGAGGGTGAAAAGGACGATGACTCCGGGCTCGAGTGTGGTTTGGGGGTGGTCGGTCATGAGGTGGGTTGTGACGAGGCCAGCGCCGATGAGGCCGCCGGCGAGAGCGCCTGCGGGGCCACCGAAAACTGCGCCGGTGGCGGCACCGGTGCCGACGACTGCGCCGTATTCGACGCTGTCACGGGTGGTGCGGGGCCCGGGGTTGATGGAGCCTTCCGCACCGACGCGGGTTTTGGAGAGGCGGGTGCCGGTGGCCTCGGCGTGGAAGTCGAGCCGGGTGCCGGAGGGAAGGGTGATGCTGTCGGGCCGGAGGCGGACGCTGCCGTGGCCGGCGAATTTTCCGGTGGAGACGGAGATGACTTTGCCCTGGACGGTGGAGCCGGCGGGGATGAGCATCTGGCCATCCTGGAGAACGTCGTAGGCGACAGTTCCGTGGAAGGGCTCACCTTTTTCGGTATCGACGCTGGAGATGCGGTCGAGGAGGCGGACCTGGACGGTGGCGCCGGAGAGGAGCTGGCCGGGGCGGGCGACGCGGGGGTGGACGATGTCGCCATCAGGGTCAGCGGAGGCCTGGCGGTGGAGGAGGGGTGCCGGGGCGGGTGTCGGCTGGGCCTGGGAGGGCGCGGCGGGGGTGGTGGCGGTGGGGGCAGCGGCTATGGGGGCCCCTTCGAGTGCGTTGGTGGCCGGGACCTCAGCCTCAGAGGGGGCAGGGGCGGCTAGGACGGAGGGTGAGGGCTTGGCGGGCAGGTCGGATGTGGCCTGGATGGGGTCAGTGGGGGGCTTCGAGACGCCTTCCAAAGGTGTGGGGGCGGGGGATTGCTGAGCCAGGGCCAGGGGAACCGAGGAGAGCGCCATGGAGGCGAGGATGAGGGAGGGGAAGACTCTCCGAAGCATGGTTGAAACTCCTTGCAGTTGGGGGTGCGGCCGGGGCGGCTGAAGAAGGAAACACAGAAGGCAGCGAAAAGTTGCCGCGAGCCGGAGGGACCGACACCGATTCCGTTGTCAGCATAGATGGGGTTGGGGAGGGATGGATGAGCGGTTTGTGAGAGAAGGGCGGGAAGGGAATCGGAGTTGTTACGACTCAGGAATGGTACGGCGTGAGTGATTCGGGAGGGTACGGGGAAGTGTGATGGTGAGCACGTCGGATTCTGTGTGTTGGTTTGTTAGAATTCCCAAGGAAACTGTTTCGACTACTTGCGGGGAATCCACGGAAATGACAGAGCTTCTGACAAGCATTCAAAGCGCCGCCGGAGAAGCACTGGCAGTGGATCGTCGACCAAAACTGAATGACCGGCTGCATCATCGTATAGCGAGGACTGAGATGACCGAGATTGTTGCGATTCGTGCGCGTGAGATTCTGGATTCGCGTGGAAACCCGACCGTGGAAGCAGATGTAATTCTGGAGAGCGGTGCGCTGGGTCGCGCTGCGGTGCCGAGCGGCGCTTCGACTGGTGAGCACGAGGCCGTTGAGCTGCGTGATGGCGACAAGAGCCACTACCTGGGCAAGGGCGTGCTGCAGGCTGTTGAGAATGTGGAGACAATTATCGCTCCCGAGCTTGAGGGCTTTGATGCGACCAACCAGCGATTGCTGGACCAGACGATGATTGCGCTGGATGGCACGGCGAACAAGAGCCGGCTGGGTGCGAATGCGATTCTGGCGGTTTCGATGGCTGCTGCGCGCGCTGCGGCGCAGACGCTGGAGCTGCCGCTGTACCGTTACCTGGGTGGGTCGAATGCGAGCATTCTGCCGACGCCGATGATGAACGTGCTGAATGGCGGCGCACATGCCGATTCCAGCGTGGACTTCCAGGAGTTCATGGTGATGCCGGTGGGCGCGGAGCGCTTCAGTGATGCGCTGCGCTGGGGCACGGAGACCTTCCACGCGCTGAAGAGCGTGCTGAAGAAGAAGGGCTACTCGACCGCAGTTGGCGACGAGGGCGGTTTTGCTCCTTCGCTGCGCGCGAATGTGGAAGCGGTGGAAGTGATTCTGGAAGCGATTGAGCTGGCGGGCTACAAGCCGGGCATCGATATCTGCATTGCGCTGGA
Organism: uncultured Acidobacteriaceae bacterium; assembly: GCA_903904755.1. Classification (GTDB taxonomy): domain Bacteria; phylum Acidobacteriota; class Terriglobia; order Terriglobales; family Acidobacteriaceae; genus Acidicapsa. Next base: position 38,124 of record CAIVDV010000033.1, on the reverse strand, counting down.
TCCTGCGTCGAGCGAGTTCTATGACAAGGACAAGGGCAAGTACATCTTCAAGAAGAGCGACAAGCGTGAGCTGACGAGCGATGAAATGGTTGCTTTCTGGGATAACTGGTCGCGTCAGTATCCGATCGTTTCGATTGAAGACGGTTTGGCTGAGGATGACTGGGATGGCTGGAAGCTGCTGACGGAGAAGGCCGGGTCGCGGATTCAGCTGGTGGGCGATGATCTTTTCGTGACGAACGTGAAGCGGTTGCAGCGCGGAATCGAAGAGGGCGTTGCCAACTCGATTCTGATCAAGCTGAACCAGATTGGCACGGTGACGGAGACCTTTGAAGCGATTGAGCTGGGCCGCCGTTATGGGTACACGTCGATCATCTCGCACCGTTCGGGCGAGACGGAAGACACCTTCATTGCGGACCTGGCAGTTGCGACTGGCGCAGGCCAGATCAAGACGGGTTCTGCTTCGCGTACGGATCGTATTGCGAAGTACAACCAGTTGCTGCGCATTGAAGAGGAACTGGGCCAGGGAGCAGCCTTCCTGGGCCTTGAAAGCCTTAACTACAACGACTAGTTGAAACGCTGCGGGCTCCGGAAACGGAGCCCGTTCTGCCTTTGGGCAGATTTGCGGTGTGTGCTACGAACCAATGCAGCAATTCTCGATTTTTTGGAAGGTATGCCTGTGTCTCGTTTTCGCCATCCTGTAGTGCTTACGATTCTTGACGGTTGGGGATACAGCCCCAAGGTAGACAACAATGCGATTGCGCTGGCGCGCAAACCGACGTATGACAAGCTGCTGGCCGAGTTCCCGAATACGCTGATTCGGGCGAGCGAGCACTTTGTGGGTTTGCCGGATGGGCAGATGGGCAACAGCGAAGTGGGCCATTTGAATATTGGCGCGGGGCGCATTGTGCAGATGGACATTACGCGCATTGATTTGCTGATTGCCAATGACGAGTTTACGAATTTCCCGGCGGTGGCGGGAGCGATGAAGAAGGCGCGGGAGAGCGGGCACGCGCTGCATCTGCTGGGGTTGCTGTCAGACGGTGGTGTGCACTCGCACCAGGAGCACCTGTATGCGCTGCTGCGTGCGGCGAAGGTGCACGGGGTGGAGAAGGTGTTTGTGCACGCGTTTATGGATGGACGCGACACACTGCCGACGTCGGGTGCGGGCTACATTGCCAAGCTGCAGCAGAAGATGGCTGAGTATGGCATTGGCAAGCTGGCGAGCGTGAGCGGCCGCTACTGGGCGATGGACCGGGACAAGAAGTGGGACCGGGAGCGCAAGGCGTTTGACGCGATGGTTGCGGGCAAGGCCGAGGGTGGCGCGACCAGCAACCCGGTGGCGATGATGCAGGAGCGGTACAACAACGGGGTGACGGACGAGTTCACGATTCCGTTTGTGGTGACCGACGAAGCGGGCAAGCCGAATGGCGTGATTCGCGACGAGGATGTGTGCATCAACTTCAACTACCGGGCAGACCGGGCGCGGCAGATTACGCGGGTGCTGGCACGTGAGAGCGGATTGAATGCGCAGGGTGGACGGAACCTGGATGCGTGGGAAGCGCTGGATGAGGTGATTCCGCGGAGCGAGATTCCGAAGAATTTGTACTACCTGTGCATGACGCAATACGACAAGTCGTATGCGCTGCCGATGATTATTCTGCCGGAGTCGATGGACAATCTGCTGGCGAATGTGCTGGGCAGGGCGAATCTGCGGAATCTGCGGGTAGCGGAGACGGAGAAGTATGCGCATGTGACGTACTTCTTCAATGGCGGCATTGAGACGCCGTTTCCTGGCGAGGACCGGACGCTGATTCAGTCGAAGAAGGTGGCGACCTATGACCTGGCGCCGGAGATGAGCGCAGAGGGGATTGGCGACACGATTGTGGACGCGATTCACGACACGGCGTTTGACCTGGTGATTGCGAACTTTGCCAATGCGGACATGGTGGGACACAGCGGACAACTGCTGCCGACGATCAAGGCTGTGGAGGCGGTGGATGCGCAGTTGGCGCGCATCTACAAGGCGATTCGGGAGAAGAGCGGTTCGTGGCTGATTACTGCGGATCACGGAAACGCCGAGCAGATGGTGGACCCGGCGACGGGTGGGCCGCATACGGCGCACACGACGAACCCGGTGCCGTTGATCTACGTAGGAGCTGAGGCGGATAAGTACACGCTGCGGGAGGGAGGCAGTTTGCGGGATATCAGCCCGACGCTGATTAACCTGCTGAAGCTGGACCTGCCGAAGGAGATGACGGGCGGGGATATCCGGGTGCCTATTGTGAGGTAGCTGCGCAGGAAAGAGCAGAAATAGAAAGGCCCGGCAGAGCGCCGGGCCTTTCTATTTGGGTGGGAGGCGTGGCTAGTTGAGATTGATGGCCTGGGTGAGCGGGAGGCTGGCCGAGGAGCCACCGACCATGAGGGTGTAGCTGCCGGGGAGGAGCTTCCATGTGTTGGCGGTCTCGTCGAAGATGGAGAGGTATTTGCGGTCGATGGCGAGGGTGACCTGCTGGCTTTGGCCGGGGTTGAGGGCGACGCGGGTGAAGGCTACGAGGCGCTTGGGGGGCTCCTGCGCGTCTGCCGGCAGGCTGGCGTAGACCTCAGCGATCTCAGTGCCGGCGCGGGTGCCGGAGTTGGTGACGGTGAAGGTGACGGAGGGCTTGTCGCCGCCGGAGACCTTGATGCCGGAGTAGGTGTAGGTGGTGTAGGAGAGCCCGAAGCCGAAGGGGAAGAGGACGGGCTTCTTCTGCGCGTCGTACCACTTGTAGCCGACCAGGAGGCCTTCGTCGTAATGAACGGCGAAGGAGGGGGTAGCGACGCCGGTTTTCTGAACTGCCTTCCAGCTTTCAGAGTGCGGCGGGGGCTGGATGACGGTGGGGTGGGGCACGTCTGCCTCAGAGAGCGGGAAGGTCATGGGCAGCTTGCCGGAGGGGTTGACGTCGCCAAAGAGGACATTGGCGATGGCGTCAGCGCCCTTGGAGCCGGGGTACCAGGCCTCCAGGACGCCAGCGACCTTGCTGAGCCAGGGCATGGTGACGGCGGTGCCGGAGGAGATGACGACGATGGTCTTGGGATTGGCGTCGGCGACGGCGGCGATCAGGGAGTTCTGGTTGCCGGGGAGCGAGAGGTCCTTGAGATCCATGCCTTCGCTGGTCCACTGGCTGACGAAGACGATGGCGATGTCAGAGGTCTTGGCGAGATTGGCGGCTTCCACAATGTCCTTGCCGGAGCTGAACTTGATGGGTGCGGGGGGGATTTTGGCGGCGATTGCGTGCTGGGGAGAGCCGGGGAACCAGACGTGTTCGAGCCAGAAGGGCTCTCCCTTTCCGGGAGGGTCGACCTGGGCGGAGCCGCCGCCGGAGATGAGGCCGAAGTCGGCGTGGTCGCCGATGACGGCGATGGAGCGGATGGTGCTGCGGTTGAGGGGAAGGACCTTGCCGGAGTTTTTGAGGAGAACGATGGAGGATTCCTCGATTTTGCGGGCGGTGTCAAAGCCGCCTTCGACATCGACTACGCTCCTTTTGATGGGGTTATCGACGAGGCCGGCCATGAATTCGGAACGGAGGATGCGACGGACGTGCTCGTCGAGCTCGGCTACGGGGATGGTGCCGGCTTCGACGGCCTTCTTGAAGGCGTCGCCGTAGAAGATGTCTTCGGGCTGTTCGTTGTCGAGGCCGGCAGCGGAGGCCTTGACGGTGGAGTGGGTTCCGCCCCAGTCGGAGAGGACGAAGCCGGGGAATTTCCACTCGTTTTTGAGGACGTCGGTGAGGACGTATTTGTTTTCGCAGGCGTAGTCGCCGTTGATGGCGTTGTAGCTGCACATGACGGCGGCGGGGTTGCCGATGGCGATGCCGATTTCAAAGGCGAGCAGGTCGGACTCGCGCATGGCGCGATGGGAGATGACGGAGTCGACTTCGTTGCGGCCGCTCTCCTGGTCGTTGACGGCGTAGTGCTTGATGTCGCCGAGGACGTTCTGGGCCTGTTCGCATTTGATGCGGTTGCCGACGAGGGTTCCGGCGAGGACAGGGTCTTCTCCCTGGTACTCAAAGGTGCGGCCGTTGCGGGGCTCGCGGGTGAGGTTGACACCGCCGCCGAGGGTCATGTTGTAGCCCTGGGCGCGGAGTTCCTTGCCGATGAGGGCGCCGTAAGCGCAGGCGGACTCGGTATCCCAACTGGCGGCAGCGCCGACGTTGGAGGGCAGGGCAGTGGAGTAGCGGCCGTTCATGGCGCTGGAGCGGACGCCGTAGGCGGCGTCGCTCATCTGGATGAAGGGGATGCCGAGGCGGGGAATTCCCATGACGAAGCCTGCGCCGCCGTTGCCGAGGTGGGCGTTTGGCTTGGGCGGACCCCAGCCGGGCATGCCCTGGCCATGAATAAGGCTGATTTTCTCGTCGAGGGTGAGTTCCTTGAGGACGAGGTCAGCGCGCTGGTCTGCGGTGAGGGACTTGTCCATCCATGCGGCTTTCGCAAGGGTCGCCTGTTGAGGAGCCTGGGCATTCGCCAAGCCAGCGAAGAGCGAGATCGACAGAATGGTTGCAGCGAAAGCAGATATGCGGGGGAAACAAACGTTTGTCATAGAGTTTTCCAGGGAGCGAATTTCGAGCCATCCCATCATAGCGCCGGTGGGTACAAGGGAATGGCTGAAGGAGGGCGAAAGGCGGGGTATGTTCGGGTATGTACGGGTACCGAATGGGGGAAAAGGCGGGAAAAACAGAAACGGCCTGAGCGTGGGAAACGCATCAGGCCGATTCTGGGTGAACTGTTGGGATTGGCGTTTGACTAAGGCACTCGCGCAAACCGCGAAGCCAGTGGCCGGGCGAACTGTTCGCCGGGCGATTTCCTGGGGCAAGGGCGCGAGTCCCTTAGGCCTCAGTCACCTCACGAACATTGTTGATACACCAACTGCAGTCAGAATTCATAGGCTGGATCATCCTCCTTTCCCGTGTAAAGCCAAGGTACGGGGAGAAAGAGGAGGAGTCAAGAGGGAGGATTGTGGAAAGATTGCCCTTTTATTGAGGCGATGAAAGTGGGTGCTACCAGGAGTGGAGCCATTGGTCATCGTGGCCGATGCGGACGCGGTCACCGAAGAGGTCGGAGAGGACGGGTTCGGTGAGGAGGGATTGGCGGGGACCGTCGGCGACGATGCGGCCCTGGCTCATGAGGATGACGCGGTCGATTTCCGGGGGGATGTCGGAGAGGTGGTGGGTGACGAGGATGAGGCCGGTGCCTTGCTGAATAAGGGAGCGGAGGCTTTCGCGGAGGTTGCGCTGGGCAGCGAGGTCGAGGGCGTTGGAGGGCTCGTCGAGGAGGAGCTGGCGGGGGCGGTGGACGAGGGCGCGGGCGATGAGGATGCGGCGTTTTTCGCCGGCGGACATTTCGCCGATGGGGTGCCGGGCGAGGTGGGAGGCATGGATGCGGTCGAGGGCTTCGGCGGCGCGATCGCGCATTTCGTCTGTAACAACGAGATTGGGCCAGAGGGTGGATGCAGCGAAGAAGCCGGCGATGACGGCGTCGAGGCCGACGGTGCGGCCGGTGGTGCAGCCGGAGGTGTCTGGGGTGCGGGAGGAGAAGTGCATGCCGGGGAGGTTGTCACTGACGACGCCGAAGTGCTTGCGGAGCTGGGTTAGGTCCCAGCGGGGACGGCCGAAGATGCTGACTTCCATGCCGGGCTGGACGATGGGGTAGAGATCGCAGGTCATGGTGCGGATGAGGGTGGACTTGCCGCAGCCGTTGGGGCCGAGGATGACGAGGTGCTCGCCGGTGCGGATGGTGAGGTTGATGTCGTGTAGGACGACGGTGTCTCCGAGGGCCACGTTGACCCTGGACATGGCGAGAAAGATGTCGTCGTCTTGCTGTGGAGTGGGCTGGGCGGGTGCGGTCATCATCATTTGTTAGAGTAAACGGGTTACGTGCAGCCATTATGCTGGAATTGAGGTCAGGGTCAGGACAATGAGTGATGTATCGACGTTTTTGATTCCCGAGGGTTTCCGGTTTGCGGCGACGCGGGCGGGGCTGAAGGCGAGTGGGCGGCCGGATTTTTCGTTGATTGTGGCTGACGGGGCGGCGAGCGCGGCGGCGGCGTTTACCGCAAACAAGGTGATTGCTGCTCCGCTGATTGTGGACAAGGCGAATTTGACGGCCACGGGCGGGAAGGTTCGGGTGGTGGCGATCAACGCCGGGAACGCGAACTGTGCTGCGGGGCAGGCGGGGCTGGATGCGGCCAATGCGACGTGCGTGGCGGTGGCGAAGGAGTTTGGCTGCACGGCGGAAGAGGTGTTTCCGTCGTCGACGGGGATTATCGGGGTTCCGCTGCCGGTGGAGAAGCTGATTGCGGCATTGCCGACGGTGGCCGGAGAACTGGGCAGCGAGAGCGACCACTTCCAGCAGGTAGCGCAGGCGATATTGACGACGGACCTGGTGGAGAAGACGGCTTTTGCCCGGGTGATGGTGGATGGGAAAGAGGTTCGGATTGCCGGAGTGGGGAAGGGCTCGGGGATGATTCATCCGCAACTGGTGCCGCATGCGACGATGCTGGTGTATCTGCTGACAGATGCGGAGATTGCGCCGGAGGTGCTGCAGCCGATGCTGAACCGGGCGATTGAGCTGAGCTTTAACCGGATATCGGTGGATGGGGATACCTCAACGAATGACACGGTGCTACTGCTGGCCTCAGGGGCGAGTGGAGCCGTGGTGGAAGCGGGGAATGGGGAGTTTGAGGCGGCGCTGACGCAGGTAGCGACCAGCATTGCGCGGCAGATTGTGGCTGATGGCGAGGGCGTGCAGCATGTGGTGGAGCTGCGGATCAAGGGAGCAGTGAGCGACCGGGAGGCGGTGACGGTGGCCAAGGCGATTGCGCACTCGCCGCTGGTGAAGACTGCCTGGGCGGGATGCGACCCGAACTGGGGACGGCTGGTGGCGGCGATTGGCTACAGTGGGGCAGAGATTGACCCGGAGCGGATTGACATCTGGTTTGGGGAGCTGCGGATTTGCCGGAATGGGGGAAGAGCTGAGGATCTGGACCAGGTGGCGGCGCATAACTATCTGAAACAGGAAGAGTTCTCGATTACGATTGAGCTGAACCAGGGAACGGGAAGCTGCGTTTTCTGGACGACAGACCTGACGACCGAGTACGTGCACATCAATGCGGACTACTCCACATAACGGGAGCCAGGAAGAGGCTGAGCTGGTGGCTGCGGCGCGGGAGTTTGCGCTGGCGCATGGGCGGCTGAGCTGGATTGGGGAAGAAAAGCTGATGCGGCTGGGGCTGGTGCTGGCGGCACTGCGGGCTGGGCCGCTGGCTGAGCGGGCGACGATGCTGGCGGGCTTTGTGAGCGAGCTTGGTGGGCAGGATGAGCTGTGCGCTGTGGGGGAAGCCGGGCTGGAGGGAGCGATTGCGGCGGTTCGGCAGGTGGTTGGAGACGGCCCGGATGGCGCCGCGGTGACGGTGGTGCTGTGCGGGGAGGCTGGGGGGCTGGCGGCTGAGGTTGGCGAGCGCATTGGCCGGGCGGTGGGGGAGAGACTGGCGGAGGTTTTCCTGGTTGAGACGGGGGCGGAGGCGCTGGATGGGCTGGTGCTTTTTTCGGAATATGACAGTGAGGAGTTGCCGCGGATTGTGGTGGATGCGGGGGATACGCTGGCGGTGTTCCGGGTGGCGCAGGAGTCGATTGCGCATGGGAGGCGTGGACAGGGGCCGGCGCTGGTGGTATGCGCAACGTGAGAGATATCTCCATTCCGCAGTACGGAAGGCGGAGAGGATGACACTGAATTCATTGACCATGGGGCAGACACTCTTTAGAGTTAGGGAATGATGAGACGTGGCACTGTATCCCCCGCAAGCAAGCACCCGGCAAGAAACGAAAGACTCTTGTACGCCTTGCTCACGATTGCCGTAACGCTGTTTGCCGCTTCAGGCAGGGCAACGGCGCAGACGGGAATCCAGTCGCCATGCCAGTCTTCGGTGATGGGGTCGTCTTTTGTTCCGATGGACAGCTGGGTGTATCCGGCACTGACGAGGCTGTATTCGCTGGGGTATCTGGACACGGCGTTTCTTGGGCTGCGGCCGTGGACGCGGCTGAGCATTGTGCACATGCTGGAGGAGACGGCACCGAATCTTGAGGACGCGAAGAGCTCATCGAGCAACGATGAGGCACAGGAGTTGTACGACCGGTTGCAGGAGGAGTTGCAGGCGGGCAGCGGTGGACCTTGCCGCGGACATGCCGCGCAACTGCAGTACGAGTCGGCATACACGGTGGCGAGGGGGATTTCCGGGACTCCGCTGCACGACAGCTACCATCTGGGCGAGACGGTGACGAACGATTATGGACGCCCGACAGAGGGTGGCTTCAACAGCTACTCCGGCGGGAGCGGGTATGCGACGGCGGGGCCGTTTACGCTGTACCTGCGCGGGGAGTTCCAGTTTGCGCCGTCAGCAACGGGGTACTCGACAAATCTGTTTGACGCGCTTTCCACGCAGGATGGTGTGCCGCCGGCGACGAATCCGGTGCAGGCGACGATTCCGGGGTTGGCGATTGGGACGGAGGTGCGCGGGCGGGTGATGGAAGGGTACGTTTCGGCGCATGCGCTGGGGCATGAGATTTCGTTTGGCAAGATGGACGAGTGGTGGGGGCCGGCGCAGGGTGGGGCTTTTGCCTACTCGACGAACGCCGAGAATATCTACAGCTTCCAGATCAACCGGGTTGAGCCGCTGTGGGTTCCGGGGCTTTCGCATATTACCGGCAAGTTCCGGTACCAGTTCCTGGTGGGCTCGCTGAAGGGGCACACGCGGTTCCGGGACCCGTGGGTTCATGCTGAGAAGATCAGCTTCAAGCCGACGCCGAATGTAGAGATTGGGTTTGAGCGGACGGTAATCTGGGGTGGCAAGGGGCATGTTCCGATTACGCTGCACTCGTTTTTGAAGAGTTTTTTCAGCTTCCAGAATGTGTCGGCTGCGGAGAAGTTTTCGCGTGGGGATCCGGGAGCGAGGTTTGGGGCGTTTGATGCGAGCTACCGGCTACCGTACCTGAGGAACTGGCTGACGTTCTATATCGATTCCGAGGCGCATGACGATGTGTCGCCGGCATCGGCACCGAGGCGCGCGGATATCCGGCCAGGGCTTTACCTTTCGCATGTTCCGGGTGTGCCCAAGCTGGATTTGCGGGTGGAAGGGGTGAATACAGACCAGTCGACTTCGCGGTCGATCAAGGGCACGTTCACCTATTACGAGACTGAGGTTCCGCAGGGATACACCAACAACGGCCAGATATTTGGCGACTGGATGGGGCGCGAGGCCAAGGGCGGACAGGCCTGGGCGACGTGGCATATCAGCGCAAATGAGTGGATTCAGGCGAGCTGGCGCAGACAGAAGGCGGCGAAGGACTTTATCGCCGGGGGAACGACGATTCAGGATTTTTCGGCGCAGTTGGTGAAGCGGTTTGGGCATGACCTGGAGCTGAATGCGATCTTCAGTCATGAGAACTACCTGATTCCGATTTACCAGAGTGGGCGGCAGGGCGTGAACAATGCCACGGTGCAACTGACCTGGTATCCGGAGCGGCGGGTGAGCTTCTAAGAGACTGAGAGAAAAAGGGAAACGCCCACGGCAGGGATGCTGTGGGCGTTTTTGTTTTTGGGCATGCCGGCGAAGCTCAGGCGGGGATACCTGCGGAGCGGAGGATTTGGGTGAGGTAGACCATGTCGCGGAGGCCCTCTTCGCCAGGGGACTTGGGGGTTCGGTTTTCAAGGACGCAGGTGGAGAAGTGGTTGGCCTCAAGGGTGAAGTGGTAGGGGGACTTCTCAGGGTTGGGCTCGTCGAGGGTGGTGAAGGGGCCGCCTTCGGGGAGGTACTCGGCGCGGAGGTGGAGGCCGTCGTAGCCGAAGGCGGGGGAGACTTCGAGCCATCCGCGGTTGGTGTAGACGCGGAAGTAGCCTTCCATTTGGCCGCCGAAGGTGGTGGCGCAACTGGCGAGAGCGCCGGAGGGGAATTTCATGGTCCAGGTGACGCTCTCTTCGACTTCAGTGAAGCGGGGGTCGCTGGGGTCGCTGAAGGCGTAGGCGCTGATTTGGGAGGGTTCTTCGCCGGTGAGGTAGCGGCATGCGTTGAGGCAGTAGATTCCGACGTCAAAGAGTGGGCCGTGGCCGGCGAGGGCCTTTTTGACGCGCCAGTCGTTGCCATCGCAACTGAAGCCGAAAGCGCTCTGGATGAGGTTGATTTTGCCGAGAGCGCCGGAGCGGAGGAGTTTGACGACGCGCTGGTGGGTGGTTTCATAGTGGCAGCGATAGGCGATCATGAGCTTGACGTTGGCGTCGCGGCAGGTGGCGATCATCTGCTCGCCTTCAGCGACGGTGGTGGCCATGGGCTTTTCGCAGAGGACGTGCTTGCCGGCGCGGGCGGAGCGGATGGTGTACTCGGCGTGCATGGAGTTGGGGAGGCCGATGTAGACGGCGTCGATGGCGGGGTTTGAGCGGATGGCATCCATGTTCTGGTAGTTGTAGATGGAGGAAGCGGGGATGCCGTATTTTTCTGCGTAGCGGGCTGCTTTCTCGGGGTGTCCGCTGACCAGGGCGACGACGCGGGAGTTGGGGCTGGACTGGACGCCGGCCATGAAGAGGTCACTGATGCGGCCGAGGCCGATGATGCAGTAGCCGATTTTGCGGCCAGGAGCGGACTGTGCGACGAGGGTGGGAGAGAGCGAGGCAGCGAGGCTGACGGCGCCGATGCGGGTGAAGTCGCGGCGGGAGAGATCCATGGGTACTCCTGGGTTGTGGGCGGGAAAATCGATTTGCGCAGTACGAGGAGCAAGTATAGGCCGGGGACGACGGCGATGGGAAGCAGAGCGAAGCGAGGCTGCGATACACTCATGTCCATGCGGGTATTTGGCATTGATTGCGGCACCGAGATTACGGGATTTGGGGTGGTGGACCTGGAGACGGACAACCGTCGGCCGAAGCTGATTTGCCGGACGTACGGCGGGATTCGGTTGCCAAAGTCGAAGACGATGCCGGAGCGGCTGAACCAGGTGTTTGAGGAGCTGATGCGGGAGATGGAGCGCTGGAAGCCGGATGTGGTGGCGGTGGAAGAGGTGTTTTACAGCGTGAATGCGAAGTCGGCATTGAAGCTGGGTCAGGTGCGCGGGGTGGCACTGCTGGCGGTGGCGCGTATGGGTGTGCCGCTGGCTGAGTATGCGCCGCTGAAGATCAAGTCAAGCGTGGTTGGCTATGGGCTGGCGGCGAAGGAGCAGGTGCAGTTTATGGTGGGGCGGCTGCTGGACTTGCCGGAGCCGCCACAGCCGGCGGACGCTGCGGATGCGCTGGCGATTGCGATTTGTCACTTGCACACGGCCGAGACGCTGGCGGCACAGGGGGCGAGCCGGTGAGGGGAGCGAAATGGGCATTGCCGGTGCTGGGAGTGTGTTTGCTGGGGCGGATGGCTGCCGGGCAGGCGACGGTGACGGTGGAGTATACGAACCAGAATATTCAGCCATCGCACTGGGTTCTGGTGGTGCATCCGGATGGGAGCGGGCAGTTTGATTCCGATGCGTCTGATGCGGAGGGAGCGGGCGGAGCGACGATTCACCTGGGGGCGGTTCACCGGGATTTGCAACTGAGCCAGGGGTTTGCGGACAGGGTGTTTACCGTGGCGCGGGAGCGGAAGCTGTTCAACTTCAAGTGCGACAGCGGGATGAAGGTGGCGTTTCAGGGGATCAAACGGTTCTCGTACAGCGGGCCGGAGGGTACAGGCAACTGCGCGTACAACTACTCAAAGGATTCGACGATTGAGAATCTGGGCGATTCAGTGATAGCGGTGGCGACGACGATTGAGGCGGGTGAGCGGCTGAAGCGGCTGCAGCAGCATGACCGGCTGGGGTTGGACCACGAGATGGAAGAGCTGGTGGTGACGGCGCATCAGGGCCAGGCGATTGAATTGAGTGTGATTCGGGATGTGCTGGAGCGTATTGTTGCAGATGACCAGCTTTTGGAGCGGGTGCGGCGCAAGGCGCGTCTTTTGCTTGGGGATGCGCGCTGAGCTGCGAATTTTTGCGAATCGGTGCGACTTTTTGCAGCGGGCCGGGTCATTAGAGTGTGGAGCAGTGCCGGGAAGAGGTCAGCCATGACTATGAAGGATTTGAAAGTGGGCGGGATGCTGAAGGGGATGCGTTCCCTGAGGTTTGCTGTGCCGGCGATTCTGCTGGCGGCGGCAGTGCTGATTTGGGTTCCCAATGCGATGGGGCAGGGTTCAGTTGGCCGCGCGGTGCGACTGAGCGTGGTGGACGGGCAGGCGAAGGTGATGCAGGATGGCGAGGTGATAGCCGACCCTGCGACGGCCAATATGCCTATTTTTGAGGGGTCAGCCATCGCCACGGGGAATGACGGCCGGGTGGAGCTGCAACTGGAAGACGGCAGCGTGGTGCGGGTGACGCCGAACTCGCAGATTACGATGGCGGAGCTTAGCCAGCAGGGCGAGGCGCGGAAGACCGCGGTGGTGGTGAATTCCGGGCTGGTGTATGTGGAGTTTCAGACGCCGGCCACTGAGAGCAGCTTCCAGGTGAGCTACGGGATGGTGACGGTGCAGCCGCACGCCTACTCTGTGATTCGGGTGAACCTGGATAGCCAGCCGGGCGAGTTGGCGGTGTTCTCAGGGAATGTTGGGGTGAGCCGCGGCAGCGAGATGAATGTGGAAGTGCACGGCGGCGAGAACCTGACACTGGACGGCGGGTCGCAGTACAACGTGGCCGAAACGATTGCCACGGATAGCTGGGATAGCTGGAATGCCGACCGGGACCAGGAGTTGAGCTCTCAGCAGGAAGACAAGACGGTTGCTACCAACGCGCTGGTCAATACACAGGCGGTAGGAGCAAACGATCTTGATTCGTACGGAAACTGGTTCAACGTACCGAATGTGGGCATGGTTTGGTCCCCGTATGAGGCGATTGGGGCGGGAGCGGGGTGGGATCCGTATGGATTTGGACACTGGGTGTACTATCCGCGCTATGGGTATGTGTTTGTGTCGGGGTATCCGTGGGGGTATGCGCCTTACAGTTGCGGCGGGTGGAACTTCTATGACGGGTTTGGCTGGGGCTGGAATATGGGCGGCGGCTGCAATCCGTGGTGGAACTACGGTGGTGGAGGATGGGCATACAACATCCGCACGTATCCGATGGGCTATCTGCCGCCGCGTCGGCCGTTTCCGCGGCCGAATCCCGGCGGGGGAGGTCGGGGTATTGCAATCAATAACCAGATTCCCGTGGACCGAAGGGTTGGCGCGGGCGGGTTCCAGAACACAGTGGCGCGGCCTTTCCAGCCGATTCTGCTGGGTGGCCATGTGATTGAGCCGCTGAAGCCGATTGCCGGGCGGCCTGGGTATCTGCGGCCGGGACCGGTGGCGGGGCCGAGAGTTCCCGTACAGGGAACGCCGGTGCAGGGGACCTTTGGACAGACGGGCGGGCGGCCGAGCCTGCTGAATCAGGGGAATGGTACGTCGCGGCCAACACCGCCGAACCGCAGCATCTTTAACCCCGGTGGCGGTGGGAATGGTGGGGGTGGAGGCGGAAGCAGACCGTCGCCGGGCGGCGGTGGTGGTGGAAGCCGACCTGCACCGAGTGGAGGCGGGGGCGGTGGTTCCCGCCCGAGCTCTGGTGGTAGTGGGGGTGGTGGAGGCGGCGGATCGCATCCAGCCGCACCGTCTCACCGATAGTTGCGATTGAAGGAAACGAAGCCGCTGGTTTGGACCTGATGAGGAGGTCCGGGCCAGCGGCTTTTGGCGTTTATGCGTTGAGTGCCCGGAAGAGGGCGGCGAAGTGGTCGAGGGTGAGCTCCTCTGCACGGGCCTGGGGTGAGAGGCCGGTGTGGAAGAGGGCGTCGGCGATGGCCTGGGAGGTGTGGCCGACGTTGCGCAGGTTGTTGCTGAGGGTTTTGCGCTTTTGGGCGAAGCAGGCTTTGAGGAATGAGACGAAGGGGTCGCGTGGGACGCCGAGGGTGCCGAAGCGGGGTGCGAAGACCCAGCGGAAGACGGTGGAGTGGACCTCGGGTGGGGGCGAGAAGGCCTGGGGCGGCAGGGTGAAGAGGGGATTGGCCTGGCCGTAGAGCTGGACTGTGGTGCTGAGGAGTCCGTAGTCGCTGGAGCCGGGGGAGGCTGTTACGCGGTCGGCGACTTCGCGCTGGACCATGAGGACGGCGAGGTCGATGGAGGAGGCGGCGTCTGCCAGGCGGGTGAGGATGGGCGAGGTGATGTAGTAGGGCAGGTTGCCAACGACGAGGAGGGGCTGGCCGGCGTCGTGGGCGAGGGCGCTAAAGTCAACGGTGAGAACGTCCTGACGGAGAAGCTTGAAGTTGGGGAAGCCGTTGGCCGGGGTGAAGCGAGACTGGAGATCGGCGGCGAGGACGGGGTCTAGTTCGATGGCGATGAGGTGGCCGGCGCGGGTGGCGAGGAGTTCTGTGATGGCGCCACGACCGGGGCCGATTTCGACGACGGTGCGGTTGGAGATGTCGCCGAGAGCCGCGACGATGCGGTGGATGGCCTGCTGGTCGCGGAGGAAGTTCTGGCCGAGTTTGGATTTTTGGGGCATGGGTACATCTTGGATTGTAGATGGTGGTTGGGCTGTCGAGTTTCTTCAGGGCGTCGAGATTGCGACCCATCCTCAAGGAATATAGGATGACATTGTCTACAATTAATACAATTGTATGAGATAGTGAGAATGTAGGATTTCCCGATGACAGAACTTGAGGTCAGGTATTGCCAGTTGGAATCGAGTTGCAGCAGGAAAGTTCGCTACAGTCGCAGACATCATGCTGAAATGCGGATTCGTCAAATGGGTGAATACGGTAGCGGTGTTTCGATCGCCTCATTGGTTTCTTACCGCTGCAAATTTTGTGCTGGGTGGCATAACGGGCACCGGCGGTAGCAGGTTCGAAAGTCTGAAGGAGGGTAGCCATGGCAACGTTAGCTCCGTCGATTGGAGTGTCATGTGCGGTTGAGGTCTTCATCGCAACGGCACTTTTGCATCAAGAACAACCAACGCGCTCATCGTTCACAATTCAAGAGATTCTGGCGAAAGCGGAAGAACTGAATCTAAACGGTGAGATTCGTGCGGGTGTGAGTGTTCATGCATCGCAACATTGTGTCGCAAACAAGACCCCGAATCCTGCGAAGCATCGGATGTTGTACGCGACGGGGAAACATACACGGCGACTCGTGCTTCCCGGAGATGATGTGCATCCGGGGCGCACGGGAAAGATCTTTCCCGATGCGGATGAGCTCCCTGAGAAGTACCTGCCGCTGCTTCAGTGGGCAAGGGACCGTTATGCTTCCTCTGTGGGACATGGAGAGGACAAAGTGGGAGGCAAAACAGGGGAACAGAGCCTGAATCGTTTGACGACCCATCTTACGGTGGCAAATGGCATGGACTCCCCGTCCTCTGAAAGCCGGCCGTGGTTGGGCAACCTGCTTCGTTTGCGCCTTGCTGGTGCCCATTTGGCAGACGGTGTCGATCCTGACGACCATGTTCGGGAGTTGCGTGAGGGATGGGAGTGACGAAAGTATTCCTTGACACGAACATCCTGATTTATCTCTTTGAGGATCCTGGACCACGGGGGACGAGGGCACTGGAGATTGTGAGCGCCCTCACGACACGACGGGATTACCTCGGGGTTTCGACGATGACCCTTGGCGAGATTCTGGTCAAGCCGCTGCGGGCTGGTGATTTGGCTTTGGCTGATCAGTATCGTCAGTTTCTCCATGGTCCGGGGGTCACTTTGCTCGGCTTCGACGAGAAGGCGGGTGAGCTTTTCGCACAAATTCGCAAGGATCGGATTGTCAGAGCTCCCGACGCGATTCAATTGGCGACTGCAGGAAGCGAGGGGTGCGACTTGTTTATTACCAATGATGAACGGTTAAGCCGTTGCTTTGTCCCAGGGATTCGATTCATCACATCCATGGAGCGGGCTCCGCTTTAAGGACTCTATTGAATGCGATTTCACGCTGAAATCGCATTCGTTTCTGCGTTCAAATGGCAGGAAGATTTTGCGGGACTGTGTGGAATTGCAAGACTGGGAGCGGGTGTTCCGGTAGAATGAAGGGCATGAGGCGACTGGATCGGGCGATGTACGCGATATTTCTGCTGGCTTTGCTGGCGGATGTGGCGCGTGCGCAGGTTCTGACGTCGGTTGCGGATGAGTCGGCCGGTGGGTTGATTTTGAGCGTGGCCGGGCCTTTGGCTGCGGGCGCGAAAGCTGCGGCGGTTGCTCCAGGCAAAGTTGCCGGGGTGCCTGCCGAGGCGGTGCGGAGTGCCGGGTACCGTGCGGCGCTGGGCCGTTGGGTGAGCGTTCTGCGCGGAGAGACGAAGCCTTCGCGGGGTGGCGCTACGCCGCTGCTGATGGCCGCGCTGGTGAGCTGGCCGGTGGGTGAGACGGGGCAGATTTCGGCTCGATTGCCGGAGTCGAGTCCGGCATCTCCCACGATTTTTGAACATATCGGGAGTCCCGCTCCCTAAGAGATATTGCCGCCTTCCCAAGGCGGGTGCCGAGTTGCGCGCCCTGTTGTCTTCCCGCAAGTAGGGGAAGAAAGACCGGGATGAGCGACCGCGATGCGTCCTGCACAGGATTTCCCCCAAATCCGCGCCGATGAGCCGGATTCACAGGTTGTAACGGAGAGACAAGCCGTGTTCGGTAAGCTGCTTACGAAGATTTTTGGAACGAATAACGAGCGCGTGGTGAAGCGTTTGTTGCCGGTTGTGGATGTGATTAACTCGTTTGAGCCGGCGATGCAGGCTTTGAGCGATGAAGGGCTGCGGGCCAAGACGGTGGAGTTCCGCGCGCGGATTGCGGCGAAGCTGGACGGGCTGACGGACGCTGATGAGATCAAGGCGGCGGAGAAGCTGGCGCTGGATGAGTTGCTGCCCGAGGCGTTTGCAGCGGTGCGCGAGGCTGGGCGGCGGGTGCTGAAGATGCGGCACTTTGACGTGCAGTTGATTGGCGGCATGGTGCTGCACCAGGGCAAGATTTCGGAGATGCGGACGGGTGAAGGCAAGACGCTGGTGGCAACGCTGGCCTGCTACCTGAATGCACTGGCCGGCCACGGCGTGCATGTGGTGACGGTGAATGACTACCTGGCCAAGCGCGATGCCGAGTGGATGGGCAAGATTTATGAGTTCCTTGGGCTGACGGTGGGCGTGATTGTGCACGACCTGGACGACAGCGAACGGCGGGCGGCGTATGCGGCCGATATTACGTACGGCACGAACAATGAATTCGGCTTTGACTACCTGCGCGACAACATGAAGTTTGAGCTGAAGGATTGCGTGCAGCGCGGGCACTATTACGCGATTGTGGACGAAGTGGACTCAATCCTGATTGATGAGGCGCGAACGCCGCTGATTATTTCGGGCCCTACGGACCAGACGACGGACAAGTATGCGCGGGTGCGGAAGTTTATTCCTCAACTGGAGTTGGGTGAAGAGACTGATCCGGGGCAGGGCGAGGCAAAGATCTTTACCGGCGATTACGTGGTGGACGAGAAGATGCGGACCATTGGCGTGACGGATCCGGGGTGGACGAAGATTGAGGGTCTGCTGGGGATTGACAACATTGCCGACCCGGAAAACTGGGATCTGAAGCACTATGTGGAGACGGGCATCAAGGCCCATGCGCTGTACAAGCGCGACGTGGATTATGTGGTGAAGGATGGGGAAGTGATTATTGTGGACACCTTCACGGGACGCCTGATGCCGGGGCGGCGGTGGTCGGACGGGCTGCACCAGAGTGTGGAAGCCAAGGAAGGCGTGAACATCCGCAAGGAAGACCAGACGCTGGCGACGATCACCTTCCAGAACTACTTCCGTTTGTACAAGAAGCTGAGCGGCATGACGGGCACGGCGGAGACGGAAGCGGCGGAATTCGACAAGATCTACAAGCTGGAGATTGTTGTGATTCCGACGAACAAGCCGATGCTGCGTGCGGACAACTCGGACATTGTTTACCGGACTGTGCGCGAGAAGTACAAGGCGGTGGCTGAGGATATTGTTCTGGTGCACGAGACCGGGCAGCCGGTGCTGGTGGGTACGACATCGATTGAGAAGAGCGAACTGCTGAGCCAGACCCTGCAGCGCAAGGGCATCAAGCACGTGGTGCTGAACGCGAAGTTCCACGAGCGGGAAGCCGAGATTGTGGCGCAGGCGGGGCGGTACGGGATGGTGACCATCTCGACGAACATGGCGGGTCGCGGTACGGATATTCTGCTGGGGGGCAACCCGGACTTTATGACGCGGCAGGAGCTGGTGAAGAAGAGCCTGGCGCGGGCGATCAATGCGGCTGAGGGGGCGATCAATCCGATGGCGCCGCCGGGATTCCTGCGGTTCTACTACCAGGGGCAGGAGTTTGAGACGAGCGAGGAGCAGTGGGCTGAAACCAGTGCGGCTCACCTGGCGGCAGCGCAGGCGGAGCACCAGAAAGTGGTTGAGGCCGGCGGGTTGTTCATTCTGGGTACGGAGCGGCATGAGTCGCGACGTATCGACAACCAGTTGCGTGGCCGAGCGGGACGCCAGGGTGATCCGGGTGCTTCGCGGTTCTATCTGTCGCTGGAAGACGATTTGATGCGCATTTTTGCGAAGGCGTGGGTATCAACCCTGCTGGAGCGGCTGGGCATGGAAGAGGGCGTGCCGATTGAGTCGCGGATGATTTCCAAGCGGATTGAAGCGGCGCAGAAGGCAGTGGAAAGCCAGAACTTTGAGTCGCGCAAACACGTGCTGGAATACGACGACGTGATGAACAAGCAGCGCGAGGCGGTGTATGGGCTGCGGCGGCAACTGCTGGAGGCAGTGGAGCAGCGGGCGCTGATTCTGGAAGAGTACCTGGCTGGAGCGCTGAGCAGCCTGCTGGATGCGTACTGCGATGAGAAGGTCCACGCCGAGCAGTGGGATATCAAGGCGCTGAAGGGCAAGCTGATTGAGAACTTCGGATTTGATTTGAATGCCGAGGGGATAGATCCGCTGGCGATAACGCGGCATGAGCTGGGCGAGGCGATTTTTGAGCGGCTGAATGCGCACTACAGCGCCAAGGAGAGCATTCTTGGGCTGGAGACGATGCGGTATCACGAGCGGATGGTGATGCTGAGCGTTCTGGATGGGCTGTGGAAGGACCATCTTCTTTCGATGGACCACCTGAAGGAGGGAATCGGGCTGCGCGGGTATGCCCAGCAGGATCCGCTGGTGGCCTACAAGAAAGAGTCGTTTGAGATGTTTGAGGCAATGATGCTGCGCTTCCAGGAGGACACGCTGCGGTATCTGTTCCGGATGCAGATTGTAGGGCCGGATGGGGAGCCGGTTTCGGCGGTTCCTGTGGTTCGGCAGGAGGTTCCCAAGGCTCCGCCGGTGGCGAGCGCGCTGCAGGCTCCGCAGGTGGAGATTGCGATTCCGACGCGTGCGCCTTCGACGACGATTGATGCGCTGGAGAAGGAGTTTGAGCGGAAGAAGCAGCGGGAGCTGGAGGCGGCGCGGTTTGCCGGGGCTGGTGCGGCGAGTGAACCGAGCCAGCGGCAGGTGGGGAACAAGGTGGGCCGAAACGACCCATGCCCATGCGGGTCTGGCAAGAAGTACAAGAAGTGCCATGGGTCGGAAGGCTGATGGTAGGCGCGATTCCGGGCAAAAGACGGGCGGGGAGCAGAGCTCCCCGCCCAAGTTGTTGTCAGGAGGAAACGATTCGCGAGGTTCGGGTTCGAGTGCCGGGAAAGCTAGTTGGCTCCGGCGAAGTTGATGTCGACCTCGACGGTGGACTCGGCATCGGCCGGGGCGAACTTCCAGCGGGAGACGGCGTCTTCAGCGGCCTTGGCGAGCATCATGTTGCCGGAGACGGTTTTGACGGCGGTCACGGAGCCATCGGCCGCGACGGTGGCTGAGATGCGGACGATGCCGGTGATGCGCATGCGCTTGGCCATGTCGGGGTAGGTAGGCTGGATGCGCTGCTTGATGGCGCGCGTGTCCCCGGCGTGTGACGGAATCGCGGTGGCCAGTGCCAACAGGACCACACCGAGTCCTGACTTCCAGGCGAGGTTGGCGGTGAGAGATGTTGAGCGGTGGGTTTGATTCCGGTCTGCCATTTTCCTATCCTCAGGTGCGAAAGCTCGCATGACCCGGTTATCGGCGGGAGGCGTGGGTACCTGAGTAGAATTTGCGTTGGGCTGTTACGGGAGTTATTGGAAGGTTTTAATACTGGGGAATTCAGGGATGGGAGTCAGAGGGCGGGTGAGGAAGCGACGGCGGCGAAGGTGAGGTCGGTGGCCTGGCTGCCGGTGCGGGTGCGCCACTCCTCGAAGATGCGGCCGTAGCTGTCGGTGGTGAGTTCCTGGGGCTGTACGCCGAGTTCGACGCTGACGTGGTCGATCCACTCGGAGGCGCCTTCGAGCTCGGCGTAGATGCCGAGCGGGGTTTCATCGACGACGCAGTGTCCGGTGCCGTCGCTCCACTCGGCGCGGTATTTCTCGTAGCGGAAGGCTTCGACGAGGCCGAGGTTGCGGAAGACTTCAGCCATGGCTTCGCCGTCGGAGAGATCGGTTTCGGTTTCGATGCGGTGCTTGTGGCGGTCTTCGCCGATGCCGGAGTCGGGGATGCGCTTGTGGGTGAGGAGGCATTTGCCGTTGTACTGGCGGATGCGGAGGATGGAGCGCTTGGCGCGGAGGGAGCGGTCGGGGGTGTCGTAGAGGACGTTGCTCTCGAAACTGCGCGGGGTGTCGAGGTGGAAGCCGGCGGCCTGAAGGCGCGCGTTGAGGGCGGGCAGATTGGCGACGCGGAATTTGACCTCAGTTTCGACCGGCATATGTTGGGCAGTATACCGCAGGGGTGGAGCGAGGTTTTGCGCAGGGTTGGGCAGGATTGGGATGTGGACGGGGTATTGGATAATGGGGAGATGGAAACGGTGCGTCTGCGGGTGAGACCGGAGGAGCTGGGGAGTGCGGAGGCCGCATTGGCTTTGGCGCTGGCTGCAGGGTTGCTGCGGGCGGGGCAGACGGTGGCGATTCCGACTGAGACGGTGTACGGGCTGGCGGCGAATGCGCTGGATGCCGAGGCGGTGGGGAAGATATTTGCTGCGAAGGAGCGGCCGGGCTGGGATCCGCTGATTGTGCATGTTAGCGACCGGGCGATGCTGGAGCGGGTGGTGGTTGAGATACCGGAGGCGGCGGAGCGGCTGATGGAGGCATTCTGGCCGGGGCCGTTGACGCTGCTGCTGCCGCGGAGTGCGGCGGTGCCGGATGTGGTGACGGCGGGGCGGCCGCTGGTGGGCGTGCGAATGCCGGCGCACGCGGTGGCGCGGGAGGTGATTGCTCTGGCGGGGGTTCCGCTGGCTGCGCCGAGCGCGAACCGGTTTGGGCATACCAGCCCCACGACGGCTGAGCATGTGCTGGCGGATCTGGATGGGCGGATTGCGGCGGTTGTGGATTCCGGGCCGACGGAGTGTGGCGTGGAGTCGACTGTGGTGGATGCGACGCAGACACCGATGGTGGTGTACCGACCAGGAGCGGTGACGGTGGAGCAGATTCGGGCGGTGGCGGGCGAGGCGGAGATGTTTGTGGCCGGGGAGCCGGTGAGGGCGGTGCCGAGAAGTGCGATGCCTGCGCCGGGGGTGGGATTGCGGCACTATGCCCCGAAGGCGCGGGTGGAACTGGTGGCGGCGGGCGAGATGCTGGCCGAGGTGGAGGCGCGGAGGGGCGAAAGGGTGGGCGTGATGCTGCCGACGGGATGGTTGCCGGAGTTGGCGGGCAGGGAAGCTGTGGTGAGCTTTGATTGGGGCCGGTGGGAGGTTGCCGAGGAGCTTGCCAAGGGGCTGTTTGCCGGGCTGCGGTGGCTGGATGGCGAGGGCGTGGATGTGATTGTGTGCCCGGTTCCGGAGGGGGATGGGCTGGCAGCAGCACTGCGGGACCGGCTGGGGAAGGCGGCGAGCCGGGCGGGCGTGGACGACTGAGCCAGGGCCTGTTCCCACTACCTGAGAGGTGGCGACGGGAGAGGAGTTTTCCTCAGTTCAAGAAGCGACGAGTGCGCTGTAACTGGTTACTGAAGCGAGGAGCGACGCAGAAATGGGGAAAACTGGCCCCGTCCCTTCGGGTTGCGGCGCAAATCGGGCCATACTGCGTTCTCGCCCTCGGCGGTGGGGTCGCCACAGCTCTCGGGCTCGGTCTTGCGTGCCCAGAATTGCCTGGCCCGATTTTCGCTCGCAACGCCATCCATCCAGGTAGTGGGAACAGGCCCTAATTTTCGGGTGAGGTGCCTACCTCGCCGTGCTTGTACATGTACTTGATTGCGGATTTATAGAGGAGAATGCGGTTGCGGCCGCGGACCTTGATGGAGCATCGGTCGTACCACTCGATGACGCCCTGGATTTGCTGGCCGTCTTCGAGGACGAAGACCATGCGGGTCTGCAGCTGGATCTGCTTTTGCAGGTAGAAGAGCTCGGCGTCGCGGCGGGAGCCATCGTGATCAGAAGCGCCAACGGGATAGATGGGAGCCGGTGACGAGGTGAAGCGGCGGGTTGCGCCAGCGACCGGACGGGGCTCCGCGGGGAAGGCAATATCCGTGGAGTGGGCTGCCTCTGCTGCCTCAGTGTCGAAGGGACGCATTGCGCTGGATGTCCGGGGCATTGTGACCTCAAGGATGTTATTCGCAATCGGGTGGGTTAACCGATGCGGGCGATTGTTTGCGTGCTGGCGGGAACAGGTCTGCACCTGCCGGCATGGGCAAGGGAAGTGCAAGGCAAAGCGAGCAAGCCAGCGTCTCTTCCGACACAAAGGGAATGTCTTGTTTCTTAGGATGCCATGAATGGCGGCAGGGTTGCAGGGTTTTCAGAAAGCAGGCTGACTGCGATCGAGGCTGAATGCCATGGCGTCGAGGGAGACGGAGCGGAGAAGGTTACGGCGCATGCCTTTTTCGACATCGCCGATGGCGCGGGCGGCGTTTTCGAGCCAGTCGACGGTGACGCCTTCAGCCATGCGGGTGAGCTCGGCCGTGAGGTCGATGTTGCGCATGAGCTGGGGGGAGGCGGCGATGGCGAGGAGGAGATCCTCGATGAGTGCGCCGAGGGCTCGGAGGAGGTTGAGGGTCTTCTCCTGGCCATCTGCGCCGCCCCGGTAGCTTTCCGTGGCTTTGAAGAGGGCTGAGAAGTCGGGCTCGGCGAGGCCGGAGCGAAGGACGAGGAGAGCGTCCTGGCGGCTGGCCATGTAGGTGTCGACGTCAAAGGAAAGGGCGCGACCGACGGCGCCTTCGGCCATGCGGGCGGCGAGGCTGCGGCGGACGCCGCGGAGGTCGGGCTTGCGGCGGGCGAGGAGGTCTTCGAGTTCCTGGACCGGAAGTGCGCCGAGGCGGTAGAGCATGGCGCGGGAGCGGATGGTGGGGAGCAGGTCGCCGGGATTCTCGGTGAGCAGGAAGAAGGTGCAGTTGGCGGGGGGCTCTTCAAGGACCTTGAGGAGGCTGTTTGCGGCCTCTTTCATGAAGGCCGAGGAGGTGAAGATGAAGAAGGAGCGGCGGGCCTCAGAGGGTGGGCGGAAGTAGGCGTTGTGGATGACGTGGCGGACCTGGCCGAGCTTGATGAGGAGCTGCGGGGGGTCGGGAGGGATGATGAGCACATCCGGGTGGGGCTGGATGAGGATGCGGGTTTCCTTTTTGTCGACTTCGCGGAGGTCGTCGCGGGAGGTAAGTGCCTCGGAGACGCGGGATTCCAGGTCTGCGGCCTCTGCGATGCGGGTGCAGTTGGCGCATTGGCCGCAGTAGTCGGGCAGACCGTCGGTGGTGATGGGGCTGAGGCAGTTGACGAGCTGGGCGAACTGGAGGGCGAGGGTGTACTTGCCGGAGCCGCGTGCGCCGGCGAGGATGATGGCCTGGGGGATGCGTTGGTGAAGCACGCTCTCCCTGAGACGCTCGACGGTGGTTCGGTTGCCGACAAATTCCTGAAAGCTCACCCTACGAGGCTACCAGAAGACGGGAAGTGGGTGGGCGCTTCCTGGATGGCTGGCGAGGTGGAAAATCAGACCGTGAAAAGGTTGTGGTCAACGAAGTGGTTGCGGAACTTGCCTTTGGGGTCGTAGTGGCGGGCGAGGCCCTGGAAGGCTTCGAGCTGAGGGTAAAGCCGCCGCAGGGTAGCGGGCGGGGTGGAGAAGAGCTTGGCCCAATGGGGACGGGCCTGGAAGGGAGCGAGCTTTTCTTCGATGAGGGGCAGCAAAGCGAGGACTTCAGGGGTTTCGGGCTTCCAGGTGAAGTGGATGGCGAGGCTTTCGCGGTCGTGTGCGGTGCTGAGCCAGAGAGAGTCGGCGGCGATGGTGCGGAGTTCGGTGACGAAGAGGTGGGGTGTGATGAGGTCGCGGAGCTGCTCGACGGCGAGGATTGCTTCATAGCCGCGGGAGCGGGGGACGAAGTATTCAGTTTGGAGCTCTGCGCCGCTGGAAGGGGTGAAGTTCATACGGAAGTGGGGCATGCGCTCGTACCAGGGACCGGGGACGCCCATTTGCTCGGTGCAATTTTCCGCGGAGTGGCCTTCGAGGGGATGGAGGTTCTGTTTGGCGAGGGTTGCGCCATAGAATTCGGGGTCCTGGGGATGGGTTACGCCGGGTTCGATGCGGCGTTTGAGCCAGACCTGGGTGGCGCGATGGTTTTGCCAGTCTGTGAAGAGACTGACGCTGTAGGCTGCGCCCATGATGGCGTCGAGATTTTCGCGAAGTTGGTCGAAGGAGAGGTTCTGGTAGACGGTTTGGGTCATATCGAAGCGGGGCTGCACTTCGAGGGTGACGGAGGTGACGATGCCGAGGGTGCCGAGGGCGACGACTGCGCCGGGGAAATGTGCATCGCCACGGGAGATGCGGACGAGTTCACCGTCTGCGGTGACCATTTCAAGGGAAGTGA
Source organism: uncultured Acidobacteriaceae bacterium (assembly GCA_903904755.1). Taxonomy (GTDB): domain Bacteria; phylum Acidobacteriota; class Terriglobia; order Terriglobales; family Acidobacteriaceae; genus Acidicapsa. The sequence continues at coordinate 13,258 of CAIVDV010000033.1, read as the reverse complement.
TGGCGGTGGCGAGGTTGCCGTTGTGGATGCCGGAGCCGTGGGTGGCGGTGGAGGCTGCGCCGATGACGGTGATGTGCGGGAGGGATGCGAGGTTGTGGACAGCGAAGCCTTTGGCATCGAGGAAGGGTGCCAGGGTGCCGTAGCGGACGCCGGCCCCGACGGTGAGCGTGTGGCTGGCGGGGTCGAAGGCGATGGAGTCGAAATGAGCGAGGGATATCTGTGCGACGGGACTGTCGGCGATGGTGTTGAAGGAGTGCCGGGAGCCGAGGGCGCGGAGTTTGGACGAGGACTTGACGAGGGTGCGGAGTTCATCGACCGAGTGAGGGGAGGCGAGCTGGTCGGCGTGATAGCGGAGGTTGCCTGCCCAGTTGGTGCAGTGGGGTTCGAGGTCGGTGGCGCGGGCTGGGGTGGGCAGGACGGTGGTGGCGAGAAGAGCGCCGGAGCTCTTGAGGAAGTCTCTCTTGTTCATGCGGCTGACCTTGATTCCAGGGGGAAGGTACGGATCTGGAATGAATTGCCTGGCAAGTGTATTGACAGAGCGGGAGGTTCGACAAGGGGTGAAGCCGGAGGGTTCAGCGATATTCCGGGATGACGTGGATGCCGAATTTAGGGCGCAGGGTGATTTTAGGCTGGAGCTCGAGGCGCTGATTTTGGGAGAGATTGAGCTGCCAGCGCTGGGCCAGGGTGGCGAGGACGAGGGTGGCTTCCATCCAGGCGAAGCTTTCGCCGATGCACTGGCGGCCACCGCCGCCGAAGGGGAAGTAGGCGAAGCGGGGGCGATCGGCTTTGGCTTCTGGGGTGAAGCGCTCGGGGTGGAAGTGGCGAGGCGAGGGGAAGTACTTTTCGCTGCGCTGAACGATGTATTGGCTGAAGAAGACAAAGCAGCCTTTGGGAAGGCGGTAGGGGCCGATGTCGATTTCCTGGGTGGCCTGGCGGCCCATGGCCCAGGCGGGCGGATAGAGTCGCATGCTTTCTGCGAGGACCATCTCGGTGTATTTGAGATTGGGGAGGTCTTCGATGGTGGGGAGGCGGTCGCCGAGGACTTGGTTGAGCTCCTGGTGGAGGCGTGCTTCGGCTTCGGGATTCTGGCCGAGGAGGAGCCAGGTCCAACTGAGAGCGTTGGCGACGGTTTCGTAGCCGGCGAGGAAGAGGGTCATTACCTCGTCACGAAGCTCAGCGGAGGTGAGACCGGGGCGGCCTTCGGCGACAGCCTCTTCGTCACGGGCGGCGATCAACATGCTGAGCAGGTCGGTGCCGGGCTCTTCGCCACGGGCATCGGAGTCTGCCATTTCGCGCTGGCGGGCGGCAATCATCCCGTCGACGACGCTGTCGAGGCGGCGCTTGGATTTGCGGAAGCGGCGGAGGGCGGGGATGGGAACGCGCCAGCGGAGAAGCGCCTCAGCCCGGGGCAGGGAGATGAGCGCGTTGTAGATCTCCATGACGGCGTTGGACTCGTCGTTGATGGCCTCGATTTCTGCAGTGACCTCGGTATTGAAGAGGGTGCGGGCGGTGATGCCGAGGGCGAGGTGCATCATTTCAGCGGCGATGTCGATTTCGACATCGGGCTGCCAGCGGTCGCGCATGGCGGCGGCCTGGGCAACGATGGTTTCCGCGTAGCCCTGGATGCGCTGGCGGTGGAAGGTGGGGGCAGCGATGCGGCGATGGCGTTTGTGGATTTCGCCGTCGGAAGTGATGAGGCCCTCGCCGAGGAGAATCTTCATGCGCTTCTGGGTGCGTTCCTTGATGAAGAACTGGGCCTTGTCGATGAGGACTTCGCGGATGTCGGAGGGGTCGTTGAGGAGAACGATGTGGTTCCAGAGGAGGCGATAGTGCGCGGCGCGGCCGAACTTCTGGAGGTATTCAAAGAGGAGGATGGGATTGCCGGGCTGGAAGAAATGGCGGAAGAAATAGAAGGGGAGATTGAGCTTCAAACCGGGAGGAAGGCGGAGGGATCCTTTGATCTGAAGTTCGGGCGAGGCTGAGGTGTCACCGCCGGCGGGAGGCGGAGGGGCTTGCGTCATGGTATGAGTCCAGTTCAAAAAAAGGCGGAATATACCGCTGTTACAGATGGATGCGCCGAGGGGTGGAGCATTTCCCGGCCGTTTCAAAAGAAAGACAACTTTAGGAAACGCGGTTGGTTTGGAAGGATGTGAAGCCTGGGAGCCCGGTGCAGAAAGATAGTGATGGCCTGTCAATTTCCCTGGGACAGGTGGCCTTTTTCGCGGAGCAGGAGTTCTACCCGCTTTTGTATCCTCGCTGCGACTTCAGAAATATGCAAGTCGCCATCGAGGGATTCGACGCGGAAATGTTCACGATGAGCGATTTCGCGGAATTTTGCTTCGACGCGGCGGAAGAAAGCGTCCTGTTCGGCCTCAAAGCGGCCTTCGTCGCGCCCGGTTTGTGCCTGGGTGGTGGTGTTGCGGCGGCGGGCGCGGGCGAGGGATTTCTCGATGGGGGGAAGCAGGAGAATGGTCAGGTCGGGCTGGAGGTTGCCGCAGAGGCGGGAATGCAGGTCGAGGACAATTTCAGAACCGAGCTGACGGCCACCGCCCTGATAGGCCTCGGTGGAATCGGTGAAGCGGTCGCAGACGACGATTTTGCCTGCGGCGAGTGCGGGGGCGATGATTTCCTGAATGACCTGGGCGCGGTCGGCAAACATCATGGCCAACTCGGTCATGGGTGCCATGCCGGCGGATTTGGAGTCGAGGAGAAGGGCGCGGATCTTGTCGCCGATAGAAGTTCCGCCGGGTTGCCGGACGGAGATCCAGGGGAGGTTCCAGGAGTCGAGGAACTCGCCGAGGAGTCGAAGCTGGGTGGTTTTTCCGGAGCCGTCCAACCCCTCAAAGGTGAGGAAAAGCCCCTGTTTTTGAGCTGACTGCATGGCAGGAGTCTACCATCGGGTGCGGGGATGTGTTGTGAGGTTCTGGAAATGTGAAAGGAAGTTGACAACAATGCGGTGGATGGGGCGACAATCATGGGGCGTTCGGGGAAATTCTTCCGGGCAGTAAGAGAGATTCTATGAAGAAATTAGATTTGCTTTACTCTGTCGTTGTGCTGGCTGGACTGGCTTTGAGCCCGGTGCTGGTGACTGCGCAAAATATGACTTTGGAAGGGCAGACGGGCGGTTTTATCACCCCGACAGCCTATGTCGCCTGGTCTGCCAAGGGCAAGTTTCTTGCCAGGCCGGTGGTGGGTTATCACTACGTGGGCGGCGGCAGCGTGATTGGCACGGTGCAGACGTTCAGCGTGACAGAGGGTTTTGGCAACCGGGCAGAGGTTGGGTATACGCGCAGCACGCATATCAAGGGCGACAACGCGTACTTCAGCAGCCTGTGGGACTACAGCGGCATGAACATTTTCCACGGCAAGGGCGTGCTGCTGAAAGAGAACTCGTTTGGCAGCAACTGGACACCGGGTGTTGCAGCGGGATTTGTGGTGCGGACGGGCGACCACTTTGTGACGGGCGCGCTGGATGGGAAGACCTACACGAATGAGGATGTGTACGTTGCGGTGACGAAGACGGCGTTGAACATTCGTCCGCCGGTGCTGCTGAATGTTGGCTGGAAGGCGACGAATGCGTCGATTATGGGCATTGGCGGCCAGGCGACGCGGTTTGGCGGGCGGTTCTTTGGCGGCATCGGGTTCCCGCTGCCGGGGCCGTGGCATACGGCGATTGTTCCGGCGGCAGGATTTTCGCAGCAGCCGTACCATGTGAAGAACTTGTCGCAGGCTGTTCCTGGCGGCGGGCATATTCCGACGACGATGGACTACGCGGTTCGCTGGACGCAGCGTGAAAACGCGCGGTTTACGGTGGATGCCGGTATTGGCCAGGTAGCCGGGCAGATTGGATTTACGACTGTGCCGACGACGAGCGGGTTGGTGGTGATTCCTGTGGACCTGAAGGCTCGGCGGGTGTTTGGCGCGGGCTTCTGCTACCACTTCTAGAACGAGGTTGATTTCAGGTGAGGGCGGCCCGAGGGTGGGCCGCCCTTTCTGTTTGTGCGGGCTGATGGGGTGGCGCGCGACATGTGTGACGGGAAAATGATTGGCGCACCTTACAATAGACGAGGCGGAATGCGGCCAAAGTGCCGTTGGGTTCGCACAGAATTCGAAGACAAGGAAGTTCCATGGGATTCAATTGCGGTATTGTCGGATTGCCGAATGTGGGCAAATCAACGCTTTTCAATGCACTGACGGAGACCGCAGCGGCGGAAGCCGCGAACTATCCCTTTTGCACGATTGAGCCGAATGTGGGCCGTGTGGCAGTGCCGGATCCGCGGCTGGAAGTACTGGCGAAGCTGGCGGGGTCGGCGAAGCTGATTCCAACGCAACTGGAGTTTGTGGACATTGCCGGGCTGGTGCGCGGCGCGTCCCGGGGTGAAGGGCTGGGCAACAAGTTTCTGGCGCACATCCGCGAAGTGGACGCGATTGCGCATGTGCTGCGGTGCTTTGAAGACGGGAACATTACGCACGTGGAGGGCACGATTGACCCGGTGCGTGATGCCGAGACGGTGGAGACAGAGCTGATGCTGGCCGACCTGGACAGCCTGGAGCGGCGGATTACGGGGGTGCAGAAGAAGGCGAAGGGCGGGGATGCCGAGTCAAAGGCGCAGCTTGCCGTGATGGAGCCGGTGCTGGAGGCGTTGCGCGAGGGCAAGAGCGCACGGACGGTGGAACTGCCGGTGGAGCAGCACAAGATTCTGCACACGATGGGGCTGATTACTTCGAAGCCGGTGGTGTATGTGTGCAATGTGGAAGAGTCTTCGGCGGGGACGGGGAATGCGTTTTCGGCGAAGGTGGCGGAGTTTGCCAAGGCGCAGGGGAATACGTCTGTTGTGATTTCGGCAGCGATTGAGGCTGAGGTTTCGCAGCTTGGCGATGATGCGGAGAAGAAGGAGTTCCTGGAGTCGCTGGGGCTGGAAGAGACGGGGCTGGCGCGGGTGATTCGGGCGGGCTACGGGCTGCTGGGACTGCTGACGTTCTTTACGGTGGGGCCGAAGGAAGCGCACGCCTGGACGGTGGAGCGTGGCAGCAAGGCTCCGCAGGCGGCTGGTGTGATTCACTCGGATTTTGAGAAGGGATTCATCCGGGCGGAGACGATTGCCTATGCGGACTATGTGGCGGCGGGATCAGAGACGGCGGTGAAGGAAGCCGGGAAGATGCGGCTGGAAGGCAGCGACTACCTGGTGCAGGACGGGGATATTTTCCACTTCCGGTTCAAGGCCTAGGCGAGGGAGCAGGAAGAAGTTTAGAGACTTTTTCGCAAAGAACGGTATAAGGTTGGGACAATCTGAAACGTTCGCAGCAACTTTTGCTACGGCCGTGGGTTTCGAGAGAGAGTGCACCGGTGGTTGCGAATGCCGGTGACTTCCCTGATGGATTGCTGGACACTCGAACCATCCCCCCCCTGGAGGAATCCCATGAATGTACTTCGCTCTCTGCGCTTCGCGATATTCGGGCTGCTGTTGGTAGTGGCGCCCGCATCCTCATTCGCTGGAGTTTTTTTCAACATCACGATTGCGCCGCCGCCCTTGCCGGTGTATGTGCAGCCGCCATGCCCGGAAGAGGGCTGGCTGTGGGCGCCGGGACACTGGCGCTGGAATCCTGAGATTGGCGAATACTACTGGGTGCCTGGGCACTGGGTGGAAGCGCCGGAGCCGGGAATGCTGTGGACTCCGCCCTACTGGGGATTTGAGCGCGGGGTGTATCTCTTCCACGAAGGGTACTGGGGGCGTCACGTTGGGTACTACGGTGGCGTGAACTACGGATTTGGCTACATGGGTGTGGGCTTTGCCGGCGGCGAATGGCGTGGCAACCGGTTTGCGTACAACACGGCTGTGGTGAATGTGAACCGGACGGTGGTACACAACACGTACATCAACGAGACGATTGTGCACAACACGACGATTATCAACAACAACCACGTTGCGTATGCGGGCGGGCCGGGAGGCATCCAGCACCAGCCGACGCCGGAAGAGCGGGTTGCGTTGCAGGAGCGCCATGTACCGCCGACCGTGACGCAAACCCAGCACTTCAGTTCCGCGGCTGCGGATCCTGGGTCGCGGTTCAGCGCGAACCATGGACGGCCGACGACGGTAGCCGTGGCACGACCGCTGACGGCTCCGCCGGCGCATACGATGGTGAACCCGCAGCGCCCTGGGCCGCAGGGAAATCCGGCACAAAACGGAATGCGCCCGCAGGTGCAGAACCGGCCTGGGCCGCAGAACTTGCCGCCGGTGCAGAATCGTCCGCAGCCGCAGTATCATCCTGCACCGCAGAACCAGACGATACCGCAGAACAGGCCGGTACCTGAGAGCCGCCCTGTCCCGCAGAATCGGCCGATGCCACAGGAAAGGCCAGCACCACAGAACAGGCCGATGCCACAGGAAAGGCCAGCACCACAGAATCGGCCGATGCCACAGGAGCGGCCAACGCCGCAGAGCCGTCCGATGCCGCAGGAGCGGCCAACGCCGCAGAGCCGTCCGATGCCGCAGGAGCGGCCGGTCCCGCAGAACCATCCTGCTCCGCAGCAACAGCAGCCGCATCCGAAGCCGGAGCACGAACACAAGTAAACAGAAGCGTCTGCAAGAAGAGAATGGGCGGCCGGGAGTTTTCCCGGCTGCCCGTTTTTATTTGTAGAGCAGGTACTGGGCGCGGCGGGCGAGGAAGGGTTCGAGATCCTGCTGCCACTGCTCGGCGGTGCGGCGGGGGTCCTGGGCGGATTCAAGGGCCTGCAGGGTGGCGGCGTTGCGGATGAGGCCGTCGAGGGCATCGAGGGGGAATTGGGCGGGGTAGAGGGTGTGGAGGGCGGTGGCGACTTCAAGGCCGAGTTCGACGGAGTCGAGGAGGTTTCGGTCGGTGAGGATGAGGTTGACGCCGCCGCAGAGCTGGCCGGCGAAGTTGGAGGAGGTGGGGAGGAAGCGGACGGGGAGGAATCGGATGCCTTCCAACTGGCGGGCGTTGAGGTTGCGGGCGAGGGTGGGGCCGTCGATGTAAGGCGCGCCGAGGATTTCGAATGGGGTATCGGTGCCGCGGCCGACGGAGAGATTGCCGCCCTCGATCATGCCGATGCCGGGGTAGAGGGTGGCCGCGGTGAGGCTGCGAAGGTTGGGGGAGGGGTTGACCCAGAGCTGGCCGGTGGCGTCGAACCAGTCCCCGCGCTGCCAGCCCAGCATGAGGACGACGGTGAGCTGGGCGTGGAGGTTGCGCTCGGCATTGAAAAGCTGGGCGAGTTCGCCAACTGTCATGCCGTGGCGGACTGGGAGTGGGTGATAGTTGACGAAGCTTTCGCGTCCGGGGTCGGAGATGGGGCCCTGGACGACGGCGCCGCCGAGGGGGTTGGGGCGGTCGAGGACGTAGATGGGCTTGCGGGACTGGGCTGCGGCCTCAAGGAAATACCCGAGGGTGGTGGAGTAGGTGTAAAAGCGGACGCCGGCGTCCTGGATGTCGTAGACGATGGCGTCGACCTGGGCGAGTTGGTCGGCTGTGGGGCGGCGCTTGGCGTCGGAGTCGCCGTAGACGGAGAAGATGGGTGCGCCGGTGGCGGAGTCGCGGGAGTCGGAGATTTGGGTGGTGTCCTGGGAGCCGGCGATGCCGTGCTCGGGCGACCAGATGGCGGCAAGTTTGAGGCCGGGGGCTGCGGCGATAATGTCGGCGGTGCGGCGACCGGCGCGGTCGAGGCCGGTCTGGTTGGTGACGAGGCCGATGCGGAGGGGGTGGGCGGGGTCGGGATGGAGCTGGGAGAAGCTGGAGGCTTCGAGAACGTCAATGCCGTTGAGGACCTGGGCGTTGCGGGTGGTGAAGCGGCGGGAGGCGGGCTGGCTCTCGTTGTAGCCGGTGTTGTGGGCGAGGGCGGCGAGGGCAGGAGAATCAGACGCGAGGGTGATGGAGGCTGCAACCAGGGTTGCGAGGCGGGTGCGGAGGGAGACGACGGATTTGCCGCCGTCGGGGTGGACGGCGTTGGTGAGGAGGATGACTACGGTGTCGGTGACGGGGTCAATCCAGAGGCTGGTGCCGGTGAAGCCGGTGTGACCGTAGGAGCCGACGGGGAGGAGCTCGCCGCGGTTGGAGGCGAAGGGGGAGTCGATGTCCCAGCCGAGGCCGCGGAGGTCGGGGCTGGTGGGAGGCTGCTGGGAGGTGGTCATTTTGGCAACGGAGGCGGGGGAGAGGATGCGGATGCCGTTGTGAATGCCGCCGTGGAGGAGGGCGTCGGCGAAGATGGCGAGGTCGTCAGCAGTGGAGAATAGGCCGGCGTGACCGGCGACGCCGCCCATGGCGCGGGCGGTGGGGTCGTGGACGGTGCCGCGGAGCATGTGGTGGGCTTCGTCGTACTCGGTGGGAGCGATGCGGGAGGACCAGTCGGCGGGGGGCAGGTAGCGGGTGCTGGCCATGCCGAGGGGCAGGAAGATGTGGTCGCGGGTGTAGGCATCGAGGGACTGGCCTGAGAGGTTTTCGACGAGGAAACCGAGGGCGATGAAGTTGATGTCGCTGTAGAGAAAGCGTGCGCCCGGCGGGTAGAGGAGGGTTTCGCGGGCGAGGAGGTTGTGTGCAGCTTGAGAACCTGACCAGACGGGGGTGAGGTCGAGGTCGGGACGGAGGCCGGAGTAGTGGGTGAGGAGTTGGCGGACTGTGATCTGGTCTTTGCCGTTGGTGGCGAACTCCGGGAGGTAGAGGGATACGGGGTCGTTGAGGCGAAGCTTACCCTGCTCGACGAGTTGCATGACGGCGGTGGTGGTGGCGACGCATTTGGTGAGGGAAGCGAGGTCGAAGATGGTGTCGGGGGTCATGGGCTCGACGGAGGGCTGGAGGGAGCGATGACCGAAGGCTTTGCGGTAGAGGACTTGACCGTGACGGGTGATGAGGACGACGGCGCCGGGGGCGTCGCCGGCGGAGATGGAGGAGGTGAGGAGGGAATCGATGGCGGGGGCGTTGATGGGAGCGTGGGATTGCGCGGGGAGAAGGGCGGCCGGGATGCTGCAGGTCGCGATGAAGATAAGAGTTGTGAATGGAGCGAGTTGCGGGAGAGAGTTCAAGCGCACGAGGGGCTCCGGGGAAAGAGAGTATCGGCCCAGGGGTGGTGGGCGAGGATTGCTTCCAACGATACACCGGGAAGGGTGGGCTGGGTTGACGGGGGCCTGGAGATGTGTTTAACTAACTGGTTAGTTGATGAAAACGAATGCCAACAATGCGGTGGAAGCAGGGCGGGAGCCGGAGGCGCGGGAGCGGATTCTGGCTGCTGCGTTGAGCGAGTTCAGCGGGCACGGGCTGGCCGGGGCGCGGATGGATTCCATTGCGCAGGCGGCGGGTGTGAACAAGGCGCTGCTGTACTACTACTTCCAGAGCAAGGATGGGCTTTATCTGGCGGCACTCGTGGCGGCGGCGACGAGGGTCAGGGACTCCTCACTGGCGGCGGCGCAAGTGGCGGAATCAGCCGGCAGGCGATTTCTGCGGATGGTTCTGAATCACTTTGATCGAATCCTGAGCCAGCGAGAGTTCCAGAGCCTGATGCAGCAGGAGATGATCCGCCTGCACAAGGGAGACCGAGGGAATTTGCCGGTGCTGGTGGAGAAGATATTTCGGCCGTTGTACAGGACGTTTGAGGCAACGGTGCGGGAAGGAATCGACACTGGGGAGTTGATCGCGGTGGACTGGCTGCAGATGGTTGTGGCGGGACTGGGAGCGAATGTTTTCTATTTTCTGTCGGCGCCGATGTGGGCGCTGATTGGCGGGGAGAACCCCATGGATTTGGGCACGCTGGCCGAAAGGCGGCGGCGACTGGTGGAATATCTGGGCCTGGCGATTTTTATTGACCGGGCGGAAGGCGCAAAGGCGGCGGCTGAGCTGCTGGCGGCCGTGGCGATGCCCGAGACGGTGAACTTACCGAAGCCTGTGGAGGCAAAATGAACGCGAGGAATCGGGTTTTTATTGTGCTGGGACTGCTGACCCTTGGGTCGCTGATCTGGTATCTGTTTACGACAAAGCAGTCGGGCGACCTGAAGCTGATTGGCACGGTGGACGCCAATGAGGTGATGGTGGGCTCGCGGATTCAGGGGCGCATCCAGAAGCTGCTGGTGGAAGAAGGGCAGCAGGTGACGGCCGGGCAGGTGATTGCGGTGATTGAGGCGCAGGATCTGGAAGCGGCGCAGCGGGCGGCTGCGGCCAGCGTGGCGAGCCAGCAGGGCAAACTGGCCGAGACCCAGGAGACGCTGCGGCAGACGGAAGGCGAGGTTGCCAACCAGGAGGCCAGTGCGGAGGCGGCGGTGCGGGCGGCGCGGGCGACGGAATCCCAGGCCAAGGCGCAACTGGAGCACCAGCAGGCGGATACGAAGCGGATTGTGGCGCTGGCGGCGGCGGGAATTGCCAGCCAGCAGCAGAAGGATGATGCGGTGACGAGCGAAGCTGCGGCTTTGGCGGCGCTGCAGGCGGCCAGGGAGCAGGTGGCGGTTGCGGAAGCGAGCGAGCGGCAGGCTCATGCGCATACGATTCTGGCGAATGCAGCGAAGCAGACGGTGGTGAGCACGCGCGGGATGGTGACGAACGCCGAAGCGCTGGTGGACCAGGCGAAGACGCAGGTGGGATACGCCACTGTGGTGTCGCCGGTGACGGGCAGGGTGCGTGTGAAGGCTGCGCGCGAGGGCGAAGTGGTGACGCCAGGGCAGACGATTGTGACGGTGATGGACCTGAGCCAGACGTGGGTGTATGTGCCGCTGCCGGAGACGCAGGGATCTGCGGTGAAGCTGGGGGACGCGCTGAAGGTGGTGATGCCGGGTGGGGATGTGCCGGAGGGGAAGGTGATTGCGAAATCAACGCTGGCTGATTTTGCAACGCAGCGGGATATCAATGGAGGACGCAAGCGGGATATACGGACGGTGCAGTTGAAGCTGCTGATTGCGAATCCGGATGAGAAGTATGTGCCGGGGATGACGGCGGAGGTTTACCTGCCGAAGGAAAAGCTGGTGAAGCCATGAAGGCGGAGGGATTCCAGGGAAAGGATGGAAAGCCCGGAATCGCCATTGCCGTAGAGCAGATTGTGAAGCGCTACGGTGATTTTGAGGCGGTGAAGGGAGTTTCCTTCGAAGTGGCCGAGGGTGAGATCTTTGGGCTGCTGGGGCCGAATGGCGCGGGCAAGAGCACGCTTATCCGGATGATGACGACGCTGATACCGGTGACGAGCGGGCGTGCGCTGGTGGCCGGCTATGACGTGGTGAGACATGCGGACGATGTTCGGCGGGTGATTGGGGTGATTCCGCAGGCGATGACGAGCGACCCGGATTTGACGGTGGAAGAGAATTTGAGCATCTACGCGAAGTTGTACAGCGTGCCGAAGTTGGAGCGGGAGAAGAATATTGCCGAGGTGCTGGAGGCTGTGGACCTGACGAAATGGCGGGGTGCGCAGACGAAGACGCTTTCCGGCGGCATGCGGCGACGGCTGGAGATTGCGCGGGGGCTGGTGCATAATCCGCGGATATTTTTCCTGGACGAGCCGACGACGGGACTGGACCCGGTGAGCCGGATTGCGGTTTGGGAGATGCTGAACAAGCTGAAGGCGACGCGGAACCTGACGATGCTTCTGACGACGCACTACATGGAAGAGGCCGACCGATTGTGCGACCGGATTGCGATTGTGGACCATGGAACGCTGGTGGCGCTGGGGACTCCGACGCAGTTAAAGGCGGGGGTGCCGGGCAGCGATGTGGTGGAAGTGCAGTTTGCGCATGACCGCGGGGATTGGAAAGAGCGGCTGGAGAAGCTGCCGGGGGTGACGAGCGTGCAGTCGCAGACGGCGGGGGTGTACCGGGTGCTGACGTCGAATGGGTCGGCGACGACGATGGAGCTGGTGGAGATGGTGCGGCAGGCCGGGGAGACGATGACGAGCCTGAATGTGCAGAACACGACGCTGGATGACGTGTTTGTGCACTACACGGGACGGCAGTTGCGCGATGAGCAGGTGAAAGCGGTGAACTTTGTGATGCCGCCGCGGCCGGGAGGACAGCCATGAACCGCATGTGGGCGATTACGGAGCGCGAGATGCGGAAGTTTTTCCGGTCTCCGGTGCTAATGGTGATGTCGATGATGTTGCCGCTGGTGCAGCTGGTGATTTTGGGCAACGCGTTTGGCGGGAAGATTACCGGAGCGCGGGTGGCGGTGGTGGACCATGACCACGGGCCGGAGTCCGTGCGGGTGAAGGAGGCGTTTGACGCGGTTGCGGCGAATATCCGGACCTTCAACACGATTACCTACACGGACGAAGTGGCGGCGCGGGAGGATGTGCGGACGGGCAGGATTGATGCGGCGGTGATCATCCCGAGCCAGTTTTCGCGGAGGGTGTATGCCAAGGACGCGCCGGCGATTGCGCTGGTGGTGGACAACAGCGACCAGTTCATGAGCGGAAGCCTGGAAGGGGAGATGCAACTGCTGGTGAACGCGCTGAACCAGCCGGTGATTCCGGACCGGATTGTGAAGGGCGTTGCGCTGGATATTGTGGAGCTGTACCCGTATGTGGAGTATATGAAGTACCTGCTATCGGGATCGATTGCGCTGGCAATGTACATTTCGGTGATGATTGGCGGCGGGATGCTGTACATCGACGACAAGGCGCGGGGCGTGCATGAAGGCTACCTGGTGACGCCGATTACCAAGCTGGAACTGGTGATGGGGCTGAACATTGCCGGGGCAGCGAAGGCAGTGCTGAGCGGGATATGCATTACGGTAATTGGGTCGCTGATGGCGGGGCTGGGGACGTTCTTCAACCTGAAGGCGGATTTGCTGCTGCTGTTGCTGATTCTGGGGACGTCGATTGCGTTTAACGGGATGATGTTCCTGATGATGGTGCGGGTGGAGGATCCGCTGGTGCCGCGCGCGATATTCGGTGTGCTGAATACGCTTCTGTTTTTCCCGGCGGGAAGCATCTATCCGATTTCAGCGTTTCCGCCGTGGTTGCGGGCGATTGCAATTGTGGATCCGTTCACGTACGCGATTCACGGGTTCAAGGCGATTCTGCTGAAGGATGGCGGGTTTGCCGCGATTCAGGGGGATTTGCTGTTCCTGTATGTCTTCGGGATAGGGACGCTGCTGCTGGCGACGCCGCTGTTCAAGCGCACGCTTTAGGAGAAGGCGAGGCTAGCCCGCATTTCTCACCACAGCTTGCCGACTGTGATCACCAGGCATTTTTTAGCGAGACCATCGAGGTGTAGTCATCATTTCCCATCGAGTGTCTGGTTCTGAGAGTTTGGTTTCCTCTTGTTGGTGTGCTGGAACT
>CAIVDV010000032.1 GCA_903904755.1 uncultured Acidobacteriaceae bacterium | reverse complement strand
TCTATGCAATTGGTGTTCGCTCCAAACCGCCGTAGCCAATCCGGCTGGCGCCGGAGGGCGGAATGGAGCGGGAGACGAGATTTGAACTCGCGACCCTCGCCTTGGCAAGGCGATGCTCTACCACTGAGCTACTCCCGCTTGGTACTTTTCAAGTATACCGGGGAGGCCCGGTATGGTCAAACGAGTGAGGGGCAAGTGCCGATGGGAGAGGCATTTGCACTGTTTATGGGGCAGCGCAGGATGCGGCGCGGCAGGGTTACGGTTCAGGCCTTTGCGGTGGCGGTGTCACTGACGATGGCGCCGTCGCGGACCTGGAGGATGCGGTCGGCGATGGCTGCGGCTTCCATGTTGTGGGTGATCATGAGGATGGTCTGGCCGAGCTCGCGGTTGGAGCGCTGGAGCATGGAGAGGACGGCGTCGGAGTTTTTGGTGTCGAGGTTGCCGGTGGGCTCGTCGGCGAGGATGATGGCGGGGCGGGTGATGAGTGCTCGTGCGATGGCGACGCGCTGCTGTTCTCCGCCGGAGAGCTCGGAGGGGTGGTGGTCAAGCCGGCCCTGGATGCCGAGCATCTGACTGAGGGAGTCGAGGTAGGCGCGGTCCATTGGGCCTTTGGGGCCGGCGATCATGTGGGCGACTTCAATATTGCCGAGAGCGGTGAGGGCCGGGAGGAGATTGAAGCGCTGGAAGACGAAGCCGATGCGCTGCTTGCGGAGGCGGGTGCGCTCGGCGTCAGAGAGGGAGCCGAAATCGATTCCGTCGATGATGACGCGGCCGGCGGTGGCGTGGGTGAGGCCACCGAGAAGGTAGAAGAGGGTGGATTTGCCGGAGCCGGAGGGGCCGACGATGGCGACAAACTCGCCGCGCTGGATGGAGAAGGAGACACCGCGGACGGCGGGAACTTCGATGCGTCCGGAGCGGTAGGTTTTGGTGAGGCTTTCGGCCTGGATGATGGGAGTTTGTTTGGCGTCCACGGAATGATTGTATATGGGGCGGTGTAGGGGGGGGAGTTAGTCGAGGCGGAGGGTGGAGTAGTCGTGGCCGAGTTCAAGGCAGAGGGCTTCGACGACGAGCTCGTGGTCCTGGCGCTGGGGCAGTCCGGAGACGGTGACGGAGCCGAGGACGCCGGCGTGGATGACGTGGATGGGGAAGCAGCCGCCGTGGGAGACGAAGTCGGTGGCGGAGAGGCCGTATTTTTCGGTGAGGGTGGAGCCGGCGAGCTGGAGGGAGATGCCAATGGCGTAGGAGCTGCGGAGGAAGCGTGCGGTGAGGTTGGATTTGCGGCGGACCCACTCGGGGTTGTCGGGGGTGGTGCCGGGGAGGGCGGCGTAGAAGAGTGGCTGGCCGAAGCGGCGGACGTCGATGACGACGGGGAGGGAGCGCTCGACGGCTAGGGTGCGAAGGCGGGAGCCGAGGGCCCAGGCGGTGGCTTCGTCGAAGCGGGGAAAGCGGAGGGTGGATTCCTGGAGGGAGATGCGGTCGAGATCGGATTGGGTGGTCATGGGAGCCTCAAAGAAACCACTTTAGCACTGTGTGGGAGGGGGCAGGTGGGCGGGGTGGCAGGGGCAGGTGGTGGAACTGGATGATGACTGTAAGTGCTTCAAAAGGCTGAGTTTATTGGTGTGTTTTGGAAATACTCAGTGTATTGAGTAAAAATACTCAGTGTAATGAGTAAAAATGAATGTTATGATGAGTTAAATTGAGATGCGTGTCGCAATGATGGGTTTTGATTGGGATGGTGAGTGGGCGGGGCACGAGGGAGGAGGTGAGGGATGGCAGTTTTTGTTCGGCCGGTGTTGGAGAAGCTGATTGCGCGGATGCAGGAGCCTCGCCGCTTCCTGCAGGTGGTGGCGGGTGCGCGCCAGGTGGGGAAGACGACGCTGGTGCGGCAGTTGATTGCGGCATTTGGGGAGAACAGTACGTATGTGACTGCGGACTCGCCGGTGCCAAATGACGGGCTGTGGGTGGAGCAGCAGTGGGAAGCGGCGCGGCTGCGTTGCCGGGCTGCAGGGCGATGGCTGCTGGTGCTGGACGAGGTGCAGAAGGTTGCCGGGTGGAGTGATGCGGTGAAGCGGCTGTGGGATGACGACAGCTTTGCCGGGCTGGACTTGCGGATTGTGATTCTGGGGTCGTCGCCGCTGCTGGTAGAGCGGGGGCTGGTGGAGAGCCTGGCAGGGCGGTTTGAGATGGTTCGGGTGCCGCACTGGAGCTACGGGGAGATGGCGGAGGCGTTTGGAGTGACGCTGGATGAGTACATCTACTTTGGCGGGTATCCGGGTGCAGCGTCGCTGATGGGGGATGAGGACCGGTGGCGGCGGTACCTGCTGGATTCGCTGATTGAGACGACGGTTTCCCGGGACATTCTGCTGATGACGCGGGTGGACAAGCCGGCGCTGCTGCGGCAGTTGTTTCGGCTGGGATGCGAGTATTCGGCGCAGATTCTGAGCTTCCAGAAGATGCTGGGACAGTTGCAGGATGCGGGGAATACGACGACGCTGGGGCACTATCTGGAGTTGCTTTCAGGGGCGGGTATGCTGACCGGGCTGCCGAAGTATACGGGGAATGCGGTGCGGCAGCGGGCGAGCAGCCCGAAGCTGGAGGTGATGAACAACGCGCTGATGACGGCGTTTGGGAGCCTGGGGTTTGAGCGGACGCGAGCCAACCCGGAGCTGTGGGGACGGGTGGTGGAGTCGGCGGTGGGGGCGCACCTGGCCAACGGCGCGCTGAGCGGCGACTACGAGCTGCATTACTGGCGGGAGGCGAGCCGGGAGGTGGACTTTGTGCTGCGGAGAGGGCAGGAGACGCTGGCGATTGAGGTGAAGGCGGGGAACCATCGCACCAGCCTGCCGGGGATGGCGGCGTTTGAGAAGGCGTTTGGTCGGACGAAGAAGCTGCTGGTGGGGACAGGGGGGATTCCGGTAGAGGAGTTCCTGCGGACGAACCCGTCTGCACTGGTGCGCTGACGGGCGCCGCTAGCCTTTGCGGAAGCGGTTGGCTAGGTCGAATTCGTCGCGGAGTTCTGGGGTGCGGAGGTTTTCGCGGATATGGGCGAGGCGTTGCTCGAGGGCGTGGAGGCTGCGGGCGATGGAGTCGGTGTTGGTGTAGGCTATGTCGCGCCACATGGAGTAGGGACTGGCGCCGAGGCGGGTCATTTCGCGGAGGGCTCGTCCGCCGACGGCCTTGAGCTCGTCGGTGTCGCCGACCTGGTCTTCAATGAGTGCGGTGAAGGCGGTGGCGAGGAACTGGGGGAGGTGGCTGACCCATGCGATGAGCTCGTCGTGGCGGGCGGCATCGATGTCCAACATGCGACAGCCAAAGGCCTTGACCCAGGTGCGCCACTCGGCTGCCAGTTCAACGGCGGCGGGGGGGAGCTGGGCGGGATTGTCGTCTGATGCGAGGGTGGTGAAGATCCAGACGGCGTTGTGGAAGATGGCGGCTTCAGCGTTGGTGGCGCCACCGAGTTCCTTGCCGGCCATGGGGTGACCGGGGAGGAAGCCGGCGCGGCCGGGCTGGTTGTAGAGGCGGTTGCCGGCGGCGGTGATGATGGCCTTGGTGGAGCCGACGTCGGTGAGGAGCTGGGCGGGGGTGAGGACACCGGAGAGCTGCTCCATGAGGTCGAGGATGGAGTAGATGGGGGTGGCGAGGAGGATGATCTGGGAGCCGCGGACGGCGGTGAAGATGTCGGGGGCGAGGGAGTCGATGGAGCCGTTGGATACGGCGGCCTGTCCCTGCTCGGGGCTGCGGTTCCAGCCGATGATTTCGCCGGGGAAGCCAGCAGCGCGGAGGGCGAGGCCTGTGGATGCGCCGAGGAGGCCGGTACCGAGGATGGCGATGCGCTGGAGCATGTGTTTAGAGTAAAGCACTTGAGGGATGAGGAAGGCATGAGGGGCGAGTGGACAGTGATCATTGAACAGTGAAACCTGGGAGGGGAGAGGGCTAGTTGTCGGGGTCTTTGTGAATCCCCGGTCCCCACGCGAGGGACCGGGGGCACCCGGCGAAGGTGGGCACCCGGCCGGTGTCTTCCCGCGGGATTGCGGTGGATTCGTCGAGATTGGGTTCGGGCGGGGCGAAAAAAGCAGATTTGCTTTCGGAAATGACCAAACGAAAGGGAAAGGCGGGTTCGAGTTGCGCTCGAATGTGTCACCGGTCCCCAGGTGCGAGGGACCGGTGGCACCCGGAGGTGAACAAGCAGATTTCCTTCGGGAATGACAGACAGAAAAGCAAAGGCAAAAGCAGAGGCCCGAATCCGTTGGGAGATTCGGGCCTATGGGGTGTGTTGTGGTGGTGCCTGACTGGGGTTAGAGGGTGCGGCCGACGGCGGGGGCGATGACGCGGAGTTCGTTGACGAGTTGGGCGAACTGGTCGGGGAAGAGGGTTTGGGCTGCGTCGGAGACGGCCTTGTCGGGGTTGGGGTGGACTTCAACGATGATGCCGTCGGCGCCGGCGGCGACGGAGGCGCGGGCCATGGCTGCGACCATGTCGCGGCGGCCGGTGCCGTGGGAGGGGTCGCCGATGATGGGCAGGTGGGAGAGTTTTTTCACCACGGGGATGGCGGAGATGTCCATGGTGTTGCGGGTGTAGGTTTCGTAGGTGCGGATGCCGCGCTCGCAGAGGATGACGTCGTAGTTGCCGCCGGCGAGGATGTACTCGGATGCGAGGAGGAGTTCCTCGATAGTGGCGGCGATGCCGCGCTTGAGGAGAACGGGCTTGCGGACCTTGCCGAGTTCGCGGAGGAGATTGAAGTTCTGCATGTTGCGCGCGCCGACCTGGAAGCAGTCGACGAAGGGCAGCATGGGCTCGATCTGGGAGATTTCCATGACCTCAGAGATACAGAGGAGGCCGTGGGCATCGCAGGCTTCGCGCATGAGTTCGAGGCCGGGGATGCCGAGACCCTGGAAGGCGTAGGGTGAGCTGCGGGGCTTGAATGCGCCGCCGCGGAGGAAGGTTGCGCCGGAGGCGGCGACCTGTTTTGCAGTGAGGAAGATCTGGTCGCGGTTTTCGATGGAGCATGGGCCGGCCATGATGGCGACCTTGTCGCCGCCGACGGTGACGCCGTTGCGGAAGGTGACAATGGTGCCTTCAGGCCGGAAGGCGCGGCCGGCGAGCTTGTAGGGCGAGCTGATGCGGTGGACGTAGAGGACGCCGGAGAGGAGCTTGTACTCTTCAATGTCGATGGCGGAGGTGGCTCCCACGCCGGCGAGGATGGTTTGGGTGGTGCCGGTGGTGCGGTGTACGTTGATGCCTGCTTCGACCATCTTTTCGATGACGAAATCGATCTGCTCTTCGGTTGCGAATTCCTGCATTGCTACGATCATTTTTGATTCCCCGATTCGGGCGCGAGGGAGCCCGTGGCCTGGTCAGAGTTGCCGACCTGTCGTTTGGATGCCAGCTCATTCCTCTGCAGGGTGCGCATGACGTCGATGATGCGTTCAAAGATGTGTGTGAGTTCGATGTCAGGGAGCGGGCCCTGATTCATGGCGCGAATGTTTTCGTAGATGCGTTTTTCGCGCGCTGGCTCGTAGATGGGCAGGGAGGTGGCGACTTTGAGACGCCCTGCCATGAGGGCAGCTTCGGCCCTTCGGCTGAGCAGGTCAACCAACTGCCTGTCCATCTCATCAATGTGCTTTCGCAATTCATCCAACGTCATGTTTGCCTCTTGCATGGGCTGTGATTGGGCCAGGGGAGGAGGGAGAAACGCCTCTGGAGGCTGGAAACCACAGTGAGGTTAGGAACTGGCAAGTCCAGCGGAGGAGCAGCGCGGGGGCTGCGAAACCCGCCGGGATAGGGTCATGTCAAGCTGGAGCCGGGGTGGGGCTCTGCTTTACCGGGTCTGTGCGAGATTGCTCTGGCGCAGACCCTGAATAAATCGAGCCACCACGCCGGGGGCCTCATCTTCAGAGGATTTTTCAATCAGCTCAACGATTGCGCTGCCGATGACCGCCGCATCTGCAAACCTGCCGACTTCAGCGACGTGGTGTGCATTGGAGATGCCGAACCCGAGGGCCACGGGCAGCTGGGTCCAGCGGCGGATGCGTTCGACGAGGGCTGCTGCGTCTGCTGCGACCTGCTGCTGCTTGCCGGTGATGCCGGTGCGGGAGATGGCGTAGACGAAGCCCTGGGAGTTTTCGCCGATGGCACGGAGACGATCTTCCGGGCTGGTGGGGGCGGCGAGGAAGATGGGGGCGAGGTGGACGCGGTGCATTTCGGCGAGGTATTCGTCGGCTTCCTCGACGATCATGTCGGTGAGGAGGACGCCATCGACGCCGGCTTCGGCGGCAGCATCAGCGAAGCGGGTGAGGCCGAAGCGGAGGATGGGGTTGAGGTAGGAGAAGATGACGAGGCCGGCCTGGGGGCGGGCGATGCGGAGTTCGCGGGCGAGGGCGAGGACATCGATGAGGCGGGTGCCGCGGAGGATGGCGCGTTCGCTGGCGCGCTGGATGACGGGGCCGTCGGCGAGGGGGTCACTGAAGGGGACGCCGAGTTCGATGACGTCGGCGCCGGCGTCAATGGCGGCGAGGGCGATGTCGCGGGTGGTGGAGAGATCGACCGGAGAATGGGCAGCGGCGGGCGCATGGGAGTGCGAGCGCGGATGTAAGCCAGTGTCGCCTGCGGTGAGGTAGACGACGAGGCCGGGATGCTGCTGGAAACGTATCGCCATGGTGTTTGAAGTGGGCCGGGTTTAGCGGCTTTCTGCCCCCTGAATGTTCAATTCGCGGGCGAGAATGCCCATGTCCTTGTCGCCACGACCGGAGATATTCACAACCAGTATGTCATGGGCTGCCATGGTGGGGGCAATGCGGAGGCACTCAGCGACGGCGTGGGCGGATTCCAGCGCGGGGAGGATTCCTTCGGCGCGGGCGAGGCGAACGACGGCTTCGAGGACGTGGATGTCGTCGGCGGAGACGTACTCGGCGCGGCCGCAGTCGTGGAGGGCAGCGTGCTCGGGGCCGACGGTGGCGTAATCGAGGCCGGCGGAGACGGAGTGGGTGAGGGAGACCTGGCCGTCTTCGTCCTGGAGGACGTAGGAGTATGTGCCCTGAAGGACGCCGGGGGTTCCGCCGGAGAAGCGGGCGGCGTGGTCACCGAGGGTGAGGCCGCGGCCACCGGCTTCGACGCCGATGAGGCGGACGGCGGTGTCCTGCAGGAAGGGGTGGAAGATTCCGATGGCGTTGGAGCCGCCGCCGACGCAGGCGACGATGGCGGTGGGGAGGCGGCCTTCGGTGGCGAGGATCTGCTGGCGGGTTTCAATGCCGATGATGCGGTGGAAATCGCGCACCATTGTGGGGTAGGGGTGGGGGCCGAGGGCGGAGCCGAGGATGTAGTAGGTGTCGCGGACGTTGGTGACCCAGTCGCGGAGGGCCTCGTTGACGGCGTCCTTGAGGGTTTTGGAGCCGGAGGTGACGGGTCGGACCTCTGCGCCGAGGAGGCGCATGCGGAGGACGTTGAGTTCCTGGCGGCGGATGTCTTCCTCGCCCATGTAGACGATGCACTCGAGGCCGAGGAGGGCGCAGACGGTGGCGGTGGCGACGCCGTGCTGGCCTGCGCCGGTTTCTGCGATGATGCGCTTCTTGCCCATGCGGCGGGCGAGGAGGCCCTGGCCGAGTGCGTTGTTGATTTTGTGCGCGCCGGTGTGGAGGAGGTCTTCGCGCTTGAGGTAGATTTTTGCGCCGCCGAGCTCCTGGGTGAGGCGTTTGGCGAAGTAGAGGGGTGTGGGTCGGCCGGCGAAGTTGTGGAGGAGGTCATCGAGCTCGGCCTGGAAATCGGGGTCGAGGCGGGCTGCGTCGTAGGCGGCTTCGAGCTCGCTGAGGGCTGCCATGAGGGTTTCCGGCACATAGCGTCCGCCGTAGGCGCCGAAGCGGCCGGGGCGGGTGGTTGGGTTTGCGGACGTGGTAGCCATGGGCCTGTCTCCTGAGTGCTTTTCGGGCCGGAAGTGGTGTGAATCCGGAGGGAGAAGCGGAGATTTCAGTGTACAGGGAAGGTGGGAGGGGGTTCCAGATGGGGAGGGGGTGGATCGAGTTGCGCTCGATTGTGGTTTTTGGGGGATGAAGGTTGGGGGATTGGTGAGTCCCACCCATTCGGCAAAAGGACGCCGAATGGATGGGGCACGCGGAGGGTTGTTGAGGACGGGGTGGGGTCAGGCTTGTTCGTGGCGGCTGAACTCCCAGGCGAAGAAGGCTTTGAGGGCGGCGGCGGCGGCGAGTTGGACGGGGAAGCGGAGGAGGATATTGGGAATGGCGACCTTGAGCATCTGATTGACGCGGTTCTGGATGGCTTTGGTGAAGCGGTCGCGGTCCTGTGGGTCGATGGCGTCGAGCCTGAGGCCGTCGAAGGCGGGGACGATTTGGGTTGGCTGGGGCTGGTAGAGGATGGGGCCGAGGGTGGGGGCGGCTTCGCGGTTGATGGCGGAGATGAGGTCCTGGGCCTTGCGGCGGCCCCACTCGTAGTCGTGGTGGCGGTAGGCTTCGTCAAAGAAGCCTTCGAAGGCGAAGATTCCGGCACCGGCGAGTTTGCCGGGTTCGATGACGACGCCGTAGACGTTCATGATTTCGTGTGCGCCGAGGCCGGCGGCTTTTTCGAGGGTCTGGATGGCGCCGAGGAAGGCAATGGCGTTGGGGGTTTCGGGGCCGCCGAGCTGCTGGAGTTCGAGTTCGTACTGCTGGCGGAGGCGGGCTTCGTCGGCGAGGGCATCTGCCGGGCCGGAGGGGTAGTGGTAGAGGAGGGGCCTGATTTGGGTGGCGGCGGCGGTGAGGGTGGCGGCCTGGACTGCGCCGGCTGTGCCGGGGAAGAGATTGAGGGCCTGGACGAGCTCGGTTGCATATTTGTCGAGGCGCTGGACGCGCTGGTTGATGACGCCGGTCTGGAGCCAGTCGCGGAAGACGGCCTGGCCGGTGTAGACGGGGACGAGACGTTCCAGGACGCGGACGATGTTGGCGGAGGCCTGGTTGAGGTTGAGGTCCTGGGAGCCCTTCATGGGGTTGGGGGAGACGAAGAGGTAGAAGCGGGAGTCGTCGTCCTGGTGGCCGTCGATGGTGTCTACGAAGTTTTTGGCCATGCCGAGGGGCTGATTCTGGAGAATGCCGCCGTCGGAGTAGGTGAAGGTGGCGGTGGGAGTGGTGGCGGGCCAGACTTCGCTGGAGTAGTCGGCCTGGGAGCGGAGGAGGTCTTTGGTGCGGAAGGCGACGGGGAAGGCTCCGCAGGCGACGGCGGCTTCGCGGAGTTCCTGCCAGATGGCGATGTCGCGGGAGGTGGAGTCGACGGTGCGGAGGAGCTGATCGCTGAAGTTGGTGTACTGGAAGACGCCGTCAGGTTTGAGGGGGACGCCGCAGTTGAGGCCGTTGAGGTTGGTGAGCGCGAGGCCGAGGCGGATGCCTTTGGCGGGGTCAATGGCGGCGTGA
The DNA here is from genome assembly GCA_903904755.1 of uncultured Acidobacteriaceae bacterium. Taxonomy (GTDB): domain Bacteria; phylum Acidobacteriota; class Terriglobia; order Terriglobales; family Acidobacteriaceae; genus Acidicapsa. Next base: position 53,416 of record CAIVDV010000032.1, on the reverse strand, counting down.
GGGCCGTGGTCGGCGACGGATTTGCCGTCGGGGGTGAGGTCGGCGGTGAGGGTATCGGCGGCGATTTTCTCGATGCGGTTGGAGGAGAAGACGGAGAGGGTTGCGGGGTCCTGGGAGGTGTCGTCGAGGCCGGTGAGGTCGATTTGCTTGACCCAGGTGTTGAAGAGGGGGTTGTCGTAGGGGCCCAGGAATGCGGGGCCGTTGAAGAGGAGCTTTTGGGCGAGGATGGTTCCGGTCATTCCACCGGCGGATGCTCCGGTGATGACGTCGACGTAGATGAGGCTGCCGGCGGCACCTTCAGCGATGGCCTGGTTGTGCTGGCGGATGGCATCGAGGATTTCGAACATAGCACCGGCCTCGTAACTGCCGAGGGAGACGGCGCCCGCAATAGTGAGGGCGAGACGCTTGATGGGGGGCAAGGCGACCTCCGGGGGATGGGGATTGCTCTTGGGCCATTGATAGCGGGAGGGGCGGGCTGCGTCAAGGGAAATCGGTGAGAGGTGGGGATTGGGACTCAGATGCGGTCGAGGTTTTCCTGAGTGAGGTGGTTGACCAGGTTGCCGGTATTGCGAGTGGTGTTGGGCTCAAGGAGGATGCAGTGAACTTCCTCGGTGAGGGCAGAAGGGCAGTGTTCGGTGCCTTTGGGAACGATGAGGTACTCGCCCTCTTCGAGGTCGATGTCGCCGCCATCTTCAGGCTTGAGCTTCATTCTCAGTCGTCCCTTGATCACGAGGAAGAGCTCGTCTTCGTTGTCGTGATGGTGCCAAAGGAAGGAGCCGGAGAACTTGGCGAGCTTGAGCTGGGCGTCATTGATGTCGCCACCGATCTTTGGGGACCAGAACTGAGCGATGGAGGAAAAGGCGGTATCCAAGTTGACTTTTTGTAGGGGCACAGGCGGCTCCTTGGGGAGGGTTACGCGATGGCTGCGGCGCGGGCGGCGGAGAGGAAGTCGCGGAGTTTTTTGGGGTCTTTGATGCCGGGGGAGTCTTCGACGCCGCTGGCGACATCGACGCCCCAGGGCTGGAGGGTGCGGATGGCTGCGGCGACGTTTTCCGGATTGAGGCCGCCGGCGGCGATGAGGCGTAGGCCGGTGGCGGGAGTGAAGATGGTGCCGCGGGCCTGGGGCCAGTCAAAGGGGATGCCGGTGCCGCCGAGGGTTGCGCCGACGCGGGAGTCGACGAGGACGGCGTCGATGGCGGGTTCGTCGGAGGCGGCGTGGAGGTCTGCCGCGACGGTGGGGCCGAAGTGGATGACGCGGAGGATGCGGAGGGCAGGGCCGAACTGGTCGCGGAGGCGTTGGGGGAAGCCGAGGCCGCCGGCGTGGAGCTGGATGCCGGAGAGGCCGCAGGAGTTGACGGCATCGATGACCTGTTCCCATGTGGGGTGGACGAAGACGCCGATGGTTTCCGCCTGAGTGGGCAGGTAGGCGGTGATTTGGGAGACCTGGTCGATGGTGACCTGGCGGGGGCTGGGGGCGAAGATGAAGCCGAGTGCATCGGCACCGTAGCGGAGGGCGAGGCGAGCGTCGGCGAGGGTGGTGTTGCCGCAGATTTTGACCCAGAGGGGCGCGGGGGCGGCCGCTTCAGGGGGAATCATAGCGAGGCCGCCTGGGCGTTGGCGAGGAGTTGCTGGAGGGCGACGGCGGGGTCGGGCTGGCGCATGAGGGATTCGCCGATGAGGAAGGCGTCAAAGCCGGCGGCGCGGAGGCGGGCGATTTCGCGGCCGGTGGAGAGACCGCTTTCCGCGACGCGGAGGACACCGGCGGGGATGCGGTCAACGAGGGCGAGGGAGGTTTCGATGTTGACCTCGAAGGTGTGGAGGTTGCGGTTGTTGACGCCGATGGCGTCGGGGGCCTCAGAGATGGCGAGGGCGCGGGTGAGCTCGTCGGCAGTGTGGACTTCGACGAGGACATCGAGGGCGAGGCGGTGGGCTTCGCGGGTGAAGGCGGAGAGTTCGTGGTCAGAGAGCGCGGCGACGATGAGGAGGATGGCATCGGCGGAGTTGGCGCGGGCCTCGACGATTTGGAATGGGTCTACGGTGAAGTCCTTGCGAAGGCAGGGGAGGGGGACGGAGGCGGAGGCGAGCTGGAGATTGCGGAGGCTGCCCTGGAAGAAGGGCTCGTCGGTGAGGACGGAGAGGACGGTTGCACCGCCGACTCGGTAACGCTGGGCGAGCCAGGGGAGGTCGAAATCGGGGCGGATGAGGCCTTTGGAGGGGGAGGCTTTTTTGAGCTCGGCGATGATGGCGGGGGCTGTTACGGAGCGGGCGCGGAGTGCCTTGGCCCAGCCGCGGGGGGTGTGGGCGTGGGCGCGGGCCTCAATGTCTGGGGTGCGCAGTTTGGCGGCCGCGACGGTGGCGCGGGTGGCGGTGAGAATCCTGTCCAGATGGGTCGACATTCCGTGTTCAGTATAGAGTCCGGGAGCTAATCGGCGGCGTTTTCGTCGCGGTCGGCGCGTTCGAGCTGGGAGAGGACCTGGTGGAGGAGTTCGGGGCCGGTGCCGGTGACGTGGTCGCCGGGGGTCATGTTGCCGCGCATCCAGGCGAGGAGGAAGACGAGGGGAATCCAGCCGCGGTTGGATCCTTCGAGGCGGGCGCCGATTTCGTACATGGGGCGGGAGAGGCGGAGGGGGATGGGGAGGACGGTGACTTTGCCGGGCAGGGGGGCGACGCAGTTGGCGGGGTCGGTGGTGACGAGGTATTCGCGGCAGATGAGGGGGCGGATGGGGTAGATGCCGCAGGATTGTTCGACGAGGAAGGGGCAGGGGACCTTTTTGGAGAGATAGGTCATGGAGAGGTTCTGGCGCTCTTCCTCGGAGTCGCCCCAGGTGTCGGGGTCGAGGAGCTCGAGCATGCCGCGCTCTTTGAGGGAGAGGAGGGCGTGGTGGAAGCGGTCTCGGAGGAGGGATTGCTGGATTTCGGGGAGGGAGCGGATCCAGTTGGCGAGGAACTCTGCCTCAAAGAGGCTGATGACGACGAGCTGGCTGCAGCATGCTCCGCAGCCTTTGCGGCAGGAGATTTCGATGCCCTGGGCTGCGGCGGCCTCGACGGTGGCGTTAATCAGGTTGCTTGCGAGCTGCTGGAGGGAGGGGAGCATCTGGGTGATGGTGACGAGGCCGGAGGGGACGGTGGCCTGGCCTGCGATGCGGCCCTCAGTGAGAGAGAGCTGGAATGGGACGGTGATGGAAGGGGGAGGCGTCTCCATAGTGGGGCAAGTATAGCGGAGGGAGGGGAGAGCGGGGGCGGGAATTTTTGCAGGGATTTCATCGTTGTAAAATATAACGGTGTTATATTTGTCGTAGATGTTAGGAGTTTCCATGGGGACGAAAGAGCGACGGGAGCGGGAGCGGGAAAAGCTGCGGGCGCTGATCTTGGATGCGGCGCGGGAGATGTTTGTGGAGCGCGGATATGAAGGGGTGTCCATGCGGAAGATTGCGGAGAAGATTGAGTACTCGCCGACGGCGATCTATCAGCATTTCAAGGACAAGGACGCGCTGGTTCGGGAGATATGCCGGGAGGACTCGCAGAAGTTGACCGAGGAGCTAAAGAGCAGCGGGGCGGTGGAAGACCCGATGGAGCGGCTGATGGCCTGCGGGATGGCGTATGCGCGGTTTGCGGTGGAGAATCCGAATCACTACAAGATGCTGTTTCTGAGCCAGTTGCCGGCGGCGGCGTATGAGGGGGATGTGGCGGAGTTTGGCAAAGGGGAGCCGGAGATGGATGGGTATGCGCTGCTGAGGCAGCAGGTGGGGGCGCTGGCGCCGGAAGCGTTCCGGTACCCGGGGATGGATCCGGATCTGGTGGCGCAGACGCTGTGGGCCGGGGTACACGGGGTGGTGAGCCTGGAAGTGACTCAATGCCTGCAGGGGTGGGTGGACTGGCATCCGCTGGAAGAGCGGGTGCGGACGATGCTGGGAGCGATGGCGGCAGGGCTGTTCCGGGAGGTGCGGTGAGATGGCTCCTCCTTTGGCAAGACGCAATTTGTTCCACGACCAGATACGGCTGGCGGCAACGTTGACGGGCATTGCCTTCAGCGTGGTGCTGATGGTGGTGCAGTGGGGGCTGTTCAAGGGGTTTTCGACGAGCACGAGCGAGATTATTGACCACTCTGGCGCGGATTTGTGGGTGACGGCAAAGAACACGGCGTACCTGGAGCAGGCGATACCGTTCAACGAGCGGAAGTACTACCAGGTGCTGGCGACGCCTGGGGTGGCGACGGCGGAGAAGTACATCGTGCGGTTTTCCATCTGGAAGATGGCGAGCGGGCGGGCGGAGAGCGTGGCGGTGGTGGGTTGCGACCCGGACAGTGGGATGGGGTTGCCGTTCCACGTGGTGGAAGGGGATGCGCAGCAACTGAAGCAGCCGAATGCGGTGATTGTGGACCGGATATACATGGGCAAGCTGGGCGTGGAGAAGATTGGCGACGAGGTGGAGATCAACGGAAACAAGGCGAAGGTGGTTGGGTTTACGGAGGGGATACGGGCGTTTACGACGTCGCCGTATGTGTATGCGCGGTTCAAGCGGGCGCAGGATTTTACGGTGATTCCGGTGGAGCAGACGAACTTTGTGCTGGTGAAGGCGGCGGCCGGGGTGGATGTGAAGCAGTTGAAGGCGGAGTTGAAGGCGCGGCTGCCGGATAACGATGTGTTTTTGACGGAGGAGTTCAGCAAGAGCACGCAGCACTACTGGATGTTTACGACGGGGGCGGGGATTGCGGTGCTGATGGCGGCGATGCTGGGGCTGGTGGTGGGCGTGGCGATTGTGGCGCAGACGATTTATGCGACGACGATGGACCACATCCGGGAGTACGGAACGCTGAAGGCGATGGGAGCACCGAACAGCTATGTGCTGGGGGTGATATTGCAGCAGGCGGCGATAGCGGCGGTGATGGGGTATGCGATTGGGATGGGGATTGCGGTGGTGGTGGTGCACTCGAGTGCGAAGGGCGGGGCGAATATTTTGCTGGACTGGCAGACGGCGGTGGGGATGTTTTTCCTGACGAATGTAATGTGCGGGCTGGCGGCAGTGGTTTCTGTGAAGAAGATTCTTGGGCTGGACCCGGCGATGGTGTTCCGCGGGTAGCGATTGGTTGAGACGAGGGAGAGGGATGGAAGCGTCGATTGAGGCAGCAATTGAAGTCAGGGGAGTGACGAAGGTGTATGAGGAGGCCGACGGTGGCACGCCGGCGCTGGCCGGGGTAGACCTGGTTGCGCGCAAGGGCGAGGTGATGCTGCTGATGGGCCCCTCAGGAAGCGGGAAGACGACGCTTCTTTCGATTATGGGGTGCCTGCTGCGGCCGACGAGCGGGCGGGTGCTGCTGGGCGGGGTGGATGTGACGCAGATGAAGGAGAACGAGCTGCCGGCGATGCGGCTGAAGAACATCGGGTTTGTGTTTCAGGGATTCAACCTGTTTCCGACGCTGACGGTGGGGGAGAATGTGGAGCTGAGTTTGGGGTTGAAGGGGATTCCGGGCCGTGCGGCGAAGGAAGAGGCGCACCGGCTGCTGGATTTGGTGGGCTTGACGCAGAAGTATGGGGCGTTTCCATCGGACATCAGCGGCGGGCAGAAGCAGCGGGTGGCGATTGCCAGGGCGGTGGCGGGGTCGCCTGGGGCGATATTGGCGGATGAGCCGACGGCGGCGCTGGACTCGCATACGGGCAAGGCGGTGGTGGAGATGATGGTGGGGCTGGCGCACCGGGATGGACGGGCGGTGGTGATTGTGACGCACGACAGCCGGCTGGTGGAGTACGCGGACCGGGTGGTGCGGATTGAAGACGGGCTGATGGTGGCCGAGTAGCGGCTGCTGAAAGATTTTGGCTGAGAACGGAAGAGAGCGAGAGGCTGGTATGGAACTGAACTGGAAGAAGAGTGTGGTGGCAGTGGCTGCGGTGGTGGTGGTGGCCGGGGTGGGGATTGCGTTGACGCGGGGGAAGCAGGCGAAGGCTGTGGTGGTGGCGGCGCCGGACAGCCAGCGGATTGCGAAGGGCGTGGTGGCCGGGCCGGGGATGGTGGAGCCGGATTCAGAAGACGTGAAGGTGGGGTCTGAGCTGAGCGGGAAGCTGAAGGCCGTACTGGTGGAAGAGGGCGACCGGGTGAAGAAGGGCCAGGTGCTGGCGGAGCTGGTGAACGACGACTACCGGGCGCAGGTTGAGCAGCAGCGGGCGAAGCTGCATGAAGCTGAGGCGGCGTATGAGAAGGTTCTGAACGGGTCGCGGCCGCAGGAGCGGGGGGAGAGCCAGGCTGCGATGCGGCAGGCGGAGGCGACGGAGGCGACGGCGCGGAATGAGTGGGACCGGCGTCAGAAGCTGTTTGATGCCGGGGTGATTTCGAAAGATGAGCTGGAGCGGTATGAGCGGGATTTCCGGGTGGCGGAGGAGCAGTTTGAGGGGGCGAAGCAGCACTTTCACCTGGTAGATGACCGGCAGAGGACAGAGGACATTGACGCGGCCAAGGCTGCGGTGGAGGGTGCGCGGGCGCAACTGGCGGAGGCGGAGGCCGAGTATGCCAAGACGTTTGTTCATGCGCCGTTTGACGGGACGATTTTGCGGAAGCACCACCGGACCGGGGAGAGCATTACGAACAGCAGCGTGACGCCGGACCCGGTGTTTACGATGGGGGACCTGAGCGGGCTGCGGGTGCGGGTGGATGTGGATGAGAGCGATGTTTCGCGTGTGGCGGACGGGCAGCGGGTGTACTGCACGGCGAAGGCGTATGGGGAGCAGAAGTTCTGGGGGCATGTGATTCGGGTGGCGGGGCAACTGGGGCACAAGAATGTGCTGACGGATGAGCCGAAGGAGAAGGTGGACACGAAGATATTGGAGACGCTGGTGCAACTGGACCCTGGGGTGAAGCTGCAGGTGGGGCTGCGGGTGGATGCGTATATTGAGGTGGAGTGAGGGGGGGGGCTTGAGAAGGCCCAGACGCAACAAAGCCCCGGAAGGCCGGGGCGCTTGCAGCTTGAATCTATGGTGCCGAAGAGAGGACTTGAACCTCCACACCCTTGCGAGTACATGGACCTGAACCATGCGCGTCTGCCAATTCCGCCACTTCGGCACGTGCTGATCTGGTGAGAAAAACCAGACTGGCAGCGAGATTCAGTGTCTCAGATGGGGCGGCTGGTGTCAAGGTTGACTCCCGCTTGATACAGGGGGAGGCTGATGGGGTAGGGGACAGGGGAATCGAGCTTCGCTCGATGGTGATGTGAGGGCGGGGGATTTGTTACTCCCACATCTGACCGCAAAGGGCGCGGTCAGATATGGGGCACCCGGTTTCCCTTGTGGTTGTGCGCCGAAGCGGGAGTTAGACGAGCTTGGCGTCGAGGGTGATTTCGGTGTTGTTGGCGAAGAGCTTGGAGATGGGGCAGCCGCCCTTTGCGCCCTGGGCAGCGGCGTCGAAGACTTCCTGGGTTGCGCCGGGGACATCGGCGACGGTGGTGAGCGCGATGCGGGTGATGGCGAAGCCGCCCTCGACCTTGCCGAGCGAGACGGCAGCGGTGGTGGAGATGCTGTTGGGGGTGAGGCCGGATGCGCCGAGCTGCGCACCGAGGGCCATGGAGAAGCAGGAGGCGTGGGCGGCGGCGATCAGTTCTTCGGGGGTGGTGCCGGAGTCAGCGCCCTCGAAACGGGTCTGAAAGGAGTAGTTTGCGTTGGAAAGGACGCCGGTTGCGGTGCTGATGGTGCCTTTGCCTTCCTTGAGGGAGCCGGTCCAGACTGCGCTTGCTTTGCTTGCCATTTCTTTTGTCTCCTTGGCCGCGATGTGCGGCCGGGTGAAAGTCAGTGAAGTTCGGGGAAGTTGGACGAGGGTGGCGCGGGGAAATGCGCTGGGTTCGTCCGGGCCTTCGGTGACGCTCCGGTGTGGGAGCGTGGAAGCCCTTTGTTTATGCTACGGCAAATCGGCTGCCGGAGCGGGTGTTGGCCTGCCGGGTTTCCCGCGTGGCGGGACGGAGCGGAAAGGCACCAGATATGGGACGCGGGAGGGGGGTGCGGGGATTCGAAAAATGCGCTAGGCTGTGGGGCATGTTGCCAGGACGACCGGAAGCGTATGGTGAGGAGTTTGTGCCCGAGAGGGCGGAGAAGGATGCTGCGCCGGAGGCGGTGACGCACCACCAACAGATATGCCCGAATTGCGGAGAGCGGCTGACGGGGCACAGCTGCAAGCTGGTTTGTACGCGGTGCGGATATTACCTGAGTTGTGCGGATTATTACTGAGGGGTCAGGGGGATCGAGCTGCGCTCGATTGCGGCCCTGCGGCTGTTTGGGACGGGAGATTGGCTACTCCCACCCATGTCGCGAAGGCGGCGACATGGATGGGGCACCCGGGGTTCAGTGATCAGGGGTTAGTGGGTGAGGGAGGCTTTGCGGGCGGGTTCGAATTCGTCGCCGGGTGTCCAGGAGATGGGGGTGGGTTGGGAGGAGGCGAGCCAGCCGAGGATGAGTCCGAAGCGGGCGAGTTTGGCGTTTCCGCGGAAGTCCCAGGCGGGGTCGAACTCGTCGGCGGGCTGGTGGTAGCGGTGGGCGACGTAGTCCTCGGCCTGGGCGCGTCCCCAGGCTTCGTCGTGCCCTTCAAAGAGGATGCCGGGGTCGATGGAGAAGGCGGGGATGCCGACGCGGGCGAGGGAGAAGTGGTCGGAGCGGTAGTAGTGTCCGGCCATGGGCGAGGGGTCGGGGAGGAGCTGGAGGTTGAAGGACTTGGCGACGGCCTGGACGGTGGGCCAGAGGGAGATGCGCTCGGCGCCGGTGAGGTTGGCGGACAGGGGGACGCCGATGGGAAGGAGCATGTCGTAGTTGAGGTCGAGGGCGATTTGGGAGGCGGGGATTGGGGGGTGCATGCCGAGGTATTGGGAGCCGAGGAGGCCCTGTTCTTCGGCAGTGACGGCGGCGAAGAGCATGGGATGGGGCGGGGGCGTGGAGGATTGGGCGACGGCGCGGGCGAGTTCGAGGAGGATGCCGCAGCCGGTGCCGTTGTCGGCAGCGCCGTTGTAGATGCCGTCGTGTCCGGCGGCGATGGCGGCATGGTCGATGCCGAGGTGGTCGTAGTGGGCTGAGAAGAGGATGGCGTTGCCGGGGGCGGCGCCGTTGACCTGGGCGACGACGTTGGTGGAGTCGTAGCGGCGGACGGCGGATTCGACGTGGCCCTTGAGGCGGACGGAGAGCTGGATGGGGTGGAATGCGCCGGGTTTGCCAGCCTGGTCGATGGCCTGGTCGAGGTCGCCGAGGCCGGAGAGGGTGAGGAGGTGCTGGGCTACGCCGTGCTGGATCCAGGAGGCGGCGCGGAGGTTGGCGAGGGGGTCGCCCTGGAGGTAGCTTTTTTCGATGGCCTGGGAGTTGCGGACGACTTCCCAGCCGTAGCTGGCGAGGTCGGTGCGGTGGATGATGAGGACGCCGAGTGCTCCGCGGCGGGCGGCCTCCTCGTATTTGTAGGTCCAGCGGCCGTAGTAGGTGAGGGCGCGGCCTTTGAAGAAGTGGTCGTCGGAGGAGGGGGGTTCGTTGACGATGAGGAGGACGATTTTGCCGTGGACGTCGATGTCGTGGCCGTTGGCGTCGGCGTAGTCGTTCCAGTTGTACTCGGGGGCGTGGATGCCGTAGCCGACGAAGACGATGGGTGCGTCGAGGTCGGCGGCGGGTTGCCCGGACTGGTCTTTGGTGACAATTTCAGAGCCGTAGGCGAGGGGGATGGGTGCGCCGGTGGCGGGGACGAGGGAGAAGCTGGTTTTGTCCTCGACAGTGTGGACGGCGTAGAGGGGGACGCGCTGGAAGAAGGTGTTGTTGTCGCCGGCGGGCTTGAGGCCGGAGAGGGCGAACTGGGTGGCGATGTACTCGGCGGCGAGGCGGTCGCCACGGGTGCCGGGGCCGCGACCTTCGAGGAGGTCGAGGGAGAGGAAGCGGACGTGGGCGCGGATGTTGTCGGCGGAGATGGAGTCTGCGACGGCGGAGGCGGCGGGGGGGACAGGCTGAGCGAAGGCTGCGAGGGGGAATAGGAGGGCGGAAATCAGGAACTTCTTCATAGGAAAAGAGTGGACGAGGAGGGGGTGGGATGGCAAGGGGTTGTCAGGGGGCAGGGGGCAGGGACTGGGGCGGTTGTCAGGATTTGGGAAGGAGGTGGAGGCGGAGGAGGATTTTGCGGGTGAGGCCGGTGAGAGGGAGGGTGGGGAGGAGGGGGAGGGGGGTCCACTGGCGGGGGCCGGTGGGGAGGGTGAGTTGGGGGTCTTGGTTGAGCTGGGCGGGGGTGAGGGAGCGGACGGTGACGGCGTAGTTGACCTGCATGATGGCGTGGCGGGCGGAGAGGACGGCTTCGGAAGGGGGGAAGGTGGTGGAGGCGAGTTGGGGGAGTTGCCAGAGGCCGGGCATGACGGTGAGGGTGGCGGGGCGGTGTTCGAGGAGGATTTCAGTCGTGTTGGTGCCGGGGTGGAGGGCGAGGGCGTAGGCGGCGGGTTCGGTGCGCATGGGGGCGCGCCTGGGGGTGGGGTGTTCGCCGCGGGTGCGGCAGAAGGGGTGGAGGGGGCAGGTGAGGCACTGGGGTGAGCGGGGTAGGCAGAGGGTTGCGCCTAGCTCCATCATGGCCTGGTTGAAATCGCCGGGGAGGGTGGGATGGAGGAGGGTGGCGGCGATGGAGTGGATTTGGCGGTTGAGGGCGGATTGGTGGTCATGGTCGGCGGAACCGAGGCCGGCGAGTCGCTGGATGACGCGCTCGACGTTGCCGTCGACGACGGGGACGGGCTGGTTGTGGGCGATGGAGGCGATGGCGGCGGAGGTGTAGAGGCCGATGCCGGGGAGGGTGCGGAGCTGGGCGGCGGTGGTTGGGAGGGAGCCGGAGTGGTCGCGGACGATGAGCTGGGCGGCGGCGTGAAGCATTCGGGCGCGGCGGTAGTAGCCGAGGCCGCTCCAGAGGGTGAGGACGGCGGGCTGGGGCGCGGCGGCGAGGGAGTGGACGGTGGGGAAAGCGGCGAGGAAGGCGCGGTATTTGTCGAGGACGGCGGCGACGCGGGTTTGCTGGAGCATGATTTCCGAGACCCAGATGGCGTAGGGGTCGCGGGTGGAGCGCCAGGGTAGGGGGCGGCGGTTGAGGTGGAACCAGGAGAGGAGCGCCTGACGGAGGAGTGGGAGGTGGGAAGGGGAGGGGAAGGCGCGGCTCATGGGTAGATTGTATTGGCGTGGGGAGTTTGTTTGAAACGGGACGCGGGGGAGAAGCACTTTCCCACGTGGTGTGATGGAAGTCAGTCGCAGGGCTGATATCACATTTTCGGCAACAGTGTTCGTGCTATATTGACCGGCAGAATCTCCTTTTTTCTGTCGAAGGCGAGTCGGGAGCTGATTTTGTGCAGGCCGAGACTCGATGAACAAATGGTCCGAAGGCGACCCTGAACCTTTCAACCCCCATTGGAGGCCCCCCCGTGAACCGCATCTCTATCGCATCCGTCGCAGCTTTGGCATTGTTATTGGCCCCGGTTGCCGCATTGGCGCAGTATTCGAGCTCGAGTGACGCGGCGGCGCCGGCCTCGTGGGCGGTGAGCTTTTTGCCGGCTGGAGGCGATGGCGGGAAGGTTGCCGCAGCGTTGAGCAACCCTCCGGCGAAGGCGTTTTCGGCGGTAGGTATTGCCGCGAATGTTTCGCCGCTGGGAATTGGCGGGCAGCTTGCGACCAACATCAACAGCCACATCAATGTGCGGGTTGAGGGAAGTTTTTTCAATTACACGGTTAGCGACATCACCTCGAACGGATTCACGATCAAGCCGAAGCTGAATCTGGCATCGGTTGGAGCTTCGGTGGATCTGTATCCGTTCCATGCGGGATGGCGGATCAGCCCAGGGATGCTGTTCTACAACGACAACCACGCGGATGCGACGTATGTTGCGGCACCGGGGACGAGCTTTACGCTGAACAACTTCACCTACTACTCTGCCTCAGGCTCGAATGCGGTGCAGGGCACGGGCAAGGTTGGGCTTGGCGATGGGTCGCCGGCGTTCACGATTACGACGGGCTGGGGGAATATCGCCAAGACGAAGGGTCACTGGAGTTTCCCGTTTGAGGTTGGGATTGCGCTGACGAAGGCCCCGACGCTGGGGATAACGCTGACGGGGCAGGTTTGCAACAAGCAGGGGCTGAACTGCGTGGATGTGGCGACGGACCCGACGGTGCAGTCGAACCTGGCGGCGCAGATTGCGAAGTACCAGAACGATCTGGATCCGCTGAAGACGTACCCGATTGTGAGCTTTGGGGTGTCGTACAGCATCCACAAAAACTAGGTTTGAGGCTGGGATGAAGACGGGCTGCTGCCGGAGAGGCGGCGGCCCGTTTTGCGTTTGTGGGCGAGCGGCTCAGGCGGAGAGCAGGGGACGGGGATCGTAGTAGCCGCGGACGTGAACGATGAGGCCATCGACGATGTGGAGATGTTCTGCGAACTCGAGTGTGCCGCGTGCGGTGTCGATGTCGAGGAGGAGAACGGCGTGTTCGCCTTCCGCGATGATTTGGCGGAGGCGGATAGCCTGGACGGATTGAAGGAAGGGACCGAGGGCGGCGCGGTAGGCTTGGGCGTCGTGGAGGGTAGCGTTCGGGAAGGTGGCGGAGAGATCGGGATGGAGGGGCAGGGCGGCGGGGTCGTTGCGCTGTACAGCCAGCAGGTAGTGATGGGCGACCTGGCGGATATCGTCAGTCATTGTGGGCTCCGTTGGGTGAGATGAGTCGAGCTTGAGGGGAAGTTTAGCGGAAGGTGGACGAAGTTTGGGCAAAGTGGGATGAATTGCGGGCGGTTGAGGGGACGGAGTGAGGCAAGAGCGCGTCCAATGGATGGAAGGCTGCGAACACGGCGACGGGTTTACGGCGATGAGGTTACGGGATGACGCGAAATGTGGGTTTGGTGATGGTGGTGCTGGCGCTGCTGGTTACCCGAAGTTGGGCGCAGGATGAGGTACGCGGGGAGGGTCGGGTGGTGGTGACGGTGCTGCCGAAGACGGATGCGCAGGCAGTGACGGTGGATGGGAAGGCCGCGATGGTGACGGTGGGTGGCAAGAAGGCTGAGGTGAAGAGCTGGCGGGCGCTGACTGAGCCGGGCGACGGTGTGGAGATGGTGCTGCTGTTTGATACGGGGTCGCGGGACAGCCTGGGTAGCCAACTGGATGGAATTGGAAAGTTTGTCGACCGGCTGCCGCCGAATGTGCGGGCGACGGTGGCGTATATGCAGAACGGGACGGCGCGGCTGGCGGGCCCGTTGACGGATGACCGGTCGGAGGTGAAGAAGCATCTTCACACGCCGCTGGGGGGAACGAGCGCGAGCCCGTATTTTTGCCTGGCGGATCTGGCGCAGAAGTGGCCGGGCGGGGTGGTGGGAGCGCGGCACGTGGTGGTGATGATTACGGACGGGATAGACCCGTACCAGGAGCATTTTGACCCGGATGACCAGTATCTGCAGACGGCAATACGGGAGAGTGTGCGGGTGGGGTTGCAGGTGTATGGGCTGTACTGGAAGAGCCGGGGGGGCGGGGATGACGGGAGCCAGGCGGCGAATGACGGGCAGAGTTTGCTGCAGGTGCTGACGGAGGCGACGGGGGGAAAGAACTTCTGGCATGGGCAGGGGAATCCGGTGTCTTTTGAGCCGTACCTGGATGAGCTGCTGCTGCGGCTGAAGAACCAGTATGAGCTGGGATTTACGGCGCCGCTGAAGGGGAAGCCGGAGGTGGTATCGATACGGCTGAAGCTGCAGGCGCCGGGGGCGAGCGTGGATGCTCCGCGGGAAGTGATGGTGTACCGGTAGAGCCGGGCCGCCCGCCGTGATTGGGGTGTAAGTTGGCCGCGCGGCAGGGTTATACTCGGAGACACGATGCGGCGATGGATTGCGGTTTTGATGCTGGTGGTGCTTGGCGGTTTCTACGCTGAGCCGCTGGTGGCTGCCGCGACGAATGACCCGGAAGCGAATTTGCCGTCGTGCTGCCGGAAGCATGGGAAGCACCACTGCGCGATGATGGCGAGCCTGATGGAAGCGAGTTCCTCGGGCCGGGCGCAGGTGGGAGCGACGCCGGAGCGGTGCGGGATGTATCCGCGGGGGACGGCTGCGGTGGGGACGACGGTGTATGGTGCGCCGGGGGTTTCGGCTGCGGTGTATGCCGAGGTGGTGAGCCATCCGGCGGTGCAGGCGCAGGGAGCGGCCAAATACCGGCTGGCGCTGGACAGGTCGCGGCAGAAGCGCGGGCCGCCGAGCGTGAACGGCTAAGGACACGCACAAACGAAAAAATTGGATTCGCAAGCCAGGGCCGGAGTGTGTTTGCCGGAGCCTGAGGCGCTGAGTTGTCTTGCGATGCTGTGCCGGTGCGGGCGGCGGGAGAGGCGACGGGTGCCTGGAGAGGGCGTATGACGAAGCAGCGAGGTTTTTCGTTTTTGAGCTTTGCGTTGGGAGTGGCGGCGGCGGGCGTGTGTGCCGCCGCGGTTGCGGCGTGGGTTGTGGCGGGTGGATTTGCGGCACGGAACCGGCCGGGAAGGATGGAGGCGGGGCTGGCGAGGCTGGCGTTGCGGGGGAGCGTGCCGCGGTCGCTGCGGGAGATGCCGGCACCGATTGCGCCGACGCCGGAGGGCCTTAAAGCGGCACGGGAGCACTATGCCGACCACTGCGCGAGTTGCCACGGGAACAACGGGAGCGGCGAGACGATGCTGGGCCGCGGGCTGAATCCTGCGCCGCCGGATTTGCGGCTGGATGCGACACAGCGGAAGACGGATGGCGAGTTGTACGGGATTATCCAGAACGGAGTGCGAATGAGCGGAATGCCGGCGTTTGGCAATCCCGGAAACGGGGATGTGGAGACCTGGAATCTGGTGTTTTTTCTGCGCCATCTGCCTGCGCTGACAGCGGAGGAAGAAGTGGAGATGGAGAAGGCAAATCCGATAACCCCGGCGGAGCTGAAGGAAGAGCAGGCGGAAGATGCGTTCCTGAATGGCGAGGCCGACCAACCTGCGAAAGCGAAAGGAAAAGAGCGATGAAGCGGATATTGATGGTGGTGTTGATGGCGCTGACGGTGATGGCGATACCGGCAATGGCGCACGGGAATATGGACCATGTACTGGGTACGGTGAGCAAGATTGCCGGCAACGTGGTGACGGTGGAGAAGGACGGTGTGCAGACCGAGGTGGTGCTGACGGCGACGACGAGCTGGGAGACGGGTGGAAAGCCGGGAAAGCAGAGCGAGCTGAAGGTGGGAGACCGGGTGGTGATCCACGCGATGAAGATGGGCGGCAAGGAGACAGCGCATGAGGTGCGGTATGCGCATGGGGGGAAGTGAGGGCTGACTTGCCGGGTTGCGGGGGCCGCAGGCTTGGGTCCCCATGGATAGCGGATGGATGGGGCATCCCCGGCCCGAAGAGGGGAAAGGAAGAGCGATGCATATTGCTGTGACGCTGCTGGTGGTGCTGAGTGCGCTGCCGTTGACGCCGGTTCAGGAGGCGAAGGTGGACCGGCTGGAGAAGAAGCTGATGGCGCCGTGCTGCTACTCGCAGACGATAAAGGACCATATGAGCGATGTGGCTGCGGAGATGCGGGATGAGGTGACGGAGTTTGTGGTGGAGGGCAAGGACGAGACGGAGATATTGACGTACTACCGGAAGAAGTATGGGGAGACGATATTGGCGGAGCCAGATGGGTGGTCGGGGAGGATTTTGATAGGGATACCGGCGCTGGTGGTGGTGCTGGCGAGCGGGCTGGTGTGGTGGCTGGTGCGGCGCTATGCAGCGGCGCGGGGGAGGGTGCTGATGCCGACAGGTGCGGTGGCGCTGGCTGGCGGGCCGGGCGAGCTGGATGCGATGCGGATGCGGATTCGGGCGGAGGTGGGGGAGGAGTGAGGGGTGTCAGCTTGTTCGGGTGTGGAGGACTGAGAGGTACTGCTCCCATGGGCCGACGGCGTGGCGGTACTGGAAGGCGAGGACGCGGGAGATCTGGTGGATGTGGGTGAGGTCGTGGACGGCCCAGGTGGCGAGGAGATTGGCGGCGGAGACGGTGCCGAAGATGGGGTGGATGCCCTGGAGCTTGAGCTGAGCGGGGGTGAGGTTGAGGGAGGCCAGTTCGTGGAGGCCGTCGGCGCGGGAGGCGGCGAAGGCGTCGAGGAGGTCGGGGAGGGAGTTGGCCTGGCAGAGGGGGATGTGGCCGAAGCGGTCGAAGGGCGGGAGGGGGCGGGGGGCGGTTGATGCGAGGATGGAGCGGAGGCGGGGGAGCCAGTCAGTTTGCTCGCAGTGGAGGAGGTGGCCGATGACTTCGAAGGGGGACCAGGTGTCGGGGCCTTCGTTGGCGTGGGTCCAGGATTGCGGCAGGTCGCGGAGGAGGGTGTTGAGGGAGGCTGGGGTGCGGGCGAGGAGGGCGAGGGTGTAGGGGAGGGAGAAGGGCATGGGGCCTCTGGGGAAGTGCTGGGCTAGAGTAGGAACTCGGCCTGGGGGGCTTGTTCGCGGAGGAGGGTGAGGAAGGGGGCGGGTCTGTTGGGTTGGAGGGTCACGTAAGAGTCGGTTTTGCGGGGCAAGAGGCTGAGCGTTTCGGCGAGTGCGCTGTATACGATGAAACAGGTTCCATAGCCGAGCTTGCCGTTCTTTTTGTGAGGCTCGACGCGGGTGAATTCGGAGACGGGGATGTTGGCGATGGGGATAAAGAAGACTTGCTTGCAGAGGTGGCCGTTTTCGAGAGTGGTGAAGGTGCCCAACCAGAGAAAGACGAAGACGACGGATGAGCCGAAGTAGAAGGGTTCGAAGGAGTGCAAAGGTTTGAAGAAGAAGGAGTGGATGCCCATGTAGAGGTACAGCACTGCCATGAAGAGCTGGAGCCAATGGTTTTTGGGGCGGATGAGCATGGGGGGATGGTAGCGCGGGATGGGGTTGGGGGGCAACGGGGTGAGGTGGCTCTCGTTGTGGTTTCCGGCTAGAATGCGTGGATGCCAACGGTATGGTTTGAGGATGGATTCCGGTTCTTCTTTTATTCCAATGAGGGTTCGCCTCGGGAGCCAGTCCATATCCACGTGGAGAAGGGCGAGGCGGAGGCGAATTTCTGGCTTAGGCCGGAAGTAAAGGTGGCATTCAATGACGGCTACGATGCGCGAACGCTGCGCAAGCTGATGGGACTGGTTGAGAGAAATCGGGCTCGGAGAGAGAGGGCATGGAATGAGTACTTCGGTTAGCGCGGTGACGGTGCGATTCGATGCGGACTCGATGTGGGTGGAGTTGAGCGACGGGCGGACGATTGGAGTGCCGCTGGCGTGGTTTCCGGGGCTGATGCATGCGACTCCCGAGGAATTGGCGCAGGTGCGGGTGACTCGGCGGGGCCTGCACTGGGAAGCGCTGAATGAAGATATTTCCGTCGGTGGGTTGCTGGCCGGTTTGGGAGACCAGAGCCGGGAAGCGATTTTTGCGGCTTGAGGGGTGGGGGATCGAGCTGCGCTCGATTGTGGTGTGCTAGCGCGGGAGTGGTTAGTCCCACCCATTCGGCAAAAGGACGCTGAATGGATGAGGAACCCGGAGGGTGTACGGGACGGGAGGAAAGACAAAAGCAGATTCCCTTCGGGAATGACAGACAAAAAGGCAAAGGCAAAGGCAAAGGCAACAGCAAAAGCAAAGGCAACAGCAAAAGCAAAGGCAAAGGCAACAGCAGATTCCCTTCGGGAATGACAAACAAAAAGGCAAAGGCAAAGGCAACAGCAAAAGCAAAGGCAACAGCAAAAGCAAAGGCAACAGCAAAAGCAAAGGCAACAGCAGATTCCCTTCGGGAATGACAGACAAAAAGGCAAAGGCAAAGGCAAAGGCAAAAGCAAAGGTAACAGCAAAGGCAAAAGCAAAAGCAGATTCCCTTCGGGAATGACAGACAAAAAGGCAAAGGCAAAGGCAAAAGCAAGGGCAAGGGCAAAGGCAAAAGCAAAAGCAAGAGCAAAAGCAAGAGCAAAAGCAAAAGCAAAAGCAAGAGCAAAAGGAAAGGCCGCTCCGGGTGGGAGCGGCCTTTACCGTTTGGGGGAGGGATGCGGGTTAGTCGCCGGCGACGGGTTCTTCGGTGCGGGTTGTGGTGGGTTTGGCTGGGGCGATGGAGTTGAGGGAAACGAGGCCTTCGACGGGCTTTTCGCCGAGGACGTGTTCGCGGTAGAGCTTGGCCATGCGTGCGTTTTCGGCATCGGACTTGATTTTTTCGTCGCGGGCGCGGAGTTTTTCCTCGCGGGCGTTCTTGGCGATGCCGAGCTGGTCGAGGGTGTGGTTGGCTTCGGCGTTGACGTGGTCCATGTTGAGTTCGAGCTTGTGCCCGACGTGGGCCATGCCGACCTGCTTTCCGCCGGCGAAGATTTCGTGACGGCCGTGCTCTTCGTACCACTTGGTGAGGGTGGCGGTCATGTGCATCTTCTCGATGATGTTGCGCCATCCGATGCCTGTGTTGTAGGCGCAGAAGCTGATTTCGCCTTCCTGGGTGGCGTAGGGGATGATGCACTGCTCGGTGCGGCGGAAGTCGTAGTTGAAGAGATCCTGGAACCACATGCCGGCGATGAAGAGGAAGTTCCAGCGGTCTTTGCGGCGGCGCTCGATGTCGGCAGCGGTGCGGTCGGCAGAGATGGAACCGTAGTCCTTGCCGGTTGCGCCGAAGGTTTTGTCGAGCTTCTGGAACATGTCAGTGATTTTGAAGTGGGTGGGAGCCTGGAAGGGGTCGTAGTTGCGCATGAAGGCGAGGGCTACGCCGAGGATGGAGAGGAACTTGCCGCGGGCGGCGTCGTTGACCTTGGCGACATCCTTGGCGACCTGCATGGCGTTGAAGAACTTGGAAACGGGGACAGCTTCCTTGGTTTCCTTGTCGACCATGAGGGCCATACCGATGCCGCAGTTGGGGTGGCAGCCGCAGGAGAGGTTGCCCCAGTCCTGGTTTGCGCCCTTCATATGGTCAGCCCAGTCAGAGAAGGTGCTCATGAAGGAGATGGGGAACCAGTCGCGGGAGGGTTCGCCAAGGCCGGTCTGGGCCTTGACGTCGTGGGCCATGTGAGAGAGGGTGTAGCGCTGTGCGGCGCGGCGCTCATCGGAGATGTCCTCGTCGCGGCCGGTGAAGCTGACGGGCTGGAAGGAGAGGAAGCTGATGGTGCGCGGGTTGTCGAGCGCGAACTCGATGATACGGCCGACCTGCTCGTTGTTGATGCCGTTGATGATGGTGGTGACGGGGACGATATCGACGCCGGCCTCGTGGAGATTGTGGATGGCCTGGAGCTTGACGTCGAAGAGGTTGCCGACCTTGCGGTGGGAGTTTGCGGCGTTGCCGATGCCGTCGAACTGGAGGTAGACGTAGCGGAGGCCAGCTTCAGCGGCGGCGCGGCAGAGTTCCTTGGACTTGGCGAACTCGATGCCGTTGGAGGCGGCCTGGACGGAGTTGTAGCCGACCTTGCGGGCGTAGGCAACGGCGTCAAGGAAGTAAGGGGAGAGGGTGGGCTCGCCACCGGAGAACTGGACGCTCATTTGACGACGCGGCTTGATGGTGATGGCGTTGTCGAGCATGGTTTTGATTTCGGCCCAGGTGAGTTCGTGGACGAAGCCGACCTGGTTTGCGTCCATGAAGCAGGGGTCGCACATCATGTTGCAGCGGTTGGTGAGGTCGATGGTGAGGACGGAGCCGCGGCCATGGGTGACGGTGGAGGTGCCGTGGTTGTGGAGCTTCTCGTCGTTGTGGGCGCGGATGTCGCGGCCGGGGAAGCTCTCTTCGAGGTGCTTGAAGAACTCGGCGTCGATGGACATGACGTCTTCAAAGTGGCCGTGCTTGGGGCAGTCCTTGACCATGAGGATTTTGCCGTCGCGCTCGATGATCTGGGCTTTGATTTCGCCGACCTTTTCGTTGAGCAGGACTTCATGGGGGAGCTTGCCGTCGAGGATCTGCTTGCGGATCTCAGGGACGCACTTGGGACAGAGGGAGTCAGTGTAGCGGGGCCAGCCGAGTGGGGGCTTTTCCTTCTGCCAGCTCTTGAGGAGGGGCTTGTCGCTCCACTTGGGAGTGATGGACGGGTTTGGGCTGATGCGATTGAGGCGTTCAAAAACCGCCCATGCGCCCTGGGCACCGTACACGAGGGCCTTCTCAACGTATTTGATAGCTTTTGGCATTGGGGCTCCAATCTCCTTGGGGTCTAGTTTGATGGCTTGAGGTGGTTGCGTTTGGGGGGCAGAGAACGTAGCGTCTACCCGAGCCCTATTTTCCGCAGCGTGGAAAATGGGGAGAATATTTCATTGCAAGGGTAACCGGAAGGCTGGGTCAAATCAAAGGCGAACCAGCGAATGGGGAATCTGGGGGCTGAACGGGGGAAGCGAGGCGGGGAAGTGCGGAGGGGCGGGGCGGGGAAAGGCTAAGCGAGGGGGGATTCGGAGGGGTTTGGGGAGTAGACGGCGTAGGAGCCCTGGCCGCGGGATTTTGCCTGGTACATGGCCAAATCGACATGGTGCATGAGGGTGCCGGCGGTGCGTCCGGCAATGGGGTAGGTGGTGACGCCGACGCTGGCGGCGACGCGGACTTCCTTCCCGGAGAGTTCCATGGGGACGCTGATGGCGGCGGCGATGTTTCCGGCGATGACTTCGGCGTCTTCAGCGGAGTGAAGGTTGGGGAGGAGAACGATGAACTCGTCGCCGCCGACGCGGGCGACTGTGTCGCTGGTGCGGACGGAGTTTCTGAGGCGTTCGGCGACCTGCTTGAGGACGAGGTCTCCGGCGAGGTGTCCGAGGTCGTCGTTGATGTTTTTGAAGCCGTCGAGGTCGAGCATGAGGAGGCCGAGGACGGATTGAGAGCGAGCGGCCTGGGCGAGTGCCATGGTCATGCGGTCGTCGAGGAGGAGGCGGTTGGGGAGGCCGGTGAGGACGTCGTGCTGGGAGAGGTGGCGGAGGCGGTCTTCGTTGCGGCGGAGCTCGAGGGTTTGCTTGGCGACCTGGCGGCGGAGGACGACGACCCATGCGATGGCAGCGACGGCCGTGAGGAGGAGGATGCCGAGAATGGCGGCGAGGTGGCCGGGAGTCCACCAGCCCTGGGTTGCGAGGATGGCGACATCGTCGGGAGAGCGGAGGAGGATGTGGACGTTGGAGGCGCGAATGCCGCCTTCAGCGATGTTGGTGAGGTCGCCGTCGACGAGGAGGTTGCAGACGCCGGTGAGGCGTACGGTGTCGCCGATTTGCCAGGCGGTTTTTTGCTTTGAGGCGGCCTCGATGGGGAGGATTCCGGTGAGGACCATGTTGCCGGTGCTGACGGCGAGGTTGAGGTCACCAGTGGAGCGGTCGACGCCGACGATCTCGCCGGTAACGGTGACGATCTGATTGTCGTGGGCTGCTCCAGCGATATCGGATATTTGAAGGGCAACCGGGGCAACGGGCTGGGGCGGGTCAGGGGCGGAGCGGGTGATGGCGTTGTCGAGTGTGGGGTGGAAGTCCTGAGTGGCGGGGAAGCCGAGGACATCGACGAGGGTGCCGAGAGGGAGGGGAGTGGTTTCAGTGGTATCGACGCAGATGCCTTCACTGCGGTCCTGAATGCAAAGGACGCGGCCGGGCCACTGGAGGGTGACGCGTCCGCGGATATGGACACGACGCTGGAGGGTTTGGCCGGGGACGTACTGGAGGATTTTGGAGATGGGAACGACTTGAGCGTCAAAAGGGTTTGGTTCACCGGGGCTCAGAACGGCAATCTGGGTGACGCCGGCGAAGAGGAGTCGGGAGCCGACGAGCTGTCGATTGCGGTTGAAGACGGGTGCGATGTTTCCGCGGATTCGGACGAGGGAATCAACGAGGTCCTGGTATCGAGTGCCTGGCTCGACAACGGCGATGCAACGGAGGGGGCCTCCGTTTGTGGAGAGATCGAAGGTAACGTCTTTTCCGGTGATGAGGAATCCCTGGATGAGCCCTTCGAGCTCGACCCACTGTCCGTCCCAGAGGGGTTCTCTGGTTTCAGGAACGGTGACTCTGGGGGCGGAGGAAGGCATGGAGGCGGGGCCGAGGATGCGTATGCGGGGATTCTGAATGATTGGTGCGTAGTCGCCGTGGCCAGAGATGCCATCGATTTGGAGGAGGTCCCCGGTGTGGATGGGGGGGTAGTTCTGAAGAGGGACCCTGACGAAGAGTGAGCCTGTAGAGTCGTGGACAAAGAGCGCGGCATGTCGAACGTCGATGTATGGGTCGAAGTAGGTAGCAACGGCGGTGAGGTGGATGGGGATGCCGGTGGCGGACTGCTCGGGGGTGAGGGAATGGACAGCGTGGGTGGTGGTGAGCGGTGCGGCGGCGAGGTGCGGCGAGGCGGGCTGGGCGCTGAGGGCGAGGGAGGCGAAGAGGAGCAGAGCGAGAGAGGCGGCGGGGCGCAAAAGGTTGCGGCAGGCCAGGAGGTGGAGCGCGGAATCAGTCCGTTCCGCCTTTTGGATAGCCGCGAACTTTAAGGTTTGCAGATGCAACGAGCACCCCGTTCAGCAATGTATCGCAGGTTCAATGTATGGGTGCAACAAATCCACCGGGGGCGAAGAAGAGCGCACGGACAATTCTAAGCGGAAAATCTGAAATTTACGACGTTACAAATGTTCGAGATGGAGAAAGTTGCGTGGGGTGAATAGGAACGGGAAGTTATCGCCGGGGGAACCCTAAAGGGGAGAAAGGTTGCGAGGGGGATTGACGGTGGGCTTGAGGGTTCGGAGACTGGAAGCGGGGGGTGGAGTATGGCAGGGAATGAGCCGGGGTATGAGCATCCGATAGCGGCAACGATGAAGCACCTGTTTGCCGTGGCAGAGGCCGAGGTGCGCCATGCGGTGGCGCGGGTGGATGCTGAGGTGGTTCCGCAGGTGCGGCGGGAGAGCGCTGCAGCGCTGCGGGAGCTGGCGAGCCAACTGGAGAAGCTGGGTCGCAAGCTGGATGGAGAGGGGACGCCACCGAGGTGAGGGCGAAGCACATGGTGCGGGCGTGCGCTGTGGTGGTGGCAGGGATGTCGCTGCTGCTGGCGGGGTGCAGTCATCATGAGGTGGTGGTGACGCGCAGGCCTGCGCCGCCGCGGATTGCGCCGACGCCGGTGCCGCCGGGTGGAGTGGATAAGGAAGACGCGGAGTTTGTGGCGACGCACCGGCCCCTGTTCAGCGAGGAGGGGCAGGCGACGTGGTATGACGCGCCGGCGAGCAAGAAGGCGGCGAATGGGCAGGCGTTTGACCGGAGCGCGATGACTGCTGCGCACCGGACGTTGCCGATGGGATCGCTGCTGAAGGTGACGAACGAGAAGACGGGGCAATCGGCGATATTGCGGGTGACGGATCGGGGGCCGTTTGTGAAGGGGCGGTCGATTGATTTGTCGATAGCGTCAGCGAAGGCGACGGGTGTGTACCGGATGGGGCTGGCGACAGTGCGGATTGATGTGTACAAGACGCCGAAGCCGATGGGTATTGGGGGGCGGTGGTGTGTGCAGATAGGCGCGTTTGAGCATGAGGGGAAGGCGCGCTCGCTGGAGCGGCAACTGGAGCGGAAGTATCCGGATGCACAGGTGATTGATTTTGCGGGAGACACTGGGTACTGGGTTCGGATACGGCCTGCGGGGGACAGCCGGGAGGTGGCGCAGCAGATTGCGCGAAGCCTGAAGCCGGCGGAGGGGGACGCGTATTTGACGCGGCTGGATTGAGGGGCGCGGAGGTGGGCGCAGTGACGTTGAAGGTGCCGGGTATCGCGATGGAGCTGACTTGGGTGCGTGGATTTGGGCGGGGGTTACCAAATCGGGACAAATAGCTATCTATCGTAATGATTTCTCGATACAATCCGTGCAACCTTACAGTGTGCGATCAGGACGTGCTCGCAGTAGATTTTGGAAGACTTTTGGCACGGACTCCGCACCCGACCCCTGGTTCCGTAATACGACTTTGCGAGAAATGAACGGAGAAGAGTGAACATGGCAAACGAAACAAGTGGAGTGAAACAGAATTACGTGGCGATTGTAGTAGCGGCGGTCGTCAGTTCGATTCTGCAGGCGGCATGGAACAGCTACCTGTTGAAGGGGTGGCTAGCCACCAACACGAGTCAACAGCAGAACGTGCAGTATGCGGTTCTGATAGTGGGATTTGCGCTGATAGCAGCGGCGATTTCGCGGATTACGCAACTGACTGGGGTTTTGTCGCCGATACGCGGTTTGCGGGTAGCGGCATTGCTTTGGCTGAGCCTGATTTTCCCTGCGCTGACGATTCTGCTTGTGACCGGGCAGTTCTTCAACGGCGACCATCAGCTGAACGTTTGGGCGGCGATTGTTGGTTCGTGGTTGCTGACGATGCTGGTTTCGGGCGCGATTGTGGGCGCACTGAACCGCAAGACGAAGTAAATCCGTTCCAGGCTGCCTGCTATCCTCTGCCGGAAGGCTACGATGGCGGAGGATAGTAGGGCAGCTTGTCGTTCTTCTCATTGGCGCGCTTGACGGTGATGTCGTCGAAGAGGAGCGCGGGAGCGAGGACGGTATTTGGCTGTCCGCCGAGCTGGTTATTGGCGAAGAGGTCCTTGCCTGCTGCGACGATACCGGAACGCAGTGTGCGCAGGTCGAGATCTTCGAGGCGGGCACCGCGGACGAGTGTGCGTTTGCCGTCTGGCGCGAGCTTGTAGAGCAGGCGGGGTCCGCTGCCTGAGATGGATTCCACAAAATAGACGTTGCTGAGGCCGCGATCCTTTGCCATGGCCAGGAGTTTCTGGTTGAGGCTGTCGAGGGATTCGCCGTCGTGCGCGGAGATGCGGAGTACGCCGATGGAGGGCAGTGCAGCGGCGAAGGGAGCGGCGCGACCGTGTCCGTTGGAGTTGGGGAAGTCGCGGATGGGTTCGCGGCTGAGGAGGTAGTTTTCCAGCTTCCCGGAGACGACGAGTGGGACGGTTTGCGCGGGTACGCCCTGGGAATCGACGGAGTAGGTGCCGGCGTTGCCTTTGCCGTTCCAGGTGGCGAGTGAGGGGTCGTCGGTGACATCGATGAAGTCTGGCAGGACGCGGGCGTGGAGGCTGGAGGCGAGTGCGCCGGTGGTGCGTGCCTCAGTCCCGAGTGGGGGACGGCTGGCGGTGACCGCGCGGGCGAGGAGCCCCTTGAGTGCACCGGCGGCGGCATCGGCGGCGAGGAGGACGGGCCCGTGGTATTCCTCATCGACGAGGGGAGCCTGGCGGAGTTCTTCGAGGCCCTTGAAGCATGCGAGGGCGTGCTGGGTGAGGTTTTCGGGGGTATCGAGGTCGGCTGGGGAGTTGCCGGCGAGGTAGTAGCTGCGGTCGAGCTTCATGCCGTCGGCGGCCTGGCCACCGGTGGAGAAGCCGAGGTCGTAGTGGGTGACGGAGGTGCGGGTGATGGTGCCCTCGGAGTTGACGAGCCAGGAGGTGACGGCGGTGGCGTCGAGGTAGGCGCGGGCGTACTGGACATCGGGCCGGGCGGCGGCGAGGGAGGGTTCAGAGAGGAAGAGGCCGCTGGCGGCCTGGATGGCGCGCTCCCAGGTGGGCTGGTCGATGGAGAAGGACTTGGGGTCCTGGAGGAGGATGACGGGCTTTTCGTGGGAGAAGTCGTCAGCCTGCGGGGGCGTCTGGACCTGCTTTAGCTCAGCCTGCTTGCGGGCGTAGGCGTCGAGGGCGGCCTTGTAGGCCTGGTCGGTGGCGGTCCAGAGGGCGGTGCGGAGGGCGATGGGGTCGTTGTCGAGGACTTCGAGGGTGGGGACGCTGTCTCCACGTCCGCTGTTGTCGCTTTTGTAGCTGCCGATGCGGACGTTGACGAGTGCGCCGCGACGGTGGAACTGGCCGGAGCTTTGGAGTGCGCCGTACTCGGCGCGTGTGCCGAAGCCGGAGATTTCGTCGATGCGGTACTCGATGAAGTAGGGCTTTTCGAAGTCCTTGAGCTTGAGCTGGGCCTGGGAGCGGTCGAGCTCAGTGAGCATGGCTTTGAGGACGGGGTCCTTTTCGGCATCAGCCCGGGTGAGGGACTGGGCGGAGAGGAAGGGAGCCGAGGCGGCGAGGGCCATGGCGGCGAGGGTGAGGATGCGGCGAGCGGGAATGAAGTTTGCCATGGTTAGTTGACCTTTCCTGCCGCGGGGGCGCTGGTGTCACCGTCTTTTGGAGCGGGGAGGATGGGCGGGCGCTCGGTGCCGGAGGGCTGGCGCTGGGTTTCCATTTCCGTGAGGAGCATTGCGGGGGCGACAGCGGAGACGGGGACGGAGCCGGATTCGGCGCCGCAGATGCCGTTGAAGACCTCAGGGGTGTCGCCGGTGACGGCGATGCGCTTCATGGCGGCGAGGGGTGTGCCGACGAGGGCTACGCCGCGGACGAGCTCGTCGGGGCGGCCATCGGTGTAGATGCGGTAGACGACGAGGGGAATGACCTGGAAGGCCTGCGGGGAGTTGCGGGTGGTGACGGCGAAGCCGGAGGAGATGTCTTCAAAGTAGAGGCCGTAGGGCTTGTTCTGCTTTTTGGCTTCTTCGATGAGGAGTCGGCGGAGTTCGGAGTCGGCGACGGTGTGTTTTGAGGAGACGATGAGGTTTCCCTGGCGTCCGTTGGGCATGCGTCCGGTTTCGCCACGGCCATGGCCGTTGGAGTTTGCGAAGGAGGCGATGGGGAGGCGGGACATGAGGAAGGTTTTGAGGATGCCGTCCTGGATGAGGTCGACGCGGCGGGCTTTCTGGCCCTCGTCGTCGAAGTCGTAGGTGCCGCTGAGCCAGGTTTTGCCGAATTTGGCGAGGGTGGGGTCGTCGGAGACGGAGAGGAAATCGGGAAGGACGGGCTTGTTGATTTCCTTGGTGAAGGTCTGGCCTTCCTC
Organism: uncultured Acidobacteriaceae bacterium; assembly: GCA_903904755.1. Taxonomy (GTDB): domain Bacteria; phylum Acidobacteriota; class Terriglobia; order Terriglobales; family Acidobacteriaceae; genus Acidicapsa. Next base: position 26,704 of record CAIVDV010000032.1, on the reverse strand, counting down.
GTCACCGCGCTGGCGCTGGCCTTCGAGGCGGTGGCCGAGGACTTCGTGGAAGAAGACGGCTGCGGCGCGGCCGGAGAGGATGGCGGGGCCGTTGAAAGGCTCAGTGAGGGGAGCGGCGCGGAGGGCGGCGAGGCTTTTGCCGAGTTCGCGGGCGGTGGCTTCGAGTTCCTTCTGGGAGGGGAGGCCGTCGATGGTTTCGGCCTCGAATGTCTGGTCGCGGAAGAGGTCCATGCCGTCTTCCGCACGGGTGACGGCGACGATGACGAGGCGGGCGGACTGGTGGGCGGTGACGAGGCGGGAGCCCTCAGAGGAGACGAAGTAATCGGTCTCGCTGGTGGCGGAGAGCTGGACGGAGTTTTGGAGGACGTCGGGGAATTCGCGGAAGACGCGGGAGAGGGAGCGGATGCGTGCTTCCCATGCGGCGCGGTCGACGACGGGGGTTGGGGCGGGTTTGGCGATGGAGACCTGGGCGGGCTCGGTGGAGAAGTCGCCGGAGTTGTCTTCCTCTTTGGCGCGGACCTGGGCTTCGGTTTTGACCTGGAGGAAGGAGTCCATGGCGCGGCCGTAGCCGGAGTTGGTGGCGGCCCAGAGGGCGCGGGCGGTGGCGGTGTGGTCGTCTGTAAGGGGCAGGGCAGCGGAGTAGATGGCGCTGGCGCGGTGGGTGTTGTGGGTGTTGTCGAGCTTGGGATCGCCGACGCGAATCTGGACGTCGACGACGCGCTCACGGTTGGAGGAGGAGTTGACGAGCGCGCCGAACTGGGCGTCGAGCTCGACCTGGTTGGCGTCGGCAACGGAGTAGCTGAGGAAGTAGGGCGGGAGCTGCTTGTCGTCGCCCTGCTTGCCGAGAGAGGTCATGGCGCGGGAGAGTTCGCCGGTCATGGTTTCAACGAGCGGGGGGAGCTTTTGCGCGGGGGCAGCGGGCTTTTGCGCGAGGGCTGAGGGGAGGGCCGCAGCGCAGAGGAGAGCGAGGCCGGCTGAGACTGAAATGGGAAGAGAGCGGGCGCGGAGAGAGAAATTGGGCATAGAAGGGTGGGTTCCAATCCTGCAGGTCGGGATGGGTTCGAGGCAGAGTTCGGTTGCTGTGTTGTATTGTCGCAGAGAGAGCGCACGACGATTGCTCGCACAAGAACGAGGGTTATGTCTTACGGACGCAATTTGCGGGGAAATGGTTTGAGAAAAGCGGTGACTTTAAGCCTGATGTTGCTGTGCGGGGTGTTGGCGGGCCACGCGGAGGGGGCCGCGGGGCAGGCGTACCGGCTTGATCCGGAGAAGCTGCGGCAGGCGATGGCGTACAGCCACGCGGGGCACTGGCTGCACTTTGGGGCGCAGGCGTGGACGCTGCTGGTGCTGTGGGGATTGCTGGCGAGCGGGACGGCGGCGAAGCTGGCGGCGAGCATTGAGCGGAAGGCGCGGCGGGGCTGGCTGAACAGCGCGATCTTTTCGGCGCTGCTGATTACGCTGCTGTTTTTGACGGTGATGCTACCGCCGGCGGCGGTGGGTCATGCGCTGGCGGTTCATTACGGGATCAGCATTCAGGGATGGATTCCGTGGCTGGCGGAGGCGAGCACGAGCCTGAGGAACTTTATTGTGGGCGCGACGTTCCTGTTCATGCTGGCGCACTATCTGATTGTGTGGTCGCCGAAGCGGTATTGGCTTTGGTTTGCGAGTGCGATGATTCCGCTGACGCTGGTGGGGGCGTTTGTGCTGCCGACGTTGATTGACCCGATGTATGACAAGTACGAGCCGCTGGGGGCGACGCATGCGGCGCTGGTGACGCAGCTTGAGCGGGTGGTGGCGCGGACGGGGACGGCGATTCCGCCGGAGCGGATGTACCTGCAGCGGGCGGCGCAGAAGGGGAACGGCATCAATGCGCGCGTGACGGGTATAGGGAGCACGAAGCGGATTGTGGTGTGGGACACGACGGCGGACCGGCTGCCGATGGACGAGGTGCTGTTCATTTTCGGGCATGAGAGCGGCCACTATGTGCTGAACCATATTGCGATTGGGATGGTGCTTGGGGTGGTTGGCGGGTTTGCGATGCTGTACCTGGTATCGCGGCTGGCGGCGTGGCTGATTGGGCGGTATGGGGAGGGTTGGGGAGTGCCTTCGCTGAGCAGCCTTGCGGGGCTGGTGGTGCTGCTGCTGGCGGTGGCGATGCTGCAGGATGTGACTGCGCCGATTCCGAACGGAATCAGCCGGTGGGAAGAGCACCAGGCGGATGTCTATGGGCAGGAAGCGCTTCACGGGCTGGTAGCGGACCCGCAGAAGACGGCGTTGAGCGCGTTCCAGCATATGGGGGAAGCCGGGCTGGATGACCCGAATCCGAATGCGTTTATCGAGTTCTGGACGTATGACCATCCCAGTACGCAAAGCCGAGCGAACTTTGCAGCCCATTATGACCCATGGGTGCCGGGCGGGAAGCCGAAGTTTTTTCCCCGCTAATTGGAGCGGGGTACACTGGAGAGCGTATGAGCTGCCTATTCTGCAAGATTGTTGACGGGACGATTCTCTCGACCGCGATTTACCAGGACGAGCTTTGCTACGCGTTTGCGGATATCCATCCGATGGCGCCGGTGCATGTGCTGATAGTGCCGAGGGAGCATATTGGGTCGATGCTGGAGCTGACGGCGGGGGACAAGGATTTGATGGGGCATTTGGCGATTGCAGCGAGCCAGATTGCCGCACAGCAGGGGCTGACGAACGGGTACCGGGTGGTGATCAACACCGGGGAAGACGGGGGGCAGACGGTGGAGCACCTGCATCTGCATTTGCTGGGTCGGCGGAACCTGGGCTGGCCGCCGGGGTAGAAGGGCATCCCTCAGGGGCCAGGAAAAGTCCTGTTCCGGGCGAATTTGTGGGAGGAAGGCATCCCGCAGGGGCTGAAGCCCGTTGATTTTATTGGCTTTATGCCGGGGTTAAAACCCCGGCCTACCGCGAAACCAAGTTTTCAGCAACGAGAAAGGGCGTCTCCGGTGGGAGGCGCCCTTTGGTTTGGTGCGGCAGCGTGGTGGGTTAGACGGGCTGCGGGTAGTATTCCTCTTCCTCATCCATGCCGTAGCGGCGGAGGAGGTTGGGGAGGCTTTGGGAGAAGGCGGAGCGGGGCATGACGGTGTCACATCCTGCTTCGATGGCCTTCATCTTGAGGTCGCCCTGGAGGTGGGAGAGGAAGCCGATGATGGAGGTCGACTTCTTGAGTTCCTTTTTGAATTTGGGGATGAGGGTGAGGGGCTTGACGTTGGCGTTGTTGAGGTCGAAGACCATCAATGCCGGGCGCTGAGCTTCAGGAGCCTCAAGGATTCGGGTGACGACTTCCTTGTCGCCCTTGACGAACTCGATTTTGACGCCGAGTTTGCGGGCAACTTCCTGGATTTTGGCCAGGAAGAAGAGGTCTTCGAGGAAGAAGAAGATGCGGGTATGCGCATTTTCGGGGATGGCCGGGGCGGCATTGCGGGAGGGGACTACGTCAGAGTAGTAGCCGCCGCTGTTGCTGTTGGCGTGTGTGGGGATGGTGGAGGGAGGGCCGTCGGCGACGTTGCCGTTGACGGTGCGGTAGCTGTGGTCCATTGGACCGACGAACTGCCGGGGGCCTCTCTGCTTGAAGTTTTTGCGCCGCATTCCGCCGCCGCCGTTGCCGTTTCCATTGCCGTTGGCGTTGGAAGGGCCGTAGTTGTTGGAGGGCGGGGGCAGGAAAGCCGTCTGGTCGTCGCGGGGTTCGCGGTCGCGATCGCGGTCGCGGGAGCGATTGCGTTTTTTCTTTTTTCGTCCGGAGCCCTGACCGGGCTGGCCTTGAGCGCCGTTTTGCTGGCCGCCCTGCTGCCCCCCGGTTTGGGGGCCGCTGATCTGGGGGCCGGAGGCGAGCAGGGGGGCCGCTGCCGGGGTAGGCTGGGCGGCTTGCTGCTGGGGCTGCGGTTGCGCGCCCTGAGGCTGAGTACCCTTGGACTTTCGCCGACGCCTGCGGCGCCGATGTGCCTGGCCAGGCGCGCTCGCCTGTCCTTGTCCCGCGTCCTGCGAGGACTGAGTTGGTTCTGTCGTCATGCTTGCACTTCCTGGTGCTTTCCTACTGTGTGTATCAACCCGTGTTGTTGCAGCGAGAACAGCGAGGGCGCTGCAGAGCCCGTGAGTTGTTTGCCGTATCCGCAAGTCAGGCCGGGAATCCGGCGATTTGCGGGTCACATCCGGTGACGGAGGCAGCCAACCTCAAACCGATCAAGGTCAGGAGCGGTGCCGAACCCGGCATGGTCCTGAGGTTTCAGCATCAGCTCACGGCGACAGCCGAGAGCGAAGTTTCTGAAAATCTCCTTGAATTCACGTCGTCTGACCGAGAGTTCCCGATTGCGGCTGATTGGCAGCGGGTGGTCAGAACGAGGGTTCTGAGAGCCGCGGCTGAATTGCTTTGCCCAGCAGGCCAACTGGAAGAGGCCATGGCTGGTTTTTAGGGGTCTCCCGGAAATCCGGCTTCCGCTGCACTCTCGATGACGTTTTGAAGCGTCTCGTCCGGCAGCGTACTTTCGTCTGTCGCAACCTGGTGTCCCAACGATGCTGCAAGGGCCAATGGGCTACGCGATAGGCAACTTTGATAGTACAGGGAAGCGAGACGGCTGACAAGGAATCTCTGCCGAGGTGGGCATGAAGAACGAGTCAGGAGTTGATGGAAAAGCACCGTCCCACAACTGCGGATGAGTATTGCAGGCATTGACGGGTTTGCGCAAGGGGAGGGTGGCAGGGGATGGTCAGACGCCAAAAAGCCACCCTGTGGGGTGGCTTTTTGCTCTCGCTGCGAATGCTTATGAATTCCTGGTCACTGGCCTCCCAGGATTTTGACCCTTTTGGAGTGCTGAAGCACTCTCTGGTCCTTTTCGAGTTATTCCGGATGGGGAGCGTTTTTGATTTTCGCTCTTCTCTTCCCGGAACTCTCATTTCGCTGGATGGTGCGATCTAGGCCGCAATCATCCTTGTCACTGGCACTCATCTAGTAGCAATTGCGGGGCCAAACTTTCGGATGAGTGTTTTGTATGACTTGCGGTTCAGGGAGCGGTTGAGTTCTACGGAAAATGGGAGATTGGGTGGTTTTCGGCTCCGGGATTCTGGAATTTCGTGTCTTGCTGGCACCGTCCCTACGGGACTCCGGGAGGGTGAGCTGGTTTGCAAACCCAGCGCTGAAGCGCTGGGCTAAGACACGCTGCGCCTGCGGCGCGGGAACCTGGCAACCGGAATGGGCAACTGATTTGTGTGCATTTCATCGTGGGAGCGGGGATGGGATGCTCACCGGGTGAGTGCCTGAAGGCGGGTCTTGTCACCGGTGTTGCCTATTTCTGGCAGGTGGGGCACCAGTGGGTTCCGCGGCCGGCGAGGGTGATGCGGCGGATGGGGGTGGCGCAGACGAGGCAGGGTAGGGCGGTGCGGAGGTAGACGCGGTGTTCGAGCTGGAAGAAGCCGCGAACGCCGTCGGCGTCGACGTAGTCGGAGACGGAGGAGCCGCCGAGGGTGATGGCGTGGTTGAGAACGGTGATGAGGGAGGAGCGGAGGCGGTCGAGCTGGGCGCGGGTGAGGCGGCCGGCGTGGCGGCGGGGGCGGATGCCGGCGCGGAAGAGGCTTTCGTCGGCGTAGATGTTGCCGACGCCGGAGAGGAGGGACTGGTTGAGGAGGGCGGATTTGATGGGGGTGCGGCGGCCGCGGAAGAGGGCGGCGAAGTCGGCGGGGGCGATGGTGAGGGGCTCGGCACCGGGAGCGGCGAAGGGGGATTGGGTGCGTAGGTCGCGGAAGTCGAGGCGGCCGAAGCGGCGGGGGTCTACGAAGCGCATTTCGCGGCCGCTGGCGAGGGTGAGGCGGGCGTGAGTGTGTGGGGCGACGGGACCCTGGGGGGTGGTGACGAGGAGGCGGCCGGTCATGCCGAGGTGGACAATCCACTCGGCCTGGGGCGGGCTGGAGGGTGAGGGGGCGAGGGTGCAGACGATGTGTTTGCCGACGCGGCGGACGGAGAGGATGACGAGGTTTTCGAGGCCGGCTGCCTGGGTGGCGGGGGGAGCGGAGAAGGGTTCGGGGTGGGAGCCGAACCATGCTTCTGTGATGCGGTCGCCGTGGAGGCGCTGGTGGACGCCGCGGGCGATGGTTTCGACTTCGGGCAGTTCGGGCATTTTTGGATTTTAGTGGATGAGGGGTCAGTGGTCAGTGTTCAGTGATTAGGGGTCAGGGTAGGGAGGGCGCGGAAACGGGTTCGGGTATATCATCAAAGATGGCGCGTCCGGTCACGGGCCCCGCCACCATCTTGAGATACGTCCCGCGAAGTGATTGCCGGAGAGCCTGAAGGGGTTGTTCTGCGATGGTTCCGGGGCTCCGGAAGACCGAAATCCATGCGAGCTAAGACAGCAGTAGTGCTCGGCGCCCAGTGGGGCGACGAAGGCAAGGGCAAGATTGTGGATGTACTGAGCGGGCGGTTTGACGCCGTAGCGCGGTACGCCGGCGGACACAATGCAGGGCACACGGTGATTATCGAGGGGCAGAAGTTTGTGCTTCAGTTGATTCCGTGCGGGGTGCTGAGGCCGGGCTGCAAGGGTGTGATTGGAAACGGCGTGGTGCTGGACCCGATTGCGTTCCTGAAGGAAGTGAAGAAGCTGCGCGAGCTGGGCGTGGCGGTGGATGAGCAGTTGTATGTTTCGAACCGGGCGCAGGTAATTCTGCCGTATCACCGGATGATAGAGCTGGCTGCGGAGAGTGCGCCGGGGCGGCAGAAGATTGGGACGACGAGCCGCGGGATTGGTCCTGCATACGAAGACAAGATGAAGCGCAGCGGCTTGCGGGTGGTGGACCTGCTGAATGAGAAACTGCTTCAGACGCACATTGAGGCGGCTTGCCAGGAGAAGAACGCGATTGTGAAGGCGCTGTTCGGCTCGGCGGGGATTGACCCGGTGCAAATGTTTGACGAGTATGCGAAGGCTGCGGAAGAGGTGCGTCCGTTTGTGACGGATACGGGGAACCTGCTGAACCAGGTGATTGCGGGCGGCGGGAGCGTGATGTTTGAAGGCGCGCAGGGCACGATGCTAGACATTGACCACGGGACGTATCCGTTTGTGACGAGTTCCTCGGCGACGGCCGGGGGTGCCTCGACGGGCACGGGGGTGGGGCCGACGGCGATTGGTACGGTGGTTGGCGTGACGAAGGCGTATGTGACGCGTGTGGGGGAAGGGCCGTTCCCGACGGAGATTCACGATAAGTCGGGTGAGGTACTGCGGGCGCGGGGTCATGAATATGGTGCCGTGACGGGCCGTCCGCGGCGTTGCGGGTGGCTGGATATTCCGCTGCTGCGTTACTCGAACCAGGTGAACGGGACGGAGTGGCTGGTGGTGACGAAGATGGACGTGATGGACGAGCTGGCGGAGATTCCGGTTTGCATCGGGTACGAGATCAACGGGAAGTTTACGGATATTGTGCCGGCGGATGTGGAGGGGCTGGAGTCGATCAAGCCTCGGTATACGACGCTGAAGGGCTGGCAGCAGTCGACGGAAGGGATTCCGGAGTTTGAGCAGTTGCCGAAGGCTGCACAGGAGTATCTGCGCTTCCAGGAGCGTGAAGCGGGCGCGAAGATTGGGATGGTATCGACGGGGCCGGATCGCGACCAGACGATGATTCTTCCAGAGTTTGCTGATACGCTGAAGAGCCTGAGCCGGAACGCCTAACCCCGAAGGACAAAGGTGACCCAGAGATGGTGAGTTTTACTGTTCGCTTCAAGTTTGCACCGGAAGACCGTGAGGAAGTTGCGGATTTGCTTCGCAAGCTGGCTGCGGCCTCGCGGGAGGAGCCTGGGTGCGTGAACTATATTGCTCATACGGTTGAGGGCGACCCGGACACGGTGCTGCTGTATGAGCAGTACGTTGACGATGCTGCTTTGGCGGCGCACCGGGCTACGGCGCACTTCCAGAAGCTGGCGGTGGGCGGGATTTACCAGCGGATGCGGGAGCGGAGCATTGAGAACCTGGCGGCGTTGATTTAGCCGGGACCGGGTAGTGTGGGGCCGTGCTTCGTGAGGGAGCGCGGCCCCATTTTCTTGCGGAAAGAGGTACCGGAAATGCGGTTGCTCACAATGTTGTTTTGACCGCGTCCTTCGGTGGGGATAGGATGCAGTCACAGATGTCCGCATATATTCCAAGACGGGTGGTGCTGCTGTTGCTGGGACTGGCGTTGTTGCTGGTTCCGGGATGGAGAAGCAGCGCAGGCCAGAAGGGGCAGAAAGCGCCGCGGGCGCATGCGGGGCACCGCAACTACCGTCATGAGATTGAGGATATGGAGGAGCGGTGGCGGGCCGCGATTCTGGAGAAAGACGGTGCTGCGCTGGAAGGACTGCTGGCGGTAGACTTCAGCGGGATATCGGCGGATGGCGCGCTGCAGACGCGGGAAGAGCTGGTGGCGCGGCTGTCTTCGGGAACGATGAACATATCAAGCCTGATGCTGACGGACCGGAAGGTTCGGATTTATGGAGCGACGGCTGTGGTGACGAGTATTGCCGAGGTGACGGGGAACCGAGGCGAGGAAGAAGTGACGGGGCGTTACCGGTATACGCGGGTGTATGTGCGGAATGCGCAGGGGCAGTGGAAGATAGTGAGCTTTGAGTCGAGCCGGATACGGAACGCGGCGGAGCGGCAGTAGGGGAGTGCACTGAAGCTGGTGCACCGTAGGGATGGTTTGGGGCAGCTTGGCGGGATTCGAGAGTATAGCGGTGTTTTTGTTGGTTTGATATAGCGGGATTGGGGCTAAGATTAGGGTTTCCAAGGGAGAGGCGCGTGGCGGCGGGCCTGGCGAGAAAACGAGCAAGCGGGAGAAAAGTGGAGGAGTTGTGAACCACAGCAAACTGGGATTGCTCCGGGTTGCCGCGTTGGTCTTTCTGCTGCCTGGATTGGCGGGGTTGGTGGCGAGTGCGGTGGTTTCGACGAGTTACCTGCAGACGATGCCGCGGTACGAGAATATGGAGAGCCAGCAACTGGTTCCGCGGAATATACACGGGGTGATTGTGTACCAGACGGTAGAGGAAGCCCGGCGGTTGAACGTGCTGGAGTACACGTCCGTGAGTGTGTTTGTGGTGGGATTGGTGCTGGCGGTGGTGTATCTGGAGAAGTGGTCGACGGCGCGGGCGGAAGATGCGGAAGAGCTGGGTAATAGCGTGAGTTGACCGCGGGGAAAGCCGAGTTGTGACCAGAGAAGGCCTGCCAGGATGGCGGGCCTTTTGTATTTTGGCCGGGGGGATATTACCGTGCGGCGAGGATTGCGTCGGCGATGGCGGCGGCGGCGCGGGCGGGTCCGGGCTGGTGGACGCGGACGATGGAAGCTCCGGCGAGGATGGCGGCGGTGAGGGCTGCGATGGAGGCGTCTTCGCGGGCGTTGGGGGAGGCGGTGCCGGGGATGGCGGCCTGCTGGAGGGCGTGGGTGAGGAAGGATTTGCGGGAGAGGCCGACGAGGAGCGGGTGGCCGAGGGCGAGGAGCTGGGGCTGGCGGCGGAGGAGAGAGAAGTTTTCGTCGAGGCGCTTGCCGAAGCCGTAGCCGGGGTCGAGGACGATGGCGGAGGGGTGGATGCCAGCCTGGGAGGCGAGGGCGAGGCTGCTGGAGAGGCCGTCGAGGATGTTGGGGAGGAGGGCTTCTGGCGGGAGGGGGGCCTGGGTGGGCCATTGGTCGGGGCGGCCGCGTGTGTGCATGAGGACGACGCCGCAGCGGGCATGGGCGCAGACGGAGGGCATTTCGGTATCCCAGTGGAAGCCACTGACGTCATTCAGGATGGCTGCGCCGGCGGCGAGTGCGGCGCGGGCGGTGGCGGCTTTGTAGGTGTCGATGGAGAGGATGGCGGAGGGGCGGGCGCGGAGGATGCCTTCGAGGACGGGGAGGAGGCGGTGCTGCTCCTGGGCGGCGGAGACGAGGGCGGCGGCGGGGTGGCCGGCATGGGAGCCGGGGCGGGTGCTTTCCGCACCGAGGTCGAGGATGTCTGCGCCGGAATCGAGGAGGTGGAGAGCGTGGGTGATGGCGGAGTCGGGGTGGAGGTAGAGGCCACCGTCGGAGAAGGAGTCTGGGGTGATGTTGAGGACTGCCATGACGAGGGTGCGGTGGCCGAGGGGGAGGGAGTGGTGGGCGAGCTGCCAGGTGGATGGTGGACGGAGGGTGGTCACGGTGGTCGGCCTCCTCTTCATCGTACTTTCCGACCAGGGGTTGCAGGGTATTTGCGAGGGGAAGAAAGGTGGAGTTTCGTGAATTCGGGGCACGGCGCGGTGCTGCGGATTCGATTTCCGATAGAATCGGCAAAGCTGGTCGCTGAATGCGAAGCGAATCCCCCCAAGGAGCAAACTGCGATGGCAGAACAGCCGGGCACATCTGGATCGAAGGTGCACGCACTGACGTCGCTGCGTTTTTTTGCGGCTCTTTGGGTGGTGCTTTACCACTCGTTTCCGTGGAATCGGACAGGGGACAACGTGCTGAGCCATGTGCTGGACATGGGAGCGGCGAGCGTGAGTTTCTTCTTTTTCCTTTCCGGCTACATTCTTTCCTATGTGTACCTGCAGAATCGGAGTGGGGTGGACCGGCGGAAGTTTTACGTGGCGCGCCTGGCCCGGATTTACCCGTTATTCGTGTTGACGATGTTGTCTTCGGTTCCGTTTCTGCTGACAGACCGGATTGAGAAGTACGGGATGAAGGCTGCGATTGGGAAGACGGCGGTGACGATTGTGGGGAACCTGGCGATGCTGCAGGCCTGGGTTCTGAATCTTCGCGGGCTGGACATTCCGAACTGGTCGCTGGCGGTGGAGACGGTGTTTTATGCGATTTTCCCGCTGGTGGGCTTCTGGTTCTGGCGCCGGACGCGGGGGCAGTCGATTGGATTGGGACTGGCACTGTGGGTGGGCTCAGTGGCAGTTGTGGTGGGGGCGACGCCGCACCTTTCGCGGGACATTGTTTTGTACAACCCGCTATTCCATGTGCCGACATTTCTGGTGGGAATTGTGTTTGCGCGCTTGCATTTGACGCCGAGCGTAACGGAGGGAAAGCGGAGTCGGGATGCACAGTTTGCGGGATTGCTGGCGGCGCTGGTTGCGGGCGGAGCGGCGGTGACTGTATGGGGGCACCTGCTGCCGGTGACGGTACTGAGGGACGGAGCGCTGGTGCCGCTGTACTGCGTTCTGATCGGGATTTTGTCGCTGGGGGAGTACTGGCCGGCGAAGGTGTTCCAGGCGAGTTGGCTGGTGGTGCTGGGCGAGGCGAGTTATGGGCTTTACCTGATTCACTTCCCGGTTCTGAAGGCGTGGGAAGCGCTGCATCTGGCGGGCAAGGCGATTTACTATCCGCTGTATCTGGGTACGTGCATCGGGCTGAGCGTGCTGAGTTTCTTCTACTTTGAGGCACCGGCGCGGCGGGCCATTCTGAAGCGGCTGCACACGAAACCCCGGGAGACCCTGGAGACTGCCTCGGCCGCACAGTAGCGGATGCAGGACCAGGAAAGTGTTTGCGGAGTACAATCAGCGGAACGCGCTTGCGCATTGAAACAAACCCAAATCAGGAGAACCAACGAATGTCATTCAGCACTTTGCGTGTGCTTTCCTTTGCCTGCCTTGCGTTAACGCTGGCAGCGCCTGGCTATGCGGCCGACAAGCCCAAGACAGACAAGGCTGCCGCCGCAGCACCGGCGGCGGTGGACCCGTATACGCAGGTACAGCCTGCGACGGAGACGCTGGACCTGGCGATGTACCAGCGGATTCGCGATGAGGGCTTTACGCACTCGCATGTGATGGAGTTTGCCTCGGCGCTGATGGACGGGATTGGGCCGCGATTGACTGGTTCGCCGAACCTGAAGAAGGCGAATGAGTGGACGCGGGATACCTTGACGAAGATAGGTCTGGAGAACGCGCACCTGGAGGACTGGGGCGAGTTTGGGCTGGGCTGGCAGCAACTGAATACGTGGGCTCGTATGACGAGCCCGGATACGGCGATCCTGATAGTGCAGGCGACGCCGTGGTCGCCCTCGACGGCAGGGCCGGTGACGGGCGATGTGGTGTTTGTGTCGATTACAAGCGACAAGGATTTTGACCAGTACAAGGGCAAGCTGGAAGGCAAGGTTGTGCTGTACGGGGCGATGCGGGATGTTCCGCCGGTGGACAAGGCCTTGTTTGAGCGGTACACGGATGAGGAGCTGGCGGAACTGGCGAAGTTTGAAGTGAGCGGCGGCGGCGGGATGAGCCCGGAGATGCAGCGGCGGCTGGCGACGTATGTGGAGCGGGGCAAGCTGATTGACAAGATTGCGCAGTTTTTTGCGGACGAGAAGGTGGCGGCGGTGATTGAGCCGAGCCGGGACGCGAAGAATGGCGGCGGGTCGGGTGGCACGCTTTTTGACGACAACGGTGCGACGCTGGGCCGTACGCCGTATGTGGCGGAGAAGCGGGTGAAGGTGCCGGTGGCTGTGGCAGCGATTGAGAGCTACGGGCGGCTGTACCGGCTGACCCAGGCGCATGTGCCGGTGCAGGTGGAGATTGACGTCGAGACCAAGGTGACCGGCGAGCACGAGCACGCGTTCAACACGGTGGCAGAGATTTCGGGAACGGATCCGACGCTGAAGGAGCAGGTGGTGATGGTGGGCGGCCACCTGGACAGCTGGATTGCCGGCACGGGCGCGACGGACAACGGCGCGGGAACCGTGGTGGCGATGGAGGCGGTTCGCATTCTGAAGGCACTGGGCGTGAAGCCGCGGCGGACGATCCGGATTGCGCTGTGGACGGGCGAGGAGCAGGGGATTTTCGGGTCGAAGGGCTATGCGACGCAGCATTTTGGTTCGGCGAAGCTGTCGACGGAGCCGGATCAATTGGTGTTGCCGGAGTTCATGCGCCGGGCGGCGGGGCCGCTGGAGGTGAAGCCGGAGCAGAAGCTGGTGAGCGCGTACTTCAACGTGGACAACGGCACGGGCAAGATTCGTGGGGTGTACACGCAGGGGAATACGGCGATTGGGCCGATATTTGCGCAGTGGATTGCGCCGCTGAAGGACCTGGGAGTGACGACGATTACCAACCGGAATACGGGGGGTACGGATCACCTGAGCTTTGACGCGGTGGGTGTTCCGGGGTTCCAGTTTATCCAGGACGATATGGACTACGAGAGCCGGACGCACCACTCGAACGAGGATACGGTGGAGCGGCTGCAGCCTGCGGATTTGAAGCAGATTGCGGTGGTGGAGGCGATTTTCCTGTACAACGCGGCGCAGCGTGACCAGATGATGCCGCGGAAGCCGCTGCCGACGCCGGACCAGGAGCAGGATAAGCGGAAGCCGCTGGAGGGGGTTTTCCCCGGCGCGGTGGTGCCGGCTGCGAAGTAGGTTTGTGGTTTAGGAAATGGGGGGAGCTGCCGAGGCGGCTCCCCTTTTTTGTTTTTGGGGTAGGGACGCCCATTCATTCGGCAAAGGCACCGAATGAATGGGCCACAGGTTGGAGGTGAGTTGGGTGGAGGATTCGAGCGTTGCTCGAATGCGTCCCACCCTAGCCACAAAGACAAAGGCGTGGCGAGGGTGGGGCACTCATTGGGGTGGTTTGGGTTAGAGGCGGGAGATGGTGAAGCCGCGGGCGTGGAGGAGTTGGAGGACGGAGTCGGTGCCTGTGAGGTGGGCAGCGCCGACGGCCATGAAGGTGGTGCCTTCGCCCTGCAGGAGGGTTGCGAGCTTATCGGCCCAGGCTTTGTTGCGGGCGATGACGAGCTTGTTGTAGAGCTCGGGATAGTCTTTGCGGAAGTCGTCGTTTTCGATGGAGGCGATGGTGTCTGGGTCGCCTTTTTGCCAGGCTGCGAGGATTTTGTCGATGTCTTCGGTGCCCTTGTCGAGGTGCTTGAGCTGCTCGTGGAGTTCGGCGACTTCTTCCGTAGTGGAGAGGTCGGCGAAGAAGTGGAGCTGCTGTTCGAGGGTTTCCAGACCACGGATGGGTTTGTTGGCGGCCTTGAAGTCCTTGCTGAGGAGGAGATCGACGCCGCTTTGGGGGTCGTAGCCGGCCTTGAGCATGGGGAGGACGGAGAGGGAGACGGAGACGAGCCAGGGGCGCATGGGCTCGACGGCGGATTCGCCGGGAGCGCCCATCTGTTTGAGTGCGGTGTCAATGGCGGCGAGGTCTTCCTTGGTGACCTTGGTGGAGAGGGGGTGTTCCTGATCCATGCCGAGCTGCATCATGAGGGGGCGGATGGAGTTTGGGTCGTCGATGTTGTCGACCTCTTCGAGGAGGGATTGGCTGGCGGCGAGGGCGGAGTTGACGGCGGGTGTGTGCCAGTCGATGCCGGGCTTGAGGACATGGATGGTGCCGAAGAGGTAGAGGGTGGCTTTGGGGCTTTTGACGACCCAGAGGGCAGGGGTGGCCTTAATTGTGGGGGCTGCTGGGGTGGCGGCGGGTGCTGGGGAGGGTGCGGGTGCTGGCTGCTGGGCAAAGAGGCGTGCGCCGGCAGGGGCGAGGCAAAGGAAGAGGGCTGCAGTGATGGCGGGGAAGCGGCGGTAGGGGGTCATGAGAAATCTCCTGAGAGTTGAGGATTTGAGGAAGACGCTGAGCGGTCAGCGCGAGCAGGTGCGGTAACTGACGACGAGGCTGGCGATGGAATATACGCCGAGGGTGAGGACCATGGCGGTCCAGAGGGAGAAGGTGGAGAGGAGCCCGAGTTTTTGGGCAGAGCCGGCCAGGAAAAGCAGGCCCTGAAGGATCCAGAAGCTGACCGAGCTGGTGTTGGTGATGGCGATGCGGGCGAGCTCGTCGGCGCGACGCCAGAGGATGTAGTTGAGCAGGCTTTGGCCGAGGAAGGCAAGGACGATGATGGCGAAAAGCATGGGAGCGTTTGCGGTATTTGCACCATGCGCCGAGGCGAGGAGGGGAGTGAGAAGGAGAGCGCCGGCGAGGAAGAGGATGAGTCCTTGAAGGCGACCCATGCTGAGCTCGCGCCGGGTGGCGGGGGGCGCGTCTGGGGTTTGGTCGATTTGCTTTGCGGTGAGCGAAGGGCTGAGGGTGATGGCGATGGAGATAAGGCCGATGAAGGCGAAGATGCTGCCCTCCATGAAGGCGGCGACGTCGATCCAGGGCCAGGTTTTGATGTTGAGGCCAAGGTGGCGCAGGGTGGTGATGAAGGTGTAGCTGAGGGTGGCACCGAGTACGGCACCGCCAGCCATCTGGAGGAGGCGGGTGCGGGTGAGTTTCTGGTTGTCGGCAGTGGTGGTCATGGTTCAGTCTCCGTTTGGGGTGAAGAGTTCTTCAATGTGCTGGCCGAAGAGGCGAGCGATGCGGAAAGCGAGTTCAAGGGAGGGGTCGTACTTTTGGGTCTCGATGGCGTTGATGGTTTGGCGGGAGACGCCGAGGCGGTCGGCGAGGTCGGCTTGGGTCCATCGTCGTTCGGCTCGGAGGAGGAAGAGTTTGTTTTGCATGTTGCGGGCACCTGGTGTCAAGGAAGGTTGATTCGATGACAAGCTAACTTTACTTTTTGTCGAGTGGGTGTGTCAAGGGGGCTTGACAAGCTTTTGTGGGGTCAGGGGTCAGGGGCGGAGGGACTGGGGACTGGGGACTGGGGCTGGATTTGGGGAAATGTGGGTTTAGTAAATTGATATAGCAAATGGGTTAGATATGCCTTTACATTTTTCTTGACATGGGGGGTTGGGAGGGGCTAAAAAGACGTGTTCCCATGATGGGGAGAATCTGTGCGGGGAAAAGGTTTTTGCGATGAGAAACCAGGTACAGCTGATTACGTATGTGGACCGTCTTGCGGGCGGTGGGATGCGGGCGTTGCATGGGTTGTTGAACAGCAAGCTGGAAGGGTTGTTTGGCGGGGTGCATCTGCTGCCGTTTTTCTATCCGATTGATGGGTCGGATGCGGGGTTTGATCCGATTGACCACACGCAGGTGGATCCGCGGCTGGGCGACTGGCGGGGGGTGCAGGAGATTGGGAGCGACTATGACCTGGTGGCGGATCTGATTGTGAACCATGTTTCGAGCCAGTCGCCGCAGTTTGCGGACTACTCGGAGAACGGGAGCGCGAGCCCTTATGCGGGGCTGTTTCTGTCGTTTGACCGGGTGTTTCCGCGGGGGGCGACGGAGAAGGATCTGCTGACGATTTACCGGCCGCGGCCGGGGTTCCCTTGCACGACGTACACGCTGGGGACGGGCGAGAAGCAAATGCTGTGGACGACGTTTACGCCGCAGCAGTTGGACATTGATGTGTATCACCCGCAGGGGAAGGCGTATCTGTCGGCGATTCTGGAGCGGTTCCAGGCGGCGGGTGTTCGGCTGATTCGGCTGGATGCGGTGGGGTATGCGATCAAGAAGGCGGGGACGAGCTGCTTCATGATTCCGGAGACGTTCAGCTTTATTGCGGAGCTGACGAGGGAAGCCCGCGGGCTGGGGATTGATGTGCTGGTGGAGATCCACTCGTATTATCTGCACCAGATAGAGATTGCGAAGCGTGTGGACCGGGTGTATGACTTTGCGCTGCCGCCGCTGGTGCTGCACTCGCTGTTTTCGGGCGATGCGACGGCGCTGACGCAGTGGCTGAAGATTTCGCCGCGGAATGCGATTACGGTGCTGGACACGCATGACGGGATTGGCGTGATTGATGTGGGACGGAGCCCGCAGGGAGAGCCGGGGCTGCTGAAGCCGGAGGCGATTGACCGGCTGGTGGAGACGATCCACGAGCGGAGCGGCGGGCAGAGCCGGCAGGCGACGGGTGCGGCGGCGAGCAATCTGGACCTGTACCAGGTGAATTGCACCTACTATGACGCGCTGGGACGGCGGGATGTGGAGTACTTGATAGCGCGGGCGGTGCAGTTTTTTGCACCGGGAATTCCGCAGGTGTACTACACGGGATTGCTGGCGGGCGAGAACGATATGGAGCTGCTGGCGAAGAGCAAGGTGGGCCGCGACATCAACCGGCACTATTACACGGCGGAAGAGATTGACAAGAATCTGGCGAGGCCGGTGGTGAAGGCGCTGGCGTGGCTGATGAAGTTCCGGAATCAGCATCAGGCGTTTGAGGGTGAGCTGGAGGTTGCGAATCCTTCGGCCTCGCAGATTGTGCTGACGTGGAGCGATGGAGCGGACAGTGCGCGGCTGGCGGTGGACTTTGCCGGGCCGAAGGCGATGCTGGCGTGGACGGGCGAGAACGGCGACCAGGTGGTGGATGTGGATTTGGAGCTGGGGAAGAGGATTGATTACTAGGGACTAGGGACTTAGGGACCAGGGACTTAGGGACTAGGGACTAGGGACCAGGGACTTAGGGACTTGGGACTAGGGACTTAGGGACTAGGGACCAGGGACTTAGGGGCCAGGGACTTAGGGGCTAGGGACTTAGGGACTAGGGACTTAGGGACCAGGGACTAGGGACCAGGGACTTGGGACCAGGGACTTTGGGGCCAGGGACGGGTTGGGAAAGAGGGATGAGGGCAGGATGAGTGTGAAGGCAGTGGGTGCGGGAGTGCAGGATGGGCCGCGGAGTTTGACGGCGATACGGTGGCTGACGTTTTTGATGTTCACGATGTTTGCGTTGACGACGGATTCGGTGGGGGTGATTATTCCGGTGATTATCCGGGATTTCAATCTGTCGATGAAGGCGGCGTCAGCGTTTAACTACGTGACGATGACGGCGATTGCGGTGGCCGCGATTCTGTTTGGATTCATGGCGGACAGGCTGGGGCGGAAGCCGACGATTCTGATCGGGCTGAGTTTGTTTGCGCTGAACTCTTATCTGTTTGCGGTGGGGAATTCGTTTGGGGTTTTCCTGGTGCTGCTGGCGGTGTCGGGTGCGTCGATTGGGATCTTCAAGACGGGCGCGCTGGCGCTGATTGGGGACATCAGCACATCGACGGTGGATCATACGTCGACGATGAATGCGGTGGAGGGATTCTTTGGTGTGGGCGCGATTATCGGGCCTGCGATTGTGGCGAGCCTGCTGCGGCAGGGGGTGAGCTGGAAGTATCTGTACGTGATTGCGGGCACGCTTTGCATGGTGCTGATTGCGATTGCGGCGCTGTCGAAGTATCCGAAGCGAACGGGTCAGGAGACGCCGATGAATCTGGGGCATACGCTGCAGATGGCGTGCAATCCGTATGCGCTGAGTTTTTCGCTGGGTATTTTTTTGTATGTGGGGGTTGAGAACGCGATTATCGTGTGGATGCCGACGTTTCTGGCGGGGTATGCGGGGCCGAAGATCCTGATGCTGCTGGCGCTGTATGCGATTTCGGTTTTCTTTCTGCTGCGGGCGGGAGGGCGGTTCCTGGGGTCGATGCTGCTGAAGCATTTTTCGTGGAGCAGTGTGCTGGCGATTTTTGCGGGAGCGATTTTTGTGTGCTTCGCAGGGTCGATTCTGTTTGCCAGTACGGCGGTGATTTTGCTGCCGGCGTCGGGGCTGTTTATGAGTGTGATTTACCCGACGATCAATTCGAAGGGAATCAGCTGCTTCAGGAAGAGCGAGCATGGCGCGGTGGCGGGAGTGATTCTGTTTTTCACGTGCGGAGGGGCGGCGCTGGCGCCGTTTCTGATGGGTGCGGTGAGCGACCATTTCCATTCGCCGAAGGCGGGGTTTGTGCTGGCGACGGGGTTTGCGGCGCTGCTGTTTGTGGGCGCGCTGTGGAATGTGATTGCGGAGCCGGCGAAGGCGCGGCTGCAGGCGAGCGACACGAGCGAGTACGCGACGGGGCACTAGGACTGTCGCGGTACAAGTGGGATGAAATGCAAGCGGGAGCGAGATGCTCCCGCTTGTTGCGTTTGTGGTCGGGCAGTCAGTTATTTGATGAAGGAGCGGAAGTAGAGGACGGAGGCGCGGATTTGAGCTTCCGTGAGGTTTGCCTTGTAGGGCTGCATTTTGCCCATGCCGTTGCGGGTGGCGGCGAGCATGCCTTCGAGGGACATACCTTTGACGGCGGGGTCGGAGATGGGCTTGACCCTGAGGCTGCGGGCGAGGGCGGTTTCAGACATGCCGTTGACTCCGTGGCAGTGGACGCACTCTTTGCCGTAGACTTCGGCGCCGTTGTCCTGGGCGAGGGCGATGGAGGGGAGGAGAAGGAGCAGCAAGGCTGGGAGGAGTCTGAATTTGAGGGTCATGGCGGGCATCCTGGAGTTGGGAAGAGTAGGAGGACGATGCGTTGCCGGTGGGGCAACGCAGGATGGATGGTGAGCTTATCGGGGGGAAGGGGGGGGAGGATGAGGGATGGGGCGGGAGCGCGGGGGGCGCGGTTTCCCTGGTTGGGAATGGGAATGCAGGTGTGCCGCAGAGAGGCCGGGATTTTGTAGGATGGGTGGAGCGAGGAGGAGACGGGATGGAGAAGGTGCAGTTTTTTATGAAGCTGGTGGGGCCGCGGCCGCAGTTTGCGTTTGACATGAATGCGGAGGAGCGGGCGCTGATGATGGAGCACGCGAAGTACTTTGCGGGGCTGACGCAGCAGGGGATTTGCGTGATTGCGGGGCCGGTGTTTGCGACGGAGGAGTCGTTTGGGATGGGGGTGCTTGAGGTGGAGTCGCGTGAGGAGGCGGAGCGGATTTGCGCGGCTGACCCGACGGTGGTGGCGGGGATGAACCGAATAGAGTTGTCGCCGATGAAGATGGGATTTTTGCGGGGCGTGAAGGAGACGCTGGGGTAAGGGGATAGGATTTGGCCATGGCCCTGGTGGAAGTGGAAGTGGTGACGAAGGAGTACGGGCGCGGCGCGGAAGCGAAGCGCGTGGTGGATGGGGTGAGCCTGCGGATTGAGGCGGGCGAGACGCTGGGGCTGGTGGGGGAGTCAGGATCTGGGAAGAGCACGGTTGCGAAGATGATTCTGGGGCTGACGGAGCCGACGAGCGGGCGGGTGCGGGTGGGCGGGGTTGAGGTTGGCCGGGGAGATATGCGGGCGATGCGGCGGGAGATGCAGCCGGTGTTCCAGGACCCGGCGGCGGCGCTGAATCCGCGGATGAAGGTGCTGGAGTTGGTGGCGGAGCCGCTTGTCATTCATGGGAGAGAACTGGGGCTGGATACGAGGCGGGGGGCGCTGCGGGCGAAGGTAACGGAGCTGCTGGCGCAGGTGGGGCTGGACGGGAGCGCGCTGGAGCGGTTTCCGCATGAGTTCAGCGGTGGGCAGAAGCAGCGGATCAACATTGCGCGGGCACTGGCGCTGCGGCCGAGGTTGCTGGTGCTGGATGAGCCGGTGAGCGCGCTGGATGTGAGCGTGGGGGCGCAGGTGGTGAACCTGCTGCGGGATTTGCAGCGGGAGCATGGGCTGACGTATTTGTTCATCAGCCACTCGATGCCGCTGGTGCGGTATTTGTCGACGCGGATTGCGGTGATGGAGGGGGGGCGGCTGGTGGAGACGGGGGATGCGGAGGAGCTGTGCCGAGCGCCGCGGGAAGCGTATACGCGGCAGTTGTTGGGGGCGACGCCGGAGCTTTAGGAGGGGTCAGGGGTCAGGGGTCAGGGGTCAGAGAACAGAGATCAGTTTGATTGAGCGGCGCTCGATGGCGGTTGGGTGGTGGGTATTGGGGGAGTGGTTGATCCCCGGTCCCTGAGTGCGAGGGGCCGGGGATTTTTTGTGGGCTATTGCTTGGGCTGCGGTGGGGTTGCGGGCTGAGCAGGGGCAGTGGGGGCTGCTGCCGGGGCTGCGGGAGCAGACGGTGGAGCTGCTGCGGGGGCAGATGCGGGGGCAGATGCGGCGGGCCGGGCGGGCATAGGGGGCTGGGCCGGGCGGGCCGGGAGGTCTTCGATGGCGACGAGTTCGAGGTCGAAGATGAGGTCGGCCTTGGCGGGGATGACGGGGGGACGGCCGTTTTCGCCGTAGGCGAGCTGCCAGGGGATGAAGAGGCGGCGCTTGCCACCGACCTTCATGCCGACGAAGCCGAGATCCCATCCCTGGATGACGCGGTGGGCGCCGACGACGAACTGGGCGGGAGCGCCGTGGATCATGACGGGTTTGTTGTCGGGGCCCATGACGGGCTTGCCATCGGCGTCGCGCTTGGGGGAGTCGTGGTCGTCGGATGAGTCGAACTTGGTGCCGTCGGCGGCGAGGTAGCCGGTGTATTTGACGGAGTAGAGCTTGAGGGGTGCTGCTTCGGCGCCGGTGCCGACGACGGAGTCCTGGAAGCCGAAGGCGAAGGCGGGCTTGATGACGCCGCGCACGTGGGGGATGTTGGCGGGGACGCGGAAGTTGGTGATGACGGGGTGGGGAAGGGGCTTGGCTGCAGCGGGAGTGGCATGGGCGCCGGGCTTGGAGGGCGATGCGGGCTTGGTCGCGGTGGCGGCCTTGGCGGCGGTGGCCGGTGTTGCTGCGTGGGTGGTGGCAGCGGTCTTGGGCGCCGGAGCGGGTTTGGCAGCGGGCTGGGCCGCGGGAGTTTGGGCGGCAGCGGTGGAAGCCAGGGCGAGGATGAGGAGGGTGGTGCGAATCGGGGTCATGGAAATGATTGCTCCGTTGTGTTGAATGCCTTGGAGTGGGTCTAAGCGGGAGTGTATCAAGAGGAGGGGAGGAATTGGGAGAGGGCGGTGGGGCTAGTTGGCGGGAGGGTGATGATTTTCCTGCAAAATTTCTCCAGTTCCTTATGTGGTGGATTCTAAAGTGAATTATGGATTCTTCGATGGTTTCGGGATTGGAACGTGCGTGGCTGCCGGTGGCGTCGTTTTTGGCAGGCGCGCTGAATACGGTTGCGGGTGGCGGATCGTTTTTGAGCCTGCCGGCGCTGCTGCGGGTGATGAAGGGGACGGGCGTGGGCTCAGTGGGGGCGCAGGCGACGAACAACGTTGCGCTGTGGCCGGGGCAGTTGACGAGTGTGTACGCCTACCGGGATGACCTGAAGAACCACACGAAGCGGCTGTTTCCGCTGAGCATTGCTTCGTTTGTGGGCGGGTTGAGCGGAGCGTGGCTGCTGCTGATAACGCCAAGCAAGCGGTTCCTGGTGCTGCTGCCGTGGCTGCTGCTGTTTGCGGCGGTGATGTTTGTGCTGAGCGAGCCGCTGGGGCGATGGATGGCCAAGGGTGGCAGTGGGCAGAAGCGGTCGGACTTTTGGCTGATTGTTGGCATGGCAGTGGTGAGCCTGTATGTGGGGTACTTTGGGGCGGGCGGCGGCTTCCTGGTGATGGCGCTGTTTGGGCTGTGCGGGGTGACGAACATCCACGAGATGAATGCGCTGAAGGTGGTGACGGCGGCGGTATCGATTGGCGTTGCGGTGGCGTGGTTTATCTACAAGGGCAGTGTAGTGTGGAGCTACTGCTGGCAGATGGCGATATTGGCTGCGGTGGGCGGGTATGTTGCGGCGCGGTTCTCAAAGAAGGTGAATCACAAGCTGATGCGGCGATTTGTGGCCGGGGTTGGGTTTGTGACGGCGGGATACTTCTTTTGGATGGCGTACGGGCCGAAGTAGGAGAGCCCGTAGAATGAGGGAATGACAGGAGCGAGCATAGCGGCGGCGGGTGGCTGGCTGGATTGGCGGCTGCCGTGGGTGATGTTCTGCTCGTTTGTGGGCGGGGCGCTGAATGCTGTGGCGGGGGGTGGGTCGTTTTTGACGTTTCCGGCGATGCTGAGCCTGGGGCTGAACCCGATTGTGGCGAATGCGAGCAACACTGTGGCGATGTGGCCTGGGCAGTTGACGTCGATTGCGGCGTACCGGGCTGAAGTGAAGCGGTACAGCGGGCTGGCGTGGAAGATGGCGGGTGCCGGGCTGGTGGGTGGAGCGGCTGGTGCGGTGGTGCTGGTGCATACGCCGGCGATGACGTTTCTGCACCTGGTGCCGTGGCTGCTGCTGACGGCGGCGCTGATATTTGCGCTGAGCGGGCCGGTGACGAAGCGGCTGAAGCGGGTGATGGGCCGGGAGCACGGGGAGCAGGCGGGGCCGAAGGGCGGCTGGCTGCTGGTGGGGGTGACGGCGTTTATCTGCTTCTATATCGGGTACTTCGGGGCGGGGGCGGGGTTCCTGATTATTTCGCTGCTGTCGCTGTTCGGGTTTGAAGAGATGGCGCAGATGAATGCGATGAAGGTGGTGTCGTCGACGATGGCGAACGGCGTGGCGTGTGTGCTGTTTGCGGCGAGCGGGAAGGTGGAGTGGCACTTTTGTCTGGCTGCGATGGTGACGTGCGCGGTGGGCGGGTTTGTGTCGGCGCACTTTTCGCGGCGGCTGAACCAGAAGTTTCTGCGGGGTCTGGTGGTGTGCATCGGGCTGGGGATGGCGGCGTTCTTCTTCTGGAGGAATTACCGGTGATAACAAACTGGGGTGCGGAAGGGGTGGGGGTGGCTGCGGCGGTGTGCACGACGGTGTCGTTTGTGCCGCAGTTGCTGCGGGTGTGGCGGCGGAAGCGGGCGGATGATATTTCGCTGGCGATGTTTTTGATTTATGCGCTGGGTGTGGTGCTTTGGCTGGTGTATGGGGTGGAGATTGGGGCGTTTGCGGTGGTGCTGGCGAACTGCGCGACGCTGGGGCTGACGCTGGTGATCTTGGTGCTGAAGGTGCGGTATGACCGGCAGGGGCGTTTGGAGCGGATGGAAGCGGAGCGGGCTGAGGCTGGGCGAAATCTGGGAGAATAGAAGCATGAGCCACGAAGGAATCCGGTTTTTGAGCAAGGACGAGCAGGCGCAGGTTGAGCGCGAGGAAGAGATTGCGAAGCAACTGAGCAAAGAGGCGCTGACGCCGAAGAAAGTGCGTGTGCTGAAGACGGAAGGCACGGGCGTGGAGATTGACTGGGCCGACGGGCACCAGAGCCGATGGAGCTTCCAGTGGCTGCGGGATGCATGCCCGTGCGCGACGTGTGTGGAAGAGCGGAAGCAGGCGGGACGGGCGGCGGGCGTGCCGAAGCCGAAGCCGGTGCTGGCGCTGTATACGCCGCCGGCGCGGCCGACGAGCGTGCAGGCTGTGGGGCGGTATGCAATCCAGTTCAACTGGGAGGACGGGCACACGAGCGGGATATACAGCTGGGATTTTCTGCGGAGGAATTGCGCGTGCGCGGGGTGCATGGCGTGGCGGGGGACGCAGGGGAGTGGGATGGTGCAGTAGGGTGGCGGGTTGGACAAAGGCAGCAAGTTAGCTGCGGCTACGCCGCGATAGCGGGTTAGCAAGTTAGCGAACGGCCCTTCCGGTGTGGAAGGGCCGTTTTGTGTTTGGGGTGTGGGAGCGGGGGTTAGTAGAGCCAGCCGTTTTTGCGCATGTCGTCGAATTCGTCGAAGATTTTGGCCTTTTTCATCTGGTCTTCGACCTGGTCGGGGGTGAGGTGGGGGGCGAAGGGCTGGGGGCTGTCTGCGATGGCGTAGGCGGTGAGGCCGACGACGGTTGCGCCGAGGCTGAGGTCGCGCTGGGAGACTTTGTCGAAGGTGTCGCTGGGTTTGTGGTGGAGGGCCATGTACTTGTCGAAGCTGGTCCAGAGGACGAGGGCAGGAACGCCGCGGGCGAGAAAGCCTGCGTCGTCGGTACCGAAGGCGATGCGGGGGTAGTTGGAGATGCCGTCTGCGCCGAGGCCGGCGAGGAGGGGCTTGATGGGGGCGAGGGCGGCGGTGAGGTCGGCGCGGCCGAGGGTCATCCAGCCTTTGGGAGCGTCAGAGCCGGTGTCGGTGATGAGGACGGCATCGTAGGAGGGCATTTCGGCCTGGTGGGCGCGGGTGAAGGCCTGGGAGCCGAGGAGGCCTTCCTCTTCTCCGCCGAAGAGGGCGAAGCGGAGGGTGCGGCGGGGGGCGCGTCCGGAGGCGGTGACGGCCTGGGCGATGGCGACGACGGAGGCTGCGCCGGTTCCGTTGTCCTGCGCGCCGGTGCCGGGGTGCCAGGAGTCGAGGTGACCGCCGATGAGGACGATTTCCTTGGGGAGGTCGCGGCCGGGGAGATCGGCGACGACGTTGTCGATGGAGACGTGCTCGCGGATGGCGTTGATGAAGCGGAATTTGATAGTGACTGGGCCTTTTTCCAGGAGGCGACGGAGGAGGAGGGTATCTTCCTGGCCGACGACGGCGGTGGGGAGGGGGAGGATTGCGCCGTCCCAGGGACCGCCGACGGAGACGGCGTTCTGGACGGTGCCGGTGCCGGAGAGGATGGCGAGCGCGCCGAGGTCGGCGAGGAGCTTGTGGTTCTGGTAGATGGTGCCTTCGGAGGCGGGTTCGCCGGAGTTGTGGCTGTCGGAGTCGATGAGGATGATGGAGCCCTTGATGTTGGCGGCTTCGGCTCGGATGGCGTCGGCGGAGTTGAGGTTGGGGAGGTGGAAGACGGGGCCACGGATGCCGGACTCGGGGGTGGAGGGGCTCCAGCCTTCGGATTCGAGATGGAGGCGCTGGATGTGGGGCTCGAGGATGTGGGCGGAGGCGAACTCTGCGGGCTCCCAGGTGGCGGGGATGGTCCAGGATTCCTTGTGGACGTTTTTGAGGCCGAGACGGGTGAACTCGGCGATGGCCCAGTCGACGGCCTTGACGTAGTTGGCGGAGCCGGTGAGGCGGGGGCCGATGCCGTCGGCGAGCTGGCGGTCGTACTCATAGGCCTGGCCGTGGAGGAGGAGGCGTCCGGTGAGGTTGTCGAGGGCGGCGGCAGTTTCCGGGGCGAGGGCGGGGGCGGCGGCAGGTGGCAGTGCGGCCGGAGTTTGGGCGGTGAGGGCGAGGGGGAGAGCGAGTATGGTGGCCAGTGCGGCGGCGAGGGTACGCGAGGTCATGGAAGGAGCTCCTGCAGGAGTTGTACTGCTTGGGCGGGGGTGGAAGCAACGTGGAGGAGGGAGCGATTGGTGGATTTGAGGAAGCCGGAGGAGACGGCATGGTCGAGGAAGGCGAGGAGGTGGTCGTAGTAGCCGAGGGTGTTGAGGAGGATGACGGGCATGGAGTGGATGCCGAGCTGTGCCCAGGTGAGTGCTTCCATGAGCTCGTCGAGGGTGCCGTAGCCGCCGGGGAGGGTGATGACGGCGTGGGAGAGTTCAATCATGGTGGCTTTGCGGTGGTGCATGGAGGTGGTGGGTATGAGGCGGGTGAGGTTGGGGTGAGCGATTTCCTTGGAGGCGAGGAGTTCGGGGAGGACGCCGATGACTTGTGCTCCGTGGGCGAGGGCTGAATCTGCAACGAGGCCCATGAGGCCGACGGATGCTCCGCCATAGACGAGGCCGAAGCCGCCGGTGGCGAGGGCTGCGCCGAGTTGGGTGGCGGCTTGCTGGTAGGCGGGGTTGTGGCCGGGGGCGGAGGCGCAGTAGACGGCGATGTGGTGCGGGGTGGGCATGGGATAAGGATACGGGAGGGCGGGGGGCGAAGCAGGGGGTCGCGGTCTTCCTCGTGAGGTTGGGGCTGTGGACTCTCACGCAAAGGCACACAGGGTTGTAACCCATAGGCCCGTAGTACTTGGCGGATGTTGCCGTTCCCGCTCCTGCCACGGAAGACATTCCCAGAATAGCCAGATTCTGCGGGGATTTGTTGTCCTGTGTTGGGACCAAGGGCAGGGATATCGGGTGCTTTCGGGGGAGGATGCCGCGTGATGCGGAGTGGATCGAGCTGCGCTCGGTTGCGATATTCGGTCGGAAGAATTGTCACTCCCACCCTAGCGACAAAAACAAAGTCGTCGCGAGGATGGGGCACCCGGAGGGTTGTTTCGGGCGGGAGGAAGGGCAAGAGCAAAGGCAAAGGCAACAGCAGATTCCCTTCGGGAATGACAAACAAAAAAGCAAAAGCAAAGGCAAAAGCAAAAGCAACTGACCTTGCCCCCGAAAAGCGTACCTCATATAGAGCTCTGAGATACTGGCGAAGGAGCGGCGAAGATGGTGCGTATACCGAGGAAGATTTACACCTA
>CAIVDV010000031.1 GCA_903904755.1 uncultured Acidobacteriaceae bacterium | reverse complement strand
GTGTCCGTTCATGAAGTTGAACTTCTATTCTTTTTATTCCGACGACTTCGGCAATGGTAGAGCTGGGTTGTTGTGCGAAGCGCCCAAGCGCGGATGCATCAGTTCCGCCCTGGCGCACCCACTTGGGGGGCTCGCCGGTGCGTGTGCAGGCGCATGCTGCAAATCCGCTGTTCAAAGAAAGTATAAAAAAAGAATAGAAGTTCAACTTCATGTACGGACACTCCGGCGTGTTAGGCCATGTCTGGCCGCCTCCCAGGGCGGACTTTACTAATACTCGGGGCTCTGACGCCGGCTTTGCACGCTGATGTCTGCCCAATTCATGGGACAGGATGCTATGCGGCTGACCGGCGGCAAAGGTGCCCATGGCTGCTCGAGGGCGCGCCGCGGGGCTTCTATTTCCCACTCACTGACTAGCGCCGGCGGCGCTCAGTCCGGATGAAAGTCGGGGTCTGACTCGCCGTCGACGCCGCTAAGCTCTGAGAGCTCTTCAGGCGCACCGTCACTATCCAGGTCAGGCTCGGGTTCGTCACTTGCGAAAGCTCCGTAGCGCTGTGGTGGGCGCACGGAGCCAGCGGGCCGCAGGGAGTGGTAGGGCAGCAGCGGACCAGAGCCCGCGGCAGCAGCTGCTGCGGCTGCAGCGCCGGCTTCAGCGGCGGCGGCATTCGCCGCGGCCTTATTTTCACGAGCACGTTGACCACCCCGTCGGAGTACCTGGTGATCCGGGTCCGAGTGGGTGCAATCTCGCGCCCGGTTGCAGAGGCGGTGGATCTTGCTTGCCCTGGAGGTCCATTCCGTCGACAGCGGTTGCGTCAGGAACCGTGGCCAGTTGATCTCATCGAAGAGACGGCCGAGAGCGGTGGCTAGGACATCTTCGGGCAAGGCGGACGTGGCAATAGACTCGGGGAGGTCAGCGAAAGCCCAAGGCTGCGCGAATGCCAGCCGCGCCATCACCGCTTTGCCTGTTGCCGACATCCAGAGGCTGTTGTCTCCTGCTTCAGGTAATGCCAAGTCGACTGCATCTGCATGAGGTCGCAGGAAGTCTGCGATTCCGCTCTCCGCAAGTCGGTCGGCAATGCCCACTGCATGGCGTGCTACCGCCTCCGCAATGCCTCTTGTGAGCGCGTAGTTTGTCACGCGCGCGGCGAGGCAGCGCGCTTCCGTGCACTCAATCAAGAAGTGATACGGGTCCGCAAAGTCAGCTTGGCATGCCTCACATTTCTTGAGAACCTTACACTCGGCCGTTGCATTGCCGCCTTTGGCTCGGGGTTTGGCAATTAAGTGTGAGAAAGACCCTTGTCGGGCCGCCCGGACGGGTTCGCTGGCAGCCATGGGCACCTTTGCGTTGGCGATAATGCACCCGGAACCACCTGGCGCCGTCACAGAGAGCGGGGTGCACGTCTTGTGCCAGCTAGCATGGGAGCGGATGCGGCCATTGTGGCCGTGGCCTCCAGGAAGCCAGGCCCTGAATAGCGACGGTCTTGTCGGCGGGCGACACGCCCAATTCGAGGCGAGCCAGGGGCCAAGTTTTTTCTGCGAGAGCGTTAGCCACTGTTTCATTCCCACCTCCCGCGCAAACACAGCTGCAATACGCTTGATCGCCAGTGGTTGCACTGTCGGGTACCCAAGCCGGAGGTGGAGGGATGGTGCCTGACTCGGCAGCGATGCGACTGCCCACGCGTAGTTGGATGCTGTTGAGATGTGCCCCGCTGGCAAGGTGATGTCATTTGCGCGCAGCATTTCCAGTGTGTGGGTAAGCCAGGTGTCCGCGTGGAAATAGGCGTTGTACTGCTGCTGGATGAGGATGCGATGGAGCACAATGCTGTCGTCAAAAGTCGCATGGTTGTAGACCTCCAGGAACACCCTAGTGCGTTCACGCACCCACGTCGTGATTGTTGGTTGCACTGCAGCTTCTTGCCAGATAGCTGACGACATACGCGGCCCTGGGAGTGCCAGCAGGTTATGCAGCATATCTCCGACCTTGAGGTCCATGGCCTGTGTTTTGGCGGCTGCGTCGGCCGGCAGGGCCGATGCTAGGTAGTTCGTGCAAGAGAGCACAAATGTACGTAGTTGGATTATCTGCGCGCGTAGCGACATGTTTCGCGCAACCGAGTTTGTGCGGAAGAAGCGGTTATAGTTGTCCCACATCTTGGCGGCATAGCGTTCGATGATGGGCTCAAACTCCAGCTTTGCATTCATCTCATGGCCAAGGTATCGGTACTCCGCGGTTACCTCAACCGCTAGTGTGCCAGTACTAAACGGCTCAGTGCTTTCCGGGAATCCCACCAAGGCGCCCGATGGCTGGTCAGGCGGGAAGACTAGTACCTCTGTCTTTTTCTTCCCGGTGCTAATTTGCATGCCCCAGTCGGAGCACCAGGCAGAGACAATGTCAAGCGCACGCTGCACTTGCGCGCGATCGTTGCAGAGGAGGGCCAGGTCATCGGCATATAGCAGCTCC
>CAIVDV010000030.1 GCA_903904755.1 uncultured Acidobacteriaceae bacterium | reverse complement strand
CGCGGATGGTGCGGAGGTCGGGCGCGGCGGAGTCGGCGGCGAGGAGGGGCAGGGCGAGCAGCGCGAGCAGAACCAAAATCTGGCTGGGTTGAAAAGCGGGGAAATGCCGCGATCGAAGGGGGAGCAATTGGGTCATTTTGCGCACGCCTCTCGTTTAGGTTGAAAACCCCAGCGGGCAAGCCGCGAGTTACGAGGCTGGCGGTGAGTGCGCCGCGGCAGGTTATGTTTGGGCCCCCGTTTCGGTTCTTCCGGTTTCTTAGTGGGTGGATGAGGGCTGAAGGTGAGGCAGCATCTTGAGCTTCCCACAGTGAAACAGAATCCGGGTGCGGTAGTTGGTGAAGGAGCGGAAGCCACGGGCATCGGCCTTGAGGGCTTGGATGCGGGAGTTGAACCCCTCGCTGATCGCGTTGGTGATCGGATGCATGAAATAGGTCAGCAGGTTGGTCAGGTGGCGGTGCAGGGTTTTGGCCACGGCCTTCACCTTGCTGAGGCGGCTGCGCATGACGCTGCGTTGCCAGTGGGCGAAGAACGCCGCGCCCTGCGCGGCATCGGGCTGGCCCCAAAACTCGGTGAACTGTTCCTTGTAGGCCCAGGCGCGGGCCGTCTTGAGATTGATCTCCAGCAACTCGGCGAAGCCGGCCTGCCTGGCCGCCGGCAGCTGGCCCTGCAGCCAGAGGTAACGGGTGTGCTTGAGCGTGTCATCGCCCTCGGCCTGCAGCTGCTGATGTTCGGCCCGCCGGGTCTGATCGACGGCGTCGTTGAGCAGCTTCGCGACATGGAACTTGTCATGCACGATGGCGGCCTGCGGGGCCTGCGCCCGGGTCGCCGCGACGAACCCCGCGCTCATGTCCATGGCCGCCGCCTCCACCCGCGCCCGTTGCCCGGCCGGCAAAGCCTGCCACAGCGCCTCGCCGGCGGCTTGATCGTTGCCCGGCACGACCTCCAGCACTCGCGCGCCTTTGATGTCGGTGGCCAGCGAAACGTAGCGTTGTCCCCGGCCAAAGCTCTTTTCGTCGAGTCCGAGGTAAAGGATCCCCTCGGTCGACCGGCGGGCGAGCCCGCGTTCCACCGCCCGGTCCACCACGCGTTGCACGCCGTCCCAGCCCAATTCCAGCAACTCGGTCGCCTGCGTCAGCGAACGGCAGGCGGCGATCACCTGCACCGCAAACGCCTCGAAGTGCAGGGTGAAATGCGACCCCGGCTCGGCCCACGGCGTCCGCACCGTCTTGACTCCGTGGGCCGGACACGCACAGCGGGGCACCCGTGCCCGAATGATCGTCAAAAACTGCATCACGTTCAGATGTCGCCACTCCCGCTCTGGTGCATGGTCGTGGCGGGCGCAGGCCTGCCCGCATTCCGGGCAGCTGACGGGACCGGACTCATCCCAGCCGACCTCGATCACCACCTGGCCGCGCAGCAAATCCAGCTCCGCTGACACCACTTTCCAAGGGGCTCCAATCCCCAAAAGCCGGCCATAATGGGCGGCGACCGTCTCCTCGTTCTTGGTTGTCTTCACCTCCCCAGCCTGCTTGGTTTTCCTCAGCCTAAGCCACTAAAAAACCGGAAGAACCAATAAGTTGAGTGAGCGAATCAAGTGGCATCCTGTCATAAAGCTCAGCAGGGAACACTCGCACGTATAGGTGATCCTTCCTGAAGTCTTTTACTAAATCCATGTCCACTTTGATCGAACGATTTGTGACCAATGTTGGCTGCGTATCTAGCCCGTAATAATGGATAAACTTGGGGTCATTACTGCCATATTTATCAGCAAGAATCCTAATTATCGCTTCTCGG
>CAIVDV010000029.1 GCA_903904755.1 uncultured Acidobacteriaceae bacterium | reverse complement strand
CCCTGCGGGTTGCGGCGCAAATCGGGCCATACTTCGCTCTCACCCTCGGCGGTGGGGTCGCCACAGCTCTCGGGCTCGCTCTTGTCTGGCCCGATTCTCGCTCGCAACGCCATCCATCCAGGTAGTGTGAACAGGCCCTAGGTAACCATTCCGCTCTGGTGGATTTCGGTCCAGAGGCGGAGGTCAGTATTCACCCCTGGCATCTCGGGTGGAATCGCCAGGATTGTCTTTGCCGCCCGTTCGAGGCAGGCGGATACCGAGGACTTTGGGTTACCGAGGATGCTGCGAGCAGGGCCGTCTTGAAGGCCGAAGTACCGTTGCCATTCACATTCCAGTTGGCCGGACGCCATGTCGAGAACGGTTTCGAGATTGCCATCGTGGATCGCCTGGGCGAACTCGCGGGCGTCCTTTGTGGTGGGCGGGTCAGGAAGTTTCTCGTTCTCCTCCCAGAGGGCAATGCTGTAGAGCCGGTGGTCCGGGGTGAACTCGAGGCTGTAGTTTGCTCCGTCGAAGTTCCATAGGTCCAACCCCTCGCCCTTTTCCCGCGCGATGGTTGACGGATCACCGAGGTGCTTCTTTACTACTGAGTCTGAGTCGCCAATGTTCAGACCCATGGAGACGGGTTGTGGAGTGGGGTCTGCACCGGTTAACTCCACACGGACGGTTTTGAGGTTTTGGGATTTGTCGGTGCGGGCGTAATATGCGACCAAATAATCTGTTGTCTTGCCGGGCAGGTGCTAGGCGTAAGCGTTGTCACCGTCAGCGTTTACGACAACCTTGAAGGGTTTGCCGAGTGTTGCTTCCACTGTCTTCTTGCTTTGCCGGATCAGGAAGCCATCGAGTTCGTGGGGATAAAGACGGGCAGGCGGGGTGGCTGCGGAGGCAAATATTTGGTTGCAGTGGGCAGGGATTTTGGTAACCAGTTCAGGACCTGGAGTTTCCATCGCGCCAATTTGGGGTGGATTGGTCCAAAACAAAACTGCGCGGGATCACAGACATGACGGTACAATTCAGTCATGGGTCGTAAAAGGCCTGGTTTCGAAAAAGGAAGTTGACTGAATGTCACAAGTTGTATCGAATTTGCCGTCAGCGGGTGGGGCGAGTGCGCCGGAAGTGGGCGAGTTGCAGGCGATGAGCAACCATGCGGCGACGTATGGGATTGCGACGCCGAAGTCGCGCCAGAAGAATGAACTGGTGATGGGCCGTGAGGCGATGGGAGGCGGAGTCAACTGGGTGACGGCGGGTTTTATTGCCGCGTTCCACCTGGGCGCCGTGGCCGCATTGTTCTATTTCAGCTGGACGCGGCTGGCGGTTGCCGCGGTGTTGTGGATATTGGCGATCAACTTCGGGATTGGGGTTTGCTACCACCGGCTGCTGACGCACCGGGGCTTCCAGACGCCGAAGTGGGTGGAGTATGCGATGACCTTCTGCGCGACTTTGGCGCTGGAGGGTGGGCCGATTTTCTGGGTGGCGGTGCATCGTGTGCATCACCAGCATTCGGATAATCCGGGTGACCCGCATACGCCGAAGGAAGGCCCGTGGTGGGCGCATATTGGCTGGATGGTGCTGGGCAAGAGCATGCATGCGGAGAGCACGAAGCTGGCGCGGTATGCTCCGGACCTGACGCGGGACAAGTTTCATGTGTTCATGAGCAAGTACCACTGGATTTCGCTGGTGTCGGTGGGCGCGGTGCTATTTGGGTTTGGCGCGTGGCTGGACCACGGAGTGATGGGCGGCGTGAAGATGGTGCTTTGGGGCATCTTCCTGCGGGTAACGCTGGGACTTCATGCGACGTGGCTGGTGAACTCTGCGACGCATTTGTGGGGGAGCCGGCGTTTTGCGACGCGGGATGACTCCAGGAACAACTTCTGGGTGGCTCTGGTGACGGGTGGCGAGGGTTGGCACAACAACCACCATGCTCATCCGGTCTCTGCCAAGCATGGGCTGGCGTGGTATGAGGTGGACCCGAACTTCTACCTGATCTGGATGCTGAGCAAGGTTGGGCTGGCGAAGAAGATTCAGGTGGCGCGGTATGACAAGGGAAATCCGAAGCCGGCCGGTGCGTAAGGCTGGGAGAAAATGCAGGAAGGCCCGCCGGGATGGCGGGCCGTTTTGTGTTTGAGGGTGGATTATTCGGCGGATTCGGAGAGGTAGATTTTGGTGTAGTCGAGGTAGTTGCGGGCGTACTGGAGGATGAGTTCGCGGTCGGAGTCTGCTAGCTCGCGGCGGAGCTTGGCGGGGACGCCGGCCCAGAGGGTGCGTGAGGGGACGATGGTGCCTTCAGGGACGACGGCGCCGGCGGCGATGATGGAGCCCTCACCGATGCGGGAGTTGTTGAGGATGGTGGTGCCCATGCCGATGAGGACGGCATCTTCAACGATGCAGCCGTGGACGGTGGCGTTGTGGCCGATGGTGACGTAGTCGCCGACGGTGACGGGGTAGAGATAGCGCTGGCCGTGGAGGACGGCGCAGTCCTGGACGTTGGAGTTGGCGCCGACGCGGATGGAGTTGACGTCGCCGCGGAGGACAGCGTTCATCCAGACGGAGGAGTTTTCGCCGAGGGAGACGTCGCCGATGAGCTGGGCGGAGGCGTCGATGTAGCAGCCTGGGGCGATGGATGGGCGGATTCCCTGGTAGCTGCGGATCATGGTGGGTTGCCTCCTGGAGGATTGAAAGCCCAGTATATCGGAGGGGGTGGTTGGTGTTTTCTTCCGGTTTGGGACGGGGAGCAGGGGCGTTCGGAGGGTCCGGTTCGCGGAAAAGCGTAAAATCCCGTATGCTGATAAGAGCCATTTGGGCGGGATTGGAGGTGTATTGATTTGGCAGAGGTTCGCGTACAAGAAGGCGAGCCGCTTGAGAATGCTCTCCGCCGGTTTAAGCGGAAGGTACAGCAGGAAGACATCATCAAGGAAGTCAAACGTCACTCCTACTACCTGAAGCCCGGTGAGAAGAAGCGCGTGAAGGAAGCACTGGCACGCAAGCGGAATCGCAAGAAGGCGCGCAAGGAACAGGATTAATTCCTGACCTGCGAGCGACAAAGAAAGAAGCAGGCACCCCCCTCTTGCGAGGGGGGTGTGGTGCAAAGGGCGGAATTCAGGGAACGTTTGCTGAGTTTTGCCAGTCGTAAAACGTTGTAACAGGCGACACTGTTCTTCCCCATTTTGGGCAGGTCGCTTTGGTTGGCCATCCGGTTTATTGGCTGACTGTACGCCAAATACAATTCCTTTGGCTCGGGCCCCGTCGTGACCATGCAAGTTTGTTCCAGACGAGCGAATCGGCCCCTGCAGTAGCCGCGGCTTCCGTCTTGTGAACTCAGGGAAGCCGGATATGGAATTCAGTGACCGTAATTTGAAGTGTGTGGACTGCGGAAACGAGTTTGTTTTCACCGCAGGAGAACAACTGTTTTTCCACGAGAAGCAGTTTACGAACGATCCGAAGCGCTGCAAGGTGTGCAAGGCGAAGCGGGCGACTGGTTCGCGGGTGCGGCCGGAGACGCGGACGACGTGTTCGGAGTGTGGGGCGGAGACGACGGTGCCGTTCAAACCGACGCAGGGACGGCCGGTGCTGTGCCGGAGCTGCTTCCAGAAGCTGAGCGGCGGGTAGGAGGTTGGCTCGGGGGGGGGATGTGCATCAGTGGGTAACCCCTGTTGATTCCATGAGGCCGCCCGGGACGGGCTGAAGAGGTTGCTGAAAGATGCCTTTTGGGGCAGCCGTTCCCTAGCCGACGGGGTGCATGGGCTAAATCTCTCTCATTCTATTGGCTTTATTGGCAAGACTGAAGTCGTGCCCTTTTACAAAACATCCCAATTTCGAGTTTTTCGCAGTGATTGAAGGCCGTAGTCTTGGCGCAGCAGCCCTTGGTTTGTCGCTGAAAAACAGAAACCTGTCCTTTGGGGGCAGGCTTTTTGCATTGGGAATTGCTTGTGGAGGAGCTTGCCGGCTAGTTGACGTCGTTGGCGATGTAGACCTGAACGGGCTGGGTGACGAGGAGGGGATCGACGACCAGCACGGTGCGGACTTCTCCGCCGCCGAGGGGAAAGGCCTGTGAGATGTAGATGGTGGTGGAGGTGAGGGTGAGGGTTTTGCCGGTGGCAACGATGACCATGTAGAGGGTGCTGGAGGGGATGGCGACGTATCCGGAGGTAGCGCCGACGGCCAGATTGGTGATGACGGGCTTGGCGGTGGCGTAAGTGGCCGCCGAGATGGAGGGGAGGAAGTAGACGTCAACCGGGCCGGTGGAAGGTGCCTGGTTGAGGATGCGGAAGTCGGAGTGTCCACTGGGTGCGGACTGGGACTGGTCTTCGAGGACCTGGACCTGGTATTCGGCGTTGATGTCGGTGACGAGGATGGACTGGCTCTTGTTGGCGAGCAGGGTGCCGTTGGAGGAGACCAGGGTGGTGGTGTTGCTGGCGTTGGTGACCTTGACGATGGCGTTGTTGGAGGGGGGGAATGCGCCGTAGAGGGTGATGGAGCCCTGGCCTGCGTTGGCGGCGAGCTGGAGTCCTTCGACGGTGACGGTGATGGCGGGGGCGTTGTAGCTGGCGTCAATGAGTCGGACCTGGCTGACCGCTGTGTAGCCTTGCACGTTGACGCAGCCGGCGACGAGCAGGCTGGCGGCCAAGGAGATGCAAGCGACCAGAACAGTGGCCGGCAGGGAGAGCCGCTTCGAACTGTCTTGCCATGGAACCATCAGGAACCTCATCGCCAGGGGTAAGGCTGGCGAAGGAAACCGGGCACCCGGTTGGGGTAAGCGGTTGCCGTGCATTTCATCCTATCTTAAGGCCTTGCGCTGGTGCAGGTTTACCACTTTTTCGACAGGGGAGTTGGCCGGGTAACTGCCTAACTGGCCGAGAGATAGAGGAAACGGGCGAGGAAGAGGGCGGCGAGGAGGTAGAGGAGCCAGTCTTTGCGCTGGAATTTGCCGGCGGCGAGGTGGAGGACGGCCCAGGCGATGACGCCGAAGCCGAGGCCGTTGGCGATGGAGTAGGTGAGGGGGATGAGGATGAGGGTCAGGAAAGCGGGGACGGCGACGAGGGGCTCGGTCCAGCGGATTTCGGTGATGGTGGCGAGCATCATGGAGCCGACGAGGATGAGGGCGGGAGCGGTGGCAGCTGCGGGGACGACGCCGATGAAGGGTGCTGCAGCGAGGGCGAGGAGGAAGAAGAGGCCGGTGACGATGGCGGTGACGCCGCTGCGGCCGCCGGCGGCGACGCCGGCAGTGGACTCGACGTAGCTGGTGACGGTGGAGGTGCCGGTAAGGGAGCCGAAGATGGTGGCGATGGCGTCGGTGAAGAGGATGCGGTTGAGGCGGGGGATGGAGTGGTCAGTGGCGAGGAGGCCGGCGCGCTTGGTGACGGCGACGAGGGTGCCGAGGTTGTCAAAGAGATCGACGAAGAAGAAGACGAAGACGATTTCAAGGAGGCCGACGTGGAATGCGCCAGGGAGGTCGAGGCGGAATGCGGTGGCGGTGAGGGCTGACATGCCGCCGGAGCCTGGGGACCAGTGCATGAGGCCGAGGGCCCAGTCGAGGCCGGTGATGGCGAGGACGCCGATGAGGATGGAGCCGCGGACCTTCCAGATTTCGAGGGCGACCATGAGGACGAGGCCGACGAGGGCGAGAGCTGTTTGGGGCTGGCGGATGCTGCCGAGGCCGACCATGGTGGCGGGGTCTGCGACGACGATGCCGGCTTTGGAGAGTCCGATGAAGGCGATGAAGAGTCCGATGCCGGCGGCGACGGCGGCGTAGAGCTCGTGGGGGATGGAGCGGAGGATGAGCTGGCGGATGCCGAAGGCGGTGAGGAGGAGAAAGATGCATCCGGAGAGGAAGACGGCGCCGAGGGCGGTTTGCCAGGGGATGTGCATCTTGAGGCAGACGGTGTAGGTGAAGTAGGCGTTGAGTCCCATGCCGGGGGCGAGGGCGATGGGATAGCGGGCGATGACGCCCATGAGGATGGAACCAAAAGCGGCGGAAAGGCAAGTGGCCGCTGTCACGGCGGAGAGAGGCATTCCGGTGAGGGAAAGAATGGATGGGTTGACCAGGACGATATAGGCCATGGTGAGGAAGGTGGTGATGCCGGCGAGTATTTCAGTGCGCCAGTTGGTGCCGAGGCGCTGGAATTCGAAGTAGCGTTCGAGGGTTTGAATCATAGTGGGATCGCCCCGGAGGAACAGAGATGGAGTGAAAGGCGAAAGTGGTTTTCGCGTTATGGATTTCGGCAATACCAATTGTCTCGCACGAGGCCGGCTGCGTAGCGGGGTGAAAGGATGATTGTGCCTTGCCGGGGCATGAAGAATCCATGACGGGCGCACTTGCAGTGGTGCTGGGTATCGCTTAGTGTTATCTGCAATCTATCTAATTTTTGTGAATTCGGCTTTTTCTGCCAGCGCAGATTTGCTGCGGTGCCGCCGGAAGCGGGCTCTAGAAGGAGAGATTCGATGCCACGCTCGCGCCCCTGGATGTTGGCAGTTGCCGTGATTGGGTTGCTGTTGCCGGTGAGCGTTTTTGCGCAGATTCAGCCGCCGACGCCGGAGGAGCTGGCGATGAAGGCCGACCCGAAGGCACCGGGAGCGGCGGCGGTGTTCCTGAATTACGAGGAATCGACGGACGACAACATCAATTTTGAGCGGATTTCGGTGCGGATCAAGGTGTTGACGGAGAAGGGCAAAGAGCTGGCGACGGTGAATGCCGGGTATCTGAAGAAGGTATTTACGATTTCCGATATCAAGGGGCGGACGATTCATTCGGACGGGAGTATTTATCCGCTGGAGGTGAAGCCGGAGACGCTGCTGGTGAACAAGAGTGAAGAGTTTGAGGTGAACCAGAAGGTGTTTACGCTGCCGAATGTGGAGGTGGGCAGCATCTTGGAATACACGATGGAGGTGCACTGGGGAGAGGAGTGGGCATTTCCACCGACGTGGGAGGTGCAGCAGGACTACTTTGTGCACAAGGCGCACTTTACGTTTGTGAAGACGAAGTATATCGGCGGGTACACGATGTTTCTGCCGGTGCTGCCGGAGGGCGCGAAGGTGAAGGAGGACTTGGCGGGGCGGTTCACGCTGGATGTGACCGATATTCCGGCGGGGCCGAAGGAGGAGTATGGTCCGCCGGAGAATGCGGTGCGGTACCGGGTGATTTTCTACTACTCCGGGTACTCGAACAAGGAAGATTTCTGGAAGTATGCGGGGGAGCGTTGGGCGAAGAATGTGAACCGGTTTGCCGGGGAGGACAAGAAGCTGGCGGAGGATGCGCAGGGGCTGGTGGCGGGGGCGGCGACGGACGAGGCGAAGGCGCGGAAGCTGTATGACGCGGTGATGGCACTGGACAACACGGATTTTTCGCGGCGGAAGACGAAGACGGAACTGAAGGATCTGCATTTGAAAGAGGCCAGGAAGGCGACGGACATCTGGAACCAGAAGAGCGGGGAGAGCGATGATCTGGCGCTGTTGTATCTTGCGCTGTTGCGGTCGGTTGGGATCAAGGCTTATGCAATGGCAGTGACGGACCGCGGGCAGGGTATTTTCAACCCGAATATTTTCTCGTTTTACCAGTTCCAGGACCACCGGAGGGATGTGGAGGAGATTGTGGTGGTGGCCGAGTTGGGCGGGAAAGATGTGTTTCTTGACCCTGGGCAGCGGTATTGTACGTTTGGGCAACTGAGCTGGCGCCATGCGTTTGCGGGTGGGATTCGGCAGACGGAGAAGGGCACGGAACTGGCGAATACGCCGGGTGTGACGTACAAGGATGCGGTGATGACGCGGACGGCGGGGCTGACGGTGGCTGCAGACGGCAGCGTGAGCGGGACGGCGCGGATTACGCTGAGCGGGCCGGAGGCGTTGCGATGGCGGGAGATGGCGCTGACCGACGGCGAGGACGAGACGAAGACGCAGTTTAACCACTGGCTGGAGGGGATACTGCCGGAGGGAGTGCATGGGGAACTGGGGCACTTTCTGGGATTGGCGGAGACCAACAGCGTGCTGATGGCGGTGGTTCCGCTGAGTGGGCAACTGGGGACACTGACGGGGCAGCGGATGTTCCTGCCGTATACGGTGTTTACCTCGCGGAAGAATCATCCGTTTGTGGAGGACGCGACGCGGATGACGGCAGTGGATATGCACTTTGCCGAGACGGTGAAGGATGAGGTGGACTACACGCTGCCGGAGGGGTATGCGGTGGAGACACTGCCCGCGGATGCGACGGAGAGTTTGCCGCAGCATGCGATTTACAAGACGGCTGCCGTTGCGGCGAAGAATGTGGTGACGGTGAACCGGAACATGGCGCGGAACTTTGTGATTATTGAGCCGGGAAGTTATGGGCAGTTGCGGGAGTTTTATCAGAAGCTGGCGGCGGCAGACCAGCAGCAGATTGTGTTGACGCACACAGAGAAGTAGGACGGAGAGAGCATGCTGAATCGCAGGGTGGAATGGGCAGTCGCGGTGGGGATGCTTGCAGCGCCGTTGATGTTGCGGGCAGACAATCATTCGCTGTTCAGTTCGAAGGACAAGGGGCCGGTGCCGGATTGGGGGCTGACGGCGGCGAAGACGGCTACACCGGCGCGGGTGGGGACGGCGGGGAGCGTGCTGCTGTACTCCGAGACGGTGGTGACGGTGGATGAGCAGGGGCACGCGGTGGAGCGGGAGCGGACGGTGCGGCGCATCCTGAAGCCGCAGGGACGCGAGGACGGGGTGTGCGTGGCCTGGTACGAGGAAGGCACGCGGATAAATTTGCTGCGAGGGTGGACGATTACGGGGGATGGGCGGCAGTTGCAGGCGCTGGAGCCGGATATTGGTGAATTTGGGGATACGCAGGACGCGATCATGCTGAGCACGGAGCGGACTCGTGTGGCGCGGCCGCCGGGGGTGGATCCGGGGGCAGTGGTGGTGTGTGAGTCGGAGTCGACTTTTCCGACGTATATCCATGAGATGAACTGGCGGGTGCAGCATGATTCGCCGGTGGTGACGGAGTCGCTGGAGGTGGATTTGCCGGCGGGGCGGCACCATGCGGAGACGTGGCG
This sequence comes from uncultured Acidobacteriaceae bacterium, assembly GCA_903904755.1. Taxonomy (GTDB): domain Bacteria; phylum Acidobacteriota; class Terriglobia; order Terriglobales; family Acidobacteriaceae; genus Acidicapsa. The sequence goes on along the minus strand of CAIVDV010000029.1, from coordinate 9,514 downwards.
CGGGTGGGCTGCGGTGAAGGCGGCGGAGGTGCATCCGGGTCATTTCCGGTGGCAGGTGGACAATGTGCCGGGGCTGGATTTGCGGCTGATTCCTTCGGTGCCGGCGTGGCGGGCGATGAACGGGCGGATGACGGTGCAGTGGGGTGATGCGGCGGTTGAGGGCACCGAGGCACAGTGGCACGCGATTGGCGCGTGGATGGAGCAACTGGAGGCGCACAAGCCGGACCCGACGGCGGAGATTACGGCCAAGGCGCAGGCTCTGGTGGCGGGGGCGCCGGATTTTTATACGAAGCTGAGCCGGATATCGGAGTATGTGCAGCGGGATTTCCGGTACTTTATTGTGACGCGGGGGATTGGCGGGTTGCAGGCGCATCCGGCGGAGCAGATTTACCGGAACCGTTATGGGGACTGCAAGGACAAGAGCACGATTACGATTTCGCTGCTGCAGGCGGTGGGGGTGACGGCGCATTACGTGTTTGTGGATACGGACCGGGGAGTGATTTCGCCGGAGAATCCCTCGCTGGTGGGCAACCACATGATTACGGCGATTGAGGTGCCGGAGGGTGAGCATGACGCGCGGCTGCGGTCGGTGGTGACGGGGCGGTCGGGGAAGCGGTATTTGATTTTTGACCCGACGAACCAGCGGACGCCGCTGGGTGTGCTGCCGGCATATTTGCAGGGCGGGTATGGTGGGCTGGCTGCGGGTGGGGATTCCGGATTGATTGCTCTGCCGGTGCTGGAGGCAACAGCGAACGGGACGGAGCGGAAGGGGAAGTTTACCCTGGCTGCGGATGGGACGCTGGCGGGATTGGTGGTGACGGTGCATACGGGGCCGGTGGGCGGAGAACTGCGGTATCTGATTAAAGAAACGGACGAGAAGCAGCGGCACGACGAGATTGAGCACAGGCTGGGCGAGGAGATTCCGGGGGTGACGCTGGAGAGCTTCAAGTTCGTTGAGCCGGAGCACTTTGACCAGCCGATTGAGCTGGACTACACGGTGACGGCGCGGCAGTATGGGCGTGCAATGGGGGCGCTGTTCCTGGTGAGGCCGCATGTGGTGGGGGAGTTGGCGGCGGCCTTTGACAACAAGCCGCGTACGCTGCCGATTGAGCTGGAGCAGTCGGGGCACTGGCACGAAGTGATTTCGATTGCGCTGCCGGATGGATTTGGGGTGGATGAGCTGCCGGACGGGGCGAATGTGGAGACGGATTTTGCGTCATACCGGTCGAGCTACAAGGTGGACGGGCGGACACTGGAGTACGAGCGGGATTTTACGGTGAAGCAGGTGCTTTTGTCGGCGGAGCGGGCGGGGGATTTTCGGCGACTGGAGTCGGCGATTGTGGCCGATGAGCGGGCGACGGCGGTGCTCAAGAAGCAGTAGGGGCGTAGTCGGGGAGCAGACAGAAAGCGACGACGGTTTGGGTGTCGCGCTGGGAGGGGGGCAACTGCTGGAGGAGCGCGTCTTCCTGCTGGTGCGGGGGGAGCATTTCGCAGGCTGCGATTTCCTCGGGTTCGGCGTGGGTGAAGCAGAGTTCGCAGACGGCGAGGCCGCCTTCTTCGCCGGAGCGTACGGGGGGGCCGAAGACGCGGCAGGTCATTGGGCGGGCGGAGTAGAGGTCGCAGAGGCCGGATTCGGGTTCGAGGGCGGGGCAGGCGGTGTCGTTGGCGTAGTCCTCGAAGGCGAGTTCGTCGGCCTCGCTGGTGCCGAGGATGCCGGTTTCGACATTGCCGGGGAAGTCGAGGCCGTGTTTGGCGAGCCATGCGACGGCGCGGGTTTTGACACGGGTGGCGCGGTCGGGGTCGGAGATGCGAAGGGCGGCCATACCGGCGCGGAGGCGGCGGGCGTCGAGGGCGTTGAGTGGGAAGGCTCCGTGGCAGCACTGGGAGCAGCCGGGGCGGCAGGCGAGGTGTGACCCGCTGCGTCGGACGGCGTCGGCGAGGGCGGAGTCGGCGAGCTGGACCAGTCGGGCTTCGTAGAGTTCGAGGTTGGCCGGGGTGGGGTGAGGCATGGATAGATGGTAATTGTCAGGGACCGGGGAGCGGAGCTAGCGGGGTTGGCGGAGCCGCCTGGGTTTGATCGGGGAGGAGGATATTCCACGGTCCCCAGGTGGGAGGGACTGTGGGCACCCGCATCGCACCCTGAGCTAGCTTTCTGAAGCGACGGTGAGGGCGGGGCCCTGGGGGCAGGGGCAGAGTTCGACGGTGACGACGGTGATGTCGTCTTCCTGGCCGAGTTCGATGGCGGTGCGGGCGATTTCCTGGGCGGGCTTGCTGGAGAGGGCGAGGGTGCCGTCGAAGCCGAGCATTCGTCCGTTTTTGGAGCCGGCTTCGGGGACGCCGTCGGAGAGGAAGACGAGGCGGTCGTCGGGGTTGAGCTGGAACTCGGTGAGATCGTAGCCGGCGCCGGAGATCATGCCGAGGGGGAGTGCGCCGGGGAGTTCGAGTTCGACGCCGTTGCAGTAGGGTGCCATGTGGCCGGCGGTGGCGATTTGCATGCGGCCGGACGGGGAGATGGTGGCGCAGAGGCAGGTGGTGAGGGCGGAGAGGGTGCGGCCGACGAGCTGCTCGTTCATGGCGGCGAGGAGGATGGCGGGGTTGGTGGAGTAGGCCATTTCCGAGCGCAGGGAGCCGAGGACCATGGAGACCATCATGGCTGCGGGCAGGCCCTTGCCGGCGACGTCGCCGACGACGAGGAAGAGTTCGCCGTCGGGGAGTGGGACGATCTGGAAGAAGTCTCCGCCGACGAGATCGGCGGGGCGGTAGACGCACTCCACGCGGAAGCCGGGGATGGCGGGGGTGGATTCTGGAACGAGGAGGCGCTGGACCTGGCGTGCGGCCTCGAGGGTGCCTTCGAGTCGCTCTTCCCGGAGGTGGGCGATGGTGAAGCGGCGGATGAGGAAGCCGAGCATGGCCAGCAGGAAGATGAGATTGGCCAGGACGTTGGGATGGACAGAGAAGGGCGCGGTAATCCAGGCGGATTCAAAGAGCTGCGGGTTGATGTGGACGCCGGACTGGTAGAGGGCGACGACGACGTTGTCGGCGACGTACAGGCCCTCAAAGGCGAAGACGGGCAGGAGCAGGAGGCGGGCAGTGAGCTCGCCGCGGATGGCGTTGCGGACGAGGACGGCGAGCATCCAGAGGGAGGAGGGCAGGACGAAGAGGACGGTGAGGATGGCGGAGGCGGGGACGGAGATCCAGCCGGGGACGTAGAGGGTGACGAAGATGGGGCTGAGGACGGCGAAGGCAACGAGGGCCTTCCAGAGGAGGTTGCGGGGCAGGCGCATGACCCTGGTGAGGAAGAACATGAGGCCTATCTGGGCGACGGCGATGCAGATGGCGTCGAGGAGGTCAAAGACAGGGATGGGCAGGATCCAGTAGATCTCGTGGAGGATGTTGAGTGCGGCGTCGGAGGCCTGGGCGAGGAGAACGACGGCAAACCAGAGGTATTCGGTCTCTTTGGGGCGGAAGAGAAAGAGGCCGAAGATCGTGATGGCGATCATGGCGGCGGCGATGGAGTAGGCGTAGAGGTCGACGAAGATGAGCTTGTGCAGGCCGAAGGCGTGGCGGGCTTCTGCCGCGACGCGGTTGGCGAGGCCGGCGACATGGCCGCCCTGCTGGGGGCCGCCGCCTTCATAGCTGGCCCAGACAGGGGCGTGCCAGACGCGGAGGGCGATGACAACGGTTCGGGCCTGGTTGGGATGGCCAGGGGGCAGAGGGAAGGCGTGGAAATTGAAATCGGTGGCGGGAAGGACGGCGGGCTGGATTGCGCCGATACTGCCGATGAGGTTGCCATCCTCGAATATCTGGAAGCCGGTCATGATGGCGCTGAGTCCGATGGCGTACTGTTTTTCGCCGGGAGGCAGGACGACGCGGAAGCGGTACCAGGCGTAGCCGCCCATGGCGGGATAGCCCTGTTCGGACCAGGGGGAGCTGCTGTCGAGGAGCTTCCAGGTGGAGTCGTCGAAGTCCGGGGCGGCCCAGCGTGGGTCGTCGCCGGGGTGGAAACGCCATTTGCCGTCGAGCGGTGCCATGGCTTCGCGGTCGGTATCGAGGCTGAAGAGACCGGTTCCGGCGCTGTCAGAGGGAGTGGGCGGAGTGGCATCGGCAAAGGCAGGTGCAGTACCGGTTATCCCTGCGCCCAAGGCAACGAGGAACAGCCACAGCCACAACATTCGTGCGCCCTTTGGCAATGCCAGCCTCTCCGGTCACGCGCCAGGGGATGCGGGAAGGGGCGCGGAAACTGGCTTGATGCTACCGCAAACAGCATGATTTGTCGCCTGCATGCGGCGGGGCCTGATACAAAGGTGCTCTGGAATGTGGAGCGTGGTGATGATGAATTTACGCAGGGCTGGAATGAGCGTGATGTTTTTTGGCTGCATGGTGGCGGTTGCTGTTGGACAGAAGGCTGCCGGTGCGCGGCTGGGGGATGCAACGGTGGTGCCGGCGAGCCCGCAACTGGTGTGGCTGGACACCGATATTGGCGACGACATTGATGATGCGTTTGCGCTGGGGCTGATTCTGCGGTCGCCGGAGCTGAAGCTGGTGGGGATTTCGACGGCGTTTGGAGATACGGAGCTGCGGGCGCGTCTGGTGGACCGGTACCTGGCGGGCGCGGGGCTGGGCAGGGATGTGCCGGTGACGGCGGGCGTGCATACGGTGACTGACAACGTGATGACGCAGGCGGCGTATGCGCGGCGGAGCCCGGCGCGGGCGCACGGGGACGGGGTGACGGCTCTGCTGACGGCGATTCGCGCGAATCCGGGAAAGCTGACGCTGATAGCGATTGGGCCGCTGTTCAATATCGGCGAGGCGATCCGGCGGGATCCGGGGACGTTCAGGCAACTGCGGCGGGTGGTGCTGATGGGGGGAAGCATTGACCGCGGCTATGACGGGGAGAAGGGCGAGCGGCGGGGGGCGGATGCGGAGTGGAATATCAACCGGGACCCGGCGGGTGCGCAGGCGCTGGTGGGCTCGGGGGTGCCGCTGTATATGATGCCGCTGGATTCGACGCAGGTGAGGATGGACAAGGCCGGGCGGGCGAAGGCGGTGGCGGCGGGGACGCCGGTGGCAGACCAGGTGGCGCTGTTGTATCAGCAGTGGTCGGCGGGGACGGGGTATGAGAATCCCACGCTGTATGACCCGGTGGCGGTGGCGGCGAGTTTCAAGCCGGAGTTGTGCCCGGCGACGCCGATGCGGATAGCGGTGGACGAGAAGGGGTACACGCGGAAGTTGGACGGGGAACCGAATGCGGAAGTGTGCCTGGAGTCGAAGGAAAAGGAATTTCTGGAGTTGCTGGAGACTCGGCTGGCGACGGAGAAATAGGCGGGATGGGGGCGGAAGGGCTGGTTTTGGGCGGTAATGTGGCTGGGAGTGTGGTTTGTGAGGAGAAGGGAAGAGGCGGGGCCGGATTTTTTCCACCTCCCAGGGTCGCAACCGTTGACCTCAGCCCCAATTTCTTGCTATCGTAAGAAGGTTCCACAAGAGCGGCTTCGTGCGTGCGTTGAACTCCCACGAAGTTGCAAGGCAGTCCGGCAGAGGGGGAAATTGGACCCGATGCGAGGAGTTGAGGGCTGCCAAGGGGTATGGCGAAGTCGGCCTCCCGGTAAATCTGTCCTGAAGTTGGCTCGATCTTGTGCGGGCTGGGACTTGTCGCTACGGTGCCTGCGACCCCCTCCACCTTGGAGGATTATGCAGGCCGGAACTGCGGAAACGGAATCGGCCTTCTTGGAAGAGAGGCGTGCGGTCACCGTCCCGGTTTTCGTCTGATATTGGTTTTGGGACAGACGCGAAGCAGCAATTGGCGCTTCCGTGCGTTTGCGCTCCGGAGTATCTGGAGCGTGCTGCGTGCGGAGCAAATTGTTGCGCGGAGCTGTCCGGAAGTTTTGAGTGGTTTGTTTTCCTGTGGCAGGGCCATGGGGGATTTAGCAAGGAGTAACGGTTTGCCTACTTTCAGTCAGCTGGTTCGCAAGGGGCGCACGGCCCCACGGTACAAGACGGCATCGCCTGCGCTGCAGGCCTGCCCGCAGCGGCGCGGCGTCTGCACGCGTGTTTACACGCAGACCCCCAAGAAGCCGAACTCGGCACTGCGCAAGGTAGCTCGTGTGCGCCTGACCAATGGAATTGAAGTGACGAGCTACATTCCAGGGGAAGGCCACAACCTGCAGGAGCACTCGATTGTGCTGATTCGCGGCGGCCGTGTGAAGGATTTGCCGGGTGTTCGCTATCACGTGGTGCGCGGCACGCTGGATTCAGTGGGCGTATCGAAGCGCACGCAGAGCCGTTCGAAGTACGGCGCCAAGCGTGGCAAGGCCGGCGCGCCTGCCGCAAAGGGTGGCAAGAAGAAGTAGGTAGCCGCGCTCCGCACCGAGGGTGCGGACTTGCTCTACCTGAAGTTGTGAGTTGGATGGACGCGGCCGGCCAGCCTGGCCGCAAAGGAACAAAGGAACCATGCCTAGAAAAGGTCACATTGCAAAGCGGGAAGTAGCACCGGATCCGGTCTACGGCTCGACCCTGGTTACCAAGTTTGTGAACTCTCTGATGTGGGGCGGCAAGAAGTCGACCGCGCAGACCATCTTCTACACCTCGATGACGAACCTCGAGGCGAAGGGTGGCGATGAGGCTCTGAAGCTGTTCAAGCGCGCGGTTGAGAACTGCAAGCCGGTGCTGGAAGTGAAGAGCCGCCGTGTGGGTGGCGCGAACTACCAGGTGCCGATCGAAGTGAACCCGGAGCGGCGCACCTCGCTGGCGATTCGCTGGCTGATCAACTACGGGCGCGCCCGTGGTGAAAAGGGCATGGTCGACAAGTTGACCAACGAGCTGCTGGATGCAGCCAACGGCCGCGGCGCCGCGATGAAGAAGAAGGAAGACGTTCATCGCATGGCCGAAGCCAACAAGGCATTTGCGCACTACCGCTGGTAGGCGGGACGCATAACGAGATGGACGGGCCGGCGGCAGGATGAGCCGGCTCGAAGCAAAGGGAAAGACCAACCGCGAACAGGCAGTTCGCAAGGAAGAGTTTCAAGTGGCTCGCACTGTACCTCTGAATCGTTGCCGGAATATCGGTATCATGGCGCACATTGACGCCGGAAAGACGACTGCCACCGAGCGCATTCTCTTCTATACGGGCATCACGCACCGTATTGGAGAAGTGCACGAAGGCACCGCGACGATGGACTACATGGAGCAGGAGCAGGAGCGCGGCATCACGATTACCTCGGCCGCCACGACCTGCACCTGGAACAACATCCGCATCAACATCATCGACACGCCCGGTCACGTGGATTTCACGGCCGAGGTGGAGCGCTCCCTGCGCGTGCTGGACGGCGCGGTAGCGGTGTTCGACTCGGTTTCCGGCGTGCAGCCGCAGACGGAAACGGTGTGGCGCCAGGGCGACAAGTATCGCGTTCCCCGCATCTGCTTTGTGAACAAGATGGACAAGAACGGTGCCGATTTTGAGCTGGTGCTGGAGTCCATCCGCAAGCGGCTGGGCGCGCGCCCGGTTGCGATTCAGATTCCGATTGGTGCGGAAGCCAACTTCAAGGGCGTCATCGACCTGATGGAGATGAAGGCCATTGTGTGGCACGATGAGACGATGGGCGCCAAGTACTCGGTGGAAGAGATTCCCGAGAACCTGCTGAAGAAGGCGGAAGCCTTCCGGATGCAGCTGGTGGAGCTGGTTGCCGAGTCGGACGACGAGATTCTGGTGCAGTTCCTGGACGGCGATATGCCGACCGCGGCTCAGTTGAAGGCCGGCCTGCGCAAGGCGACGCTGGACCTGAAGCTGTTCCCGGTTCTCTGCGGATCCGCATTCAAGAACAAGGGCGTGCAGACGCTGCTGGACGCGGTGGTCGATTATCTGCCGAGCCCGCTCGACATTCCTCCGATTGTGGGGCTGAACCCGGCCAACATCGAAGAGACGTTTATCCGTCACTCGGATGACAGCGAGCCGTTCTCGGCGCTGGGCTTCAAGCTGATCAACGATCCTTTCGGCAAGCTGGGCTTCATTCGCGTGTACTCGGGCGTTCTGCGCACCGGTGACACGGTGATGAATCCGCGCACGGGCAAGACCGAGCGCGTGGGTCGCCTGGTGAAGATGCACGCCAACAAGCGTGAAGACATCTCCGAAATCATGGCCGGCGACATCTGCGCCTGCGTGGGCATGAAGGAACTGAAGACGGGCGATACGCTGTGCAGTCCGCAGCATCCGATTGCGCTGTCGGCGATTACGTTCCCGGAGCCGGTTATCTCTGTGGCGATTGAGCCCAAGACGAAGGCCGACCAGGAAAAGATGGGCATGGCGCTCTCCAAGCTCTCCGACGAGGATCCCACCTTCAAGGTGCGGACCGACGAGGAATCCGGCCAGACGATTATCTCGGGCATGGGCGAGTTGCACCTGGAAATTCTGGTGGACCGCATGAAGCGCGAGCATCGCGTGGAGGCGAACGTGGGCGAGCCGAAGGTGGCATTCCGCGAGACGATTCGCAAGAATGCTGAAGCCGAAGGCAAGTACATTCGCCAGACGGGTGGCTCGGGCAACTACGGACACTGCAAGATCCGTATCTCGCCGAGCGAGCCGGGCAAGGGCTACGAGTTTACCAACGACATCAAGGGCGGCACGATTCCGAAGGAATACATCAAGCCTATCGACCAGGGCATTCAGGAAGCGATTGAGAATGGCGTTCTGGCCGGCTTCCCGATGGTTGATATTACGGTGAGCCTGTACGACGGCAGCTATCACGATGTTGACTCGAACGAAATGGCGTACAAGATTGCCGGATCGATGGCATTCAAGGAAGCCGCCCGCAAGGCGAGCCCGGTTCTGCTGGAGCCGGTGATGGCAGTCGAAGTGACGGTTCCCGAGGAGTTTGTGGGCACCATCATCGGCGACATCAACTCCCGCCGCGGCCGTATCGAAAGCCTGGAGCATGCTGCCGGTTCGCAACTGGTGAAGGCGATTGTTCCGCTGAAGGAAATGTTTGGCTATGTGAACGACATTCGTTCGTCCACACAGGGCCGCGCATCGTACTCGATGCAGTTTGCCCGCTACGAAGAAGCGCCCCGCATGATTGCCGATGAAATTATCGGCCGCGCGCAGGGCAAATAGGCGAGGCGCTTGCCGCAGGGCGAGCGCAACGATGAACAGGTTTTGTGGGGCTGGAGCCGGACAGCCGGCGCCCCGAGAGTAAAAAGCAGTTGAGTAGCCCGAAAGGGAATTGAGGACAGGAACATGGCGAAGGAGAAATTTGACCGTTCGAAGCCGCACGTAAATGTGGGAACGATCGGGCACATTGATCACGGCAAGACGACGTTGACGGCGGCGATCACGAAGGTGCTTTCCAAGCACAATCCGAAGAACACCTTCCGTTCGTTCGACACGATTGACAACGCACCGGAAGAGCGCGAGCGTGGTATCACGATTGCGACGGCGCACGTTGAGTATGAGACGGCGAACCGTCACTACGCGCACGTGGACTGCCCTGGTCACGCGGATTACATCAAGAACATGATCACCGGT
>CAIVDV010000028.1 GCA_903904755.1 uncultured Acidobacteriaceae bacterium | reverse complement strand
TCGCAGCAGCCCGTTCCGGAAGCTCCACATCGCCCCAGATCTGAAACCAGCCAGCGCACGTTTTGTAGTACCGGCTTTAGCCGGAATCTGGAAAGCTTACTTCGTGCAAACCGCTCCCAAATACCTCCGGGTTACCCTTCGTTCCACAATCAAGCTGCCTTGAGTTCAGGTGCTCTGCGGCAACCCGAGCCTTCCCCAGGCTCGCCATACCGGAAATCCGCTTCGCACACCCTTCTCCGGTCAAAAAGTAGCCACCGCAGCCAAGCCATGGACAAGAAAACAGGCACGAGATTGCTTCTGATTTTCCGTCTGTTCCGTGTATTCCGTAGGCCTACATCTCCGGCCCGCGAACTACCGCTGGTCAAAAAGCGCCCACCTCCCTCACGGCATGGTCAAGAATCGTCCCTCCCACAAGACGTCCCCCTTGCCCGTTGACGCCGCCCTCTTTTCACATCCAGTTACCAGTACCATGAAAATCCCCACCTTCCTCCTCACCCTGGCGCTCGGCACCGCCACCGCCTTCCCCCAGGCCGCCACCCAGGTCGCCCGCAACGAATCCCTCAAGCAGGAGCTCCGCCTCAGCGTCGAGCGCGGCCTCAATTTCCTGCGCTCCAAACAAAACCCCACCACCGGCCAGTGGGGAGAGGCCGAACCCGTCGCCATCACCGGCCTCGGCATCATCAGCTTCATGCTCGACCCCAACCGCAAGCCCAGCGATCCCGTCCCCGCTGAAGTCGAAAAAGCCACCAAGTTCCTCATCACCAACGCCAAGCCCGATGGCGGCATCTACATCAAAGCCCGCGGCAACTACAACACCGCCCTCGCCCTCACCGCACTCCTCCTCAACAACAAGCCAGAGAACGAAGAGGTCATGCTCAAAGCCCGCCGCTACCTCGTCCACAACCAGATCGACACCGACGAAAAGGGCAAGCAGGACAACCCCCTCGATGGCGGCATCGGCTACGGCGACGACAAAGGCATGCACGCCGACCTCTCCAACATGACCTTCGCCCTCGAAGCCCTCTACTACTCCCAGGCCCTCCTCGCCGACAAAGGCGACGCCGCCAAAAACGAGCCCCAGCTCAACATCAGCGCCGCCATCGACTTCATCCAGCGCTGCCAAAACCGCCCCGCTAGCAACAAATCCAGTTGGGTCAGCAAAGACCCCGACGACGCCGGCGGCTTCATCTACAACCCCGTCGAAACCCGTGGGGCCAAAGTCCCCAACCCCGACGGCAGCATCTCCCTCCGCAGCTACGGCAGCATCAGCTACGCCGGCCTCCTCAGCTTCATCTACGCCGGCCTCGACAAAGACGACCCCCGCGTCAAAGCCGTCATCGAATGGCTGCAAAACCACTACAACCCCGACGAAAACCCCGGCCTCGGCGCCGCCGGCCTCTACTACTACTACCAGACCATGGCCAAGGCCCTCAGCATCGCCAAGATCGACTTCATCAAGACCAAAGACGGCAAGCTCATCGACTGGCGCGCCGACATCACCCAGAAACTCCTCGGCCTCCAAAAAGGCGACGGCTCCTGGTCCAACGCCGAAGGCCGCTGGATGGAATCCGACCCCGTCCTCACCACCAGCTACATCCTCATGGCCCTCGGCCGCATCCATCAGACTCTATAAAAGTTGCCCCGTTGCGCCGCAACGGGTTCAGGCCTCAGCCCCTCCGAGTATATCAGGGTTCGCTTCGCGGCAGCCCGTCCGGTTCTAAGCACGTTGTTCGGGCTTCAGCCCGTTCCGGAAGCCCCGCATCGCCCCAGAGCGACGAGTCCTCCGTAGCTCGTAGAGCGAAGGAGGAAGCCCATGCTCTTCGAGCAAGAAACAGCCTGCTAGACCAGTTCTCAAAAAGATTGTCATTTTGATCCGGCGAGCGCGGCGGCCCCAGTGGCAAGGCGGGAGCGCCGCTTGCTATTCAAAGATAACAGGCAAGCGACTAACGCAGCCAATGGGGCCGCTCC
>CAIVDV010000027.1 GCA_903904755.1 uncultured Acidobacteriaceae bacterium | reverse complement strand
CCGCAGGCTCCCCCTTTACGATGGGCAAATGGATAAACCCTAGCCTCTTAGCCCCGCCCAACAAGCGATTGCATCGTGAGCATCTTTTGGGAACGTCAGGGGCACCACGCTTCTTAGACGAATGATCAGGGAGGGCGTAAGGGCGAGGAGCTTGCGAAGGCAATTGAGGTGTAGGCCCAGACGACGTAGGCAAGAAGCCTGGAGGCGGCCACTGAAAATTGGGGGGCCAAGTATGCTGCATACCGGGGTAGAAGGGCAGAAATGGCGGTGCGACGACAGCGGAAGGCAGAGCAGGTCCGGCGGAAAGAGTGCCGGCGATCGCGCCGCCGGCGGGTTGAGAAATTGGAGCGCCGGTAGAAAGGGGAGGGGGCGGCGAGGCGGCAGCAGCAGTGCGTGCAGTGGCAACAGAGGCAAGCTGCCTGCGCCGCGACTTGGCAGCACTCGCGCCGGAAGCTGAAGAAGGAGGGTCCGTAGTAGTAGGAGGGCCAGCAGTAGCAGAAGAGGGCCTTTTCGTACCCCGACCATGGGCATCGGAAGCTGAAGCCGCGCCCGCCGCGCCGGAATTAGCAGCCATCATGATCGCCGCCTCCCGAGTGGCACCAAGGACGGCTGCCTCCTTCAAAACCTTCTTTTGGAAGTCATGCAGATGTCCAGCCGTCGTAAAATGGAACCAGGTGTCCGAGTCGTCGCTCGCAGACGTAGCGTTGCTGTTTCGCAGAGTTGCCTCGGTGTTCCACGCAGCGCCAAACGCAACCCAATTAGTTTTGCCCCCTCCCGTTGAGAAACAATCAACATTCTCAAAAAAATACCGTTGTTCAACAATCGAGGACACAGGTCGCGCCAATTCGCCCAGGGTCACACCGCGTCGACCGTGCTGCGCTGGGCTGCCACTCGCGACACACGCGGCAAGTCGTGCAGGTGAGAGGTTGGACGCCCGTTGGTGGCTGCCTGGCCCTGACTGAGGAACAGCACCAGAGACGCTTCCTACGAATTGCAAGGATGCGGGCGGTGGCCGCGAAGCGTCAGTAGGCACAGAAGGCGGAGAAGGGCGCGCGGGACGCGCTGCGGTCGAAGGAGCGGAGGGTGATGAAGCGAGCGCGGGCGCCGCCGGTGCCAGAGTCGCCTCTGCGGTAGGAGGAGTCGACCCAGGCTCCAAGATCTCGCGAGGGGCCGATGCCGCCCCAGCACCGGCCCGATCTCCATCGCCTGCATCTGGCACATAAGGCGGGGCCGCTGGCGGAGAAGGACGCGCTGCAATCGCTGCGGGCGAGGTAGCGGGGGATGAAGCGAGCGCGGGCGCCGCCGCCGGTGCCGGAGTCGCCACAGCGGCAGGTGGTGTCGACCCAGGCTCTCCAGCACCGAGCGGCTCTCCATCGCCAGGAGTCTCACAAATCAACGTCGGTGGCGAGGGTTCGACAGGGGGCAGGATCAAAGTGAGAGCCTGGCCCACGTCGTCGAGCTCGGCATCGTCGTCGTCGAGGTTGGCGCGGCCGGGCGCTGCCGAGGGACCCCCCTCTGCCGCCGACGAGCCGCCAGCCGCCACAGAATCGAGGGACGTAGTCGTGACAGCGGGCATGTTGCCGCCGTAGTCGACGTTGAAATACTCCGGCGACGTGTACCCCGCGGGGATGGGTATGAAAT
>CAIVDV010000026.1 GCA_903904755.1 uncultured Acidobacteriaceae bacterium | reverse complement strand
GGAGGGGATTGTTGAGAGCATAGCTATACATGTTGAAGTATTGGGGGTCGTCGAGCTTCCATGGCCCTGGGTCTGGACTCAGGAAGCGGCCCATCGTACTCGCGAAGTAGCGATCCCCGAAGTAGTCGTTGCCTGATTCGGAGTCGCGTTCTTTGCCGGTAAAGTGCTGCTCCGTGGCATCCACCCCGCCCACACCCACGGCCACGCAGTTCGCCGTCCGGGCATTGCCCAGCCCATTGCCAAACGGCAAACTCAGGCAGTTCAGCTCCGCCACACCCAGCCCCGTACTCGAAACCGTCGCCTGCACCCGCTTGGTGCCGTTCCGGGGCCCCCACGGACAGGTCCAGGTCCGTGGGGTGGTGAGCGGGTCGGCAATGTCAAAATGCAGCCCCGTCGAGGTGTACGTCGCTGCCAGCCGCGCACCCTGCCACACGTTGGTGTGCTGCCAGGTCCCGGCCCCATTCAGCTCCGTCACCTGCTCCCCACCCAAGCCCAGCAAATACTGGCTGGTCAGCGCAAACCCGTTTGCCACCGTCGGCGCAGGACAACTCGGCACCACCCCCGACCCCACCGCCGGAAACGCCGCCGCCAACCCCGCCCCACTCAACGTCCCCTTCGCCACCCGCACCCCCGGCCCCATCATACACACACGCCATCCATCCAACACACAAGAAATCATCCTATATACCCTACCCTGGTATAGTATTATGCTGCCGCCCCAGCCCAGCCACACGCCACCGGAGCCACCGTCCTTGGCGCCCATACGAGGAACGCCCCACTCCTCCCACCAAACCCCACCTCATTCCGCCACCCGCTATGCCCGCACCCCGTGCGCTGACTCGCTAAACCGCTAACTTGCTAACCGGCCAACTCCGATAGCTACACCAACCCCGCTAGCCCCGCTTCTCCCCCTGACCCCTGCTCCCTTACCACCGACCACTGATCACTGACCACTGACCACTGATCTCTGATTTCTGATTTCTGTACTTGCATGCAATTTCCCCCAAAAAGCGCACAATCATAACAAGCACTCCAGAACCCTGCTCCCGGCCACAGTACCCAGGTAACATTACCCCAACCCTCTCAACCCACAAAAACCCGCGCAGAATGCGCACAAAAACACACGAAAAACACCCGATTTGCAACCAGGTAACCGCCTTCTAACTCATCCTCAATCAACAACATACGAGGCATTTCCCGCAAAAAACACCCCCTCCCCCCCCCTTTGACCCCAATTCGGCAGCTTTCCCCGCAATCCGCCTAGCCAACCATCCCCGTCCCGCAAGCCGAGCAGAACCGCGAACCCGCCGGGCTCACCTGCCCGCAATGCGTGCAAGCCTGCATCGCCGCCGGCACCGCACCTGCCTGCCCGTAGGCCTGGCCAGCCCCCGGCGCATTCACGTTCACCGTCACCGGCCCGCCATACCCCGGCGCAACCCACCCCGGGTACGCCGTCCATCCCGGAACCCCAATCCCCAGCGCCGTCGCTATCGCCACCGCCTGCATCGCGTTGTACATCCGCACCCGCCCCGGCATGAAGAAGCACTCAATAAATCCCAGAATCCAAGGAATCCCGGTCCAGGAGAAAATGATGTACAGGATTCCCAGGCCCGTCCGCCCCAGGTAAAAGTGGTGAATTCCGAACCCGCCCAAAAACAGCGCCAGCAGCACCCCAACCACCTCATCCCGCCGCACCGCCTGGTACTGCATCTGGAAGACCATCTGTGGATCCGTGTACATCGCGTTCCCGTATGCTGTTGTGCTCATCGTCTTGCCCTCACGCAGAACAATACGCTCCCAACCCCCAACTTGTTCAATCCCCGGCCGCATTTTCTGCATCGCCGCCCATCTGCATCCCATCCCGCACCTGTGCTAGCATTCCCTGTCCTTCCGTACCCAGCTTGAGGTCCCATGCAACGTCGCCATTTCGTCCAGTCCTCCCTCCTCGTCCTCGGCGCTACCACCCTCGCCCGCCCCCTCCGCACCCTCGCCCAGCCGGCCAATCCGCCCGTCAAAACCGTCCTCGTCCTGACCAAGTGCCACTTCGACGCCGGCTTCATTGACACCCAGGCCAACGTCGTCGCCAAGTACTTCACCCAGTACTTCCCTCAGGCCATAGCTCTCGGCCAGCAGCTCCACCAGGGCGACCACCCCGGCTACATCTGGACCACCGGCTCCTGGCTCCTCTACGAGTACCTCGAGCAGGCCAACCCCGCCGACCGCCGAGCCATGGAGTCAGCCATCGCCCGCGGCCACATCGCCTGGCACGCCCTGCCCTTCACCTGGCAGTCCGAGATGCTCGACCCCTCCATGATTCAGGGCAGCATCAGCATCGCCCGCGCCCTCGACTCCCGCTTCGGCACCCACACCACCGGTGCCAAGATGACCGACGTCCCCGGCCACACCCGCGGCCTCATCGCCCCCCTCGCCGCCGCCGGCGTCACCTTCCTCGACATCGGCGTCAACGACGCCAGCACCACCGCCGACCTGCCCCCCTTCTTCCAGTGGCGCAACCGCGCCGGCCAATCCCTCAACGTCCTCTACCACCCCGGCTACGGCACCGTGCAGCAACTCCCCGGCACCGACCTCGCCATCGCCATCGTCGTCCGTGACGACAACGCCGGCCCCCACACCCCTGACGAAGTCGCCTCCCTCCACACCAACCTCGCCAAACAATTCCCCGGCGCCACCATCCGCGCCGCCAACCTCACCACCATCGCCAACGCCATCCAGCCCCTCGCCGCCCACCTCCCCGTCATCACCGACGAGATCGGCGACTCCTGGATCTACGGCATCGCCAGCGACCCACTCAAGATCGCCCGCTACCGCGAAGTCGCCCGCCTCCGCCAGCGCTGGATCGCCCACGGCCACTTCAAAACCGGCGACACTACCGACCTCAACCTCCTCCGCCGCCTCCTCCTTGAGGTCGAGCACACCTGGGGCACCGACACCAAAACCTGGCTCGACTTCGACCATTACCTCCCCGCCGACCTCGCCCCCATGCTCCCCACCCCCCATTACCAGGTCGTCCGCCATAGCTGGGACGAAAAACGCCAGGCTCTCCTCGACGGCCTCGCCACCCTGCCCACTCCCCTCCGCACCGAGGCCGAAGCCGCCCTCCACTCCATCAACTCCATCTCCGAACCCGTCCTCACCACCCCCGCCGCCACCCCAGCCACACCCATCGAAACCACCCACTTCACCCTCACCATCGACCCCGTCACCGGAGCCATCATCCAGCTCCGCAACCGCAAATCCGGCCGCGAATGGGCCTCACCCACCCACCCCCTCGCCCGCTTCACCTACCAAACCCTCTCCCAGGCCGACTACTCCCGCTTCTTCGCAAACTATGTCCGCAGCCAGGAAGACTGGGCCTTCAAGGACTTCGGCAAGCCCAACATCGAACACTTCGGCGCCGTCAGCCGTGACTGGCAACCCGCCCTCGACGCCCTCCAGATTACCCGCGACGACCACGCCCACCACATCCTCGCCCGCCTCCACTTCCCCGGCGCGTCCCCTCAGGTCGCCGCACCCGCCCGCGCATACCTCGCCCTCACCCTGCCCCACGCCGAGCCCGTCATCGACCTTGCCCTCTCCTGGTTCGACAAGCCCGCCACGCGCATGCCCGAAGCCCTCTGGCTCTCCTTCTCGCCCATCGTCGACGACCCCTCAAAATGGTTATTCGACAAATCCGGCGAACGAATCGCCCCTCTCTCCGTCGCCTCCGGCGGCAGCCGCCACCTCCACGCCGTCTCCACCGGCGTCTCCCACTCTGCCAACGGCCACACCTTCGCCTTGGAAGCCCTCGACGCCCCCCTCATCGCCCTCGGCGAAAAATCCCCCATCAACTTCTCCCACGCCCAGCCCGACCTAACTTCCGGCATCCACGCCAACCTCTACAACAACGCCTGGGGAACCAACTACATCATGTGGTTCAGCGAAAACACCCGCCTCCGCTACCGCATCCGCGCCTAGCCTGCCGCCCTTTATAATCCACCCCATGAGCACCCTTCCCGATCCGGGCGCCCGCGCCGCCGAGCTCCGTGACCAGCTCCGTCACCACGAGCATCTCTACTACGTCCTCGACGCGCCCGAAATCACCGACGCCGCCTACGACCTGCTCATGCGCGAGCTCAAGGCCCTCGAAGCCGAGCACCCCGGCCTCGTCACACCCGACTCGCCCACCCAACGCGTCGGTGGCCGCCCAGCGGAAGGCTTCCAGAAGGTCGCCCACTCCCGCCCCATGCTGTCGCTCGAAAACGCCTACTCCGCCGACGAGCTCCGCGCCTGGGATACCCGCGTCCGCGAACTCGCCGGAGACATGCCCGTCCGCTACGTCGCCGAACTCAAGCTCGACGGCCTCTCCCTAGCCCTCCACTACGACCTCACGCCCGATGGCCGCGCCAACCTACTCCGAGGCATCACCCGCGGCGACGGCTCCACCGGCGAAGATGTCACCTCCAACGTCCGCACCATCAAGAGCGTCCCCCTCACCATCTCCCCGGAAAAGCTCACCAAAGCCGCACTGCTCGAACCCCAGCAAACTTTATTCGAGTCCAGCAACCCCCAGTCCGACCCCGCCGAAGGCGTCCGCCCAGCCGGCCAGGCTTTCGAGGTCCGCGGAGAGGTGGTCATGCCACTCGCCAGCTTCCAGCGCCTCAACCTCGACCGCGAACGCGACGGCCTCGCCCCCGCCGTCAACCCCCGCAACGCCGCCGCTGGAACCCTCCGCACCCTCGATCCCACCATCGTCGCCCAGCGCCGCCTCGACTTCTACGCCTACTTCCTGCTGCAAAACGGCGACTACCTCGCCCAGGGCCAGCAAGCCACCCTCGACGCCCTCACCGCCCTCGGCTTCCGCGTCAACAGCCATCGCAAAACCCTCGCCACCGTCGACGAACTCCTCACCTTCATCGCCCAGGCCGAATCCCTCCGCGAATCCCTCCCCTACGAAATCGACGGCGTCGTCATCAAGGTCGACAGCCACCCCACCCAGCTCCGCCTCGGCTACACCGGTCGCGCCCCCCGCTCGGCCATCGCCTACAAATTCACCGCCCAGGCCGCTCTCACCCAGGTCCAGTCCATCACCGTCCAGGTCGGCCGCACCGGCAAGCTCACCCCCGTCGCCGAGCTCGCTCCCGTCTTCGTCGGCGGCACCACCGTCTCCCGCGCCACCCTTCACAACGCCGACGAAATCGCCCGCCTCGGCCTCAAACTGGGCTCCTGGGTCAAAATCGAACGCGGCGGCGACGTCATCCCCAAAGTCGTCGAAGTCATCACCGACCCCGATCACCCCGCCGGCCACACCGACTTCCTCTTCCCCACCACCTGCCCCGACTGCCACGAGCCCGTCCACCGCGCCGAAGGCGAAGTCGACTTCCGCTGCACCAACATCGACTGCCCCGCCAAGCTCCGCGAATCCATCCTCCACTTCTCCCGCCGCGAAGTCATGAACATCGAAGGCCTCGGCGAAGCCATCGTCGCCCAGCTCCTCGACACCCAACTCATCGCCTCAGTCGCCGACCTCTACGCCCTCAACCTGGAACAGCTCCTCACCCTCGAGCGCATGGGCGAGAAATCCGCCACCACCCTCCTCTCCCAAATCGAGGCCTCCAAGCAGGCCGGCCTCGCCCGCCTCCTCATGGGCCTCGGCATCCGCTTCGTCGGCGAGCGCACCGCCCAGCTGCTCGCCGCCGACTTCGGCTCCATGGAAGCCCTCGCCGCCGCCACCCAGCCCGATCTCGAACGCGTCGAGGAAGTCGGCCCCAAGGTCGCCGCCGCAGCCCTTGAGTTCTTTGCCAACGACCGCAACCGCGCCCTGGTCGCCCGCCTCACCGAGCTCGGCCTCAAGATGACCGCCGAAAAGCGCATCCGCACCGATCAGCTAGCCGGCCTCACCTTCGTCCTCACCGGCACCCTGCCCACCCTCAGCCGCGACCAGGCCAAAGAGAAAATCGAGTCCGCCGGCGGCAAAGTCTCCGGCTCCGTCAGCAAGAAAACCAGCTACGTCGTCGCCGGCGAAGAAGCTGGCTCCAAACTCACCAAAGCCCAGGAACTCAACATCCCCATCCTCGACGAACCAGCCCTGCTGGCCCTGCTGGATGGCACTCCGCCCGATATTTCTTCTGCAGAACCCCACCGACCCGAGTAACATTTGTGCTACTCTGATTCGTGATTGAGATTAGGGAATATGTCACTTCCCGCGGAGTATCCCCCTTCGCAAAGTGGCGAGAAGCACTCGACCCCACAGCACGAGCCAGGATAGCCGTCGCAGTTCTTCGTCTGGAATCCGGAAACTTCTCTGCCGCGAAAGGTGCGGGGAGCGGGATTTTTGAACTCCGAATGGACTTTGGCCCGGGCTACCGGGTGTATTTCGGCAAAGACGGAGACCGCTTGGTAATCCTGCTCGGCGGCGGCTCAAAGAAGCGACAGCAGGCAGACATTGAAACTGCGCAAGCTCTCTGGCAGGAATACAAACGCACGAAAGGGATGCAGCCATGACCACCCGCAGCTTCACCGACACCATCAAAGCCGACCTCGAACAGCATCGCGACTTCCGCCGCGCCCTGCTCTCCGAAGCCGTCGCCTGCATGGTCGCCGGCGACCTCGAAACCGGAAAATCCGTCCTCCGTGAGTACGTCAACGGTACCGTCGGCTTCCTCGCTCTCGGAGAAGCGCTCAACCGCTCCCCCAAAAGCCTCATGCGCATGTTAAGTCCGTCCGGCAATCCCCAGGCCCGAAACCTCTTCAACATCGTCGCCTACCTGCAAAAAGCCGACGGCACCATCCTAGAAATCAGCGCCCGAACCGCCGCGTAATCCGCCAAAAGCAGAAATACCCGACGGGCAACCCAGCGGGCATCCTTTCTTTCCCCAGCTAGCCCTTTTGCTCCGCAAGCGCCTTCTCCGCAAACACCTTCCCCGCAAACATCGCCTTTATCCCCCGCAACGCCTGCCGAGTTCGCTCTTCATTCTCAATCAGCGCAAACCTCACATGCCCGTCGCCGTACTCGCCAAAGCCCACCCCAGGGCTCACCGCAACCTTCGCGTCCGTCAGCAGCTTCTTGCTGAACTCCAGTGATCCCAAATGCGCGTACTGCTCCGGAATCTTCGCCCACACAAACATCGTCGCCTTTGGCAGAGCCACCGGCCAGCCCAAGTGGTTCAGCCCTTCCACCAGCACATTCCGCCGCTTCCGATAGATTTCGCAAATCTCCGCCACGCACTCCTGCGGCCCTTCCAGTGCCAATATCGACGCCACCTGGATTGGCGTAAATGTCCCGTAGTCAAAATAGCTCTTCAGCCGCCCCAGCGCGCCCACCAGCGTCTTGTTGCCCACCATAAAGCCCACACGCCAGCCCGGCATGTTGTAGCTCTTGCTCAGCGTAAAAAACTCCACCGCAACATCCTTCGCGCCCGGCACCTGCATCACGCTCGGCGGCTTGTACCCGTCAAACGCAATATCCGCATACGCCAAATCGTGAATCAGATAGAACCCATACTCCCGCGCCAAATCCACCAGCCGGGCCAAAAACGGCAGCTCCACGCACTCACCCGTCGGATTCGACGGAAAGTTCACAATCAGCGCCTTCGGTCGCGGCATCATCCGCGGAATCAAATTCTCCAGCTCCGCCAGAAACTGCTCCTGGTTGTGCACCGGCACGCTCACCACATGCGCGCCCGCAATCGCCGGCCCATAGATATGAATCGGATAGCTCGGGTTCGGCACCACCACCGTGTCATTTGAGTCCAAAATCGCCAAACACAGGTGCGCAATGCCCTCCTTCGACCCAATCGTCACAATCGCTTCCGTATTCGCGTCCAACTCCACCCCGTACCGCGTCTGGTACCAGGTGCAAATCGCCTTCCGCAGCCGCGGCACGCCCTTTGACACCGAGTAACGGTGCGTCACAGGCTTCAGCGTCGCCTCAATCAGCTTGTCTACAATATGCTTCGGCGTCGCCCCATCCGGGTTCCCCATGCCAAAGTCAATAATGTCCTCGCCGCGCCGCCGCGCCGCGACCTTCATCTCCCCGGTTATGTTGAAGACATACGGGGGCAGGCGCTTGATTCGTGTAAATTCGTCCATCCGAACATTCTAGCCGACAACCTCCGCCCATCTCACCCCCGCGCACCTCCGCCACGCTCGCCCCGAACCACTTCGGGCATTGCACACTCCCCACTCCCCCCGCCGTACAATCAATCCATGGCGGCCACTTCCCCAATCCAGGCCAACCTCCCCACCACGCTCCCTGCCTCACCCCTTCTGCGTCCGCTCCACCTCTGGCACCTCACCAGCTTCGACGCGCCCACCGTTGCCGTCCTCTGGACCCTTGCCTTCGCCCGCGCGGCACACCTCACCCTCCCCCTCTGGATTCCCCTCGTACTTGCCCTCGGCACCTGGGCCGTCTATCTATTTGACCGCCTCCTCGACGCCCGTTCCCGCGCCACCACCCTCCAGGCCCGCCACCACTTCCACTGGCGTCACCGTCGCCTCTGCTTCCCCCTCGCCGCCGCCTCCCTCCTCGCCGCCCTCGTCATCGCCCACAGCCAGATGCCCCCTTCCGCCCGCCCGCGCAACACCCTCCTCGCCCTCGCCGCCCTCGCCTACTTCGCCGCCGTGCACCTGCCAGCCCATCTGCCCGCGTCCCGCGCCCGCATCCCCAAAGAATTCCTCGTCGGCCTCATCTTCTCCCTCGCCTGCGTCCTCCCTGTCGCCGCCCGCACGCCAGCCCCGCTCACCCTCGCCCCCGTCGCCCTCGCCGCCATCCTCCTCGCCTGGCTCAACTGCCACGCCATCGATTCCTGGGAATCCCACCGCACCTCCACCCGCATCCCCGCCCCCACGCTGGCTGCCGCCTGCCTCGCCGCCGCCCTCACCCTCGCCCTCGTCCATCAGCCCGCCCAAGCCGCCCTCCTCGCCTGCTTCTCGCTCTCCGCCCTCCTCCTCGCCCTGCTCAACCGCCGCTCCACCACCCTCGCCCCTCTCACCCTCCGCACCCTCGCCGACGCTGTCCTCCTCACCCCCCTCTTACTCTTCCTCCTCCCGGCCCTCGCATGACCACCGCCCCCAACTTCGACCGCCTCGCCCGCCCCTATCGCTGGCTCGAGTACCTCACCTTCGGCCCCTTCCTCCACCGCACACGCCTCCAATTCCTCCCCACCCTCGCCACGCTCCTCCCCGCCCACCCCCACTCCCCCACCCGCGCCCTCATCCTCGGCGACGGCGACGGCCGCTTCACCGCCCGCCTCCTCGCCACACTCCCCCACCTCCACGCCCACGCCATCGACATCAGCCCCGCCATGCTCGACCGCCTCCGCCACGCCGCCGCCCCCCACTCCTCCCGCCTCACCACCACCTGTGCAGACCTCCGCACGTGTGCCCCATTCATCCCCTCAGTTGGGATGAGTGGGGTAGCCAATCCCCCAACCGACACCCCCACCCCCTACTCCCTCATCACCACACACTTCTTCCTCGACTGCCTCACCACCGACGAAGTCTCGCAACTCGTCCACCGCCTCACCCCCCAATCCATCCCAGCCTCGGCCCAGCCCGGCACCCTCTGGCTCATCTCGGAGTTCGCCACCCCACCCACCCTCTTCGGACGCCTCATCGCCCGCCCCATCGTCCACACTCTCTACCTCGCCTTCCGCCTCCTCACCCACCTCCCCACCCGCACCCTCCCCGACTACCCCACCGCCCTCCGAACCAATGGCTGGCAGCTCCTCCACCAAAAATCCCACCTCTCCGGCCTTCTCCTCAGCCAACTCTGGCACCTGCCACCACCGAATCAGCCTTAGTCAGTAGCTCCTCCCCACCACCAAACTGGCCGGTTTCAGGACTGGTCATCTTGAGCGAGCTCACCGAGTCGAAAGACCTTCGTTTCCCGCGCCACCACGCGCACCCTCTGCCCCTAAGATTCCAGCCAATCTCGCCCCCAGGCTTTGTAAAGGGGCACGGCTTCCAGCCGTGGCGAAATGACCGCAAAGACCGTGGGGCTTCAGCCCCTGAAGGATGTTCTTTCCTGTCCCAGGCAATCCCCACCCTCTTGCCAAAACGCACTCCGGCCCTGTGTTAGGATTCTCGCCATGAATCTATCCTTATTCGCTTTGCTCCTTATAAGTGCGCATCAGGTTGCGGTACCGCACCGGGCGATTGACCGGTGCGCGCAGGACGGAGTTGAGTTTTACGCAATAAGCGACCACTCCAGCCAGCCTGTACAGGTCGAGCGAGACGGAGTGGCAATCCGCATTGAGCATCCTGATCCTAAAAGTTAGGATGCAATGCTGAGCTTTAAGATCGGGAATCACGTCCTTGTTCAAAGGCAAAAGGAATTCGATGCCGCATTCGGTTGGTTGACCGTTTCAACCAATGGTGCGTTCGCTGTCACGTGGAAAGACAATGCAACCAACGCGGAAACGCAACTATTCCTCCTGCAACCCGAAGGCGATCTCCGAGAAGATACGGAACTGATTCCGTCTGCAGAGAGAACCTTCGTTAAAGACGCCAAACTCATCTGCAATGCTCCTGGCGTCAACACAACAGCCATCAAGTGGATTGACGGCGACCACCTCTTGTTCGCAATCAACGCCTGGTCTTCATACAGCTGCCAATCCAACTTCACAGAAGGCTTTGTTCTCTCGATTTCAAAGCGGAAACTTGTACGCAAGTTATCCGAACAAAAGCTCCTCAACCTGCCAGCCGTCTGCACCTGGAATCTTGTCCCACTCAAGTCAGGTGGGCACAACTAAGCCCTACCGCAACACCGCCAGCAACCCAATCCCCAGCCCCAGCACCGCCACCGGGATCCAGAACTGCACATCCGTCAGCACCGCTCGCACCTTGCCCATCCCGCCTCCTTCACCCACCATCCACTCTACGGCTTCGCCCCCGCTTCCAGCGCGTCCGCCTTGGCATTTTCCGCCTTCGCCTCATCCGCCTGACCCTGCCGCATCAGCGCCACTGCCAGTTGCCGGTGGGGCTCCGCAAATCCCGCATCCGCTGCAATCGCATCCCGGAACCTGCCCACCGCCTCCTGAATCGACCCACGCAGCAGCGCTTGGTTCCCCGCATTCATGTTGAAGTTCGCCTTCTGCCGATTCACCGCCGTCCGGCTCAGGTCCGCGGCAATCGTCCGCTCCGCCTTCGCCTCATCCTTCTTGCCCTCTTCCGCCAGCACCGCGGCCAGCGTCAGGTGTGGCCCCGGCTGCGCCGGCAGCAGCGGAATCGCCTTCTGCAGCGCCTCCACCGCCTCATCCCTGCGGTCCAGTTGCTTCAGCACACTCCCCAAAATCGCCCATCCATCCCCATTCCCCGGCTTCAGCTTCAGCGCCGCCCGCAACTGCTCCACCGCCAAATCCAGCTTCCCCGTCTGCATATACAGGATGCCCAGCGTGTACGGCGGATCCGGCAACGTCGCATCCAGCTCCCCCGCCTTCAGCAGCTCCCGCACCGCGTCGTCCATCCGGTCTTTCAGCTTGTACGCCAGCCCCAGGTCATAGTGCAGTTGCGGATTCTGCGGGTCCAGCCCCTCGGCCGTCTCAAACTCCTTGATTGCCCCCTCAAAATCCGACTGCTGCAAATTCGCCACACCATAGTCCTCATGCAGCACCGGGTCCTTGGGGGATTCCTTCAGCGCCCGGTCAAAGATCGGCAACGCCTCCTTCGCCTTGCCTGTCTCCGTCAGCGCCAACCCCAGGTTCGTCAACGCCGTCGCATTGTGCGGCTCCAGCTCCACAGCCTTCCGGAAATAGGGAATCGACTCCTCCTGCCGGCCCTCGCGCTGCACCGCCATTCCCAGCTCCATCGCCGCGCCCTGCGGAGCAGGCGTCGCCGCCTCCGCCACCTTCAAATGCTCAATCGCCTCGTCATCCTGCCCCAGTTGCCCCAGCGCATGTCCCAACTGGAACTGCGCCATTGCACTGCCCGGCGCCAGTTCTACAGCCCGCCGCAGCTCCGCCAGGGCCGCACCATACTGCTTCTCCTCCAGCAGCGTCACGCCCAGCCGCATATGCGCCATCGGCTCCGCCGGCGTCAGTGCCAGCTCTCCGCGAAACAACGCCTCCGCCTCCGCCCAGTTCCTCAGGCTCGCTGCCAGTGATCCCAGCTCATCCTTCAGCCGCGCCTGCACCGCCACCTCCCGCGCCGCCGCCAACGCCAGCTCCAGTTGCAGCCGCGCTCCCTCCGCATCCGTTCCCGCCAGCCGCAAACCCAGCACCTCGCGCGCCAGCATCAGGTTCGTTAGCAACCCCGCATCCACCTGCCCCTGCTTCCGCTCCAGCGTCAACGCCCGCTCCAGCTCCGGCACCGCCAGCTCCGGCTTCTGCCGCTGCGCCAGCACCGTCCCATACGCCTGGTGCGCCAGCGCCATCTGCGGCGCAAATCTCACCGCCTCCGCAAACCGCGCCTCCGCCTCCGCCAGATTTCCCGCCTGCACCGCCGCATACCCGGCCCGGAAAGCCACATCCGCCTTCCGCAAATTCGCATCCGTCTGCCCCGCCGGCCCGGCCGGCTTCGGCTTCGCCTTCAGCGTCGCCGTCGGCTGCTGCGCCCCCGCCACCACGCACACACCCGCCAACACCGCAAGCCACATCCCACGCATCACACCCATCACTGCTTCGCCCCCGCCGGCTTTGGATCGTTCCTGTGCTGTATCTCCACCGAAAGCTTGTACTCCCGGTTGGCGTCAGCCATCTGCCCCAGCGCCCGATACGCCTGGCCCATAATATTGTGCGTCACATAATTCCCCGGATCCATCTTCACCGCGCGATTCAGGTAGTGCATCGCCTGCACCGGGTCGCCCAGCTTGACCAGCGCCTCCCCCAGCAAAATATACGGCCCCGTCGCATTCGGCTCCAGCAGAACAGCCTTGTTCAGCGCCTGCCGTGCCTGCTCAAACTGCCCATTGCGCACATACGCATCCCCCAACCGGTCGTACAGCATCCCGTTCAGCGGATTCAGCTTCGCCTCCGCCTCCAGCTCGCTCACCGCCTTCGGCAAATCCCCCTTGGCCAGCGCCACCTCGCCCAGCAACTGGTGCGCCAGCGGCAGCGTCGCCCGCAGCTCCAGCGCCTTCTGCGCAAACAGCGTCGCCTGGTCCGCAAACTCCCGCCGCAGCAGCAGCCGCGCCGTCACCAGATACGCCTCCGGCGAATCCGTCTCAAATCCAAACTGCCCAGCAAACGCCCGCCGCGCATCGTCATAGCGCTTGGTGTCCACATAGCACAGACCCAGCACATACTGCGGATCCACATTCGTCGCGGCCACCGCTGCATGAGCCGTCTCCAGCATGGGAATCGCCTGCTCCGGATGCCCCAGCCGGAACACTGTCACCCCGCGCATCTCCAGCGCTTCCATATCCTTCGGGTCCTGCTCCACAGCCTTCTCCAGGGCCTTCTCGGCCTCCGGCAACTGCTCCCGCTGGTACAGGATCAGCCCCCGCAAATGCTCCACCCCGGCCTCTTCCGGCGTCGCAGTTGCAAGGCTGTTCAAAATCGCCATCGCCGGCTCCAGCTTGCCCTTCGCTGCCAATTCCTTCGCCTGCTGCAGCGTGGCTGGCGCAGGTTCAGCCGCAGCCGCTGGCGGCGCGCTCGCCTGACCATGCACCGTTACCGGCACGGCAAGACATACCAGGATACTCAAATTGCAGAAATTCAAACCCATCTTCTCCAGTCTAGTGCTCCTACAAAAAGGAAACGGGAGAGCCGAAGCCCTCCCGTCCCTGTTTTCGGGCTAAGCCCGTCTGCTTAGAACTGAATACGCAGAGACAGTTCCAGTTGACGAGGGCCAGGTCCAGGGGCTTCGCCGGTGATGTTGCCATCCGACAGCAGGTAGCCACCAGGGTTGCCTGGATTGATGTGGTTGAACGCGTTCGTCGCATCCACACGGAACTGAGCCTTCACCGACTCCCAGATGCTGACATTCTTCATCAGCGCGAGGTCGCCATTCCAGAAGGAAGGTCCGAAGTAGCTGTTACGGGCAAAGTTGCCGATCTGGCCGGGGCCAGGATCAGAGAAGCCGTTGCCAAGCGTCTGCGCGGTGTAGAACTTCCAGCCGGCGCCCGGAACGAACGAGGTGAGGTGGGTCTTCAGGTGGGCTCCGCCGGCAACCTGCGGATAGCAGGGCGCGCCGGTAACAGGGCCGTTCGGAAGATCCGGACCGGCAGCAGTCGAGCAGTTCACGCTGAGCGAGTACGGCAAGCCGCTCGCCAGGTTGAAGGTGCCGGAGACTTCGAAACCACCGATAATCGCGTCCACAATCTTGCTGGCATCAGGCACAAACTGCTTGCCCTTGCCGAACGGAAGCGAGTAGCTGCCGTAGGCCGTTGCGGAGTGACGACGGACGTTCGAGTCCTGGCCCCAGGATACTGCCTTGCTCCAGGTGCGATAGCCGCTGTTGTACGAGTACGCCTTCGCAAGCTGGTAGTTGACGTTCAGGTTCAGGCCCTTCCAGCTGCTCTGGGCCAGAGTGATCTGGAGAGCATTGAAGTGCGTGTCCTGGTTGTTGCCGTAGAACTGGATGCCCTGGTTCCATCCGCACTCACCGGTCTGGAGATTGGGATCGCCAGTCGGCTGGGTGTAGTTGGTGTCCTGGCAGGCAGCCAAACGCGCGCCGTAGTAGCGCTGCAGGTACAGGCCGTTGGAGGTCGCGCCCGTCAGCGTGTTCAGGCCGTTCACAACATTCGCCTGACCATTCTTGACAGTCGGATCCCAGTGCAGGGTCTGGCCGTTGACCGACATGGAGCCGGGCATCACAAGACCTTCTTCGTTGGGCTGGGTGTTGTTGCCATCACCGTCGCTCAGCGTGTGCGTTCCCTTGTTGGCGACGTAAGCAACCGTCAGCGACAGGGTCGGCGTCAGAGAGCGCTGGAATGAAGCATTCCACGCATCCAGCGTCGGGAACTGCGACGGAGCAGTACGAGCCTTCGAGGTAACCAGGTAGCCGGGGTTAGGCAGCAGACCGCTGGCAGGAACAGAGACCGGAACGTATCCGGCCGGGCCACCGCTTGCAGGCTGTGCGCTGCCGTTGTTGCTGGTTACGCAACCCGGGTTGTCAGTTGCGGAACCGATGCAGAAAGCCTGCGTCGTGCCGCCCGAGCTGGAAATTGACTGGTTGGCAAGAACCGGCAGGTTCTGCGTCACAACGTGACCGAAGATCGAACCAAACACACCGATATCGAACGAACGGCCGTAGCCGGCGCGGATAACGGTCTTCGGGTTCAACTGATAGGCAAGGCCAAGACGAGGTTCAAACATCTTCATCTCGTTCAGGCTCCAGCCCATGTTGCTCGGTACGCTGCCAATGCCGGCAACGTGCAGATAGCCATCCGTCAGATTCATCAAAGCGCCGTTGCCGGGGCCGTTGACGGTCTCAGGATAGTAGCCTTCCCAACGAACGCCGATGTTCGCAGTCAGCTTGCTGGTTGCGCGCCAGGTGTCCTGAACGTAGAAGAACAAACGCTTCTGGAATTCCTTGGCGTTGGTGCTGGTGGATACGTAACGGCCAAAATGCGTCACATCGCCCAGGGCGAAGGTTGCAAAGCCGAGACCGGAACCGCCGTTACCACCGTTGGAGGTCGGGCCGGTGCCGAAGTTCATCAGGCCCGCGCGATCGGTGTCAGAGGGGACGCGCAGGTTGCGGCCGTAGCGGAGATCCGCGCCAACCTTCACTGCGTGGTTGCCAATTGTACGGGTCCAGTTGTTCACAATCTGGAACTGGTCTTCCCGCTCGGTCAGCGGGCAGTTGCAGCGCGAGATGTTCAGGCCGTCGCCGTACTGCGGCTGGTTGCTGCCACCCGTCAGGGTGTCAATCGCGAAGCCCGGAGCGCCGCCCGTGAAGGCATTGCCCATGTTGATGCCGGGGATGCCCAGCTTGTTCGCATACTCGACGTTCTGGTCGTTCTTCACGTCGATGACGTTGTAACGCAGGTAGCCGAGACGGATGTCCGTGATCAGCTTCGGGCTGAACACATAGTCCGTGCCAAGCGCCAGGCTGTCGTCAGCAGAGGTCGAGCTGCCACCGTAGTTGCCGATACCAAATCCAGGGCCGCCCGCCGCTCCGAGGAGCTGCTTGCCGCTGAGGATGTTCGTCCAGCGGGAGAAACGAACAAATGCGTTCATCTTCTCGCTGATGGTGTCGTCAATACGGGTTACCCACATGTCGCTGTTGAACAGGCCCGAACCCGGAGAGTGATAGTTGCCGTCCAGGCCACCAAGATCGCCACCCGACTGCTTGGCAACATACGGAGCCAGATCGGTCAACAGACCCTTCCACTGCTTCGAAACCAGGTTCATCGGAATGACGTTGTTCGGGAATTGGGTCGGAACGCCAGCGGTGTCGGCAGTTCCAACTTGGCCCGCAAGCAGACCCTGGTTGTCGTAGATCTTGCCTGCATCCGGATTGTTCTCCGATGCCAGCTTCAGATACTCGCTGAAATCGCAACCCTGCGTTCCATCGCTGGCATTCGTGTTGCCAAGGCAGGTGTCGGTCAGCAGCTTCGAGGGCAGTGTGTCGCCCGCCGCCGTGCCAACCTTCTGGCGCTGGCCTTCATACGAACCGAAGAAGAACAGCTTGTCCTTGATAACGCGTCCGCCGATGGAACCGCCGAACTTGTTCTTGAAGCCGCTGGCCGGGGCGCCCGAGAACGGGTCCTTCGCCAGATTGGCATTGTCCGTACGGAAGTCGTACGCGCTGCCGTGGAACGTGTTCGAACCAGACTTGGTTTGCACGGTCATAACGGCCGAAACAGCCTTGCCCAACTCGGCGTCAAAGTTCTGCGTGGTGATCTTCGCTTCGGTAACCGAATCCAGAGAAGGATTCACAACGATGATGCCCAGAATCGGATCCTGGTTGTCGGTGCCGTCCAACTCGTAAGCGACGCCGCCGAAGGCCTGACCGTCAACCTGAATCTGACGCGATGCCTGCGGATTTTCGTCAGCCGCGTGGGACCAGCCCAGCAACTGAGCACCCGGCAGCAGAAGCTGCAGGTTGGTGAAGTTCTGACCCTGAATCGGAAGATCGCTCACCTGCTGCGAATCGAATACCGTCGATACGTCAGCACGGTCCGTCTTCAGTTCCGGCTGCTGATCGGCATTCACTTCTACCGTTTCTGCACCGGCTCCCGCGATCTCAAGCGCTACATCCACGCGCGGAGCCGTATCGGCCAGCACCTGAACACCCTTGGTCGTGGCAGTCTTGAATCCCTTGACTGTGATTTTGATGTCGTACACGTCCGGCACAAGATGCGAAACAGTGTATTCGCCCGCGCCGTTCGTGGTAGCAGTTTCGACGGTGCCCTTGGCTTCATCCGTCACTGTGACCGAAGCGCCTGATACGACAGCCCCGGTCTTGTCCGTCACCGTGCCGAAAACCGATCCGTAAACCGATTGGGCGTGCGACGTTGCGCTGAAGAGCAGAAATACGATGGCGAGGAGTGCCAGTGCGTACCCTGCCCGCAAGTTCTTAGTCATGCGGTCTCCTGAAAACTTACAGTCCGTGTTGCTCATTGGGTGTGTTCACATCTTCCACCCTCTCCGGTTGACCTCGGCGGTTTCGGCTCCGCTCCACTCGGCCCGTCTCCGGCGCCCCAGCTTCGCTTCTTATCCGTCTCTCTACCGCTGCCATCCTTCGAATCGCTTCAATGTGTTCACCCCTGGCGACTCCAGCCACAATGGCCGGTCCGCTCTCTTCGTTCCCTGCTTCCCGGGGCACTCACTGCCTCCCCGGCTTCGGCTCCCAATCCCTCCACCTGACTTGCTTACACAACAGGCGCAGAAAAAAACACAATTCGGAGCACCGCCGAAAGATAGAAGATTTGCACTACGACTGTCAACCCGTTTCCGCCCCAGTTCGATGGTTTTTTTTCAAGATACGTTATATCAATTAATGAAAACATTTACATTCAGCCCGCCCGCCGCCTCCCCTCCTCCATCCCCACCACCCTCACTCAATTAAAACGATTTATCTAATGCCATCTCCCCTGAACCCTCCCCAAACCCACACTTCCAACTCGCCCAATTCCCTCCAAATCATGCAATTCCACCACAAAACGCACATGACATATACGCGCACTATTTTCTACAATGACATAACATTTCAAAACCCCCTCCCAACCCCCATCTCAGACCCACACACCCCTCCAACTTCCTCCTCCAGTCGCACCCCCATCTCATCCAAAAGTATTAGTAAATGCCTTTACCTCCTCATCGAATTGAAACAAAAATCCCACCAGAAAACTCTTCCCATTCCGCCCAAATCCCGCCAGCACCACTCCCTCCATCCATAAAACACTCACTTTCACCGAAATCAACAACATTCCGGCATGACATTTCAGCGGAAATCCCCCCTGGCAACCAAGTCCACCTTTTTCCACCCTGCGGCCGCCCACTGGCATGCCTCCACCCTCAACCGCCCATTCACCGCTAAAACAAAACAGCCAGCCGACACCCGCCGGCTGGCCATTGCTGCTCCATTTCAGGAATCCCCATTCGCCCCTACGTCTTCTTCTTCCACCCCGTCAGCGCTTCAGCCTTCAGAATCTTCCCACCCTCCTGGATGACATACAGCTTGTTCACATCCAGGTCCTTCAGCACATCCACCGTACCGCTCGGCCAACGCAGCTCTACCGAATCCACCTTCTTCGCCTGGTCCAATCCAAAGTGCACCCTGAAGTCGTTCTGGGAGTAGTAGCTCCCGCCCGACCTTACCTCCTCCAACTGCATCATCGGCTTGTCGGCCTTGGCATCCACCTTCGCCGTCACCCGCAGTTGCGTCCCAATCCCCGTCCGGTTGCTCTTCGTTCCCACCGTGCGAATCTTGATCCAGCTCCGCGCCTTGGCGGCATCCACCTGGTCGCACCGCAGCAACTGCGGCCCTGCGTTCACGCAGTTCACCACCACATCCACATCCCCGTCGTTGTCATAGTCGCCAAACGCGCATCCCCGTGCCTTCGCCGCGTCGGTAATGCCAGCTCCCGCCACCTTCGTCACATCCTCAAATTGACCATTCCGCAAATTCCGGTAAAGATACTTGTTCTCCGCATACGAAGCATCCACATGCGTCCCATCCACCTCCGGATACACGTGCCCGTTTGAGACCATGATGTCCAGCCACCCGTCGTTGTCCATATCCAGGAACCCCACACCCCACCCAAGCAGCCGCGTATTGATGCCAAGCCCCGAAAGATAGGTGTGGTCCTCAAACGTCCCATCGCCCAAGTTCAGGAACAGCGAGTCCGTATCCCCGGCAAAGTTCGTCTTCACAATATCCAGCAATCCGTCGCGGTTGAAGTCCCCTATCGAAACCCCCATCCCCGCCTGCGGCTTCCCGTCCGGCGAGTACGCAATGCCGGCCTCAATCGCCTGGTCCTTGAACGTCCCGTCTTTCTGGTTCTGGTAGAACGTTGCTGCCGTCGAATCATTTGCCACATAAATATCCGGCCATCCGTCTCCATCCAGGTCGCCCACCGCAACGCTCAGCGCATACGTCCCAATCGTCGTATACATCCCGGCCTTTTCGCTCACATCGGTAAAAGTGCCGTTCCCGTTGTTGTGGTACAGAATGTTCTTCCCGCCTTCCAGCCCCGGCGGTCCGCACGCCACCGTAATCCCCTTGTACGCGCACCCGGCATCCTCCGGCAGCGGCGCAGTCTTCAAATCAAAGTCAATGTAGTTGCCCACAAACAAATCCAGGTGCCCGTCCTTGTCGTAGTCCAGAAACGCGCAACCCGAGTTCCACCGCAGCCGATCCTGCCACAGCCCCGCCGCCTTGGTCACATCCTCAAACGTCCCGTCACCCTTGTTCCGGTACAGCGCATTCTGCCCGTAGTAACTGATAAACAAATCATTCCAGCCATCGTTGTTGTAGTCGCCCACGCAGCAGCCCTGGCCCCACCCCGTCCGCGTAATCCCGCTCTTCGCGCTTACATCCGTAAACGTGCCGTCCCGGTTGTTCTTGAACAGGTAGCTCATCGGCTCCTCGCCCTTAGGAAAACCCTCCAGCCGCCATCCGTTCACCAGAAAAATATCCAGCCAGTCGTCTTGGTCGTAGTCATAGAACGCCACGCCGCACCCGGTCGTCTCCAGCAGATACCGGTTCTTGTGCTCCCCGCCAAAGATCGTCGTCGCCTTCAAACCGCTCTCTTTCGCCACATCCACAAAGCTCAGCCCCAGCGGCGTTCCGGCA
This sequence comes from uncultured Acidobacteriaceae bacterium, assembly GCA_903904755.1. Lineage (GTDB taxonomy): Bacteria > Acidobacteriota > Terriglobia > Terriglobales > Acidobacteriaceae > Acidicapsa. The sequence goes on along the minus strand of CAIVDV010000026.1, from coordinate 22,239 downwards.
ATCGCAGACTTCAATCCCCCCGGCGCAGCCTTCGCCTCCGCCTCATACGTCGGCCGCGACATTCCCGCTGCCGGTGCCTGCCCGCCTACAGGCGCCTGTCCCCAAGCCGGCCGCGACAGATGCAACACATCCTCCAGCGTCAGCACCAGCGCCGTCCCCGACAGCGACTTCAAGAAACCTCTTCGCGACCCCGCCCAAATCTCCTGTTTCAAGCCAGACTCCTCCCACGGCACGCCGGCCACCGCCGCGTACCCTCACGCTTCGCAGTATAGCCGCACCCCACCCCACCCCGACTCCACCCTCAGTTGGACGTCCCACCACCGGATTCCGCACCCCGACCCATTACCACTGATCACTGACCACTAACCACTGACCACTAAAATGCCGTAAACTTCCCCCCTATGAAGTCCTTGCCTTACTTTTCTTGCGTCGCACTCCTCCTCGCCGCCACCCCAGCCGCCCTCCTCAGCCAGGCCGCGGCCCCACCCTCCTTCTCTCCCGTCCCCGCCTTCCCCCTCGACGCAGGAAAAGTCGCAGCCAGCCTCTCCATCGCCCGCCCCGTCCAGCCCACCCAGCCCTTCACCGTCGCCGGCCAGCGCGGCATCCTCGTCGGCTCCCAGGACGGCCAGTTCGAGTCCTGGATCCTCCCCGTCAAGCTCCTCTCCCACCTCAATATCGAGGCACAGATCGACGGCTACTCTGTCCCCATCTCCGTCAACCAGCAGGCCGCGCAAATCGACGTCCGCCCCGACCACACCACCCTCACCTACGCCCACATCGGCTTCACCCTCCGCCAAATCATGTACTCCCCAGACAATTCTGGCCTCGCCGGCCTGCCCCCCGGCACTGGCCCCGTCGTGCTCTTCCAAATCGAAGCCGTCCACCCCATGCAGCTCACCTTCCGCTTCACCCCGGAAATGCGCTGGATGTGGCCCAAACGCAACGACGGCATCCCCTCCGCAGAATGGGTCAAGTCCTCCCCTGGCTCCTACATGGGTTATTACGTCCTCCACATGGACTACCCAGACCTCGCCGGCGCTGTCACCATCCCTGGCGCTGAACCCGGCATCCTCGCCCCCTACCAGGAGCGCCCCCAGGACCACCAGGTCGAGCTCATCCTCCACTACGACCCCAAGCGCGACCGCGACAAATACTTCCCGCTGCTGATGGCCGTCGGCACCAGCCCCGCCGCCGCCCAGGTCACCGCCCTCGGCCAGACCCTCGCCGCCCTCAACACCCACCTCGCCGACAGCTACGCCGCCCACGCCAAATCCTGGGCCGACTTCCTCGCCACCTCCACCTCCATCGAAACCCCCGACCGCGCCCTCAATGACGCCTTCCGCTGGGGCGAAGTCTCCATCGAGCAACTCAAGGCCAAGGCATACCCCACCGGAGAAACCGGCCTTGTCGCCGGCTATTACGCCTCCGGTGACTCCGCCCGCCCCGGCTTTGGCTGGTTCTTCGGCCGCGACTCCCTCTACACCCTCTACGCCGTCAACGGCTTCGGCGACTTCGCCCTCACCCGCGACGAACTCAACTTCCTCATCGCCCGCCAGCGTGACGACGGCAAAATCATGCACGAGTACTCCCAAACCGCCGCCGACCCCGTCGTCCAGTGGAAGTCCTTCCCCTACATGTACGCCGCCGCCGACTCCACCCCGCTCTTCCTCATGGCCATGCGCGACTACCTCCGCGCCTCCGGCGATCTCGCCTGGATCCAGGCCAACCGCGCCGCCATTGAAAAAGCCTGGGCTTTCGAGACCGCCGCAACGTCAGACACCGACCACGACGGCATTTACGACAACTCCCAGGGCACCGGCTGGGTCGAGTCCTGGCCCCTCACCCCCGACTCCGGCTCCAACAACTCCTCCGGCATGCCCCATCAGGAGGTCTACATGGCCGCCCTCGATGCCCAGGCCAGCGCCGCCTTCGCCGATCTGGAATCCGCCCTTGGCGACAAAGCCCAATTCGCAGCCGCCAACGCCCGCGCCGCCAAGGTCCACGCCACCCTCGAGTCCGAGTACGCCAACCCCGCCAAAGGCTGCTACGACTTCAGCCACAACTTCGCCGGCAACGACAAAACCACCACCGTCTATCCCGCCGTCGCCTGGTGGGACGCCCCTGCTCCCCCATCGGGCACCAGCATGTTGAAGGGTACGGGCTTTAGCCCGTACACGGACAGCCCCAAAACAAACGGGGCTTTAGCCCCCGAGGGCCCCCTCACCCACGCCGCCGACTGCCTCCGCCAGTTCGCCTCACCCGGCCTCGCCACCGACTGGGGCCTCCGCGACGTCGACGCCTCCGAACCCATCTTCGACGGCATGAGCTACCACCAGGGCTCCGTCTGGCCTCTCTTCACCGGCTGGGGCTCCCTTGCCGAGTACCGCGGCAACCAGCCCCTCGCCGGCCAACAAATGCTCATGCAAAACGTCGACCTCACCTGGGCACAGGACCCCGGCGCAGTCACCGAACTCCTCTCCGGAGACACCTACGTCCCCTTCGGCCGCTCCACCTCCCACCAGCTCTGGTCCAGCGCCATGGTCATCACCCCCACCCTCCGCGGCCTCTTCGGCATCTCCCTCGACGCCGCCACCAACACCATCACCCTCAACCCCCACCTCCCCGCCGGATGGAACCACCTCACCGTCCGCAACCTCCACCTCGGCGCAACCACCGTCTCCCTCCACTTCATGCGTGAAGGTCACGACCTCACCGTCACCTCAAGTGACCCCTCAGTCCATCTCGTCACTCCAGCAGATGTGCCCTCGCATCGCACCCCCGCCGGGTCAATCGCCATCCCTTTGCCGCCAGTCGAACTCGGCCTCCTCTCGCATGCCCTTCCTGCACCCGGCTCAGCCCCCGCTCAGCTCAAAGTGGTCTCCACTGAGCTTTCCGCCCACTCCCTCACTGCAGTCCTCACCGCCCCAGCAGGCTCCTCCCAGCAGCTTCTCGTCACCACCAACCAGCCCGTCACCCCGCACCTCACCGGACCTGCAACCCTCACCGACGGCCCCGCCACCGTCCCAGCCTCCCAAATCCTCGACATCAACTTCCCCACAGGCACCGGCTGGCAAACCACCAAAATCACCCTCACCTGGTAAACCCACCGTCTCTTTCAATTCGGGTGCCCCATCCATGACACGTTCTTTGTGTCATGGGTGGGAACAACCATCGCCCCAACCTCCACCCCTCCCGCTAACTTGCTGACTCGCTACGCGCGCAGCGCGCTAACCCGCTAAACCCCAGCCCCGCTGCTCTTGCCGTATCCTTCCCCCATGCCCCGCACCACCAAGCGCAAATCCCCGCCCTACCCCTTCCTCCTTGAGGCACTCGACCCCCTCGCCCCCGAAGTCCGCCGCCTCTTCTCCGGCTACGCCGTCTACGTCCAGAACAAGCTCCTCTTCATGCTCCTCGACAGCCCCAAAACTCCCCAGGACAACGGCCTCTGGGTCGTCTTTGCAGATGCCGCCCAGGCCTCCCTCGCCCCTGCTTCCCTCCGCCTCGCTTTCCCATCCATCCGACCCATCGCAATCTTCGACGGCAAAATCCAACACTGGCTCGTCATCCCTGCCGACAGCCCCCGCTTCGAACAGGATGCCCTCCTCGCCTGCGACTTCGCCCTGGCCCGCGACCCTCGCCTCGGCCGCATCCCCGATTCCCGCAAATAGCTATCCCGCGCTACACTGGTTTTCCTGAATCCGTGGAGCTTCCCCATGCCCAAAGCCGCCTCACTCGACCCCAAAATCGATGCCTGCATCGCCAACGCCCGCCCCTTCGCCCAGCCCATCCTCAACCACCTCCGCCAGCTCATCCACCAGGCCTGCCCCAACGTCACGGAATCCATCAAGTGGTCCCGCCCCTTCTTCGAGCACAAGGGCAACATCCTCTGCAACATCTCCGCCTTCAGCCAGCACTGCAGCTTCGGCTTCTGGGGCCAGGAAATCGGCCAGGTCCTCCGCGAAGCCGGCGTCGTCAGCAATGAAGCGATGGGCTCCCTCGGCCGCATCACCTCCCTGGACGTACTCCCCCCAGACGCGCAGATGCTCGCTTGGCTCAATCAGGCCGTCGCCTTCATCGACAGCGGCAACTACACCAGCCCCATCGCCGCCCGCAGCAAAGTTGCCAAAGCCGTCGTCAAAGCCCCCAAACCCGCCACCGAAATCCCCGAAGCCTTCGCTCACGCTCTCAAGGCAAGCAAACCCGCCGCCAAAGCCTTCGCCGCCTTCAGCCCCAGTTGCCAGCGCGAATACACCGAATGGATCGCCGACGCCAAACGCCCCGAAACCCGCGACAAACGCATCGCCCAGGCCATCGAATGGATCGCCGAAGGCAAACAGCGCAACTGGAAATACCAGAACTGCTAGCCCCTACCACCCCTCCCGCTAACTTGCTGACTCGCTACGCGCTTGAGCGCGCTAACCAGCTAAACCCCTGCCCCCCAGGGATTCACGACCATCGCCCCGATCCCCTCAAAATCCGCCACATTCCGCGTGTACACCCGCAGACCGTACTGAATCGCGGTCGCGGCAATCAGCCCATCCGCCACAGGCACAACCCGCCCGACCGACTCTCCCCGCGCCAGCAACTCTCCCCACACCGTCGCTGTCTCGCGGTCAACTGGCAATATCCTCCCCTGAAACTTCTGGTCCAGCCTACGCAGCCACTCTGCTAGCCGCTGCCTCTTCGGCCCTACTGGCAAGCGCACCAGCCCTTTGGTAATCTCGCCCATCGTCACGACACTCAGGAACACCTCATTTGGTTGGTGGCGTAACAGCGCCTCACGCACCGTGGCATCACCGCCGTCCCGGTGCAGCTCTGAAATCACACAGGTATCAAGCAGAACTTTCATTCGCCGTCTCCACCCCAGTCATAATTCCGCATCGGCGTCTTGTCCCGAGTCAAATCGAGATCGGACATATCAGGCGCACTCAGCAGGAACTCAATGAAATCCGGCTGCTTCCCCGTCACCCGCTCCCATTCTGCCCCAGATACCACAACCACCACATCCCCGCGCCGCCGCACCCGCTGCGGACCCTCTGTCAACGTGCGATTCACCAGCTCACTGAACTTGTTCTTCGCCTCTGCCAGTTGCCACTCCATCGCGCCCTCCGAAAAAATCTAGCTAATCTAGCTAAATCCTAGCACGCTTCCAAATACCACCCGCACGCCAACCTCGTGCTATCCTTTCCCCGTCCAACTAAACCCATTTACTGTGCAGGTTCCTCATGCGATCTCTCATCCTCTCCCTCTTCCTCGCCTCCAGCATTCTCGGCGCCCAAACCCCGCAGCCCACCCGCCACATCACCGCCGACCTCAGCAAAATCCAGGGCCCCCACACCCAGACTCCTCTCATGACCGTCGGCGCAGGCCGCGCCAACGAGGGCCTCCGTGCCGACTGGCAGCAGCAGCTAGCCCTCGTCCAAAAGGAAATCGGCTTCCGCTACCTTCGCTTCCACGGCCTCCTCCATGACGACATGGGCGTCTACACCGAAGACTCCAAAGGCAACCCCAGCTATAACTTCCAGTACATCGACCTCCTCTACGACGCCATGCTCGCCCAGGACATCCGTCCCTTCGTCGAGCTCAGCTTCATGCCCGCAAAACTCGCCAGCGGCGACAAAACCGTCTTCTGGTGGAAGGGCAATATCACCCCGCCCAAAGACATGTCCAAGTGGAACGGCCTCATCCGCGCGCTCATCGAGCACTGGCAACAGCGCTACGGTACTGCCGAAATCTCCACCTGGTACTACGAAGTCTGGAACGAACCCGACCTCTCCGCCTTCTGGGCCGGCACCCCGGAGCAATACCTTGACCTCTACCGCAACACTGCCCTCACCATCAAATCCGCCTGCCCCGCCTGCCGTGTCGGCGGTCCCGCCACCGCCGCCGGACAGCTTGACTCCGCCTGGCTCGCCCTCATCGCCAAAGACCACATCCCCGCCGACTTCCTCTCCACCCACACCTACGCCGTCACCGCCGGCGCATTCGATGCCGACGGGCAGGCCGGTACCGTGCTCGACACCAAGCCATCTGCCATCACCGGCCGCGTCCAGGCCAGCCACAACCTCATCGCCGCCAGCGCCACTCCCGCCCTCGAACTCCACTACACCGAGTGGTCAACCGCCTACACCCCCACCGATCCCATCCACGACCAGTACATTTCTGCCCCCTTCATCCTGCAAAAGCTCCGCGAAACCAGCCCCCTCGCCCAATCCATGTCCTACTGGACATTCACCGACATCTTCGAAGAAGGTGGCCCCCGCTTCACCCCCTTCCATGGCGGCTTCGGCCTCCTCAACTACCAGGGCATCCGCAAGCCCGGCTACTTCGCCTACAAATTCCTCGCCCAGCTCGACTCCACCGACCTCGCCACCAGCGACCCCCAAAGCTGGATTACCGTCTCAACCGGCCCCCAGGGCAAAACCAACTGCGCCGCCCTTTTCTGGGACTACACCCCCATCGCTCCCCCCGCTCCTGAAGCCGACCAGACCTTTTACAAACGCGAGCAGCCTGCCGCCCCCGCCCCAGCAACCGATCTCTCCCTCACCAACCTGCCCAACGGCACCTACCAGCTCAACATCTGGCGTACCGGCTACCAGCAAAACGACGCCTACACCGCCTACCTCCACATGGGCAGCCCCACCCAGCTCTCCCGCGACCAGGTCGCCCAGCTCCAGCAGGCCGCCAGCGGCTCCCCCTCCGAATCCCGCACCATCACCGTCTCCAACCACGAATTCCGCTCTACCTTCCCCATGCACCAGAACGACACCGTCCTCGTCACCCTCACGCCTCAATAACCCTTCCCCAAAAACAACAGGGCGGGCCACCCGGCCCGCCCTGCACAGCTTCCGCTGACTTGCTGACTCGCTACCCGCTTGAGCGCGCTAACCCGCTAACCACCCCCCCCCGCTACCGCAACTCCTGCATACGCAAATACACCCCATTCGTCCACCCAAATCCAATCACATTGGTCTTGTACCCCGCCGCCACCTTCACATCGCTGTTCCCCGTCTCCATGTTGTACTTCTCACGAATCGTCTGGTCCTTCGCGTACCCCTTGTCCACGCTCGCCGTAAACTTCTGCGCAATCCGTCGCGCATCGTCCTTGTAGCCCATCTTCGCAAGCCCCTCAGCCGCCAGCCAATTCGTTGGAGCCCACCCAAACGGCTCATCCCACTGCACCCCGCTCGCAGTGTTGCTCATCGCCAGCCCTCCCGGCCGCTCAAACAGCTTCAGCGTCGCCTCAACTTTGGCCGCCTGCTCCCGCGTCGCCACTCCCGCCCACAGCGGATAGAAACTCGTCACAAACGCGTACTTCGACGCCTTCGCATGCACAAAATCCCAGTCGGCAAATGTCCCCAAATCCGCCCGCCACAAATACCGCTGTATCGCTCCCAGCCGCGCAGCCGCCAGTTTCTTCCAGTGCGCCGCCTCCTGCACCTTCCCCAGCACATGCGCAAAGTGCTCCATATCCCGCTCATACCGGAACAGCAAACTGTTCAAACACACCGGCGCATAGTGGTTCGTCGCCCCGCTGAACGCCTCAAACCGGAAGCTCGTATCAAACCCTGACTCCCGCATCGCCCGGTCGCCCGCAAAATATTCCTTGGTCAGCCGATACCCGCCTGCCCAGGCCTTCAGGCAAACGGCACTCTTCCTTGCATCGCAGCTCGCCTTCGCCAGTTGCTCCGCCTCCGCCGCCGTCGGCTTCTCCGCCCCCTTCAGCAGGAACCCATGATTCTCCGCCGGATGCGCCACCAGCCACCGAATCACATCCGGGTAATACGTCGAGTCATCCGCCATCTCCGGCACCGGCCCCATCCCGTAGTCGTAGTACCGCGCCAGCCCTGTCGTCCCAGCCTTGTGCTCCGGCCGCGTCCATGTCTGGTAGTCCTTCGCCGCCAGCGCATACCCCCGCTCCAGCCAGGCCCGTGCCTCCATCCGGCTCCCAAAGCTCTCCGGCGCCTCATACACCGCCCGCATCATGCTCGTCAGGAAAGGCGGCTGCGACCGCGTCAAAAAGTACGTCCGGTTCGCATTCAGCACGCCCCCATAGTGCTCAATCTCGTAGAAGAAGTTCTCCACCTGCCCCCGCGCCAGCGCCTCCCGGTGGTCCGCCACCAGCCCCAGCACGATAAAGTAGCTGTCCCACCCATACATCTCGTTGAACCGCCCACCCGGCACCACATACTTGTTCGGCAAATACAGCAGTCCCGGCGCGGCAACCTCCTCCGGCATCAGCTCGCCCACCTTCGCAATCTTCTTCGGCAGTGCCACCACCTTCACCCCGCACTGCCCCTCCAGCCCCTTCACGGCCTCCGGCACTTCCCCATCCGCCGGCACATACAGCACCGGATTCGTCGTCACCTTCACATCCACCAGGCTGTGGCAATCCGTCATCGACCGGCTCAGCACATCCCAGCTCTTGTGGATCCACGCCAGCGTCGCCGCCGCATCCGGCTCCCGCTCCACCGCCGCACCATCCGCCGCCGCTACGGGCGAGGCCTCCTGAGCACGCAAAACCAGCGGCGCAGCCATCACAGCAGCCAATGCCGCAACAAGGCAAAGGGACAAGCAAATCTTCAAATTTGAACCGGGCAAAAGTTTCGTCATATCGAGTCGCAGTGTACCGCACCACCAATTCCCCCGGCCACCACCCCTTACCTGACCCTGATCCCCGAACCCTGATCCCTGCCTCCCGATCCCTGGTGCGCGTTACACTGAATTCCGAAATGAAAGCCCTCGCCCTCGCCGCCATCCTCCTCCTCAGCCCCCTGGCCGGCCTCGCCCAATCCGCACCCACCAATCACGACTTCACTGCCGCCGAGCGCATGGGTCAGCGCCTCAAGGCCATCTTCGACGCCAACGACTGGCGTTCCGACCCCAACAAGCCCGCCGACCGCGCCCGCTACTACGCCCAGCTCCTCCCCACCCTCACCAAAATCGGCGACCGCACCACCGTCTCCCTCGAGCTCGCCAACGAGCAGCTCCGCGTCGGCGACAGCCCCGCCTCCGTCGCCACCCTCGAAAACCTCCTCCAGGAATGGCAAACCGCCAACCTCAATCCCCCCGCTGTCATTCAGGAGCAGCTCCACCGCGAACTCGCCCTCGCCTACCTTCGCCTTGGCGAGCAGCAAAACTGCCTCGCCATGCACTCCGCCACCGCTTGCCTCTACCCCCTCAAAGAGGGCGCATTCCACGAGATGAAGCAGGGTGCCACTGGCGCCATCCGCGAGTACACCTGGCTCCTCCAGCACGCCCCCACCAGCTATCTCTACCGCTGGCTCCTCAACCTCGCCTACCAGCAGCTCCACCGCTACCCGCAGGACGTCCCGCCACAGTGGCTCCTCGACCCCAAATCCGCCGAATCCGACTTCGACATCGGCTATTTCCCCAACGTCGACCAACTCATCGGCATCGATTCCGTCACCCGCTCCGGCGGCGCGCTCGCTGAAGACTTCTCCGGCTCAGGCCTCCTCGACATCGTCGTCTCCTCCACAGGCCCCCTCGACCACATGCACTTCTTCCGCAACAATGGCGACGGCACCTTCACCGACCGCACCAAGGAATCCGGCCTCGCTCCAGAAACCGGCGGCCTCAACATGGTCCTCACCGACTACAACAACGACGGCCGCCCCGACATCCTCGTCACTCGCGGCGCATGGTGGGGCAAATTCGGCCAGTACCCCCTCTCGCTCCTTCGCAACAACGGCGATGGCACATTCACTGACGTCACGGAAGCCGCCGGCCTCCTGCAAGACACCGCCCACCCCACCCAAACCGCCGCCTGGGCCGACTACGACGGCGACGGCTGGCTCGACCTTTTTGTCTCCCACGAATCCCGCCCCGGCGACCCTCACCCCTGCCAGCTCTTCCACAACAACCACGACGGCACCTTTACCCTCGTCCCCAACGCCAACCTCGGCGACCTCAAATCCAACCTCGGCTTCGTCAAAGGCGTCACCTGGGGCGACTACAACCGCGACGGCCGCCCCGACCTCTACGTCGCCGCCATGGAGGGCCCCAGCTATCTCTTCCGCAACGACGGCCCCGCGGACCCAGCCCACCCCGACCCCCTCCACTGGAAGTTCACCGATGTTACCGAATCCGCCGGCCTCGGCGGATTCCGCAACAGCTTCCCCACCTGGTTCTTTGACTACGACAACGACGGCTGGCCCGACATCTTCGCCGGCGGTTACTCCAGCTCCTCCATGGAAGATATCGGTGCCTATATGTTCGGCCAGCCCAACCACGGCTCCCTGCCCCATCTCTTCCATAACAACCACGACGGCACATTTACTGACGTTAGCAAGGAAACCCGCATCAATCGCGCCCTCCTCGCCATGGGTGCCAGCTTCGGCGACCTCGACAACGATGGCTATCTCGACGTATATCTCGGCACCGGCGAACCGAGTTACGAATCCATCCTCCCCAATAAGATGTTCCGTAACAATGCCGGCCACGACTTCCAGGACGTCACTACCTCCGGCGACTTCGGCAGCCTCCAGCACGGCCACGCCGTTGCCTTTGCCGATTTCGAAAACAACGGCAACGAAGATATCTTCGAAGAAATGGGCGGCGCCTACCCCGGCGACATCTTCTGGAACTCCATGTTCCGGAACCCCGGCCACGGCAACCACTGGATCACCCTCGTCCTTGAAGGCGTCCAAACCAACCGCATCGGCTACGGTGCAACCATCCAGGTCAACATCACTGAAAACGGCAAAAAGCGCTCCATCTACCGCTCCGTCGGCTCCGTCTCCAGCTTCGGCGGCAACCCCTTCCGCCAGCACATCGGTGTCGGCAAGGCCACCATCGCCGACGAAATCCTCGTCCACTGGCCCGTCTCCGGCATCACCGACCGCCTCACCCAGGTCCCCATCGACCGCAACTACCACCTCCGCGAGGGCTCAGCGCACCTCGACCAGCTCCACTGGAAAACCTACGAGTTCGGCAAAACCAAAATCGCCCCCATGCACAAAATGAATATGCCCGGCATGTCTCCTGACCAGATGCTGCACATGGACCACCCCGCCGCCACCCCCAAATAGCCCCCCGGGAACTTCCCCGCCGCCTCCGGTGTCTACCGTGCCATGCAGCAGGGATTCCAATCCCCGCCGCATCCAGCACCCCTCAGGAGGCCGGCCATGTTTGAAAGCGCAACCTTCCACTCCCGCGGCACCCAGCACACCCACGCTCCCCAATGGATGCTCGCCACCCTTGCCCTTAACCTCACCGTCCTGGTCGCGCTCATCCTCATCCCCCTCCTCCACCCCCAGTCCCTCTCCAACCTCACCCTCGCCCACTTCCTCTACACCCCGCCGGCCCAAACCGCCCCCGCCGATCCGCGCCCAGTCCCCCGCACCCTCCTCAACAACGCCACCGCCCAGGCCTGGCGCAATCCCTTCCTCCCCCCCACACACATTCCCGTCACCATCAACTACGGCCCTGTGCCCGCAGCAGAAAACCCCTTCTCCTCCCTCGACTCCGTCCCTGGCGGCACCACCACTCCGCCCTTCTTTCCTCCCACCTTCCCAACCAACGTCCGCCCCGCCGCCCCGGAACACTTCCAGGTCTCCCAGGGCGTCGCCGCCGGCCTCCTCATCGATCGCATCACCCCCAGCTACCCCGCCCTCGCCCGCGCCATGCACATTGAAGGCACCGTCACCCTCGCCGCCACCATCTCCAAATCCGGCACCATTGACGACCTCCGCGTCCTCTCCGGCCCCACCGCCCTCCGCATCGCCGCCCAGGAAGCCGTCGCCCGCTGGCGCTACCGCCCCTACCTCCTCAACGGCTCCCCAGTCTCCGTCGAAACCACCATCAACGTCGTCTTCTTGCTCGGCAACCACTAACCCATCAAACAAATGAAGTGTCATTCTGAGCGAGCAAAGCGAGTCGAAGAACCTGCATTTCCCAAATCAACAAACCACTGTCGGGTGCCACGGTCCATGACACCCACTTTGTGTCATGGGAAGGATAAGCCCCAGCCCCGGTCTCCACCAATCCCGCTAACTTGCTAACTCGCTATCGCGGCGAAGCCGCAGCTAACTCGCTGCCTTTGTCTAAACCCCGTACCACCCAAGCCACCCCTACTCCCCACCCTCCCAGCTACACTTCTCCCATCCCCCTCGGGAGCCCGACCCCCTTGCGTAAACTCCTCATCCCCGCCGCCCTCATCGCCGCGCTTCTCCTGGGCCTCTGGCTCCGCCACTCCCACCTCCCCATCACCTCCATCGCACCTATCGCCCTCAACCACCGCGGAGACACCCACTACCTCGCCTCCCGCTGGAACGGCTGGTACCGCCCCGGCAGCAACAAATGCAATCAGGCCGTCGCCGACTGGATACAGGCCTCAGGCCGCCCCCGCCCTCACGTCCCGGGACACTTCGGCGTAATCCCCCGCGACCCCTCCGCCCACGAATGGGCTGACCCGCGCGTCACCATCCCCGATTGGTCCGCCCCCTTCGCGCGCGAACTCGCCCGCCCCGGCGACGTCATCGCCCAGCAGCACGGCCGCATCTACGCCCACGTCGGCATCGTCGTCGCCCCCGGCCGCACCGTCTCCGCCTATGGAGACACCGCCCCCCAGGGCCTCGTCCTCGAAAACAACTGGGGCTTCCGCACCGCCCCCGGCGCCAATGGCGAATCCGCAACCGACCCACCCCCAGTCGTCCGCCGCAGCCTCCAACCCACACCTTGAACCGCAACCAATCCAGCTAGCCCGCCGTGTGCCACATCCATGACACGTACTTTGTGTCATGGGCGAGAACAACTCCCGCCCAAACCTCCACCCCTCCCGCTAACTTGCTAACTCGCTACGCGCGCGGCGCGCTAACCCGCTAAGGAGTACCCAACCCCACAAACGAATGCGCCGCCACCCGCACCCGAAACACCCTCCCAGCTTTCCCCGCCTCCCCCGCAACCTCTTCCCCAGTCACCAAATTCTTCAGCTTCGCCCCCGCCCCCGGCAGGGTCACCCGAACCTCCGCACCATCCCCCCGGAAGCTCTCCACCACAAACGTCCCATTGTCATACGGATACAAACTGACCCCGCCCGGCGCATCCAGCTCCATCCCCAGCTCCGCCAGCAGATAATGCCGTATCGCCCCCAGCGTCTCCTGCGGCAGCTTCGCCAGCTCCGCCGGATTCTCCGGCACCGTCAGCACATACAGCACTCCCTTCGAGTACCGGTCCTCCACCAGCAGCGGAGCGCCCCGCCCGCTCGCCGTCCCCCGCACCACTGGCCACGCATCGTTCGTCATAAACGCCACCTCCGGGAACAGCACCTCACTCGTCTCGCCCAGCGCCGCTCCCGCCCCAGCACCCGACGCGCCCCAGTAATTCGTCACCTTCAGCACATGGCCCGTCATCCGGATGTCGGCAATCTCCGCCAGCCCCTTGTCCTGCAGCTTCGCCACCAACCCGCTCGTCAGCACCACCCGCCCGCCCTGCTCCAGATTCCCCTTGATCTTCCCCACCAGGTCCTTGTCCGCCGCCGAGGCCTCGGTCAGCAACACCATCCGCGCCCCCTTCGGAAACTCCGGCACCATCTCCATCGGCAGCCCAACCATCCCCAGGTAATTCTGCTGAAAATCCTCCCCGTTCGAGCCCACAGGCTTGTAGCTCAGTATCCCCGTCGGTTTGCCCAGCTTCCCCAGCACTTTGTCCGCCGCATCCAGCGCATACCCGGCCGCTGTCGCATACGTAGGCGCTCCCGTCTGGCCGCTCCTCGCCCGCCACGCCGTGAGGTCGCTTGTCGTAAAGCTCGTCGCCTCACCCTCCCAAGCCTTCCGGTTCCCCAGTTCCGCCGCCCGTGTCAGGTCGCCATACTGGAACAGCGTAATCTCCCTCGCCCCTGCCAGCACCGTCTCCCACAACTGCTCTGCATACCGGTCCAGGTACCGGATGTCATACGTATCAATCCACCCGCCACCATTCCGCCCCGGTGCCACGTGGTCAAAGTACCTCTGGATGGCAAAGCTCTCATAGGGCTGCAAGTGCTGGTCCGTAATCTCCCCATCCCGCGTCTCGTTCCCCGTATAAATCCCGTCAAACAGCTTCGGCTCCACTGCCAGGTCGTACCCGTTCTCCGCGAAGTGCTCATACCAGTTCGGGAACTTGATCACCACCTTCACCTTCGGGTTCACCGCCCGCGCCGGCCCCAGCACCAGATCCTGCGCCACCTCATCCATCAGCTTCAGCCGGAACTCCGGCCAACTCTGGCTCCCCTTCGCCCGAATATCCGAATCCATCTTCGTGTTGTTGAAGAAAAAGTCATCCAGAATAATCCCGTCAAAGTGCCGCGCCGTCTCCTCGGCTATCTGCTTCACATACGCCCGTTGCTTCGGGTCCGTGTACACCAGCGATACAAACTGCCCCGGCTCCGCCTCTCCCGGCGCAAATCCCGCCGTATCCCCGCTCCCCGCATACGCAATCCCGCCCCACGTCTCCACCCCCCGCGCCGCAAAAAATGCCTTCACCTGCTCCAGCAGCTTCTCATCCGCCGTCACCCCGCTCCGGTAGCTCTCGATATACACCCGGTCCACCTTCACCTGCGACGAAATCTCCCCCCACGTCCGCTCCAGCCACGCCGGATCCTTCATCTGCTCCACTATCCCCACCGGGATATACACGGCCACATGAAAATTCGGGTGCGCGGGCGGTTCCGCAGCCAAAGCAACACACACCACGGCAACCAGTACGGAAGCAACGGAAGCAATACGAGCAAACATGGCCTGTCCTTTATGGGAGATTCAACTGCAAGATTTATGACGTGCAGAATACGCTGCGAAACTCAAATCCTTGACTGCATGCGGCCAAGCTCCCGGCCGGCTCACGCAACTCAAGCTCCGCGCACGCGTCGCAATTGTAGTTTGCCGCCGCACTCCGGCGAAAGCTCACCCCGAGAAACCGCTCCAGCCCCGCCAGCCAGCTACAACCCTCGCTCCCAAAACCTTCCGGGCAAGAAAAATGCCGCCTGCTCCTTGCGTCGGGAACAGGCGGCTAAGGATTGGTTTTCCCGGTAAAGCGTCGGCCGACTCACCTCGACGCCAATCCCCGGGCTCCTCTTCCCATCGATTGACTTGCCGCCCTGAAGGAAACCCACGTCTCGCAGCAGACCGCAGCAGGAGAGCTTGGTTTCACGAAAAACCTTCCAGACCGTTCGAGTAGCGGATGCCGCTCCCGGCGAATGAATCATCCCCACGGAGGTGTTGATGAAGCACACTGCCATCCTAAAAGTTTTTGATGCAACTACAAGTTCCATCGGGTACCGCGACAGGTTTCATACGTTCCGCTACTCCTCTCAAAATGTAAACATTTCCATCCACGCCCCGCCAAAACCCCCGGAATTTCTACACTTCCGCAACTTTTCATATTCCATACAAAATTCTCCCCTCCTTTCCCTAATCCCGTAGACAGCCGCCTGAAAAGGCACGTATCATACGGTTTCGGAGCATCATTTCCCTTTGGCTACAACCCCAAAACCCGTCCCGGATTCTCCCGAAGCCGCAGCACGCGCTACTCGCCCGCTCGCTGAGCCCTGGACTCCCTCCTCTGACGAAGACCGCAAGGCCATCCTTGCCCATCTCGACGCCCTCGTCGCTCACCCGCTCTTCTTCCAGAGCAAGCGCTACCCCGCCCTCCTCCGCTTCGTCGTCGAGCAAACACTCGCCGGCAACGCTGAGCAGGTCAAGGAACGCTCCATCGGCATGGAAGTCTTCGGCCGCGCCCCTGGATACGACGCGAACGCAGACCCCGTCGTCCGCGTCACCGCCGGCGAAATCCGCAAGCGCCTCGCCCAGTACTACTACGACCCCGCCAACCACGACGGCATCCGCATCGAGCTCCCCACCGGCAGCTACGTCCCCATCTTCCTCCGCATTCAGGACTCCCCAACCACCGTCCAGCAGGACTCCCCGGCACCCCTCGCGGTCTCACAGGCCGCCTCCCTGCCTGCCTCGCAGCCCCAGGCCATTGCCCCCATCTCGGAGCGCCGCCGCCTCTCCCTCGCCGCGCTCATCCCCGCCCTCGCCGCAGGCATCGCCCTCGGAGCCCTCGGAGGAATCCTCCTCTATCGCTACGTCAACACCCCACCCCCGGTCGACCACACCGTCGACGACTTCTGGCAGCCCCTCACTGCCGGCCCCTCCACCGTCACCATCTGCCTCGGTGAGCCCGCCCGCGACTCCAGCCAGGACACCGATCCCGACAAACTCATCCAGAAAACCCCCGTCGTTGAGCCTCTCTATTTCCACCTCCACGAGTCCGGACTCTTCGCCCTCGCTGACGTAACCACCCTCTCCCGCATCGCAGAGCCCCTTCAGCGAGCCCACAAGGCCTTCCGCGTCTCCGCCGCCAGTGAGGCCAGCTTCGCCCAGCTCCGTGAAGGCCCCGTCGTCCTCATCGGTGCCTACGACAACCTCTGGACCATGCGCATGACCCGCGACCTCCGCTTCGGTTTCGACTCCACAGACGGACGTGCCATCATTGTCGACCGCAAAAGCAACGGCAAAGCCAGTTGGGAAACCGCCTGGGATCTCCCCTACGTCAAGCTCGCCCGCGACTATGCCATCGTCGCCCGCGTCCGCGACGGCATCACCGGACAGCCCGTCATCATCGCTTCAGGCATCGCCGAAGAAGGCACCGAGGCCGCCGGCGAACTCATCACCGACCCCGTCAAACTCGCCGGCTTCCTCAAAGGCGCTCCCGCTAACTGGGCAAATATGAATATGGAAGCAGTCATCGAAACCCAGGTCATCGGCGGTCACTCCGGCCCACCAAAAGTCCTCGCCGTCGAGTATTGGTAAACTCCCCCAAACCCTCCCAACCGAAACAGATTCCTCCAGACACGGTAAAGGCCGCAGTGGCAGCTGCGGCCTTTCAACTTCCGTTTCTACTTAGGTTGTGTTACCGCCTCATCAATCCAATCCTTCGGGATTTACGAGTTTGCCTTCTGGGCTGCCCAGCGCTTGCGCTGTGCATCGGCAATCGCCTTGCGTGCTTCAGGGCTCAGAACGCGCTTCGCCTTCTTCGCCTTCGGCTCAACACCAGCAGCCTTCTTGCCAGGCTTCGCATTGGCTACAGGAGTGCTGGTTTTTACTTTTCCGGTTGTGGCTAGGAGGTTGCGCACCTGTTGCAAACGCGCAATCTCTTCGTCAAGTTGTGCAAGAATGTTTTCAATCACCATGCGATAAAGAATAAATCACTTTTCTATGCCCCGTGTGTCCAAATGGGGTTATTTCGAATGCAATTTGGTAACTCAACCCGTCTTTCGGCACTTATCTCACCCCGGAAATACTCAACCCGTAAGCCGGATTCCTCGGTTTTCTCGCTCCATACCCCGAAAGCAAAAGCCATCAATGGCTCTTATTGCACCCTGCAATATGCCTCATGCGGCAATCGCTTGTCCTCTCATTCCGCTCTCGCCTTCCTCGTCCATGTATCCCTTTCACCCTGCGCAAAAAACAGCATCACTACCGGCGACTGCAATACCTCAACCGATGCAAGCTCCGCCAGCGTGCAAGTTATCCTCCGCTCCCCCCCCGTCCCCAGACAGGACGCAAGGTGACATTCCGTGCCCTCCGGCCATCCATTCCCAACCAACTCACCGGCTATCGCCGCATAATTCCGCCCCGGCATATACAGCACCAGCGTACCCTCCGGACCAATCCCCCGCAGCCCGTTTGTCTCTCCCGCCGCCAGGTGTCGCGTCGCAAACACTACTCGCGAATTGCTTACCCGCCCTGTCAGTGGAGTCCCCGCCAGCGCCGCAGCCGCTACCCCCGATGAAATCCCCGGCACTATCTCAAATTCCACCCCCGCCGCCCTCAGCGCACCAATCTCCTCCACCGCCCGCCCAAAAAGCAACGGATCCCCGCTCTTCAACCGCACCACGCTGTGCCCCGCACGCGCATACTCAATCATCCAGTGGTTGATATCTTCCTGCGTAATCGTCTTAGGTCCGCAGCGCTTGCCCACATGCCGTACAATCGCATCCGGCCGCGCCAGCGCCAGCACTTCCTCGCCCACCAGGTCATCGTGCAGCAGGCAACTCGCCGTGCAAATAAGTTCGTGCGCACGCACCGTCAACATATCCACCAACCCCGGCCCCGCACCCACCAGATACACCTTCCCCGCAACCGTCCTCATTCCGCCGCTTCTCCCTGCTTCTCCAGCAACTCATCCAGCTTCCGCTGCACCGGGCAATCTGCCGGCGTGCACGTCTCCCGCCTCGCCAGCAAATGCAGCGCCCGCTTCCGCTCCTCGCTCAGCCGGTACACCTCCAGCATCCGCAGCCGCGTCGCTCCCAGCTCATCCAGCCACTGCTCCAGCTCCGGCTCCAACAGCCTGTCGATCTCCTCCCTTAACCGCTGCGCCAGGGCCGGGCTCTTCCCCGCCGTCGAAATCGCCACCTGCAAATCTCCCCGCCGCACCAGCGAAGGATAGTAAAAATCGCAGTCCGGTGGATCATCCACCGAGTTCACCAGCAGATTCCGCTCCCGCGCCGCCACCGCTACCCGGTGGTTCACCGCCTGCACGTCCGTCCCCGTCACCACCAGAAACACCCCATCCAGATCGCTCTCCGTAAACTCCCGCGCCACCCATTCCACCCTGCCCGCTGCGGCCATCTCCCGCGCCTCCGCGCTCCCCTCAGGAGCCACCACCGTCACCCGCGCCCCCGCCCGCAGCAGGCTCGCAATCTTCGGCGTGGCTATCTCACCGGCGCCCACCACCAGGCACCGCCGGCCCTCCAGCTTCAGAAAGATGGGAAACATCTCCACCCGCTCGCTCATCCCGCACTCCTACTCAGCCGCCTTCATCCGTCCGCCCGGCAGCAATTCAAACTCACGCCCCCGCCACAAAATCCGGTTCCCCCAGTAGCTCGCCGCCCAAAACCCGAATCCCATCAAATCCCGCACCGGGTACAGCACACCCAGTAGATACCAGCTCCGCTCGCCCACCGTCCGCTCGCCCGCCGCCCACGCAATCGCCCACCGAGTCGCCACACCCCAGCCAAACAGCGCCAGCCCCACCGCCGTATGCCCCAGCGCCCACCCAGCCCCCAGCGCCAGCAGCGCAAACGGCATCGCAAACGTCAGCGCCGTCCCGAAATGCCCCTTCGGCCTGGAAAACCGCGTCGACTTCATCCACCGTACCTGGTGCTTCATGCTCGGCCAGAACCGCGAATTCAGAATCATGTGATCAATCGTGTGATGGCTCAGCGCCACCTTCCACCCCAGCCGGTGCGCCTCATTGCCCAGCACAAAATCATCCGCGCAATACTCCGCCGTCACCCGGAACCCGCCCATCTGCTCCACCGCAGCACGCCGAAACGCCATCGTCGGCCCCAGCACAAACTGCATCCCCTCCAGCATGTTCGCCACCAGCACCCCGGCAGTCATCTCCACGCTCATCCCCACCGCTTCCAGCTCCGCCCACAGCCCCCCATCCATCGCCACGCCCCGGTACAGGCAGCACATCGCCCCCGTCTTCTCGTCGGCAAAGGGCCGCGCCACCTCCCGCAGATACCCCCGCCTCACCCGCACATCCGAGTCGCTCACCACCCAGATATCATGCGCCGCCGCCTCCCCCATCACCTCCAGCGACCTCACCTTCGCATTGATGTAAGGTGCGTCCCCGGCCGCAAAAAACCTCGCCCTCACCCCCGGATACCGCTCCGCTACCCGCCGCGCCACCTCAAGGCCCTTGTCCGCCGCATCCCGCGCGCAAAACAATATCTCAAACTCCGGGTAGTCCTGCTCAAAAAACTTCGCCAGGTGCTCCGCCAGTCCCGGCTCATCCCCATGCAGTGGCTTCAGCAGCGTCATCGCCGGCCACTCCGCCGGCTCCAGCTCCGCCATCCTTATATGATGTCGCAGCCCTGCCACCACCATCCCCGCAAAGACAGTCGAAGTCACCAGCCCGAAAATTCCCAGTCCCAGCAGCAGGCTCAACATGCAGCTATAAGGATACCCGCCCCAACCCAAATCCTGCCCGCAACCCGCTCCCTCAGCCCGCCAGCACCAGCCGCAGCGACCCCCGCAGCAGCTCCTCCAGCCCGCCGCTCGCCGTCAGGCCCCCATGCGCCGACATCCCCGCAAACGCCCCTTCCATCTGCAACATCGCAAACCCATGCACCACCGCCCAGCACGCCACCACCATCGCCTGCCTCTCCGCCTGGCTCGCCCCCGGCCGCATCCCCGCCACCCCTTCCACCAGCAGCTCATACCCGGTCGCCTGCGCATCCCCGCTCATCGGCGTCGCCTTGCCTCCCTGCCCAAACATCACCCGGAAGTGCCCCGGATGCTCCAGCGCAAAATGCACATACGCCACCCCCAGCTCCTCCACCCTCGCCACCGCCGTCTCCCCCGCCCCATACGCCACCGCCAGCGCCTGGTTAAACTGCGCAAACCCCTCCGCCTGAATCTCCCGTATCAGCGCATCCTTGTCCGCAAAATGCCGGTACGGCGCCGCCGTGCTCACCCCCACAATCTCCGCCGCATCCTTCAGCGTGAACCCCTTCACCCCATGCTCCACAATCAACTCCAGCGCCGCCCGCTTCAACGCCACCCGCAAATCCCCGTGATGATACCTATGCCTCCCACTCACCATCCGCCTCCTTCCCCCGCTTCCGCATCAACCCAACTGTCCCCCCGCATCAATCTATGTAAATTACTCTAACATCCACCTCAGCTCCTCAACTCCACTCGCCAATCCTGCGACCTTTCCAGCGCTGAAACATCCAAAGCGCATGAGCCCTTTCACCGATATACATACCGCGCCCTTGTTTAAACCGTTTCGCATGAAGAATCTGAACTTGCCGAACCGAATCGTAATGGCGCCCATGACGCGCTGCAAGTCACCCTTGGGCATTCCCGGTGAAGACGTCGCTGCCTACTATCGCCGCCGTGCTGAAGGAGGAGTGGGGCTCATCATTACAGAAGGAACCTACATTCAACACCCAGCAGCGGGATCCTATCCCGACGTCCCCCATTTCTACGGAGAACAGTCCCTCGCTGGCTGGAAGCAGGTCGTCGACCAGGTCCATCAGGCTGGCGGCAAAATCTTTCCGCAGATTTGGCACGTTGGGTTGACTCCGGCTTACGACGGCACCTTCCGCCCTGGCGCAATCGGCCCTTCTGGACTCGCAAGCCCGGGTGTGACTATGGCCGAACCCATGACCCAAAAGGACATCGACGCAGTCGTCCGCGCTTTTGGCGACGCCGCCGCCTCGGCTCAACAACTCGGCTTCGACGGAGTGGAAATTCACGGCGCACACGGCTATCTGCTCGACCAGTTCTTGTGGGAGGGAACAAACCAGCGTACCGATGGGTATGGTGGCGATCTCGTTGCCCGTACCCGCTTCGCTGTGGAAGTCATTCAAGCGGTCCGCAGCCAGGTAAGCCCAGACTTCCCCATCTGCCTCCGCTTTTCCCAGTGGAAGTTACAAGACTTCAGCGCAAAACTCGCGCACAGTCCAGCCGAACTCGAGCGCCTTCTTGCCCCCCTTACCGCCGCCGGCGTCGATATATTCCACTGCTCACAACGCCGATTCTGGGAGCCCGAATTTGATGGCAGCTCGCTCAATCTCGCCGGATGGACCAGGATACTCACCGGAAAACCCACCATGACTGTAGGCTCAATCACACTCAATCAGGAGTTCACACAAGCCTTCCAAAGTTCGGAAACCGCAAATACTACTGGAATCGAGGAACTACTCGAGCGCTTGGAGCGCGAAGAATTCGACCTCGTCGCAGTAGGACGCTCCTTGATCGTCAATCCTTCCTGGCCCACCATAGTCCATCGCGGGGAGATCGATAAATTACTCCCCTTCCAGCGGGACGTCCTGGCACAACTGACCTAGGAATTCCCTGCGCAGGCATCTGATTTCGTACCAGCAAAGGCGCGTAGCCCACCCTTGGTCCAGCAACCGCTCCGGGTATCCTCCCCTTCCTTCTTCTGGAAGGCGGGACGAGCCAATGCAAGCCCCTGCCCTCCATGGACCTCCTCGAATGCCACGCACTGGTCGTCGTATGCCACTTCCATTCGGGTCAACGGGTCGGATACACTCATCTCCTATGACGGGGCGGGGAATGCGGTGGTCCCGGTTGTTCGGACAGTCTTTGCTGTTTCTTAGGTGGAAGTTCTTGTTCTCTGTTTAGGCTGCCACGGCTTCTGGCAGGCGGTTGAAGTATACCTGATCGGGCGTGAGCGCTTTCAGGCTGGAGTGAGGTC
>CAIVDV010000025.1 GCA_903904755.1 uncultured Acidobacteriaceae bacterium | reverse complement strand
GGCGACCCCACCGCCGAGGGTGAGAACGCAGTATGGCCCGATTTGCGCCGCAACCCGAAGGGACGGGGCCAGTTTTCCCCATTTCTGCGTCGCTCCTCGCTTCAGTAACTCGTTACAGCGCACTCGTCGCTTCTTGAACTGAGGAAAACTCCTCTCCCGTCGCCACCACTCAGGTAATGTGAACAGGCCCTGGCTCCGCTAACTCCGCTAGCTCCGCTTTCCCCGCTTTCCCCCCACATTTTCCCCGCCAATCCCGTCGCTCTCTGCGATACTGAATTGTTATGCCCATAGACAACCTCCAGCAAGCCGCCCAGCAAATCGCCTCCCTCCTGAACTCCGTCATCAAGCTCGGCGGGCTCCGCATCAAGTACCGCGTCTCCGGTGCCGACCCCAACGCCGACCCCGAAGAGGACGTCGCCGTCCTCAACATCGAAATCATCGGCCCTGACGCCGCGCTCCTCACCCAGCGTGGCGGCGAGCTCCTCCGCGCCTTCGAACACCTCTCCGCGCAAATCCTCAAGCTCGAAGCACGCGAACACAACCTCATCAGCTTCGATGCCCTCAACTTCAAGGCCGAGCGCCGCGAAGAAATCATCGACTCCGCGCACGCCGCTGCCGACCGCGTCCACGACACCGGCCAGCCCTACGCCTTCCCCCCCACCAACTCCCGCGAACGCCGCATGCTCCACATGGCCTTCCGCGACATGGAAGACGTCGAAACCCAGTCCCACGGCGAAGGCGCAGAGCGCTACCTCGTCGTCTACCCCAAGGGCCAGACCGACCTGCCCCACGTTCCCCCACCCATGCCCGTCCGTGGCTTCGGCTCGCGCGGCAGTGGCGGTGATCGTGGCCGTCGTGACGGCGGCCGTGGCCGTGGCGGCTTCGGCAATCGTGGCGGTGACCGCGGCGGACGCGGCGGCGATCGCGGTGGCCGCTCCCGCTACTAACTCCCTCATTCCACTCCCGCCGAGCCTTGGCTCAACCCGCAAACTTCCGGGTGCCCCCGGTCCCTCGCACTTGGGGACCGGGGATTCGCCCCTTCATCCCACCCTCACCACCCTTATGAAAAAATAGCGGGCATGACGAGTCATCGTTTGCCCGCTCTTTTCTTTGCCCTCACCCTCGCCGCTTCCCTCTCCCCAGCCCAGGCCCCCAAAGCCCAGCGCGCCCCCACCCCCAAGCGCCTCGTCCTCATCGACCAGGACGGCTCAGGCCCCGGCGGCTCCAATCAAATGGCCATGATGGTCCTCCTCCAGGCTCCCCAGGTCCAGGTCCTCGGCATCACCATGGTCACCGGCAACGCCTGGCGCGACGAAGAAGCACAGCACACCCTCCGCATGTTGGAGCTCATCCACCGCACCGACGTCCCCGTCGCCCTCGGCGCCGTCTTCCCCCTCGTCCGCACCCAGCAGGAAACCGCCCTCGCCACCCCCCTCAACGGTCAGGTCGGCTGGCTCGGCGCATGGGGAGCAGGCCCCACCACCCTCGTCACCACCCCCCACGGCGTCCTCAACGTCAAAGACGACTCTGGCGCCATCTCCACCGCCCTCCACGGCCCCTATGAAGTTCCCCCCATGCCCGAGGGAACCCCCACCACCCGCCCCATCGACGAGGATGCCGCCCACTTCCTCATCCGCCAGGTCCACGCCCATCCCCACCAGGTCACCCTCTACGCCGCCGGCCCCCTCACCAACATCGCCACCGCCATCTCCATCGACCCCACCTTCGCCGCCCTCACCCAGGGCATCGTCATCATGGGCGGCTCCCTCAACCCCCAAACCGACGACCCCGAATTCGCCGACAGCCCCCGCCACGAGTTCAACTTCTGGTTCGACCCCGAGGCCGTCGCCATCACCCTCCGCGCCCCCTTCCCCCGCATCGACATCACCACCGTCGACATCTCCATCCGCGCCATGTTCACCCAGCCCATGCTCGACCAAATCACCCAGGCCGCCCAGGCCAACCCCCGATGCCTCGCCGCCCAGTACATCGCCCGCTGGTCCCAGGACCGCTACTACCTCTGGGACGAGCTCACCGCCGCCGCCCTCCTCGACCCCTCCCTCATCACCAAAGAAAAACTGGTCTACATGACCACCGACCTCTCCCACGGCCCCACCTACGGCGAAACCCTCACCTGGTCCGAATCCATGCGCCCCAACATCCCCCTCGGCCTCGTCCACGCCCAACTCGACCTCGACCTACCCCGCTTCCAAAAACTCTTCGTCGACCTCATGTCCCTCCCCTCCCAAAAATGAGAACTCCGGGTGCCCCCGGTCCCTCGCACTTGGGGACCAGGGATGGATGCCGGGTGCCCCATATCCCGCTTCTGGGACATGGGAATCACAACTCCCCCACCCTCACACCCCAATCGAGCGCAGCTCGATCCCCTGCTCCCTGACCCCTGCGTCCCTGTCACCCCCGCTGCCTCACCGCCACATACACCCCACTCCCCACAATCAACCCACCCCCCAACACCACCCACACACCCGGCCGCGTCCCCCACACCGCATACGTCACCAGCGTCCCCGTCAGCAACTGCGTGTAGTGGTACTGGCTCACATTCGCCGCGCTCGTATGCTTCACCGCAACGTAAAAACAAAGCGTCCCCAGCGCGCAAAACACCCCCATCGCCACCAGCCCCGCCCACAGCCCCGCAGTCAGCCCCGGCCCGCCCACACGGCTCACCGCCATCCACCCAAACCCCATCGCGCTCGTCACCAACCCAGAGAAAAACGCCAGACTCTCCGGCGTCTCCGTCCGCGTCAGCACCCGGCTCCACACCAGATTCACGCTGAAGCACGCCACACACACCCCGCACGCCCCATACCCCACCCAGTCGCCCATCCCGCTCCCGCCCGTCCCCGCCCACAGCTCCCACGGCCTCACCGCCACCACCACCCCCGCAAACCCCACCCCAATCGCCACCGCCCGCCGCCACCCCAGCCCCTCCCCCAGCACCACGGCGCTCAGCACCGCCACCGTCATCGGAGCCGTAAAGATCAGTATGTAAAACAGCGTCAAACTCAGGTGCTTCAGCGCCACCACCACGCACACATTGTTCGCCATATCCAGGCACGCCCGCAGCAACTGCTTCTCCACCCGGTGCGGCCGCAACACCCCGAGCTCCCCCCGCACCCCCGCAAACAACCCCAGCGCCCCGCCATAAACATCCCCAGAAACCCCACCATCTCATACGCCGGCAACCCCGCCTGCCCCACCAACTTGATGCAAGTATCCCCCATCACCCAGCAGGTAAACCCCACCAAAGCAGACCCAATCGCCCCCCTCTCCGAAACCCCCATCCCCAACCCTCCACTTCAACCACCATCCCATACTCCCCCACCTCTCCACCACCTTCCTCTACCGAGTCCGCCCAGGTTCTCACTCCTTGCCCATCCCCAATCTCACCCCGGGTGCCACCGGTCCGGAATCCCCGAGGACAGATCCACGCCCAGCGACGAATCCCGGGTGCCACCGGTCCCTCGCACTTGGGGACCGGTGACGCCTTCGAGCACCGCTCGAACCCGCTTTTGCCTTTGCCTTTCTTGTTTGTCATTCCCGAAGGGAATCTGCTTCTGCCCTTTTGTCCCTCCCACGCGAACCGAGCCTTACCGCAAAATGCACAAGGGGTGTACGGGCACCCGGTCCGTACACCCCCCTGCAAAACCTCTTGTTCCCGCCCCCCTGAACCCCCGCCCAAACACAAACCAACGGCCGCCCCGCATCCCCGGTCCCCACCCAGCAGCACACCGCACCCACCAACACCCCCGTCCCCTCCATCCGCTCGCGCATACCCGCCTCCACCCCTTCACGCCCACCACCCCATCCTCCCCACCCAAAGTAACCCCACCCCACCCCCTGACCCCTGACCCCTCCCTTTCCGCTATCCTGTCAATGCACCCATGACCGACTTCGCCCAATCCGTCAAACAACAGGCCGACATCGTCAAGGTCATCGGTACCTACATCCGCCTCCGCAAAGCCGGCGCCCAAAACTACTCCGGCCTCTGCCCCTTCCACAAGGAAAAGTCCCCCTCCTTCTCCGTCCACGCCGGCCGCCAGTTCTTCCACTGCTTCGGCTGCGGAGTCTCCGGCGACGTCTTCACCTTCGTCGCCAAAATCGAAAACCTCACCTTCCCTGAGGCCGTCCGCTCCGTCGCCCTCAAGTGCGGCATCCCCCTTCCCAAGCGCGAATACAACTCCCCCGAAGAAGCCGCCGAAGCTCGCCTCCGCCGCAAGCTCCTCGACCTCCACGAAGCCGCCACCCTCTTCTTCCAACAGCAGCTCCACTCCCCCGAAGGCGCCCTCGCTCGCCAATATCTGGCAAATCGCGGCGTAACCCCTGAAGCGATCAGCACCTTCCGCCTCGGCTACGCCCCTGACAACTTCAACGCCCTCCGCGACCACCTCGCCCCCCTCGCCGACCCCGAAACCCTCCGCATCTCCGGCCTCGTCAGCGTCAAGGAAAACGAAGACGGCTCCCAAAGCCGCACCTACGACCGCTTCCGCCGCCGCGTCATGTTCCCCATCTGCAACGAGAGCGGCCGCGTCATCGCCTTCACCGCCCGCATCCTCGAGGGCGGCCCCGTCGACAAAGCCGGCCCCAAATACATGAACTCGCCCGAAACGCCCCTCTACTCCAAGGGCCAGGTCCTCTTCAACCTCGACAAGGCCAAGGCCCCCATGCGCAACATGGAGTTCGCCCTCCTCGTCGAAGGCCAAATGGACTGCATCTCGGTCTACATGCGCGGCATTCAAAACGTCATCGCCACCAGCGGCACGGCATTCACTGAGCACCAAGTCGCCCTCCTCCGCCGCCAAACATCAAACGTCGTCGTCAACTTCGACCCCGACGCCGCCGGCGCCAACGCTGCGGAAAAATCCATCTCCCTGCTCACCGAAGAGGGCTTCGCCATCAAAATCGTCACCCTCGACGGCGGCCTCGACCCCGACCGCTTCATCCGCGAGCGCGGCGTACAGCCCTACATCGACGCCATCCGCAACGCCCGCCGCCAGTCCGACTACCTCATCGAGCGCGCCCGCCAGCAATTCCCCGGCGCTTCGGCCGACCAGAAGGTCAAGGCCATGAACTTCCTCCTCCCCCACATCCGCCGCATCCCCGAGCGCCTCGAACGCGACCAGTTCGCCTCCGACGCCGCCCAAAAACTCGGCATCGACTCCGCCGTCCTCCGCGAAGAGCTCCGCCAGGCCGCCCAAAAGCGCCGCGACCACGTCGATATCCGCCCCTCCTCCCTCACCGAAGTCGAGCGTCTCCTCCTCCGCGCCCTCGCCTCCTCCGGCGAAATCTGGCAAACCGCCTCAGAAGCCCTCATGGAACACCCCGACTGGTTCGACCACCTCGCAGCCTTCCCCGCCATGTCCACCCTAGCCCAGGCCCCCGCCTCAAATGCAGGCTTTGACCCCATGGCCGCCGTCCAGGATTCCGACCAGCTCGCCCTCCTCGCCCAGGCCCTCATGGGAGAAAACGATCCCCCAGCCGTCGCTGAAGTCCTCGGCTCCATCCACGGCCTTCAGGTCCGCCGCATCGAGCACGACCAGCGCCAGCTCCGCGCCCAAATCGCCGAAGCCGAACGCCGCGCCGACTGGGCCGAAGTCGCCCTCCTCTCCCAGCGCAAAACCGCCCTCGACCGCGAACTCCGCCGCCTCCACCAGTAGCCCCGGAAAGATGTCGCCCCTCAAGCGCCCTGGTGCTTCGTCATCTCCCCCATCACCTGCGCCAGAATCAGGCTCCGCAAAAACCGCGGCAACGGCGTCAGCGCGTACGTCAGCAGCTTGCTCAGCCCGCCCGGCACAACCGTCCCCTTCCTGCCCAGCGAGTTCAGCGCCTCCCGCGCCACCACATCCGGAGTCACCGCCGCACCCATCACCATATCCGCTCGCGCTGCAAATCCGCTTCGCACCGGCCCCGGCGCGCACGACAGCACATCCACACCCTTCGGCTTCAGCTCAATCCGCAGCGCCTCCGCCAGCGACTGCACATACGCCTTCGTCGCCGCATAATGCGCCGTCCGCGGAACCCCCTGCCAGCCCACCAGCGATGCCAGAAGAATCATCCCGCCTCGCCCGCGCCCCGCCAGCCGCTTGCCAAAGTGGACACACTCGTCCAGCACCGCATAGCAATTCACGTCGAGCATATTGCGCTCCTGCTTCAGATCAGCATCCAGCAGCGACCCTGAGGTCCCATACCCGGCAGAAGCAACCAACAGCCCCACATCCAGGCCCGCCGTCGCCCGCTCCACCGCCTCCAGCCCCTCCGCTGTGCTCAGGTCAGCGGCAACCACCCGCACCTCACCACCATGCCTGGCGCGAATCGCTCCCCCCAGCTCCGCCAACCTTTCCGCCCGCCGGGCCACCAGCACAACGCTCAGGCCCCGCTCCGCCAACTGCTCCGCAAAGGCATGCCCAATCCCATCCGACGCCCCCGTCACCACCGCCCACGGGCCATACTTGCTCACAAACCCTCTCTTGCTCATTGCAACTCCTCCGCACTCTTCCCCGGCTCTTCACCGCAAAATGCCTTCTCAAAATACTTCCGCCCCGCCTCCAGAACCTGCCTCTGGCGCTCCTGGCTCGCATAGGCCCTCGCCGTCATCAAACACCCCGCCATCGACGGAAACAGCACCAGAAATCCCTCCCTGCGCTCCTCCGCCGTCTCCCCCGGCATCACAAAATCCAGCCGCTCCGCATACGCATCCAGCGCCCCGCTCACCGCCTGCTTCATCGCTGCCGGCATGCGCGCCATCTCCGTTCCCATCGCTGCCAGGGCACAGCCAAGCTCCGGATGCTCCAAATGGCCTTCGCTCAGATACTCCCGAATTACCCCCCGCAGCGCCTCCGCTCTTGAAACTCGACCCGCCGCAGCACTCCAGCGCGCCGCCACTTCTTCCAGTGCCCCCATCACAGCTTCCTGAAATAGCTCGTCCTTGTCCGCAAAATGTTTGTAGAAGCCACCAATCGTCAGGCCCGCCGCCTGCATCACGTCCGCCACGCGAACCGCTTCGCCGCCCTTCTTGCGAAACTGCCTTCCAGCTTCCACCAGAATCCGTTCCCGCGTTCTCTGCTTGTGTGCACTCGCATATCGCATAGCTTATAAGATTATGGCAGTAATCCCAAAGATGCAGAATCTTTCTCCACGTCGAAACCGCCCCCCCCCACACAAATATTCCTCCCCACCCCGGAACTATTTCCCCTTCGATTCCATCTAACAAAGCAAAGGAGACTCGAACAGAGCCAGGATTTCCAGAGAACCCCGTCAATCCCTGCTTGACTACGGACACCTCTTTGCTATAATCCCCGGCTCCTGTGGTATCCTGTTACTCTCTGAAGGACATGCGTCCAACTGCCCCGATTATGAGCTGCGGCTCGTGGGCTTGCCATGAATGGCCACTTACGCAATATGTCCCGATCCGAGCAACGCAACCGGACATCGCTCCCCGATGTTGGGAGCAGCCTCGCCTGTACGTTTCGGGCCGGCGCGTTTTTCTTGCGCCCGTAAGCCCCGACTCTTCCCCAGGCCGCTGCGCCCCCATCCCGAGCGACTGAGACAATCTTTGCGCAGGAGAAACGAGCGCCGTGGCAATGGACGACAAATTCGAAGACGATATCTCTAACCTGATCGATTCCGGCAAGGAAAAGGGCTACCTCACCTACGGTGATGTAAACGACATGCTGCCCGACGATATGCACAACGCCGACGATCTCGACGACCTCATCACCACCATCGGTACCCAGGGCATTGACCTCCTCGACGGCCCCAAGTTCGGCGACAAGGACTTCGACGCCGAAGAGGGCGAAGACGTCGAGCTCGACCTCACCCCCGGTACCCTCGAAAAAACTAACGACCCCGTCCGCATGTACCTCCGCGAAATGGGCACCGTTCCCCTGCTCACCCGCGAAGGCGAAGTCGAAATCGCCAAGCGTATTGAGCGCGGCCAGCTCCGCGTCATGAAGTCGCTCTCCCGCTCCCCCGTGGTCATCCGCGAAATCGTCGCCCTCGGCGAAGACCTCAAGCGCGGCGTCCGCAACGTCAAGGAAGTCGTAACCTTCGACGAGGAAGAGCTCACCGAAGACGTCGTCCAGGCCCGCGTCAAGGCCACCTCCGTTCGCATCGACGCTCTCGTCAAGCACCAGAAGAAGATCCTCGCCCTCGCCGAAAAGCTCGAGACCCCCGCGGTCAAGAACAAGGCGAAGGAAGCCCGCAAAACCCGCTGGCTCATCGCCCGCGAAATGATCTTCATCTCCCGCATCGTCCGCGAGCTCAAGTACACCGGCCAGGAGAAAAAGCGCCTCCTCGACAAGGTCAACAAGACCGTCGAAATCATGCGCTCCCTCGAACGCCAAATCAAGTCCCTCGACCAGAAGCACGACGCCTCCAAGAGCGAAGAGCTCAAAAAGGAATACCGTCGCCAGCAGAAAAACTGCAAAACCGACCTCGAAAAGCTCGAGCAGGAAGCCGGCGTCTCCATCGCGGAGCTGCGCCGCACCCAGCGCGAAATGATCCAGGGCGACATGGACGCCGAAAAGGCCAAGCGCGAGCTCATTGAAGCCAACCTCCGCCTCGTCGTCTCCATCGCCAAAAAGTACACCAACCGCGGCCTGCAGTTCCTCGACCTCATTCAGGAGGGCAACATCGGCCTCATGAAGGCCGTCGACAAGTTCGAGTACCGCCGCGGATACAAGTTCTCCACCTACGCCACCTGGTGGATTCGCCAGGCCATCACCCGCGCCATCGCCGATCAGGCACGCACCATCCGCATCCCAGTGCACATGATCGAAACCATCAACAAGCTCATCCGCACCAGCCGTCAGCTCGTGCAGGAGCTCGGCCGCGAGCCTTCTTCCGAAGAAATCGCCCGCCGCATGGATATCCCGGTCGCCAAGGTCCGCAAGGTCCTCAAAATCGCCCAGGAACCCATCTCGCTCGAAACCCCCATCGGCGAGGAAGAAGACTCCCACCTCGGCGACTTCATTGAAGATCGCCAGGCCGTCTCCCCTTCTGAAGCCGTCATCAGCGTCAACCTCAAGGAGTACACCTCCCAGGTCCTGCGCACCCTCACCCCCCGCGAAGAACGCGTCATCAAGATGCGCTTCGGCCTCGAAGATGGCTCCGAACACACCCTCGAAGAAGTCGGTCAAAGCTTCCAGGTCACCCGCGAACGCATCCGCCAAATCGAGGCCAAAGCCCTCCGCAAACTCCGCCATCCCTCCCGAAGCCGCAAACTCCGCGCCTTCGTCGAAGGCGTCAAGGAACTCTAACCCGGCCGGCCCCTTCGACCAGCCACCCTCCCACCATCAGCCCCACCCAAGCCCCCGGCCCCAAGCCGGGGCCTTTGCCTTTGCCCCTGCCTTTGCCTTTGCCTTTGCTTTTGCTTTTCTTGTTGTCATTCCCGAAGGGAATCTGCTTCTGCCTTTGCTCCTGCCCCTTGCCCTTGCTTTTGCTTTTGCCCTTGCTTTTGCCTTGGCTTTTCTTGTTGTCATTCCCAAAGGGAATCTGCTTCTGCCTTTGCTCCTGCCCCTTGCCCTTGCCTTTGCTTTTGCCCTTGCTTTTGCCTTGGCTTTTCTTGTTGTCATTCCCGAAGGGAATCTGCTTTTCTCCAGCCTTTTCTCGGTGCTACCATTCCGCAATGCACCCCCGCAACTACCATTTCTGGGTCTACATCCTCTCAAGTAACTCCAGAAACCTCTACATCGGGATGACAAACAGCCTCCGGCAACGAATCAGAATTCACAGCGAAAATCGTCCGGGCGCGCACACTGCCAAATACAACATCCATAGACTCGTCTATTTCGAGTACTTCCAATACGTCAACAACGCCATCGCCAGAGAGAAGCAGCTCAAACACTTCACCCGCGCACAAAAGATCGAGCTCATTGAAAAAGGGAACCCAACTTGGGAAGACCTGTACCCGCAGCTATTCTCTTCAACCCTCCCAACCGGTGAAGGTGAAATCCCCAGTTAGGCACAACCAGCAGTCTTCCCCATCGCAATTGTCTTTTCCGTTGCTCTCGCCGTTGCCTTTGCCCTTCTTGTTGTCATTCCCTGACCTTGCCCCCGAAAAGCGTACCTCATATAGAGCTCTGAGATACTGGCGAAGGAGCGGCGAAGATGGTGCGTATACCGAGGAAGATTTACACCTACGAGTTCAAGATGGAAGCGGTTCGGCTGGTTGAGTCGGGCCAG
>CAIVDV010000024.1 GCA_903904755.1 uncultured Acidobacteriaceae bacterium | reverse complement strand
CGGTGGCCAATTCCGTGTGCGCCACCCACAAATCCTCTTGCCGCTCTCGATGTTGCCGCTTGCCCATCGCCATACCGTTTAGACGTTTTCAAGCTCGTCCCGTACTGGCGCAGAACACGACTTTTACCACGGGCTGCTAACCTTCACTTTCACTCCCACACATCCGCCGATACAAAATCGCCCCCGCCTCAAATCCCTCCCCCGCAAACGCAAACCCGCACTTCTCCAGCACACGAATCGAACCGTAAAGATGCGGAAACGTCTGCGCTACAAACGCCCGGATCGGCTTCTGCCCCTCCAGCCACGGCAGCATCCCCAGTACCGCCTCCGCCGCAAGCCCCTGGCGCTGCCACGCAGGCAGCAAACCATAGCCAATCTCTGACTCGCCCGTCTCCGCCTTCGGCAGCCCGGCCCCGAAAGTCCCAATCAGCGTTCTCGTCTCCCCCTCGCGCCGCAGCAGATACCGGCACCACCCCACCGTCTCCGGGCTCTCCGCAATCAAACCCAGCAGGTAATCCAGAACATGCGGCTCCCAGTTCTCCGGCGGCCACGCCGCTGGCACCTCCGCCCGCAGCACTTCGCCCAGCTCCGCCCGCATCCTCGGGCCAAAACCCACCTGGCACAGCAGCGACGCACGCGTCATCGGCACCAGCACCAGCCGCTTCGTCACAATCTCAGCAAATTCAGGAGAATTCTCAATCAAGGTCATCGCACGGCTCCATTTCCGGTTTTCAAACAAACAGCTACACGCATCCCCAACCATCCTCATGGCTTGGATTGCGCGACTTAGCTACCGGATTTTCCCAACGGAGGGCACAGGCTTCCCCTTGACCTTTGTTCGAAAGCCTAGCACGCGAACCCGCATCCTGGCACTGGAGTTTCCATTCTTGACAAGCGGCAAAACTCACCGCCCCTGGAACACCTGCAACAGCAGCCACCCGTTCAGCCCCGCAATCACCACCGCCACCGTCCAGGCCAACGCCTGCAACCCCCGCGAATTCCGGAACTCGCCCATAATCCGCTTGTCGCCCGTAAACATCACCAGCGGCACCACCGCAAAGCTCAGTTGCATGCTCAAAATCACCTGGCTCAGAATCAGCAGGCTCGCCGTGCCCCGCTCGCCCTTCAGCAGCACCACCAGCACCGTCGGCACAATCGCCACCAGCCGCGTCACCAGCCGCCGTGCCCACCGCGGCATGCTCAGGTTCAGGAAGCCCTCCATCACCACCTGCCCCGCCAGCGTTCCCGTCAGTGTCGAGTTCTGGCCTGAAAACAAAAGCGCGCACGCAAACAGCAGGCTCGCCGCCCCCACACCTACCAGCGGCGACAGCAGCTTGTACGCATCCTCAATCTCGGCCACCTCAACATGACCCGACCGGTGAAACACCGCCGCCGCCACCACCAGAATCGCCGCATTCACAAACAGTGCCAGCATCAGCGCAATCCCGGAATCCCAGTTCGCAAACCGGATCGCATCCCGCTTCCCCGCCGGCGTGCGCTCATACTTGCGCGACTGCACAATCGACGAATGCAGATACAGATTGTGCGGCATCACTGTCGCACCCAGTATCCCAATCCCGATATACAGCATCCCAGGGTTGGTAATCAGCTCCGCCGTCGGCACAAAAAGGTTCCGCAAGATCGGCGCGAACTCCGGCCGCGACAGCACAATCTCCACCCCAAACAGCGCCGCTATCGTCGCAATCAGCACCATCACCAGCGCTTCCACATACCGGAATCCACGCTCCTCCAGCAGCAGAATCACCAGCACATCCATGCTCGTAATCAGCACACCCCATATCAGTGCAAGGTGAAACAGCAACTGCAGCGCAATCGCCGACCCAATCACTTCCGCCAGGTCGCACGCCGCAATCGCAACCTCCGCAAAAATCCACAGCATGAAGTTTGCACGCCGCCCAAACCGCGCCCGGCAAAGCTGCGCCAGATCCGCCTCCGCGGCAATCCCCAGCTTCAGGCTCAGGCTTTGCAGCAGAATCGCCATCAGGTTCGACACCATGATGACAAACAGCAGCGTATACCCGTATCGCGACCCCGCCGCCAGATCCGTCGCCCAGTTCCCCGGATCCATGTAACCCACGGAAATCAGAAACCCCGGCCCGATAAACCCCGCCAGCCGCTTCCAGAATCGCGGCGACCGCGTCAGCGGCACCGACGAAAAAATCTCCGGCATCGACCGTGCTTCGCCCAACCCAGTTTGGGTCCCCGAAACTCCGTTCGTTCTGCGAAAGAATCTGGCCATCAAGTCCCGGGCGGCTCCTGAACTTCAGTATGGCACAAAAGATTAACCATAGTTAATGAAAAGAAAATCAACCTTCGCACCACTGAATCCTGACCACGCAAACTCGCACTAAGCCACCGGCCTGACCCACACCCGCTCCGCTGCTGGCCTCCCAAGAGTCATCGCGCCGCTCGGCGTCACCAGAGAAAGAGTCTCATCGTAGTTCCGCCCCACCAGGCGCACCCGACCGCTGGGCTCTATCCCCGACTCATGCAGAAACACCAGCAGCAGCGGGTCCCGCTCGTGCAGTGCTGCCACCTCGTACTCAGCACCTGCCCCAGCCTCATACAGCGTCACCAACCCCCTGCTCCGCCGCTGCTCCGGGCTCTCCGGCAGCACCGTGTTTCCATGCGGACACATCCCCGCCGGCCCCAGCTTTTCCATCAGCCGCGACTCAAACGCCGAAGACACCGCATGTTCCAGCCGCTCAGCCTCGGCATGAATCTCCCACCACTCCATCCCGAAAACTTCGCTCAGCATCCGCTCGATCAGGTGGTGCCGCAGCGCCGTCCGATACGCCGTTTCCTTGCCCTGCGCCGTCAACCGCACCACGCCGTCGGCCTGCATCTCCACATATCCATCGCGCCGCAGCCGCTTCAGCGCCATCGTCACCGCCGGGGCTGACACCCGCAGCCAATGCGCCAACGTCGCCGGAATCACATGATGACCCTCCGACTCAGCTTCCAGAATCGCCTTGAGATAATCCTCTTTCGATACCGTAATGGCGGCAGCCATACAACTCCCCGTTCCCTTGCAAACAACCTCGATTATAGGACCGCCCTCGCCCCCGCGCGTCCCCACTTCAACTTTTGGGGGAGTGCTCTCTGACCCTCCTGGCCGCACTCTCTACCAAATCGTTGAATGGAGTAACCACCTCCAGACAGTTACTGTTGACACATCCAAGGTTACCTCGCCCGAAGCGGCGGGCCCGCCCGGACGCTGCCCAACTTGCTTGCAAGACCAAGGACCTGAATGAAAATCCCACAGAACCGCGCCATTCTCTCAACGCCCGTCCCCTTACACCACATTCTCGCTGCCCTTCTCCTGCTGCTGCCCGCAATCACCCAAGCGGCCTTCGCTCAGGGCACCGGCTACTGGCACACCAGCGGCGCGCAAATCCTGGACGCCAACAACAAGACTGTCCGCATCGCCGCCGTCAACTGGTATGGCTTTGAAACCACTGACCAGCTCGCCCACGGCCTCTGGGCACAGGACTACCACACCATCCTCGCCACCATTCAGGCTGAGGGTTTCAATACCATCCGCATCCCCTTCTCCAACCAGATGGTCGAGTCCCCGATGACGGTCTCAAACCTCAACTTCACCGGCCCCGCCGGCCCCATCAACACCGACCTCAAAGGCTTGAATGCCCTCCAGGCACTCGACAAAATCATCGCTGCTGCCGGCAAGCTCGGCCTTCGCGTCATCCTCGACAACCACCGCTCTGAGGCCGGCAACAGCAACGAGCCCAACGGCCTCTGGTACACCTCCGCCTACCCGGAATCCAGCTGGATTGCCGACTGGGTCACCCTCATCACGCGCTACAAAAGCTACGCCGACACCTCCGGCAACCCCACCGTTATCGGCGTCGACCTCCGCAACGAGCCCCACCTCATCGGCAACAGCGGCTACTCCGGCTCCTGCTGGACCGGCGATACCTCCGTCAGCGGCTGCCCCTCCACCAACACCGCACAAAACTGGCCCGCCGCCGCAACCCGCGCTGCTACCGCCATCCAGAAGGTCAACCCCGGCCTGCTCGTCATCGTTGAGGGAACAGACTGCTACAACGGCGACTGCGGATGGCAGGGCGCAAACCTCGAAGGCGCAGGCAAATACCCCCTCTCCCTTCCCACCGCCAACCAGCTCGTCTACTCCGCCCACGATTATGGTCCGGATCTCTGGGGCCAGTCCTGGTTCAACGGCTCCACCTCCGCCGCATCCCTTGCCACCACCTGGGGCAAATTCTGGGCCTACCTCAGCACCGGCAACAACGCCCCCGTATGGGTCGGTGAATTCGGTACCACCAACTCCGTCAGCGACATTGAAAGCAATACCCCAGGCAGCCAGGGTCAATGGTTCCAGTCCCTCATCAACTTCCTCGGCAACAATCCCAACATCCAGTGGAGCTACTGGGCGCTGAACGGCGAAGACTCGTTCGGTCTACTCGACTCCAACTACGATGCCACCCCGGCCAGCGCGCTCAAGGAGCAGCTTCTCGCCTCCATCCAGTCGCCCCACGCCATCAACCCTCCCACACCCGTCGTGCCGTGTACCAAAATCCCAGCCACCCCAGCCGGACTCAAGGCCGCTGCGGCATCCGCCTCCTCAATCACCCTCGCCTGGACCGCCGTCGCCACTCCGGCCAACTGCACCGTCGCATACAACGTCTACCGCTCCACCGCCGCCACCTTTACAGCTGCCGCCTCCAATCAGATCGCCTCCGGCATCACCGCAGCCAGCTATGCTGACTCCACCGCCGCGGCCAAAACCAGATACACCTACCTGGTCAAAGCAAGCGACGCTGCCGGCACCTCCGCCACATCCGCCGCAGCCAGCGCCACCACCCCTGCCGCCCCGGCACTCCCTGCGGTTGCCTGTCATGTCACCTACCAGATGGTCAGCCAGTGGCCCGGCGGCTTCCAGGGCGCCATCTCCATCCAGAACACAGGAACCACCCCACTCGCCAGCTGGACCCTCGGTTTCAGCTTCCCCTCCGGTCAAACCATCAGCAACGCCTGGAACACCAACGCCACCCAAAAGTCCGCCGCCATCACCATGACAAGCATGGCTTACAACGGCGCCATCGCCCCCGCCGCCACCCAATCCGGCATCGGCTTCGTCGGCTCCTGGACCTCCGCCAACACCAACCCCACCAACTTCACCCTCAACGGGGTCACTTGCAAATAGTTTCAGCCGGACAGGAGTGTGGCCTGTCCGGCTGATTTGCCCGAGCGCAATCGGGTCAAAAACGGCGCCGAAACGCCATTGTGCGGGGAGCGGCGCCGTTTCCCTTTTCGTCAGTCTGCCAGTTTGGCACTATCCGCCATCGGGTCATTATCCCGGTCCGTCACTTCCACCAGCGTCCGCAGCCCATACGCCAGCCCACCGCTCCAGCTTCCCTCCGGCACCCGCCAACTCCAGTTCCCGCTCGGCACTGCCGGCGTATTCATCCGCGCCTCCGACCCCAGCGCCAGCAGGTCCTGCGCCGGCACCAGCGCCAGCTCAGCCACGCTGGCATACAGCGCCCGCATCAGCGGCCATACCGGATACCCGCCCACCGGCCCCACATACGTCTCCACCGCCGCCCGGTCGTGGTCGCTCGCCTTCTGCCACCAACCCACCGTCGTGTCGTTGTCGTGCGTCCCCGTGTATGCCACCGTGTCCACCGTAAACCGGTGCGGCAGGTGCATGTGCGACTCCTTCGAGTCAAAACCAAACTGCAGCACCCGCATCCCCGGCATCCCGGTCGAAATTCGCAGCGCATCTACCTCTGGCGTAATCACCCCCAGGTCCTCGGCCACCAGCGGCAGCGCTCCCAACTCCTCTTCCAGCTTCTTGAACAGCTCCGCCCCCGGCGCCTTCACCCACTCCCCGTGGATTGCCGTCTCTTCCTCCGCCGGCACCGACCAGTACGCCTCAAACCCCCTGAAGTGGTCCAGCCG
The DNA here is from genome assembly GCA_903904755.1 of uncultured Acidobacteriaceae bacterium. GTDB lineage: Bacteria > Acidobacteriota > Terriglobia > Terriglobales > Acidobacteriaceae > Acidicapsa. Next base: position 87,385 of record CAIVDV010000024.1, on the reverse strand, counting down.
CACAATGTCATACAACTGGCACGACCGCCGAATCCGGCTCACCCACCACGCAAACCCCGTCTTCTCCAACACGTCCCACCGATACAGCGGATTCCCCCACCGCTGCCCCGTCGGCGAAAAATAATCCGGCGGAACTCCCGCCACCGCCGTCGGCTGCAAATCCTTGTCCAGTTGGAACATCCCCGGATTCGCCCAAACATCCGCCGAATCCATGCTCACAAAAATCGCAATATCCCCCAGTATCCGGATTCCTCGCTCCGCGGCCGCCCCCCGCAGTTCATTCCACTGCCGGTCAAAGGCAAACTGCAGCACCTTCTCAATCGCAATCTCCCGCGCATACTGCTCCCGCGCCGCCGCCATCGCCTTCGCCTTGCGCCCACGCAAGTCCGCCGGCCACGTCGTCCACGCTCCAGTGTTGAACACCCGCCGCAGCACCGCATACAGCGCATAGTCTTCCAGCCATTCCGCCTGCGCCGCGCAAAACGCCTCATACGCCGCCAGTTGCCCGGCCATCCACGGCTCCCCGCTCTGGTTCAGGAAGTTCCGCGCCGCATCCTCCAGCACCGGCAGCTTCAGCCGCTCCACCGCCTCAAAATCCACATTCCCTGCCCGCCCTGGCAACCCGTCCAGCCTGTGGCCTTCGATCCAGCCCCACGTAACCAGACGCTCCACACTGATCAGCACCGGGTTCCCCGCAAACGCCGAACTCCCCGAGTACGGCGAGTTCCCATATCCCACCGGGCACAGCGGCAACACCTGCCAGATGTGCTGGCGTCCCGCCGCCAGAAACTCAAGGAACGCATGGGCCTCGTGACCCAGATCGCCAATACCGCCATACGAGGGCAGCGAAGAAATATGCAGCAATACGCCGGAGGATCGTTGGAATCGCATACCTTCATTATCCCCCGACTCCCGCAAAATCGCGCCCAAAAGCACCAGGGCCGCCTCCCATATTGGAAGACGGCCCGAAGCTTCGAAAAAGTGCTCTGCTTACTGCCCGCTGTCCGGCAAACCGCCCTTGGCCAGCTTCGCGTTGATGGCAATCAGCTTCGCCTTCTTGTAGCGGTCTGAAACCGAGCTCACGTACAGGTTGAAAGCATCATCCTGCCGCTCGCTCCGGATCTGGTCCCGGGTCTGGTCGAGATTCTTGTTGATCTCGTCCGCGCTCGGCTCCTGGCGATCCAGCAGTTTGGCCACCACGCCCGTGCGCTGCGCATCAATCGGCCCGGTAATCCCGCCCACCGCAATCGTCAGCAGCTCCGGTGCAACCGTGCTCACCTGACCCATCTCAGGGACCTGGCTCGTCTGGCTCACCAGGTCGCTCGACTTCACCGTAGCCCCCAGCTCCTTGGCAGCCTTCGCCAAATCGTTGTAGGCCTTCGCCTTCTCTGACAGTGCCTTGGTCTTCTCCGCCAGCAGTTGCGGCAGCCGCTCGTCCGTGTAGTCCTTCTGGATGTTCTGCTTCCAGTCGGCAAACGCCGGGGCATGCGCCGGAGTAATCCCTGTCACCTGGAAGACCGCAAAGCCTTCCCCCGTCGAAGCAAACGCCGGAGCATCGCCCTGCTTCAGCGTGAACGCCTTGGCTACCACCTGCGTGCTGTCCGGCAGACTCGTGATAATCCCCTGCGCATTCACATCCGGCGTCGTCACCACATCAAAGTGGTGCGCCGCTGCCGTCTTCGCCAGGCCAGTCTTTGCCGCTTCCGCAGCAAGCTGTCCGGCAAAGTTACTCTCCGCCTGCGATTCCTTCTCCCGAACCATAGTCGCCTGGATCGCCGGGATCACCTCGTTCAATGCCTGCGTGTGGGCAGCCTGGCGCTCTTCCACCTGGATGATGTGATACCCGTACTGCGTCTTCACCATCCCCGTCTCGCCAATCTTCTGCGAGAAGATCGCCGTGTCAAACTCCGGCACCATCATCCCGTGACGGGCAAAACCCAGTTCTCCACCCTGCGCGCCCGAACCCGGATCTTCCGAGTTCTTCTTCGCCAGCTCGGCAAAGTTCGCGCCACCCTGAATCTGCTTCAGCAGCGCTTCCGCCTTGGCCTTCGCCTCGGCATCGGTCTTGGCCGCGCCACCGCTGGTCTTGATCAGAATGTGACGGCTCCGCGCCTGTTCAGGCTGCTGGTAGTCCGCCTGATGCTGCTGGTAATACGCCTGCACCTCAGCCTGGCTCACCTGCGGCACGCCACCCGGCAACTGGCCCGCGTTGAACGCGAAGTAGCTGATCTTCCGCTGCTCTGGAACCGCCGTCGCATACCGTGGCGCATTCTTCGTAAAGAACGCCTGCAGATCCGCATCCGAAGGGCTGATCGACTTCCGCACGTCATCCGACGAAATCACCGCGTAGTCGAACTTCACCTTCAGGTTCTGCTTCCGGTACGATTCCCGAATCTCGCTGTCGCTCACAGAAACGCCCGCCGTAATCAGCGCGCGCAACCGGTTGATCGTGATCTGCTGGCGCAGCTCCTTCTCAAACGCTTCCGTCGACATGTTGAACTGCGCCGCGACAAACTGCTTGTACTTATCCGGCCCAATGAAGTTGCCGCCGGGGAACAGCAGCTCCCCATACTGGCCCTGGTGCAGGAAGGCGCGCACGTCATCGTCCGTCGCCTGCACGCCCAGCTTCTCGGCTTCCGCCAGCAAAACCCGCTGCATAATCAGCTGCTGACCCACGCGCTGCACCATCATCGGCAGCACAAAATCAGGCAACCGCTGCCGCTGCAACTGCTGCTCGGCCACTTCCTGAACCTGGGTCATCGGCACTGCTTCGCCGCTGAAAAGCAGCTTCGAGTACCAGTGCGGATACACCGTGGCATACGTGTCGCCAGAAACTGCCGCGTTCTGGAAGATGCCGGGAATCAGCGTGATCACCATCGTAATCACGGCCGCGCCGATAATCACAATGAATATAGCCTTGACGAGACGATTGTCTTTACTTTGCAAAAAGCGAATCATGAGCGGGTGACGACCTTCAGGATGGGCGCTGCCTGGGGGCTTTCAGATAACTCTTCTTCCCTCGGGTCAGCGTACTTCTCCATGCGGAATTTCTTGGTTCTCTGAGATTATAGACGGTGAGCACTCGGAACGGAAAAACTCACCGCCCCGGAAACTCGCTCGGAGGACGATTTGACCCAGGAAGCTGAAAATCCGCGGCCTCAGGATGCCAACCTTCCCTACCAGGAAGGCCCCCTCAAAATCGACCTCTACCGCGTCCCCGCCAGTTCCAGCCGCCGGGATAAAATCCTCCGCGCCCTCTGGGCCTGCTTCCAAATCCCCTTCGCCCGCTGGACCCCAAAGCAACTCAGCCCCCTCCGAATCGCCCTCCTTCGCCTCTTCGGCGCCTCCATCGGCCCAGCCTGCAACATCGGCTCCGGCGTCAAGGTCTGGTGCCCCTGGAACCTCACCATGGGCGAGCGCTCCGCCATCGGATTCGACGCGGAAATCTACAACTTCGCCCCCGTCACCATCGGCCGTCACGTCGTCATCAGCCAGTACGCTTACCTCTGCACCGCCACCCACGACTACACCCACCCTCACTTCCCCCTCACCTCCGCTCCCATTGAAATTCGCTCCCAATCCTGGGTCGCAGCAGGCTGCCTCATCTCCCCCGGTGTCACCATCGGCGAGGGCGCAGTCATCGGCGCACGCTCCCTCGTCACCCGCTCCATGCCCGCCTGGACCGTCTCCGCCGGTTCGCCATGCAAACCACTCAAGCCACGGGAGATACAAACCATCATCCACGGCTGATCCCGCCCCCGTCCTCCGCCGGAAGCTATAATCCTCCATAAGGAAGCTCCGCCAGGAAGGACGCCAAGCCTCGTGAAACCTGACATGACAGTGCGCTTCGCCGGCCTGGATCTCGTCAATCCGGTCATCGCGGCCAGCGGAACCTTCGGCTACGGCATTGAGTTTGAAGAGCTCGTCAACCTGGAAGCCATCGGGGCCTTCGTCACCAAGGGCCTCTCCCTTCAACCCATGGCCGGCAACCAGCCTCCCCGCATCGTCCAGACAGCCTCCGGCATGCTCAACGCCATCGGCCTCCAGAACGTCGGCGTCGACGAGTTCATCGCCAAAAAGCTCCCCGAACTCAACCGCTACCCAAAGGCAAAAGTCATCGCCAACGTCTTTGGCAACAAGGTCACAGACTACGTTGCCGTCATCGAGCGCCTCAACGACGCCGCCGGCATCGCTGCCTACGAGCTCAACGTCAGTTGCCCCAATGTCCACGAAGGCGGCATGGCTTTCGGCGCCGACCCCGGCGCGCTCGAGTACCTCGTAGCCCGCGCCCGCGCCGTCTCCAATCGCCCACTCATCGTCAAGCTCTCTCCCAATGTCACCAGCGTCGCCCAAATGGCCCGCATCTCCGAGCTTGCCGGGGCCGATGCCGTCTCCCTCGTCAACACCTTCATGGCCATGGCCATCGATGTGGAAAAACGCCAGCCCGCTATCCGCAACATCACCGCCGGCCTCTCCGGCCCCGCCATCAAACCTATCGCCCTGCGCATGGTCTATGAAACCGCCAAAGCCGTCCAAATCCCCGTCATCGGCATGGGCGGCATCGTCACACCCTCTGACGCGGTCGAGTTCCTCCTCGCCGGCGCCACTGCCATCCAGGTCGGCACCGCCAGCTACGCCGACCCCTGCGCCGTCGAGCGCCTCTCCAACGGCCTCACACGCTGGTGCAAATCTCACAATGTCCCCAAAGTCTCCAGCCTCACCGGCGCACTCGAAATCCCCTGGCTTAACCAATAAGCCGGCACGCAGAAAAGCCCGCATCGGCATCCCGATGCGGGCTTTCTACTGTCCACTTTCGTCTTCTTTACCGCGGCCTCAGACTCTTGATCGCATCCGGTAACCGAGCTTCAAAATCCTTCGCCCGCTCCCTGGCCATCCCCCCAAGGTACGCCGGCGCAGGCGTCGTCATCATCACCAGCACAAACGCAATCAGCGAGAAAATCAACCCCGCAAATGCCGCCGAAACCAGCATCTGATACATCGAAACTGTATCCAGCCCCAGCACATTGAACGCAACGTGCTCCAGAACCTTCACCCGCTGCAACACCGCCAGCGCAAACAGAAACGAAATCATCGAAAGGACTGTAAGGATAGCGAGGGTCACATCCAGCGAACGGTGAAACTTCTGCCGACTCCGGCAACGTGCGCACTCCACAAAGTGCTGCTCGTAGTCTCTTCGCATCTCCGGCGTGATTCCGGAGATGTCATAACGCCAGCTACGCAGAATGGCCCCGATAACCCGGTCCGAACATTCAGTTCTTGCCATAATCGTTAGACTCGCTTTACTCCGAATTCGCTTCAACTCTTTCCAGCCACGTACATGCCCGGAAAACAGCATCACTCTATCTCCCCATTATACCGGGGATTAACACAAAAGTAACCACTTTTAGAAACAGATGCTCTCCAGGGCCTCATACTGGTTAGCCAGCATCAGCCGATTCCCCAACAGCCGTGCATGGTTCGCCAGAGCCCGCTCCGCCGCAATCCGCGCCAGCTCCGGCATGTTGTTCGTCTCTGACAAATGCCCAAGAATCAGCCACCTAGCCTTCCCGTCATACCCCTGCTCCAGGTACTCGGCCGCACCGTCATTCGACAAATGCCCCACCCGCGACAGCACCCGCTGCTTCAGCGACCACGGATACGGCCCATCCCGCAGCATCTCCAAATCGTGATTCGACTCCAGCAGAATCAAATCCGACCCTCTCAGTTGCATCGACACATTCGGCGCCATGTATCCCAGGTCCGTCGCCACCGCCACCCGCACCCCTTCCGCCGAAAACACAAACCCCACCGGGTCCGCCGCATCGTGCGGAATCGTGAACGGGCTCACCGTCACATCCCCAATCGTGAAACTCTCCCCGGCCGCAAAATACTCCACCTGCGGCAAATCCGAGGGCGCTCGCTTTGCAGTCTTCTCCGGCTCGCAGCCCTCTTCCTCAGGCTCCTCAGCCATCGCCGGCACTCCAGCCGCCAGCCCCTCATCTCCTGCCCCCCCCGCTTCCGCAGCCGACTCCGCCGCAGCCTCCGCCGTCAGCTTCTCCTGCCGCCGCGCCTCTGCCCACGCCGCGTATGTCAGCTTCACCTTCGGCGTCACCTGGTCCACCCAGGCCTTGTGCGTCTGCCGCGTAAAGTAAACCGGAATTCCCAGCTTCCGCGCCGTCACCGCCAGTCCATGCACGTGGTCGCTGTGCTCATGCGTAATCACAATCGCATCCAGCGTTCGCGGATCTTCCCCCGCCAGCTCCATCCGCCGGAACAGCTCACGGCAGCTCAGCCCGGCATCCACCAGAATCCGCGTGGACCCGCCCGTCAGCACCGACGAATTGCCCTTCGAGCCTGAAGCCAGGCAGGTAAACCGAACCATGTATCGAGCATAAGCCCGCCGGTGGACTCTCCCAATGTTCCCGCCGCGAATTTGTGTGGAAAGGGCACCTCATCGGCCGCTTCATTTCTATCAAGCCCCCCAAATTCCCTGCCACCTCAAGACCCAGCAAAGCCAACCACATTCGCTGCGAAAAAGCGGGCCAACTCCGCAGGGAATCTTTCCCCAAAAAGCGCAGATTGAAGATAGCCATCCATGGAGCGAACATCATGCGGGTGCCCATCTCCCGCTTCTGGGACATGGCAGCAATTATGCCGGGTGCCTCCAGATCGTCAAGACGTTGTTCCACCCCACGAACCCTGAAGGACGAATAAGCCAGCCAGCGCCAGCCCAGCTACACGGTCAGTTCCGTCTACCGCTTCGCTTCCTTGCCTATGGAAAGATAATCCGGTTGACAACGTCCCTTGTTTTGGCGAGTGGCCCACGCATCCCGCATTTCCCATCAACCTCTCACAAATCTGGGAGTGCCACCCGCCCCTGGGAAAGCACGAAACCTTCGAGGGCGGTGTCAATTTGCGTGAGGATTTCTGCGGGGATGGTGATGCCGCTGGCGGCGACGGAGGGGGCGATTTGGGAGGGGCGGCTCGCGCCAACGATGGCGCTGGAGACTTCCGACCGGCGGAGGACCCAGGCAAGGGCGAGCTGGCTCATGGAGAGGCCGAGGGCATCTGCGATGGGGCGGAGGTTGGCGACGGCGGCGAGGAGATCGTCTGACCGGAAGCGGCGGCCTTTGGTTTCCATGTAGCCGTTCATGGCGGAGCTGGCGGCGCGGCTGTCCGCCGGCGGGGGCTGGCCGGGGGTGTATTTGCCGGTCAGAACACCCTGGGCGAGCGGTGCGTAGACCATGTTGGCAAGGCCGAGCGAGGCGGTGGCGGCGAACAGGGCGGTCTCCGGCTTGCGCCAGAGCAGCGAGTACTGGGGTTGGCTGATGGTGAGCGGGGTGAGGCCGCTGGCAGCGGTAAGCTGGGCGGCGCGAACGATTTGCTCGACGGGCCACTCGCTGACTCCGATGGCGCGCACCTTGCCGGAGCGGACGGCGCGGTCGAGCGCGGTGAGGGTCTCTTCGAGGGGGACGTCCGGGTCGTAGCGGTGGCAGAGGTAGCCGTCGAGATAGTCGAGGCCGAGGCGCTGGAGGGAGCGGTCGAGCTGGTAGGCGATTTGGGCGGCCGAGAGTCCCATGCCGGGCTCGTCGCCGACCTGATTGAAGACCTTGGTGACGACGAAGTACTGGTCGCGAGGGATGCCGGAGATGCGGAGGGCTTCTCCGAGGACGCGCTCGGCCTCGCCTGCGCCGTACTGGTTGGCGGTGTCAAAGAGGCTGATTCCCTGCCCCAGGGCGGAGTGAATGCAGGCAATGGCGGTGTCGCGCTCGATGCCGCCTGCGGTAGTGAGCCAGGTGCCAAAGGCGATTTCAGAGACCGTGAGGGGGCCGAGGGGGCGGGTTTGCATGGGGACTCCGCGGGAGGTGAAAGTTAGTTTCCTGGTGTCGATTTCTTGGACTTTGACGACAATCAAGAAATGAGCAAGCGAGTGACCGTAACCCTTTCCGCAACGGCACGCCGAATAGCAACAGAATATGCTGCGAGCCGAGGTGTGTCGTTGAGCCGGGCGATTTCGGAGTTGATTTGCATGTCATTGACCGCCGAGACGGTTGTGAAGCCTGAGGAGAAGCCCTGATGAGCACTTCGCTCCTCCGTTTCCAAAATCGGCAGGAAGCTAGCTGAGGACCTGTACGGACCCCCGCCCGAGCAGTTCTTCGACGGATTCAATCCAGGCGCGGTCGGCGGTGACGCTGGCGGCTTTGGGTTCGAGGACGACGGCCCAGCTTCCCTTCTTCTCCAGATGCATCATGATTTTTCCGGGGCCGGGAAAGCCGTCGATGCGGGATTTGAGGGCGACGAAGCTCTCTTCGCTGACTATATCCATGTTGAGGCGCAGGCGGATGCCGGTGGGGAGCTTGATCTGGACCTCGTCGAGGGACTGGATGCCGCTGATGGCGAGCTTGGGAGCGGAGTCTTCGTCGCCGATAAGCGTACCGCGGAGGACGACGGCGGCCTCGGTCTTGAGTTGGTCGGCCAGGCGCTCGTAGTCCTTGGCAAAGCAGATGACTTCGATTTTGCCGTAGGCGTCTTCGAGGAAGCCGGCGGCGTACATTTTGTCGTTTTTGCGGCTTTTAGCGGCACGCATGCCGACGAGGATGCCGGCGAGCTGGATTTCGTCGCCGGGGTCGCGCTGCTGTCCCCACTTGGGCTGCGCGGGGGGCTTCATTTCGAGCGCGGCGGCGGTATCGATGACCTTGGGAAGGTTGCGGAGTTTTTCGGCGTACTTGTCCAGGGGGTGGCCGGAGACGAAGAAGCCGAGGACTTCCTTTTCCGCGGCGAGGCGCTGGTTTTCTTCCCAGTCGGGGACGGTGGGTAGGTCAGATCCGTTGCCGCCACGGGTGGCTGCGGGAGCTTCGTTGAAGAGGCCGAAGAGGCCATGCTGGCCCTGGGCCGCGTCTTTCTGCGCCTTCTGGGCGTTTTCCATTGCCTTGTCTACGGCGGCAGTCAGCTGGGCGCGTGTGCCCATGGAGTCGAGCGCGCCGGCCTTGATGAGGGACTCGATCACGCGCTTGTTGAGGACGCGGAGATCTACCTTTTCGCAGAAATCCCAGAAAGTAGTGAAGGCTTTGCCTTCGGCTTCCAGGGCGCCACGGGCCGCGAGGATGGACTCGATGGCGTTGCCGCCGACGTTTTTGATGGCGGTGAGGCCGAAGCGGATGTGCTCGCCTGTGGGGGTGAAGTATGCGCCGGAGTGGTTGACGTCGGGCGGCTCGACGGAGATATTAATCTCCTTGCACTCCTGGATGTACTTGACTACGTTTTCCGGTTTGGAGATTTCCGAGGTGAGCAGGGCGGCCATGAACTCGACCGGATAGTGCGTCTTGAGGTATGCAGTCTGGTAGGCAAGCAGCGCGTACGCGGCGGAGTGGGACTTGTTGAAGCCGTAGCCTGCGAATTTCTCCATCTGGTCAAAGAGTTCGCCGGCCTTGTCCGCGGGGTGGCCGAGGGCGTCGGCACCGCTCATGAACCGCTCGCGCTGCTTTGCCATTTCGTTGGGGTCTTTTTTACCCATGGCGCGGCGCAGCAGATCGGCTTCGCCGAGCGAGTAGCTGGCGACGACGTTGGCAATCTGCATGACCTGCTCCTGGTAAACGATGACACCGAGGGTTTCCTTCAGGAGCGGTTCGGTGGCGTCGAGGAGGTATTCGACCTTGCGGCGGCCCCACTTGCGCTCGATGAAGTCGTCGATCATGCCGCCCTGGATGGGGCCGGGGCGGTAGAGGGCGTTGAGCGCAGTGAGATCTTCAATGGTCTCTGGGCGGTAGCGGCGGAGAACGTCGCGCATGCCGCCGGATTCAAACTGGAAGATGCCGGAGGTGAGGGCGCGGTGGTAGACCTTCTCGTAGGTGGCCTTGTCGTCGAGGGGGATGGTATCGATGTCGAGTTCGACGCCACGTTCGTGCAGGAGCCGGAGGCAGTCGGTGATGACGGTCAGCGTGGTGAGCCCCAGGAAGTCCATCTTGAGCAGGCCCATTTTTTCCACGGCCTTCATGTCGTAGGCGGTGACGATTTCGCCGCCCTTGGCCCTGGCGATGGGGACCAGCTCTGTAAGTGCGCGGGGGGCGATGACGACGCCGGCTGCGTGGATTCCGGAGCCGCGAACGAGGCCTTCAAGCTTCTTGGCGGTGTCAATCAGTTCGCGGATCTGGGGGTCGTTGTCGTAGACCTTGCGCAGTTCCGGCTGATCTTCGAGGGCCTTGTCGATGGTAATGCCGATGGTGGCGGGGATGAGCTTGGCAATGCGGTCAACGTCGCCATAGGGCATGTCCATGGCGCGGCCGCAGTCTTTGATGGCGGCCTTGGCGGCCATGGTGTTGAAGGTGATGATCTGTGCGACCTGCTCGCGGCCGTATTTCCGCGTGACATAGTCAATCACCTCCTGGCGCCGGTTCATGCAGAAGTCCACGTCGATATCGGGCATGGAGACGCGCTCGGGATTGAGGAAGCGCTCAAAGAGGAGCGCGTTCTGGAGCGGGTCGACGTTGGTGATTTCCATCACGTAGGCGACAAGTGAGCCGGCGGCGGAGCCGCGCCCGGGACCTACGGGAATACCCTCATCTTTGGCGTACTTGATAAAGTCCCAGACGATGAGGAAGTAGCCGGAGTATTTCATCTGCTTGATGATGCCGATTTCGCGTTCGAGGCGGGCCTGGTACTCGTGAAGCTGGCTGCGGAGCTGGCCGCGCTGGCGTAGGTGCTCGATCGCGGTGTCGATGCGCTTTTTGAATCCGGCGCGGCAGATCTCCTCGAAGTAGCTGTCGATGGTGTGGCCGGGGGGGACGGCGAACTCCGGGAAGGGGTTATCGACCTTGTTGAGCTTGAGGTTGCAACGCTCGGCGATCTCCTGGGTGCGGCTCAGCAGGTCGAGCCGGTCGGGGAAGAGCCGGGACATTTCCTCGCCGGATTTTACGAAGAACTGATCCGCATCGAAACGGAAACGGTTGACCTCCTGGACTTTGGCACCGGTCTGGACGCAGAGCATGACGTCGTGGGCGTTGTGGTCGTCTTCGCAGAGGTAGTGGGAGTCGTTGGTGGCAACCAGGGGGATTTCCAGCTCGCGCTCAAGGCGGAAGAGGTCGGCGTGGATGCGCTTTTCGTCTTCCAGACCCTGGTCCTGAATTTCCAGGAAGAAGTTGCCGCGGCCGAAGATGTCCTGATACTGAAGAGCGGAGGCGCGGGCGGCCTCGTAGTCCTTGGCGAGCAGCTTTTCGCAGAGTTCGCCGGAAAGGCAGCCGGAAAAGCCAATAAGACCCTTGGCGTGCTGGGCGAGGAATGCCTTGGAGACGCGTGGCTTCTTGTAAAAGCCGTGAACGGAAGCCTCAGAGGTGATGCGGATCAGGTTGCGGTAGCCCTCTTCGTCCTGGGCAAGGACGAGCAGGTGGTTGTACTTGTCGCCAGAACCCTCGGCTCGGTGGTCTTCGTTTTTGCAGATGTAGAGTTCGCAGCCGAGGATGGGCTTGACGCCCTTTTTCTTGGCCGCGTCAAAGAAGTGGACGGCGCCGTAGATGTTGCCGTGGTCGGTCATGGCCACCGACTTTTGCCCGATGGAGGCGACCCGCTCGACAAGCTTGTCCACGTCGCATGCGCCGTCAAGGAGCGAGTAGTCAGTATGGAGATGGAGGTGGGTAAACTCGGCCATGGTATGGGTCAATTTTAGGTGGTGGGGCGGGCTGGGCGCGTAGCGTATGTGGGGTGGCGGCTGAGGAAAACCGGGTGTAAATTGATTAGCAGGGTTTGGGGTGTCTGAATTGAGGAAATCTGCGACAGGATGTCCGCTGAACTGACTCAAATTCGGCTATTCTGAAAGCGGATTGCGATTGGAGCGGAATGCGAATTCTGGTGAACGTGATTGCTGCCCTGATGATTGTTGTGGGAATCACCTGGTATCTGCAGACCCAGCGAATCGTTCCGGTGAATCTGATGTCACGGCAGATTCCCGGCGCCGATTACGGAATCTGGATTGCAACGGGTGGGGTTGCGCTGCTCATTCTGGGGTCCATGTTCCGGGAGAAGAGCTAGCCGGGCAATGTGCCGACAGGATAGGCCCCTGCGCAAAGCAAGTGTTTTCTTGCATTTAGAAATAACGCCCCCAAAATCAAGCGATTGCCTGGGAATCAACCGGGAAATTCTCCGCGGCACTTGCTAATTCCAAGGGGAATGCCTGACAATTCTCGGCAACAACCGCAGCACCAATGAGCTGGTTGGGAAAAATGCGATTGCCTCTCTCCCCAAGAAGCTATCGATAATGCGATGACTGGAACTGAGAGAGATGTACTGCGCCCATGAGTCCTGAATGCCCCCGATGTGATTCGGCAACAACGAGACGTGTTCCCCGAAACGGGAGCTTCTGGCAAGGTTTGATGGCCTTCTTTGGATATTTTCCATGGGAGTGCATGGCCTGCCAGAATCATTTTTTCAACCAGCGCCGAAGCGGCGAACGACCGCACTGAACGCGGCTAAAGACAAAGACCCCTGACGCAAAGTCAGGGGTCTTTTGTTTTGGGCTGGAGTAGGAGAGCGGGTTAACGCTTTGCACCGGAGCGCGATTTAGCAGCTTTTTTGGCGGCGGGTTCCGGCTCGGCTACAGGCTCAGGGGCAGAAGCAGCCCGGGAGGCGGATTTGACTGCCCCCGCAGTGGATGCCTTGGTTTTGGTCCTGGCCGGTTTGGGCTCAGCAGACTTACGGGCCGACTTGCCTCCGCGTGGAGCGGGGGAATCGTCGATATCATCGGGACCGTCGGAGTCGTTGATGCCGCGGGGTTCGTCGTCTCCATCGATGTCGAGTTCGTCGAGCGGGTCCGCGACCACATCATCGTCGAGAACATCGATATCGTCGTCAGTGTCGAGGTCGCCGTCGAGATCGAGGTCGTCGCCAACGGAGTCGCGGGCGAAGACATCATCCTCTTCCCCGTCTTCGGGGGTGATGACGGCGCGGGATTTACCGCCGATGGGGAAATCCTCGTCATCGGCGTCGAGGTCGATCGAGTCGACGATTTCCTCGTCGTCTGAGGAGTCGTCCGAATCATCCGAGTCGTCGGAGTCGTCGAGGTCGAGATCGTCCTCGTCCTCGTCTTCCGGCGCGACACGGGCGCGGGTGCGGGCTTCCGCGGTCTTCTTGGCGCGGGTGCGCTTGATGGTCACCGGCGGTGGCGGCGCAGGCGGGGAGTGGGGCTCGAGGAGAGCGCGCACTTCGTCGGTTGTGGTCAGGCCACCGTCAATCAGCTGCAGGAAGATGGTCTGGACGAGCTCCGGGTAGATGGGCAGCTCAGGGGTGATGCGCATATCCACCATGAGCGCGTAAGGAATCTTCTGGCGAACCTGCGGCCACACCTTGAGGAAGTTTTCGAACTTCTCCTTGACGGCGGCCTGCTTGCTGGTGAAAGCGAGCCAGAGAACCGCTTCGGGAGTGTAGCTGGTAATGAGCTTGTACGTCGCCGAAGCGGCCGCGTTGTCTTTCGAGAGCAGCACCTTGGCGAATTCTGCGGCAGCAGCGTCAAGCCCATCCCACTGCTCGACGAAGCCGGGCCGCGCGATGAGCTTTTTGAGCTGGGTGAGATCTTTTGCCGCAAGCTTGGCGGTGATCAGCTGCATCTGCGGGGCAGAAAGATCGGGGTTTACACCCTGAATCTGGAGTTCCACGGCGAGGTCGTGCAGCGCGGTCAGCTTTTCGGTATCGGCCTTGGCAACCGACCAGGCCGGGAAGAGATGCTTCATCCATCCCTCGGCTTCGAGAGCTTCCAGGACGACAAGCGGCTCTTCCTCGTGGGCAATCGCTTCAAGTTCCCAGCCACGGTCGCCGTCTGTCAGATATTCGATGACTTCGTCGCCCTTGGCGTTTTCGTACCGGATCTGGGTGCGCTCTTCAAGGTCGAAGCGGAGGCGCGACTTGTAACGGATGGCGGCAACCAGGCGGACCGGGTTGTCGAGGAATCCGTAGTTGGAGACCAGGCGCAGGAGACGGGCTTCCATGTCTGCGACGCCGTTGGTGGGGTCCATCAACAGGCCAAATGAGCCCTCGTTGAGAGAGATGGCCATGGCGTTGATGGTGAAGTCGCGGGTCCGCAGATCTTCCTGAATGGTTTCCCAGGAATAGGTCGGAACACCGGCCTTGGGATAGGAGACGCGCTTGGCACTGGAGAGCTCGAGGCGGACACTACCAGGAAAATAGACGAAAAGAGAGCGGGCTTCCGTGTCTTCTCCCCAGAGTTTGGCTCCAGTGGCGAGCAAAGCATCTTTGAGTTCAAGGGCATTTCCGTTGACCACCACTTCCATTTCTCGGACGGGGTAGCCACAGGTAAGGTCGCGGACGGCCCCGCCAGCGAGGAAGACCGTCTTCTGCGCCTCGCGGGCGATATCGCGGACGGCCTTGAGGGCTTTCTGCTGGACGGCAGAGAGGCGGTTTTCCAGCAAATAAATGTAGTCAGGCATCGTTTAAACACTGCTCCGGCGGAGTGCTGCTCCGCATCAAGTCTTTGATGCTGAGATGCTTAAGAAAGTCGCACATCCCAGCGAGCAACCACAGTACGTTATCACACCGTAACCAGCTTGGCTACTTGAGAAAGGGTTTTCCGGTGGGAAACGTTCCCGCGCATGCGACAATCCAGCCTGTGAGTTCCAGCCGCAAACCCGTGATCGTACGCAAGTTGAGCCGGGATTGGCTGGCGGGGTACGCGTGGACCGGAGGCCAGGACGAAAGCGACGCGATGGAGCTTCTGGAGCCGGGCGGGCGGCTGGTTCGGGTGCCTTGGAGCGAGATCAAGTGGGTTTGCCAGGTGCGGGAGCTGCTGACGGGAGCCGGCCACGGTGGAGAATCGACCCAGCCGGAGCGATTGCTGCGACGGCGGTTTGCGAGCCGGCCGCGAGCGGCAGGGCTGTGGCTGCGGCTGACTCTGACGGACGGCGATGAGCTGGAGGGGCTGGCGAGCAACGACGTGAGCCTGGTCGATGGGCGTGCTCTGCAGTTGACGCCGCCGGACACGCGGTCGAATACCCAGCGGATTCTCGTGCCGCGGACGGCGATTCGCGAGCTGGAAGTGGTGGCGGTGATTGGCAAGGCGAGCCGCGCGCGGGGCGTCCCGGCGGGAATGCAGCCGGAACTCTTCCCGGACGAAGCGTAACGGCCAGGAATTTCAGGACAAAGCCGATTGCTGCGTAGCCGGGGGATAACTCCGGTTAAATTTTGGCGCACGGGGAGGTTTTGCTTTCGCGGCTCCATGCGGCCTGTATATACTTCCCCTCATCTCTTCCGACGGCATCCAAATTTAGATATTTTCCGGGGAGGAAAGATGAACGTTTGCAAGGTATGGATGGTTTGGGGCGTGTTGTTGTTTGCGTCTTTTGGAGCGGCGTACGGACAGGTGCAGCAGTTCCACGTCGGGGACGCCGTGGAGATCCAGATGGCGGGCACGTGGCGGCCGTGCACGATTGCCGCGCCCCTGGTGGCAGGGGGATATGACGTGCATTGCGGGCCGCTGGATTTGCGGGCGAAGGCGGATGCGGATCATATTCGCGCGGCGGCTCCGACTGCCGCCGCAGCCAAGGCACAGGCGGAGACGGCGGCGGCGATGAAGAATCGTCCGCAGGGCAACGGAATTGGGGCGCAGTACGGGACGAGAGAGCCAGCCGCCTGCGCGAACCGGGGCGGGCCGCTGAATGCCGGGACGGCGAAGCAGTACTTCATCTGCGATGCGGAGGGGGAGAAGGCCGGAATCATGTACCTGGTGACCAACGTATCGATTCAGGTGGCGAACTCGCGCGCGTTCAATTGGAATCAGGATTCGGCGAGCACTGCGATTGATGCCGCCCAGCCGGTCTACGATTTGCACGGCAGTTTTGACCAATACCTGTGCCGGAAGCCGTCGCCCTTGGATAACGATTTTGCCAAGTCACACAACTGCCAACTGTATGAGCAGCACAATGCTGAGGGTCGTTGCTACAAGAACACCTTCGGGGAGTGGCACTGCCAGATGGCGGATGGGCATCGGGCCGCTTGGCCGAATGCGAAGGACCAGATGCCGCCTGCCGGACACTAAGGCCTTCTGCCGGAAAGTCGGCGGCGGGGCGGGGACACCTGCGGGCCGGAGTGTGAGGCAATCCATTACAATCGCAGGGATGAAACTGGCAGAGCTAGCTGAACGGTTGAATGCCACACTCGTTGGAAACGGCGAGGTGGAAGTCACCGGCGTGCGCGGGATTGAGGACGCCGGCCCGACGGAAGTTACCTTTGTGGCCAACCCCAAATATGCGGGGCTGGCGAAGACGACCAAGGCGGCGGCGGTGCTGGTCGCGCCGGATTTTCCTGAAATTGAGACAGCGACGCTGCGGCTGGGGAATCCTTACCTGGCGTTTGCCCAGGCGCTGGGGTACTTTTACCAGCCGCCGGTGTATGCGCCGGGGATACATGCGACTGCTGTGTTGGACGCGTCGGCGACGGTGGGCGAAGGGGCGCATGTCGGCGCCTATGTGGTGATTGGGCCCGGGGTGACAATTGGAGCCCATGCCACACTGCTGCCCCATGTGGTGATTTACCCCAATGTGACGATTGGGGAGCACTTTTTTGCGCACGCCCACGCGGTCGTGCGGGAGGGCTGCATCCTCGGCGACCATGTGACGCTGGAGAACGGCGTGATTGTGGGCGCAGACGGGTTTGGCTTTGCCAACGACGGCAAGGGCAACTGGCACAAGATTCCGCAGTCGGGCCCGGTCCGGATTGGCGACCGGGTGGATATCCAGGCAAATGCGTGCATTGACCGGGCGACGGTGGGGGAGACGCGGATTGCCGACGGAGCCAAGATTGACAACCTGGTGCAGGTGGGCCACGGGTCGAGCGTGGGCAAGAACACCCTGGTATGCGCGCAGACCGGGCTTGCGGGGTCGTCGATTGTAGGCGCAAATGCGATATTGGCCGGGCAGGTGGGTGTGGCCGGGCATTGTGAGCTGGGCGATGGAGTCATTCTGACGGCGCAGTCGGGAGTGTCGCACGATGTGCCGGCGGGAAAGATGCTCTCGGGATCGCCGGCGTTTGAGAACCGGACGTGGCTGCGGGCCACGGCGGGGTTCCAGCGGCTGCCGGAGATTTTGAAGCGGCTGAGCCAGGTGGAGAAGCAGTTGGCCAGGGCGCAGGAAGCCGGCGCAGCAAAGGAAGAAAAGGCGTGAGAATACCTGCGAAGCGGGTTGTGCTGGCGGGCTTGTGCGCGCTGCTGCTGATGGCGGCGGGGTGCAAAAGCTACTGGATGGATGCGACGGTGGTGAACCGCAGCGGCGAAGTGGTGAAGGAGCTGGAGGTGTCGTACCCGAGCGCGAGCTTTGGGGCGAACACGCTGGCGCCTGGGGCAGAGTACAAATACCACTTCCAGGTGCGGAACAGCGGGCCAATGGCGGTGGACTATGTGAACGCCGACGGCAAGCATGTGCGAGTCGAGGGGACGACTCTGGATGAGTCGATGCAGGGGACGGTGGAAATCGACCTGTTGCCTGCGGGCAAGGTGGAGTTTCATCCGGCGATTCACTAACGAGCAGGCGGTGCTGCAGATCGGTAGATAAAATCCCTTTTTCGGGAGTCGGCATAAGTGTATGAAACTAGTACACTGGACGGACTTACCGAAGAAGATAAAGCGGGGGAATTTTCCATCGGTGTGGGGTAGACAGCTCCGCAGCCACCAGTCGTGGGGGGGGAATCTGGATTGACAGCCTGGACAGAGACAATGAAATGGCTACGGGCGCGCAGCGGTATGGTGCGCGCCGGTGGCGTATTCATTTCGATTCTGCTCGCGGTCGTTTGCTCGGCGACGTTTGAGCGGACCAATCAGGGATTCAACATTGTCTGGTTTGCCAATGGCCTGTTGCTGTCGTACCTGCTGCTGGCGCCCCGCTGGCGTTGGACGACCTATGTGACGACCGGGTCAGTCGCTCTGCTGGTGGGCAGCGCACTGATCGGCGAGAGCGTACGCATCAGCCTGGAATACAACTGCCTTGACCTGGTGGAGGTGATGACGGCAGCGCTGCTGATCAAGCGCACGACGAAGCAGTTGCCGAACTTCACCGACGGTGGGTACCTCTTCCGGTTCATCGTATATGGCTGTTGCATCGGAACCGGGGTGGCGGCGGTGCTGGTGGGTCTGCTCGATTCCCGGCTGTACCACGTGACCTTCTGGAGCGCCTCGGAACGGTGGTTTGTGGGTGACGCGCTGGGGATGGCGGTGACAACCCCAACCTTTGTGGCGATCCTGCAAACCCGGATGCGGAATATTGAGATTTTGAAGCGGAACTGGGTTTATCCGGCCCTGGCGCTGACGATTACGTTTCTGGTTTTTACGCAGAACCAGATGCCGCTGTTGTTTTTGATTCTGCCGTTTGTGTTGCTGGTGCTGACGCAACTGGACCTGGGATGGGCCGCGGTGACGGCGCTGGGTGTGCTTGCGATTGGAGGATGGGCGCAGGTCCGCAATGAGGGGCCCCTGGCGGTGACCTCGAACGGTCAACTGTCAGAGAGCGCGGCGATTCTGCAACTGTTCCTGATTTCTATTCTGGTCGTGCTTTACAGCCTAAGTGTGGTGTTTGGAAACCTGCACAAAACGCAGCGGGAGTTGAAGCAGATTGCGGCGCTGCACAAGCTGGTGGTGGAAAACTCACGCTATGTGATTACGCTGGCTGGCCTGGACGGAGTGCGATCCTATATTTCGCCCGGCGTGAAGTCGCTCACGGGGTGGTCCCCGGAGGATTTGCAGGGCAAGGCCATGCAGCAACTCATTCACCCAGCGGATTTGCCGGAGATGGAGATGGCGCTGCGGGCAATGCAGGCGGGTTCAGCGGGTGGAACGCTGGAGTACCGGGTTCGCAAAAAGGGTGGCGAGTTTGTGTGGGTGGAGGCGAATCTGCAAGTGTACCGCGACCCGATTACGCAGGTTCCCATCGGATTCCTGAACCTGATACGCGATGTGAGCGAGCGCAAGCGGGCAGAGGAGAATTTGCAGGCGGCCTACCGGGCGATGGAGACATTGGTGGTGGTGGACGCCCTGACCGGCATTGCCAACCGGCGGCGGTTTGACGAAGCGCTCGCGGTGGAGTGGCGGCGGGGGCTGAGGATGGGCAGCAAGCTGAGCCTGCTGCTGCTGGATGTCGACCACTTCAAGCGGTACAACGACACCTACGGCCACGTGCGCGGGGACAGTTGCCTGAAGCAGATAGCGGAGGCGGCACTGGATGTGGTGCTGCGGCCGGCGGACCTGGTAGCGCGGTATGGCGGAGAGGAATTTGCCGTGGTGCTGCCGGCGACTGATATGGATGGCGCCAAGGCTGTGGCAGATGAAATTTGCCAGGCGGTGCGCAACCGGGCACTGCCCCATGAAGGCAATCCGCACGGCGTAGTGACGATTTCAATTGGCTGCGCGAGTGTGGTGCCACACCGGGGGATGTCTCCCAAGGACCTGATTGACCTGGCGGACAAGGCTCTTTACCAAGCCAAGCACGATGGGCGCAACCGGGTGGTGGTGGCTGAGGCACAGGTTGGGGGGGAAGCGGTAAGCTGAGTGGCCCCGTCTCAACCGTTGCGAGCGATTGAGCCCAAACGATAAATTGCCCGGCACCCAGGAATTGATTGGGGCCGGGCTATTTTTGCTGCGGATGTTGGCTGCAGTGGGTCTAATGGACCATGCTTGCGAACATGGGGGATTTCAGGAGAGTGGTGAACTGCTCATTCGATGCCGAGAAGTGGACCTCGAGCCGGCCGGAGTTGGAGCGGATTTCCGTCTCAGAAAGTGCGGCCTTGTCGGTTTCGGTTCCGCTCATCTTTTTGTAGAGGATGGCCGCGTTGAGCAGGGACGATACGGTGGCGGCGGCGAAGCTGTCGCCAGTATCCACCGACATGTCAAAGCGGACGCCGTGCTGGAAGTTCATGGAGTAGCTGGAGGCGACGAGGCGCTTCTTGACCGTCTCAAAGTCGGCGACCTGGCTGGCTTCCCCGAGGACCTGCTTCATCATGGTCTGGGTTCCCTTCTGGTCAAGGACGCTCCAGAGGGGCTCGGCATCGACGGATTTCATGGTGTCCATGACGGGGCCGTTGCTGAGTAGGCTGGGGGAGAGGCCGTCGCGAACATCGAGCGCCTTGTGCACAGCCGAAAGCGCACCGAAGACCATGGTGGACTGATCTAGAAACGCGACGCTCATCCCGGTGTTGCCAAGTGGGTAGATGCGGGTTGTGCGCACTTGGGTGGCTTTGACCTTCTGCTTGCGGAAGCTCGCGATGACCTCGTCAACGGGAAACTGGCCCTGCGCGATGCCGACGGTGCGGACATCTTCCGAGTCGTTGCCGGCGCGATAGAGGATGAAGGCAAGCTGGTCGACGTCGTGGCTCTCATTCAGGCCGGAATTCCGGAGGGCGTCTTCAAGCGACTTCAGCTCCGGGGGCATGACCTGGCCGCGCAGCGCCATCGCGGCCGGGGAGTTCTGCATGATGCGGTAGTCAATGACTACCATCTGCTGCACATCGTGAGGGATGGCGGCACGGGCGTCGCTGGAGAGCTGTGCGGCGGGGAGACTGGTGGTCGAGGCGGCAAAAGTGGCCAGCGCCAAAGCAACAAGCGAGATCTTTCGCGTCATGGAAGTCTTGCGGTTCAACAATGTATCTTCCTCCTGGGCTGTTGAGCTGGCCCGGCTGGCTTCAGCGAACGGGGCGAATATCCGTCGCAGAGCCCGATAAGGGTGATGTTAAGCTTCCGGCCAAGGAAGTGGAAGTGCCAACCTGCGTTCCAGAACCTTGGTAGCCGGGTCAAAGTCATGTAATAGACGCATCCAGGGGCTGTCCTGCTCATAGGCCATTTCAGGAAGCAGGCCAATGATTTCCGCCTGGACTGGAGTAGCGCCATGGCGCTGCGCAAGTCGGCAGACCTGGGCGTAGACCGAAGAGACCGGCGTGACCTGGAGATTGGTGATGTTCATGGAAAGCTGGGCGCGCCCGTGGGCGACAACCCCCATGGCTTTGACGCCGGTAAGGCCTCCGCCGGAAGCACGCAGTTCCTTGGCGACGGCGCGGACAAGGGCGACGTCGGGGGTGTCGAAGTAGAGGTTGTAGGCGACCAGGAAGCGGCGTGCGCCCACAGCACTGGCCCCGGCGGTGGGATGCAGGCCCGGGCCGCCCACATCAGGACGCCGGACGGCATCGCGGCGGGCCACGTCGCGAAGGAGCTCAAACTGACCCTTGCGGACATCTTCCAGATTGGCTCGGTCAGGGCGGGCGGCCGCAGCCTCGTAGAAGTAGACGGGAACACCGTAGCGCCGCCATATCTCTGCCCCGGCCTGGCGGGCGAGGACCGCGCACTGGTCGAGCGAGACCTGATGGACTGGTACGAAGGGGATGACGTCGGCCGCGCCAATGCGGGGATGGACGCCGGTTTGGCGCGTGAGGTCGATGACCTCGGAGGCGCGGCCGGCACCACGCACGGCGGACTCCAGCACGGCTGCCGGCGGGCCGGCTACCGTGACTACAGAGCGGTTGTGGTCGGAGTCCATGGACCAGTCGAGCAGGCGCACTCCCTCAACCTGCATGGCTGCCACGATGGAGCGAACTGCGGCTTCATCGACACCCTCAGAGTAATTGGGGACACAACTGACGACCGGACCTTGCAACGTGCTTACGCTCCCGTGAGTGTGGTGCTACTTCCACCAGCTGTAGCCGACCTGGAGTTGCAGGCTGGCGTTGACGCCGGGGTTCTTGTCGCCCAGCGAGGCCGAAGAGATGTGGACGGCATTGACGCCAACATCCCAGGAACGTTTGGGCTGCGCGAAAAAGTGAAAGCCAACGCCGCCCTGGGGGGTGAAGTTAAAGACCGAAGTGCCGCCCGGGGTGCCCTTCGTGACCAGAACCTCTCCGGGGAACTTGTGGGTGGTGTAGAGCAATCCGCCCGCAGCCTGGAACCAGGGCACGAAGCGCTTGCTGTTGGACGCGAAATTCCAGCGAAAGATAACCGGAGTGATGCTGAAGCCGGTGTAGGTGCCGCCGCCGAAGCCATAGGGGGTGGGGCCGATGTAGACGGTGTGCTGGGCGGGTGTATAGGCCTGCCAAAGGGGCATGATGTTCACGCCGTACTCAAACTGTCCGCTGAGCGGGCCCGCATGGACCACCGGGGTGAGAACCTTGCCAGCCTGAGCGCCAAAGGAGAAGAAGTGGTAGCCGGTGCGGTCGATGAGGCCGTTGCCGCCGTTCAGGAAGGGACCTATCTCCCAACTGCGGGCAGGAGCGGGCTTGGCAGCCTGGGCCTGGGCTGCAACGGCTGCGGCTGCGACCATCAGGGTCGCTGCCAGGAGTCGGAGGGTGCTTCGCATCATTGCTGTATCCAACTTTCCACTTTGGCGGATTTGAGCAGGCATGGTGGTTTCATCAGTGTCGCAGAAAAGGCCGCCATCGAGTGGCGGCCTCTTCCCTGTTTCAGGTGTTCTCAGGGTCAGCCTGCGGCGGCTTCCATCTGCGCTTCGTCCATATCGAAGTTGGAGTAGACGTTCTGCACGTCGTCCAAATCTTCAATGGCTTCCAGCAGGCGGATCATCTGATTGGCGGGAGCGCCTTCCAACTTGGTGTGAACGCTGGCCACCATGGTGACTTCGCTCATCACAGTGGGGATTCCGGCGGCCTTGACAGCTTCCGACACGGCTTCATACGCAGAGGGATCGGTGACAATCTCCCAGGTATCGCCTTCGTCATTGAGGTCGTCGCCGCCATGCTCAAGGACGATGTCCATCAGCTGGTCCTCGCCGGCAGCCTCTTTTTCAATGCCGATGAGGCCCTTCTTTGAGAACATGAAGCGGACCGAGCCGGACTCGCCGAGGTTGCCGCCGTGCTTGGAGAAGGCGTGGCGAACTTCAGAGACGGTGCGGTTGCGGTTGTCCGTCAGGGTATCGACGATGAGGGCGACGCCACCAGGGCCGTAGCCTTCAAAGCTGATTTCTTCGTACTGCGCGCCTTCAAGCTCGCCGGTACCGCGCTGCGTAGCACGCTTGATGTTATCCTGCGGCATATTCTCAGCCTTGGCAGCGGCGATGGCGGAGCGGAGTCGGGGGTTGCCGTCAGGGTCTCCACCGCCGGCGCGAGCCGCAACGGTGATTTCCTTGATCAGGCGGGTGAAAATCTTGCCGCGCTTGGCATCCAGCGCGCCCTTCTTGTGCTTGATTGTGGCCCATTTGGAATGGCCGGACATGAGAACCTCAGCGAAAAGAACAGTCTAGGGGAGACCGTTTGATGGCCTCGACCCAACAGAGTATAGCACCCGGGAGGGCGAGTTTTCACGGTGGGCTGAGGAGGATGAGAGCGCTTACCCGCCGCAGCGCCAACTGGGAAAGCCGGAAGCTTCCTGCAAAGGTATTGTTGCGTGACATGAAAAACGGTGGATAATACAGAAAGCCAACTGTTTGTGAGTCAGGCTCGATTCCGGGCGTTCACTTCCCCCCCCGATTGAACCTCCGCCGAAGCACCTGTGGAACCAGCCACTGGACAGGAATACCGCACTACCCCCTGGAACGACCAAATCCTTTCTCCCGGATGGGAAACACGCCTTGAACAAGACAAACTATTACGAGTTTCTGCAGATTAGCCCGAATGCCGAGCAGGAGACAATTGCCCGCGTCTACCGCTTTCTAGCCAACCGCTACCACCCGGATCACCCAACGATGGCGGACCCCGAAAAGTTCATGCTTCTCACCAAGGCATACGATGTGCTGTCGAACCCGGAGACACGCCTCCGTTACGACGAGACTCTGCTGGGGCCTACGGGGGGAGAGGATCAGCTTTCTACCTCTGTTGATTTTATGGACAGCATGGACGGGGAGCTGAACCGGCGCCTGGCCGTGCTTGGGTTGCTGTACTTCCAGCGCCGCACGAATGCCTCAAATCCGGCGATTTCGCTGGCGCTGATGGAAGACAAGATGGGATTCCCGCGCGAGTACCTGGACTTTACAATCTGGTATCTGCAGAAGAAGGGCTACATTACCCGGGCGGATAATTCGGATTTCACGCTGACGGTGGATGGAGTTGACTTTGTCGAGGAAAAGCGCGGTTCCATGCCTGTTCTGCAGCGGCTGCTGACCTCAGAAGCGGGTCCGGATGCTCCGCCGCGGGGGCCGATTATTACGCCGCAGCCGGGTACCTCCAGCAACGGCAGCAACTCTAAGCAGGAGTTGAAACCACCAGCCGAAGCGGCATAACCGCGCCCATTGGGCAAGACGATTTCCCCAGTTGTACCGACCCGCGCGTTGGGTTCAGCTGGGGGTTCGTCCGTTTGGGCGGGGACCGGTCGATTCTGGTCGTATCTGCGAGTAACAGCGGGGCACGATTGTGGCAACTTCCTGCTAACCTAATAGACATGAAATTTGGCGTTCTAGTCTTCCCCGGCTCCAATTGTGATCACGATACGTACAACGCGCTGTCGGAAGTGGCCGGTGCGCCCTGCACTTTTCTATGGCACGACAGCGAGGATTTGCAGGGAGTGGATGCGGTGCTGGTGCCGGGCGGCTTTGCCTATGGCGACTACCTGCGCACGGGCGCGATTGCGCGGTTTTCGCCAGTAATGCAGTCGGTGAAGAAGTTTGCGGCCGGGGGCGGGCTGGTGCTGGGCATCTGCAACGGCTTCCAGATCCTGACCGAGTCAGGATTGCTGCCGGGCGCGCTGATGCGCAATGCCGGGCTGAAATACATCTGCAAGCAGGTGCACCTGCGCACCGAAACGACCAACACCCCGTTTACCAGCCAGTTGAAACCGGGCGAGGTGCTGCAGATTCCCATCGGGCACATGGAAGGCAACTACTACTGCGATGCCGAGACGCTGAAGGCGCTGGAGGCGGAAGACCGGATTGCCTTCCGGTACTCGACGCCGGCCGGAGAGATCACGGCAGAGGCAAACCCGAATGGATCGCTCGAAAATATCGCGGGCATCCTGAATCAGGGACGGAACGTGCTGGGAATGATGCCGCACCCGGATCGGTCGAGCGAGGAGTTGCTGGGCTCGGCGGATGGCCTCAAGATTTTTGCCTCAATGATTGCATCGCTGGCCGGGCAGGGCGTTTGACGGGTCAACCCTGAAGCGCGCTGTGACCTGATGCCTGCACTTCCCCCTTTTGTTTGGCACAACGGACTGGACGACGATGATCGATATTCATTACCACCTGATTTACGGCGTTGATGATGGAGCAGGCTCGCTGGAGGAATCTCTGGCGCTGGCTGAGGAGTCGATTGCAGAAGGAGTAACGCACATTGTGTGCACTCCGCATGCAAGCGACAGTTTTGCGTATCGCGCCAAGGTGAATCAGGAGCGGATGGAAGAGATCCAGGAGCGGCTGGGCGATCGGGTAAAGCTGGTGATGGCCTGCGACTTCCACCTGAACGCGGAGAACATTCACGACGCGCTGAAGAATCCGCTGAAATACTCCATTGACGGGAAGGGCTACCTGATGGTGGAGTTCCCGGAGATGGCAATTCCGCCGCAACTGGGCGAGGCGCTGCAGCGGCTGCATGGGGTGGGCTACACCTGCGTGATTACGCATCCCGAGCGCAACCCGGTGATTGTGCGGAATCCCAAGATGATGGCGGACTGGATGCGGGCCGGGAGCCTGGTGCAGGTAACGGCATCGGCACTGTACGGGCGGTTTGGCCAGCAGGCTGAGGCCTTCAGCAACCAGTTGCTGGACCGCAACTGGATTCACTTCCTGGCGACGGATGCGCATCACATGGAGTGGCGTCCGCCGCACATGAAGAAGGCGTATGAGTACGTGGCCAAACGCGCGGGCGAAGAGACGGCGCGGCGGCTCTGCGTGGAAAACCCGATGGCGGCGGTAACAGGCACGAAGTTGCCGACCCAGCCGGAGCCGGTGGGGGTGTGGGATGACGCTCCTCTGAAGTTCCAGGAAACGCTGCAATCAGCTCCGAAACGGGGCGGCGAAAGCACAAAGAAGAGCTGGCTGGGAAAGCTTTTCGGCCGCTGACAGCAGGCTAGGTGAGGCCCAGGCCACCGTCAACCGCAAGAGACTGGCCGGTGATGAAGTGCGGGCCTGTAGCAAAAAACAGCACAGCAGAGGCGATTTCTTCCGCAGCTCCGTTGCGACCCATGGGGGTGCGCGCGGCAAAACGGTCGGCCACTTCCCTGTCCTCGGAAGCCATCTCAACCCAGCCAGGCGCGACGAGGTTGACGCTGACCTGGGGGGCGAAAGACTTGGCCATGGTGCGGGTGAGCATTTCGAGAGCGGCTTTTGACGCGCAGTAGTGGGCGTGGGAGGCCCATGGATGGGTTGCTCCTAGGGAGCCAAGATTGATGATGCGCCCCTGGGAACCTCGGAGCCATGGGAGAGCGGCGCGGGCGACGAGGAATGGGCCGCGGGTGTTGGTGGCGAAGGCCTCGTCCCACTGCTCGACGCTGAGCTGGTCGAGCGGGGCGGAGTGAAAGACGCCGGCGTTGTTCACGAGGATGTCGAGGCCTCCGAAGGAACCGGCGGCCTCTGAGACGGCAGCGTGGACGCTCGCCGGGTCGCAGAGATCCATGGGAAGCGCGAGGGCCTGGACGCCGAAGCAGCGGATATCGGCGGCAGTAGCCTCCGCCTCGTCGGGGGAAGTCCGCCAGGTGATGGCTACATTGGCACCAGCGGCCGCGAAGGCAAGAGCGATGGCGCGGCCAATGCGGCGAGCGCCACCGGTGACGAGTGCCGATTTGCCGAGCAGAGGCTGGGCGGGCATGGGTGCTCCGGCGGAGAGGGCTGCGGGGGCTAGAGCTTGGGCTGCGGAGCGGGCTTGTCTTCGGCAGGCTTGTCGCCTTCGTGCTGCTTGTAAATGGAGTATTGCTCCTGGGGGCGCTTGAGGCGGACCTCGATCGCGTACTTCTGCTTGTCGATCTTGTACTCGTCGCCGTAGGTCTGGAAGCCGGGAGCAATGATCTGCAGGCGGACGGTGGTTCCAATCTCGAGCAGATCGAGCTTCGCCTTGCCGTCATCGTCGGACTTGAGTTCCATGGTGCCCTTCGGCTTCCCGTTGACGACCGGATGGAAAATGACCGAGGCGTTGGTAACCGGCTTTCCGCTGGAGTCCCGAAGGACGGTTACTTCAACATCGGCGGTCTGTGGCAGGGATTTGTACTTGCGGCCACGACGGGAGTTGTCCTGGGCAAGGGCGGTGCCAACTGCCAGGAGCAGAACGAGAGCGACGAGGGAAGCAAGGAAACGACGGGACATACCCCATATTGTAGACGAAAGCCGGTGTGGCTGGCTGAGGAGGATTTTGGCGGCCTTGGCGGGCCGGAATATTTTCTTTTAACGAATTTCAGTTTGGCTGCATTCAATTTTGACACAAACGCGCAAGATATATGAGTGCGATTGACTCACATCGCTCGAATTGCCCTTGACAGCTTCAGGGGGGATTCCATAATGTAGCAGTTGGACGGTGAGACTGCTAAAGGCCTGCGGGCGGAATCAGTCTGCCTCCCGTGGTTGGGTACGGCATCCGTCCCAGAGTTTTCAAACAACCATCAATGCGCCAGGCGGAGACGACTCTGCCTGGGCCAAGGAGAAACAAAGGTATGGCAACTGCAACATCGTTTACACCGCTGCACGACCGGATTCTGGTTCGTCGTGTTGAAGCCGAGCAGAAGACAGCAAGCGGCCTCTACATCCCCGACAGCGCCAAGGAAAAGCCCCAGGAAGGCGAAGTCATCTCCGTAGGCAAGGGCAAGTCGAACGACGAGGGTAAGGTTTTCCCCCTGGACGTGAAGGCGGGCGACCGTGTTCTGTTCGGCAAGTATTCCGGCACTGAAATCAAGCTGGACGGCGAAGAGTTCCTGATTATGCGCGAAGAAGAAGTTCTCGGCATTCTGAGCAAGTAAGTCAAGTCTGATTGCAAAAGACCCAATCCAAATAACGCGCCGGAAGGCGCCAATGTGATTCAGGAGAAATTGAGACATGGCAAAGCAGATTCTGCACGGTGAGGATTCCCGTCAGGCGATTTTGCGCGGAGTGAACATCCTCGCAGACGCAGTGAAGGTGACCCTTGGCCCCAAGGGCCGCAACGTTGTGATTGAGAAGAAGTTTGGTTCCCCAACCATCACCAAGGACGGTGTGACGGTTGCCAAGGAAATTGAGCTGGCGAACCCGCTTGAAAACGTCGGCGCACAGTTGGTGAAGGAAGTTGCTTCCAAGACCAGCGACGTTGCCGGTGACGGCACCACGACCGCGACGGTTCTGGCGCAGTCGATTTACCGCGAAGGCGTGAAGACGGTTGCTGCCGGCGCAAACCCGACGGCACTGAAGCGCGGCATTGACAAGGCGGTTGCAACGGTTATCGGCACCCGCGACAAGGAAGGCAAGTTCACCGATGGCGGTGCACTGGGCAAGATGTCGAAGCCAGTGAACGATGAGACGGTTGCGCAGGTGGGCACCATCTCTGCCAATGGCGACGTGGAGATTGGCGAAATCATCGCCGGTGCCATGAAGACCGTGGGCAAGGACGGCGTGATTACGATTGAAGAGTCGAAGTCGATGCAGACCTTCCTGGAGACGGTGGAAGGAATGCAGTTTGACCGCGGCTACCTGAGCCCGTACTTTGTGACGGACGCGGACCGCATGGAAAGCGTACTGGAAGATCCGTACATCCTGATCTACGAGAAGAAGATCAGCAACATGAAGGATCTGCTTCCGATTCTGGAGCAGGTTGCCCGCACCGGCAAGCCCCTGCTGATCATTGCCGAAGACATCGAAGGTGAGGCCCTGGCCACCCTGGTGGTGAACAAGCTGCGTGGCACGCTGAACGTGGCCGCAGTGAAGGCTCCGGGCTTTGGCGATCGTCGCAAGGCGATGCTGGGCGATATCGCCATCCTCACCGGTGGCGAAGCGATTACCGAAGATCTGGGAGTCAAGCTGGATGCGGTCAAGCTGGAGCAGTTGGGCCGTACCAAGCGCGCCACCGTGGACAAGGACAACACCACCATTGTCGACGGAGCCGGCAACGCGGATGCCATCAGCGGCCGCGTGAAGGAAATTCGCGGCCAGATTGAAGCCACCACCAGCGACTACGATCGCGAGAAGTTGCAGGAGCGGCTGGCCAAGCTGGTTGGCGGCGTTGCCGTCATCAAGGTTGGCGCAGCCACCGAGACCGAGCTCAAGGAAAAGAAGGCTCGCGTTGAGGATGCCCTGCACGCAACCCGTGCGGCTGTGGAAGAAGGCATTGTGGCCGGCGGTGGTGTGGCTCTGGTTCGTGCGACGGTTGCAGTCGATGCCCTGATCAAGACTCTGGAAGGCGACGAGAAGATTGGCGCCCAGATTGTCCGCCGCTCGCTGGAAGAGCCGCTTCGCCAGATTGTGGCGAATGCCGGCGAAGAAGGCGCTGTGGTTGTGGGCAAGATTCACGAGTCCACCGACGACCACTACGGCTACAACGCGGCCACTGGCATCTTCGAGGACCTGGTGAAGGCCGGCGTCATCGATCCGACCAAGGTTACGCGCACTGCGCTGCAGAATGCGGCCTCCATCGCTGGCCTCCTGCTGACCACCGAAGCTCTGATCTCGGAGATTCCCGAGCCCAAGGCAGCAGCCCCGGCCGGCGGCGGACACGGCGGCGGCATGGACGGCATGTACTAAACCACGGACTACGCCTCCAGCGAACTGCGCCTGCGGCGCAAGAGCAAGAACGAAAGGCCTCCAGCTTCGGCTGGGGGCTTTTTGTTGGTCCAACTGCATTTATTAGGTTTTTATGGTATAACCATTTATCGAGGTTATACCATGAGTACCACTTCAGAGATTGAAGCCCTTGTAGCGGATCGAGTCTGGATTGCGACTGCGCTGCTCCACCAGAGGCATCCTGAGCGCGAGAGTTTCACAAAGAAGGAAATTCGCGAGGCGATTGAGGGTGAGGGGTTAGCGCAGGGAGTAGAGCGCGGCACTCTCAGCGCACACATCGACCAACACTGCGTCGCCAATGTGGCACCTTCGTCGGGGAAATACCGGATGATCTTTGAAGTGTCGCCCGGGAATCTGCGGCTGTTCTGCCCTGGAGACCATACGCATCCCGGCCGAATCCAGAAGCGCAAGCCATCGAAGTCGGTTCCCCAGAAAGCGGAGATAAGCCCCCGCTACTGGTATCTGCTGGATTGGTATGAGATGTGGAGCAAGAGTCGCCCTTACTCTGAGGCTACCTCGTGGGAGGATGACCCGCTGATTCGGCTGATTGGGTCCGGGAGGCACATCTGGGCAGACGAGCACGCTGACGAATACGTCAACCGACTGCGCGAGGAAGATCCACTGTGAGCCGCATATTCTTTGACACGAATGTTTTCATCTACATGTTTGAGGGATTGGAGCCGGCGCGTAGCCAGATGAGGAACATTCGGCGCCGAATGCTTGAGCGCAGCGACCTGCTGTTTACCTCGACAATGACATTGGGGGAATTGCTGGTTAGGCCAACCCAGTTGGGCCAGGCATCGCTGATTGAAGAGTACGACCGGGCGATCCGCTCAACGGCACAGGTTGTGAGTTTTGATGCGCAAACTGCATGGCGATTCGCGAGTCTGAGAGCTACGCACAAGCTGAGAAGTGCTGATGCGATTCAACTTGCCTGCGCGGCACACACGGGAGTGGATTTGTTTGTGACCAACGACAAGCAGTTGCACAAGCTGAACATTCCGGGGATAGGGTTTATCACGCCGATTGAGAAGGTACCGCTTTAACGCGGGCTTGAGTTTTGTAAGCAGAGACGAAAAAGCGGGACTCCGGGGAGTCCCGCTTTTGTTTGGCCTTTGCAGCCGGGTTAGAAGGTGATGTGGAGCGACATGGTAACGGCGCGGTTGCCGCCGATGGTGCCCGTGACGGAGCCGAAGTTGGCTGCGTTGTTGGGGCACATGCCGTCAGCTCCCTGGTTGGCTGCGGTGCAGCGGGTGGTGGTGGTCGTGGGGGCAATCTCGAGAGGCTGCTGGAGCGACCTGCCGTTCCCGCTGGCCAGGGGGACCTGGTCGAGGTTGGCAAGCGTGGACTGCTGATCCGTGGGGTCGCTGGAGGAAACCAGCTGCCCGTAGTTCATGTAGCCGGCGCCGCAGTTGTAGGCGTAGCCGTAGGAATCGATTGCAGCGTTCGCCGTATTGGAGCAAGCCCAGTTCTGACGAATCTGTGCCTGGTCCTGGGGAACGTCGCTGGAGGTGGTGTTGGTGAGGTTGAAGATGTTGAATTCGTACTGCGCGGAGATCTTGTCGCTGAAGTGGAAGCTCTTGCGGATCGAGAGGTCGAGCCGCTTTTGAGCCGCCTGGCGGAAGATGTTGCGCTGGCCCTTGTTGAAGGAGGTTTCGTAGATATCGGACGGGTCGTTGCCGGTTGAGGTCGGGATACCGTTGGTTCCGGGAGCGAGGTAGTTGATGGCGATCTGGTTGGGATCGAGCGCCGGGTAGTAGCTGCCGCCCGTGCCGCGGAATTTGCCCGTGTTGCCGGTCAAAGCGGTGTGGGGGTGCTTGGGGTCCTTGATGCCGAGTACCGGGTTCATCAGCGTGGGGTAGTTGCCAAAGTTGATGGAACCGACCGCGCCGTAGAACTCATAGAGCGAGTAGGGTTCACCGCTCTGGAGGATGCCGGTGCCGGTGAGGTGCCAGTCGTTGGTCAGGTAGGCTAGCGCCGAGCTCTTCTTCGCAGCGTTCGGAACATCAACCTGGAAGTTGGTGCTGAAAACGTGGGTGCGGTCGAAGTCAGACGAGGACCACGAGTCGTGGAGATGGTTGGGGTCGTTGCCGGTGAAGAACAGGCCGATATCCGACTGTTCGTCGAGGGAGTGGCTCCATGTGTAGCTGCCACCAATCTGGAAGTTGTGGGACAGGCGCTTTTCCACGTGGGTTTCCAGCGCGTCGTAGGCGGAGACGCCAACGGTCTTGAAGTTGGCGGCGTTCGGGCTGTAGCCGACGTAGGGGGCGCGGAAGTCGGTGTTACCGCCGTCGAGGGTGTTCCACGGCTCGCCCGCGATGGGGGCGTAGTCATCGTAGCCGTAGGCGTCGGTCACCAGGTTGTTCTGGTTCAGGACTTCAAAGCCGTAGGTTGAGGTTTCACCCCAGATGGGATTGCTGGCGGTCGCGATGCCGGGCTCGTTCAGCGGCAGCGGAATGACCGAGTGACGGCCGCGGTTGCCGGTGTAGCCGAGGGTGACGGCGATCGTGTTGGTGGGCTGCCACTGCAGGTTCAGGGTGTAGTTGATGGTGTAGGGCAGCACGTTTTTCTTGTCGTAGGTGCCGAAGTTGAGGGTCGCGGTGCAATCGAGGTAGTTGGCCTGGTTATCGATGCCGCCGCAGTTGGGACCGAAGCCGGGGTTCGTGCCAGTCATGATGTTGAGCTGGTTCTGCAGGGCCGTGGCAACGATGGAGGGGTCAGAGGTGGGCGGCGTGTACGGCGAGGTGGAAAGCGCATTGCCGAGCGGGTTGGCAAGGGTGTTGCCGGTGCCGTTGGCATAGCTCACCAGGGGAGCCGATTCGGTAACGCCGAAGGGGCCGCCAATGGAGCCGCCTGCAGGCTGCGAGAGATAGCTGAAAAGTTCGCCGCGGTCGTAGTAGAGTCCAGCGCCGCCGCTGATTACCAGGTTGGAGTGGTAGGCCTTTGGCGACCACGCGAAGCCGATGCGCGGCGAGATGCCCCACTGCCGGCCGTCGAGTGTGGAATTGCTGACACCCGGCGTGGGGTGGTACTTGTTGTTGCCGGCGACCACGAACCCTGCGTTGTTGACGACGAAGCCAGTCGTCGAAGTGCCGGTGACATCGTAGCGCGCCGGGTCGAAGTTGAACATGTTGCCGTACTTCTCAGTCATGCCGCCGTGGAGGTCATACCGGACGCCCGCCGTGATGCTGAGGTTGGACTGCGCCTGCCACTTGTCCTGGATGTAACCGTTGATCTCGTTCGAGCGGTAGTAGCGGTCTGCGTTGTTGCGGCCGCTCTGGGGGTCGATGCTCTCAATGATGTTGGAGGAGCGAACCTTGCCCTTGAGGAGATTGGTGAAGCCGTTTACAACGACTTCGGCGTGCCCGATGCGATTGTTGGTGATGTTGAGCTGGGTGTAGCTGTACCCGCCGCCGGCGATGATGGTGTGGCGACCCTTGGTGAAGATGATGTTGGTGGAGGGATTCACGCGATTCTGGTAGTAGCCCATGTCAACAAAGGCGCTGAACGGGCCTACGTCGAGTGCAGGCGAGTACTGGTCGCCATTGCCGAAGTTCTTCACTTCGATGCCGGGCAGCCCCGCGGCGACAACGCTGGGATCCTGGCCGGCATCAATCCCATAGTTCCCGCCAGAGAGGGTTTGTTTGTAGTGGGAATAGGAGCCCATGCGGACGAAGCCTAGACGCTGTTCCCAGTTGAAGTTGCTGCCGAGAGCGATGGTGTTGTCGATGGCGGCCACCTGGGAGCCATTTTCCTGGGTGAGCGGGAATCCGCCGACCTGGGAGTAGCCGTAGGGCCGGGTGACAGGCGCAGTCTGGTAGAAGTACTTGGCAGAGAGCCGGTCGGTCTTGGTGACGTCGTAGTCGACATCTATGGCCGCCTGATCGGACTTGAGCTGCGAGGTGCCAATCAGGGTGACGTTGGGAACGCCGTACTTGTATCCCTGGGTATTCTGCGCCGAGGGAATCAGGAACTGCCCGTTGGGCAGTTTGGCGTTCAGCAGTGCCGCCGCGGTGGGGTCGATGGCATCGGTGAAGGCTTCGCCGGAGTAGGAGAGCGCTGCGGCCTGGAGGCCGCCAGCGGAGCGGTCGTCAGTTAGACCGGTGGGAACCGTCATCTGCGAGATGCCGGTGGCCTGGTCAGAGTTCGAGCGGTGCTGGTAGGCCGCAAAGACGAAAATCTTGTTCCTCAGCAGCGGACCACCGATGGTGAAGCCTGTGGTCCAGCGATTGAGAGACGGATTGGCAAGGGACTTGGGGAAGGAGCCGATGCCATTCACTCCCAGTTGGTATTGCTGGTTGAAGAAGAATGGCGAGGAGTTCATCGAGTTGTTGGCGAAGCTGCCATAGGCCTGCCCGTGCCACGCGTTGGTGCCGGCGGAAGTGTTGGCGTCAATCTGCGCGCCGCTGGTGGCGCCCTGCTGCGCGTCGTACATGCTGGCGTTGACGCGAAGTTCTTGCAGGAACTCGGGCGGAGGAGACGGCAGGCTGTTGCCGTTGGAGCCGTAGACCGAAGTACCCACAGAGAAGGAGCCACCCGCCGTGGGTGCGCTGCCAATATTGAAGTTGTAGCGCTGAGAACTGGAGCCGGAGGAGCTTTTCCCGTTGAAGAGGTTGGTGGCATCGACACCGTTGACCTGGAAGGTATTGTCCGTGTCGCGCTGTCCGTTGGCCCAGATTGGCTGGTTGCCGAGGCCGGAGTTGGAGTCGAGGTTGGAGAGCAGTTCCGCGTTCACGCCAGGCGAAAGAATGGCGACCTGGGTGAAGCTGCCGGTGGCCAGCGGGGTGAGCTCAATTTGCGAGGAGTCCAGCGTGTAGCCGTTGGTGGTGTCCGTCGCGTTCAGCAGCGGATTCGCGGTGACCTCAACGGATTCGCTGGCCTTGCCGACCTTGAGCGAGATGGTAACGGTGGTGGCGCGTGCTTCCTGCACCGCGATGCCGCTTTCCTGGGTGGTTTCAAAGCCATCCTGCGCGGCGGTGACCTGGTAGCTGCCGATGGGGAGGTTGAATATCTGGAAGAATCCGTTGGAGCCGGATTTGGCGGAGCGGGACAGGTCGGTCTGGGTATTTTTGACCGTGACTGTGGCCCCGGCGACAGCTGCGCCAGAGGGATCGAGCACCGTGCCGTTGATGGCACCCAGGGTCTGCTGGGCAAACACGGGGCAAACCGTGATGGCAAAAGCAGCCATCAGGATGAGCCCGCAGGCGGCGAAACGCTTCCAGGTAAATTTGGTCATTGGTCTCCTCAAAAAGGTGTTGCAGGGTGGCCGAAAAGAGCCACCGCGTGGAAACGTGGTCCACATTCGTCAGTCGAAGATGCGCCGAGATATGACTGAATTGCTCCAACGATACTCTTTGAGGGTCCAATCTCGAAGGAGAAAGAGCGTAAGGATTTCGTAAGGATTCGGGCAGAACAGCGGTCCTGAACCGCATCGAAGGCGGGTTTCACGCTTGCTGCGGCGGTTTGGGACGCCTTTTCCACACGCGTTTGAATTTATCGCTAATTGCCCTGAGAGATGGGCAATCGGGCGGGAAGGGCCGGAGGAAGCCGGCCCTCTGGGCAGGGAGTCTATTGCGGAGAGCGCCCAATCTGATAGCGGACACCTGCGCGGAAGGTCATGGGGAGGCTGGGGTAGCCGATGGGGGCGATGTGCTGGTCGCTGAGCAGGTTCTGGAACTGGGCATAGAAGGCCATGTGGGAGTGCCACTCCCAACTGCCGCCGAGGTCGATGCGGGCGAAGCCGAAGTCGAGGTTGCGGTTGGGGAGCAGCAGCGAGTTGCCCTGGTTGAGGTCGGAGTAGCCGAGATAGGTGGAGTCGTCACTGCGGCTGGAGAAGGTGGCGGTGCCGTCGAGGACCAGCTTCTTCCCTGCCCAGCTTGCCGAGAGGTACCCGGAGTGGGGCGGACGCCGAAATGGGCGGGCGCCCTTCAGCGGCGAATAAATGCCGATGGGGATCCCGTTGTACGTGGGCGCATAGCCCCCCAGCAGCGCCGCATTGTCGCTGGAGAAGGAGCGCTGAACGACGGTGTCGAGATAGGTGTAGCCGCCACGCAGGAAGAGGTTGCGGCCCAGGCCGAGCTCGCCCTTGAACTCGAGGCCGAGAGCGCGGAAGGCCTCGGAGTTGATGTCGAGCGAGTAGGCGCCGTTGTTGTTGAGGAAGGCCTGGAGTTGGGCCTGCTGCGCGGCGGAAAGGTTGGGCAGCAGCGCGGGGATGAGTCCTGCGCCGACGTTCTCAATCTGCCGACCGAACTGGTTGTGGAAAAAGTTGAGGTGAAGGAGGATGCGGTCCGTGGCGAGGCCCTGCTCAATGCCTCCCGCCC
The DNA here is from genome assembly GCA_903904755.1 of uncultured Acidobacteriaceae bacterium. Taxonomy (GTDB): domain Bacteria; phylum Acidobacteriota; class Terriglobia; order Terriglobales; family Acidobacteriaceae; genus Acidicapsa. The sequence continues at coordinate 51,429 of CAIVDV010000024.1, read as the reverse complement.
AGGTGCGGGCGGTTGGGGCGGAGAGCTGCCCGATGTGGAGCTGCAGCACGGTGTCTGCGCCGCCGTTGGCGATGAGGAAATCGTACAGCGAGCCGGATTGGTCAGCCAGTGTGGGTTCACGGATGGCGTCGGCAAAACTGGCGGAGAGGCGGGTTCCGTTCCAGACGCCCTTGTGGGGCCGGAAGAGGTACCAGGAGAGACTGGCGCGGGGGCTGGTCTGGGTGCCGAGAATCTGATAGTGACCGAGGCTGCCGCCGAGCGTGTAGAAGAGGCGATTCCGCCAGTCGCCGTGGAGTTCGGCGAGGTAGTCGTAGTTGCGGCGGTCGGCGGCGTCGTTAAGGAAGTATGCGGCCTCGCGTTCGACGCCGCGCTCGTCTTCAAAGTGGAAACCGATAAGGCCAACCACATGGGGGGTGAAGTGGTAGTCGCCCTGATAGAGGAGCTGGTCACGGTTGGAGACGAGTTGCAGGGAGTTGGGGTAGACAGAGCCGTTGCCGACGGAGTAGTTGAGCAGAGCCTGGCCGGTGACCTGGGCACCGTTTGCGCCGCGGATGGTGCGCTCCAAGCCGTAGAAGTTGCCGGCGAGGGGGTAGCTGAGCAGGCAGGTACTGACGGGTTCGCAGATGCCGGCCGGATACCACTGGATACTCTGCTCGCGCTTGCGGGTGGCGCCGTAGAGCAGGCGGTTATGGAAGTCGGGAGTCATCTGGTAGTCGGCTGAGCCGGAGAGGTAAAGGTTCTGATCGCTCTCCTTTCGGTCATCGGATAGGCCGTAGAAGTTCCAGGCGCTGGGGACGCCGGTGGCGGAGACGGTGTAGTGGCCGGTGGCCCGTAGCTGGAGGCTCGCGTTGGGCTGCCAGCCGAGGTTTCCGGCCGCGGAGCCGGCGTGGTACTGGTCCATGGGCAGGGCGTTGGCGGTCTGGAGCCAGGAGTATGCGCCGAAGTAGTCGAGGCGGTGGCGGCTGCCGGCCAACTGAGCCTCGGCGCGTGAGGTGTGGAAGTTGCCGAGGTCGCCGTCGAAGGTGAGGACGGGGTTGGTGGAGGTCCCTCGCGGGGTGGTGAGGCTGACGACGCCGCTGGCGGCATCCGAACCGTAAAGGCTGCTGTTGGCGCCCCGGAAGACTTCGGCGGATTCAATGCCGGTGGTGCCGAGAGACCCGAAGTCGAAGATGCCGCCGAGTTCTCCTACAGTGACACCGTCCAGCAGGATTTTGCCGGCGTTGGAGTCGCCGCCGCGCAGGAACAGGGAGGTTTGCGCGCCGAGCTGGCCTTCCTGCACGAGGGTTGCGCCGGGCTGCTGCCGCAGGACGTTGACGAGATCGGCCTGGTGGGCGAGGTCAAGCGAGCCGAAGACCTCAGTGGACTCGTTGGTCTGGGGCTGGGGGGTGGGCGTACCGGTGGCCGTCACAACGATGGACTGGTGTACCCACTCGGGCTCAAGGACAAGGTTGCGCTCGACCGAATCATTCATGCCGGCGAAGAAGACCGGGGAGTTGAGCTGGTGGAAGCTGGGCGCGGTGAGGATGAGGGCAAAGCGGCCGCGCTGGCCGGTGGAGAACTGGTAGCTGCCGTCGGCGCCGGAGATGGCGGTGGCGATGTATCTGCCGTCGACGGTGAGCACGATCGTGGCGCCGCGGACTGTGGCGCCCGTGATGTCAGTGACGGTGCCGCGGACGATGCCGGCGAAGGCAGCGGGCAGCGCGAGCAGCAAAAGGAGTGCGGGAAGGAAGTGCCGGAAGGGCAGGCGGTACAGGGACATTGTTCTCCTTTGGTCCCCCTCGGAACCAGAAGCGGGTGGTGGGCACCTGAGGACCGGTCTCCTGACTTGCGCCTTGCCCGGCCGCCTTCCCAGAGCGATTGACTCCAGTGGCTGATGGCCGGCTTCCCTTCCCTGCCGTAAAAGACGGGCGGGAGTCGGGGTGCGCTCACAGTTGCGGGGCAGTGGCGGAGTTTCACCGCCTTCCCGAACATCCTGGTGATTGCCGTGATGCGAGAGCCGCCGGAGGGGGTGCTGCCGGCAGCGCGAAAGACAAGGTGCGTCCGGAGTGCGGGCGCTTGTCCAGATTAGGGGGCTCCGGGTGGCAAGTCAAAAACACGGTGTGGATTTGTTGATGGGGTGGAAAGTTTGCGGGAGGGCGGGATTCGATTGCGCGGTGCTGGAGCGGTGCGCTATACACAGGGCTTATGACCTTACGAAAGCTTTCTATTGCTGTGGCTGGCTGTGCGCTGCTTCTCCTTCCCATGGGATGCATGGCACAAAGCGCAGATCAGGAATATGCCCGTGTGCAGGCGCGGCTGGCGACGGGGTGGAACACCTGGGATACGCAGAGCGTCACGACGCATGTGCTGCTGCCGGAGGCGCTGGCAATCCGGGTGGGGATTGAGAACCAGGCGACGGTGAACGCGAACGCGTTCCTGGCCACGGCCCTGATTGGACGCCAAGGCAAGGACGAGGAACGGGTGGTACCGGGACCGCACAGCTGGGACGGCAACTACTCCGACCTCACGCTGAACTGGCACGGGCGGTCGATGCGGATACAGAGCGCCCATGCGGGAGCCGATCTGGTGCTGCTGGTGACGCCGCTGCCCTCAGACAAGGAGAATCATCTGCCGGCAGAGGTGGTGTTTTCTGCCGGGATGCTGTGGAACCGGCCGGGGCGGGTGGAGAAAAACGCGGAGCGGATTACGGCGACGATGGCGGGGCGGGTGGTGCCTATCTTTTTGGCCGGGACGGATTCCCACGATCCGTATGTGCCGGTGACGGGGCCGTACTTTTCCGCAGAGCTGGCGGGGCCGGTGGGGCTGAGTACGGGCACGGCGCGGCCGCTGCAGGAGATTGAAGGGCTGATTGCGGCAGCCCGGGAGAAACAGCGGCTGGCAAGCGCGAAGAGCGAGAGCACGCAGGTGGACGCAGCGATTGAAACAGTGCTGGGCTGGGACACCATCTATGAGCCGGAGGGGAAACGCGTGATTTCGCCGGTCAGCCGGATATGGAGCGTGGGCTGGGGCGGCTATGTGCTGTTTGACTGGGACACGTACTTTGCTGCGACGCTCGCGGCGACGGGCAACCGGGATCTGGCGTATGCGAATTCGATTGAAATATGCCGGGAGGCGACGGAAGCGGGCTTCATTCCGAACTATGCGCGGGCCGGTAAGTGGAAGAGCAGCGACCGGTCAGAGCCGCCCGTAGGCGCAATTACGGTGCTGGGGCTGTACCGGAAGTTCCATGACCGCTGGCTCCTCGAGGAGACCTATCCTGCACTGCTGAAGTGGAACCGGTGGTGGGCGAAGCACCGCGACCGGGATGGGTACCTGGTGTGGGGGTCGGACGGGGACAACCCGCACCAGAACCTGGATGACGGCAGCGCGGGGACAAGGGCGGGCGCGATTCTGGAGTCCGGACTGGACAACAGCCCAATGTATGACGAGGCCCGGTTTGACGAGAAAACGCACCAGCTTGCGATGGCCGATGTGGGGCTGATGAGCATGGTGGTGGCGGACTCCGATGCGCTGGCGGAGATGGCGGAGGTGCTGGGCAAGCCGCGCGATGCGGCGGAATTGCGCGAGCGGGCGGCGAAGTACCGGACCAAGCTGGCGACGCTGTGGGATCCGGCGACGGGGATTTACCGCAATCGCGATTTGGTCACCGGGGAGCTGAGCCGCCATCTGTCGCCAACGAACTTCTACCCGCTGATGGCAAAGGTGGCAACGCCGGAGCAGGCGAGCCGGATGGTGGCCGAACACCTGTTGAATCCGGCAGAGTTCTGGGGAGATTGGGTGCTGCCGGCGATTGCCCGAAATGATGCGGCCTTCAAGGACCAGGATTACTGGCGAGGGCGGATCTGGGGGCCGATGAATTACCTTGTTTCACTCGGGCTGGAGCGGTATCCGCAGGCGGATGTGGCCGAGGCGCGGAAGAAACTGGCCGCAAAGAGCCTGGAGCTATTCCTCAAGGAGTGGAACGCGAACGGCCACGTTCACGAGAACTACAACGGGATGACGGGCGTGGGCGATGACGTGGGCAGCAGCGACCGCTTCTACCACTGGGGTGCGCTGCTGGGATATTTGTCGCTGCAGGAAGCGGAGCAGCACTAAGCCAGGGCGCGCAGGACCTTCGTGGTGGTAACGAGCTGGCCGACGTGGCGCTGGGTGTGGTCGGCGACGTGGACGAGCAAGCCGCCGACGCTGGTCGGCAACTGCTTGCGCCCAACGCCGCGGAAGGTAGCGGGGTCAACCGATGCCAGGGCAAGGATGCGCTGTTCGCCACGCGTGAAGGCTGCCTGCACCTCGGCGAGCAGGTCGGTGCGGGACTCGTCTCCACTTTGCTCAAGTTTGAGGGCTGCAAGCTGGTCTGGAGAAAGCTGGTCGCCTTCCGCGTAGGAGAGCAGGCGGTCGAGGCTGCGGGCGATGTGCCGCAGCTGGAAGCTGACGGAGGGCAGGCCGAGGGGCTGGGCGTGCACCTGGGGAGCGGTGAGGCCGTCAGTCCACTTGGCGATATCTTCCCAGGCGAGGTCGAGGGCGTGCAGGACGCCACGGGCTACGGCGGGAACCTCGGCGCGGGAGCCGGAAAGCCAGGGTTCGAGGGATGGTGCGGACTTGGGAGTGGGGGAAGATTCAGACACTTGGTCCCTTGCGGATTGGGCCGCCTCTTCGGCGGCCCAACGGGTTGAATTTAGCTCGACTTGACGCGGACAACGGTGATTTTTGCGAAGCCTTCGTCGAAGGCCGGGGGCTTTAGCCGCTCGGCCATCTTCTCCATGACATCCGAAGCGACGGGGCGGTCGCGCTTGCCGTTGCGCTCGAGGCAGACTTCGAGGGGCACGTCGAAGAAGACGGCCTGGACTTCGTAGCCGAAGCTCTGGGCCATCTTGATCCACTGGCGGCGCTCGTGGGGAGAGAGGTTGGTGGCGTCCACGTAGTTCCAGGGCATGCGGGCGATGAGGCGGGCACGCAGGAGCGAGCGCAGTGTAGAGAAAACGAGGCCCTGGTAGCGCTGCTCTGTGATGTCGTCAAAGAGGATGGAGCGCAGCATGTCGCTGGAGAGCGGGGTGACGCCGCGGCGCTTGAACCAGGTGGTTTTGCCAGAGCCGGGCAGACCGATGGCGAGGACTACGAATCCTTTGGGGTCCAGCGGGGAGCGGCCGGCAGCTTCATTCTCATCCGGCGGCATGCCGGGGGAGTCAGGCTGGGTTTCCACTTCGAGGCGACCGGAGTCGCGGTCTTCCGGGCTGTACTGGGGGCGGCGGCGGTCGCTGGCCTGGGAGCGGGCGCGGCTGGCCTGGCGAGGCTCCGGGCGGGATTCGCTGCGGGGCTCATTGCGCGGTGCCGGGACAGGCTTCGGAGCGGGAGGCGGCTCGGGAGCGCGCCGAACTGGGAGGTCGTCCCCATAGGTGGGTACCAGGGGCTTGGGTTGGTTGGCGGGCAATTGGTGACCGATTTTGCCGGTCGACTCGGACTGATTGGGCTCTCGCTTGGTGCGTCTTCTCATGGTAGGGGAGGCAAATAGCCTCTTCACCGGAATATCACACTGGCCAAGGGTGCCGCAAATGGTGTGAACCCCGTCACATACTCCCCTTTGCGTAGCGGGACATACTATTCCTGTACCACCCCGATTTCTTACGGAGTCGGCAAGATTTCACACGAGGTCTTGTTGACAACGTGATAACCTGATGGGTTTGGTGGAAGAGCTTGCCCTGAGCCCCGTGGCCGATGGGCTGGAGATTCGCGCAAACACCGGGCTCGGACACCGAACCTGCTTGCAACTGGACGGTATCAGAAAACATTTCGCACTCACACGAAGGAGAGATTCACCATGGCAGTCAAGGTTGGCATCAATGGTTTCGGCCGCATCGGCCGCAACGTTTTCCGCGCAGCTCTGGGTAACCCGGAGATTGAATTCGTCGCCGTCAATGACCTCACCAGCCCGGCGACGCTGGCGCACCTGCTGAAGTATGACTCGATTCTGGGAAACCTGAAGAACGACGTTGTCGCCGGCGATGACTTTATCGCGGTAGACGGCAAGAAAATCAAGGTATTTGCCGAGCGCGACCCTGCCAAGCTGGATTGGGCATCCACTGGCGCCGAGATTGTGGTTGAGTCGACCGGCTTCTTTACCGACGCGACCAAGGCGAAGGCTCACCTGGGCACGACCGTCAAGAAGGTCATCATCTCTGCCCCGGCGACCAACGAGGACATCACCCTGGTTCTGGGCGTCAACGACGACAAGTACGATGCTTCCAAGCACAACGTCATCTCCAACGCCAGCTGCACCACAAACTGCCTGGCGCCGGTTGTGAAGGTTCTGCTGGAGACCACCGGTCTGGTTTCCGGCATCATGACCACCATCCACAGCTACACCAACGACCAGGTCATCCTGGACACGCCGCACAAGGATCTGCGCCGCGCCCGCGCTGCCGCCCTGAGCATGATTCCCAGCTCGACCGGCGCCGCCAAGGCTCTGAAGCTGGTTATCCCTGAGACCTCGGGCAAGCTGGACGGCTTTGCAATTCGCGTCCCGACCCCGAACGTTTCGATCGTTGACCTCACCTACATTGCCGAGAAGGACACCGATGCGGCAACCATCAACGCGGCGCTGAAGGCAGCCAGCGAAGGCCCACTGAAGGGCATTCTGGGCTACGAAGAGCATGAGCTGGTGAGCTCGGACTTCAAGGGCAACCCGCTGTCTTCGATTGTTGACTCCAAGCTGACCAAGGTTGTCGGCAACAGCGTGAAGGTGCTGAGCTGGTATGACAACGAGTGGGGCTACAGCAACCGCGTTGTGGACCTGATTGGCTTCCTGGTCAAGAAGGGCCTGTAATCGAACCGGAAACAGTGAAGGGTGCGGGCCAGGTCCGCACCCTTTCCTCCTTACACCTACCTACCGATTTCTTCCGGAGCATTTCCCATGTCCAAGCTTTCGATCCGCGATCTCGACCTGAAGAACAAGCGCGTCTTCATCCGTGTGGATTTCAATGTCCCGCTCACGGAAGACGGCACTGCCATTACGGATGACACCCGCATCCGCGCCACCCTGCCCACCATCGTTTACGCCATCAAGCACCACGCCAAGGTCATCCTGGCCTCCCATCTGGGCCGCCCCAAGGGCAAGCCGAATCCGAAATACTCCCTGCGCCCGGTAGTGGACCGCCTGCGCGAGCTGCTGGATGCAGCGCTCGATGCCAACGTGAACGTGGCGTTCGCACCCGACTGCGTGGGCGAAGTGGCAAGCGAGCTGTCGCGCCAACTGGAATCCGGCCAGGTGCTGCTGCTGGAAAACCTGCGCTACTACGCGGAAGAAGAAGCCAACGATGCCGGATTCAGCAAGAAGCTGGCGGATTTGGCCGATATCTATGTCAACGACGCTTTCGGCTCGGCGCATCGTGCCCATGCTTCCACCGAAGGCATCACACACTTCCTCAAGCCAGCCGCAGCCGGCCTGCTGATGGAAAAGGAAATTACCTACCTGGGCAAGGCCCTGGAAGCGCCCGAGAAGCCATTTGTGGCCATCATCGGTGGCTCGAAGATTTCCGGCAAGATCGACGTGATCAACAACCTGCTGGACAAGGTGGACACGCTCGTCATCGTGGGCGGAATGGCTTACACCTTCCAGCGCGCGCTGGGTGTGAGCACCGGCAAGTCTCTGGTGGAAGAAGACAAGATTGAAGTGGCCCGTGAGGCGATTGAGAAGGCCAAGGCCAAGGGAGTTCGCCTGCTGCTGCCGGTGGACAACATTCTGGCGGATGCTTTCTCGCCCGACGCGAATACCCAGGAGTGGGACACGAGCGTGAACTTCCCTGCGGACTGGCAGGGCCTGGACATCGGCCCCAAGACGGTTGCGGAGATTGTTGACGTAGTTTCGACGGCCAAAACAATTGTGTGGAACGGGCCTGCCGGCGTCTTCGAATTTCCGAAGTTTGCCGTGGGCACAAACGCGATTGCCCATGCGGTTGCCTCGAATGCCGCGGCGATTTCGATCATCGGCGGCGGCGACTCGGTTTCGGCAATCAACCAGGCCGGCGTGGCCGACAAGATCACGCATATCTCCACGGGCGGCGGCGCCAGCCTCGAATTCCTGGAAGGCAAGAAGCTGCCCGGCGTCGAAGCGCTGACGGACAAATAAACCCAGGCCGAGGGGACAGCGAAAGGTTGCTCCCCTCCCCTTCATACGACTGGAAAAGGAATCCAAAACATGTCTCGTAAAGCATTGATTGCAGCGAACTGGAAGATGTACAAGACCCCCGCCGAAGCGAAGGCCTTCGTCGAAGCCTTTTTGCCCCTTGTTGCCGGGCACACCCGCGATGAAATCGCGCTCTTTCCTTCCGTAACCTCGCTGGCCACCGTCGTTGAGCTCGCCGCCGGCTCCAACGTCTCCGTCGGCCTGCAGAACATGCACTTTGCCGAAGAGGGCGCCTACACGGGCGAAACCTCTGCCGCCATGCTGAAGGCGGTGGGCGCGACCCACACGCTGATTGGCCACTCCGAGCGCCGCCAGTACTTCAACGAAACCGACGAAGTCGTCAACAAGAAGCTCCACACGGCCCTGAAGCACGGCATCGTCCCTGTCGTCTGCATCGGCGAAGTACTGGCCGAGCGCGAAGCCGGCAAGACAGCCGATGTGCTGAAAACGCAGATTACGGGCGCCCTGGTCGGTATCACTGCCGAGGCAGCCGCGCCCATCGTCATTGCCTATGAGCCCGTCTGGGCCATTGGTACCGGCAAAACCGCCACCCCGGAGATGGCTGTGGAAGCGCACAAGATTGTCCGCGCCGAAGTCGCCAAGATCCTCGGAGCCGACGTTGCCGCTGCAATCCGCATCCTCTACGGCGGATCCGTGAAGCCGGACAATGCCACTGCTCTGCTGGGCGAGGAAGAAATCGATGGCGCGCTGGTCGGCGGAGCAAGCCTGAAGGCTGACTCGTTTGCTGCGATTGCGAAGTACTAAAAGCAAGTCAGAAAGAAAGAGGGCCGGATGAGGGAACAACCTCGTTCGGCCCTGTTGTTTGCCGAGAAGGTGGCGAGGGGCGGCCCTTGTATCCTGAAGCTGGAGAACCCGCCCGCCATGTCACGGAAGAAGCCTGCTGCAACTGATAAAGCACAGAAGACGCAAAAGCCGTCAGCCTTTGAGCTGGCGATGGAGGAGTTGCGGAAGCGGCCTGCGGGGCCGGCGGAAACGGTGTCGGGGCGATGGCTGCTGGGGGCGCTGGCAACAGCAGTGGCGGGGTCGCTGGTGCTGGGGTGGCTGGCATTGTGCCTCGTGTACTGGCAGGGCGCGTGGCAGTTGCTGTACCACCCGAAGACGCCTGTACTGAGAACTCCTGCGGCGGAGGGGCTGAGCTTTGCGCCGGTGCGGTTTGCGGCGGCGGAGAATGGGACTCCGCAACTGGCGGGTTGGTGGGTGCCGGCGGCGGGTCAGGCGAAGTACACGGTGCTGGTGCTGCATACGAAGGACGGCAACCTGGGCGACACGGTTGGGGATGTGCTGGCGCTGCACCGGGCCGGGGCGGATGTGCTGGCCTTTGACTACCGTGGGTTCGGCGACAGCGTGGCGCTGAGCGGGATGAGCCGGCCGAGTGAGAAGAAGCTGGTGCAGGATGCGGAGTGGGCGCTGGATTATCTGACGGCGACGCGCCATGTAAATCCGGCACGGATTGTGGTGTTTGGCAATGGGTTGGGGGCGTATATCGCGGCTGAGGTGGCGGCGAAGCACGCTTCCCTTGCCGGAGTGATTGTGGATGCGCCGGAGGAGAACCCCACGGGAGTGATTTTTGGGGATGCGCGGAGCCGGCTGGTGCCGGCACATTTGCTGGTGGCGGACCGGTACGACCTCGAGGCGGCCGCCAAGGCGCTCTCAGTCCCCTCGCTGTGGCTGCTGCCGGAAGGCCGGCCGGCACATCCAGCGGCGGCGGCAAGCGCGGGGCCCACGACCAGGGTTTGGCTCAAGACGCCATTTCCGGGGAGAGCGGAGATGGCACCGGCGATTGCGCGGTGGCTGGATGACCTGGGTGCGGCGGGGCACTGAGAAAGCTCCCAGGCGGTTCAGCGGCCGGTGGCGCCTTTTTCGATGAGGCGGGTAGTGGAGTGGCCCTCGACGGTGGGGACGATGCGGACCTGCCCTCCCCAGGAGGCGACAGCCTCATGGCCGACGACCGTTTCGATGGTGTAGTCGCCGCCTTTGACCAGGACATCGGGCTTGGCGGCGAGGATGAGTTCCATGGGGGTGGGCTCGTCAAAGACGACAACGGCATCCACACAGGCGAGTGCTGCCAGGACGCGGCCGCGTTCGCGCTCACCCACGATGGGGCGGGTTGGCCCTTTGAGGCGGGAGACCGAGGCGTCACTGTTGATGGCGACGATGAGCTTGTCGCCGGTGCGCCGAGCCTGTTCCAGGACTGTGATGTGGCCGACGTGGAGGAGATCGAAGCAGCCGTTGGTAAAGGCCACCTTGTCGCCGTTGGCGCGCCAAACATGCACGCGATCGACGAGTTCTTCGCGGGAGACAAGTTTGTCTTCGGCGTGGAGCGCGATTTGCGGCGCGAGGGCCGCCAGGAGTTCGTGGCGCTGGACGGGAACGGTGCCGACCTTGCCGACGACGATGCCGGCGGCGATGTTGGCGAGCTCGATGGCTGTCTCCGGGGCTAGGCCTGAGGCGAGCGAGAGCGCGAGGACCGAGATGACAGTGTCGCCTGCGCCGGAGACATCGAAGACCTGGCGAGCGACGGCGGGGAAGACTTCCCTGCTGGATTCGCGGACCAGGGCGATTCCCTTCTCGCTGAGGGTGGCGGTGAGGAACTGGAGGTCGAAGGCGGGAACCATGCGCTCCGCAGTCACGAGGAGTTCGTCGACAGAGAGTTTTTCAGGCCCATGGAAGGTGCGGGCAGCGGTGTCGAGTTCGCCGAGATTGGGGCAGATGGTGGTTGCGCCGCAGTAGCGGCTGAAGTCGGCGGTCTTGGGGTCAACCAGGACGGGGATACCGGCGTGGCGGGCGGCATCGATGACGGCGCGGCAGATTTCCGGGGAAAGGACTCCCTTGGCGTAATCGGAGAGGATGACTGCGTGGCAGCTTGGCAGCTCGGCGAGAACGCCGCTCAGTAGCGCGTCGTAGTCGGCGGAGGGGCGGGGTGCGAGGTGCTCGCTGTCGAGGCGGAGCATTTGCTGGCGACCGCCGAGGATGCGCAGCTTGGTGATGGTGGGAAAACCGGCGCTGGTGACAAAGACGGGGCGGATGCGGTCGGCGGGCAGGCAGCCGAGGAGCGCGGTCTGATTTTCATCTTCCCCGGCAAAGCCGGCAAGGACCACCTGCGCGCCCAGGCAGGCAAGGTTCATGGCGACGTTGGCTGCGCCGCCGGGCTGCTGGCTCTGGTGGGTGGCGCGAACAACGGGCACGGGGGCTTCCGGCGAGATGCGGCCAACTTCGCCCCAGATGTACTTGTCCAGCATGAGGTCGCCAAGGACGAGGAGGCGCTTCTGCGCCCATGCGTGCTCGACCTGATCCAGAACCTGGTGGAGAGATTCGATCACAGTTTGCTCCCGGTTGCGGGTGGCAGCTCGGCGGTGGGCGCCTGGCTGTGCAGGTAGTCCAGTTCAATCCAGTCGCACAGCATGTGGCCGGCCAGGATGTGGGCTTCCTGGATGCGTGCGGTGTCTTTGGAGGGCACGGCGAAGAGGTAGTCGGCGAGATCAACCAACTGGCCGCCACCCTCGCCGGTGAAGGCGACAGTGACCAGGTTGCGGGCGCGGGCTGCCTTGACGGCGGCAACAACGTTTTTGCTGTTGCCGGAGGTGGAGAGGCCGACGAGGACATCCCCGGGCTGGCCGATTGCCTCAACCTGGCGGGAGAAGATGGCGTCGTAGCCGTAGTCGTTGGCGACGGCGGTGAGGATGGATGTGTCGGTGGTCAGGGCAACGGAGGGCAGGCCGCGGCGCTCGCGACGGAATCGTCCGACAACCTCTGCGGCGAGGTGCTGGGAATCAGCCGCACTACCGCCGTTGCCGCACCAGAGAATCTTCTTGCCTGCAGCAACGGCCTCAACCATGGCAAGGGCGATGCGCTCGAGGAGTTCCTGTTGGACGGTGATGGCCTTGACCACTTCGAGGTGGTCGGTGATCGCCTTGAAAAAGACAGACTGCGCGTTGGGATGGCCTTGCATGGGTGCTCGCTTCCTTTGCCTGCCGGGCGGGGTGAAATCCGCTCGGGGAGGGTAGTTTGGCCGGGGCCTACGAATTTAGATGCCGGGCTCGTTGAATTCGGCCATGATGCGGAAGGTTTCGGTCACTCCGTCGCTCAGTGAGGTCATGGGCAGGTCGCAGCCGAGATCGCGCAGGCCGGTAAGGTCAGCCTGGGTAAAGTGCTGGTAGCGGCCATTGAGGTCAGCCGGGAATGGGACGTACTCGATGGGGACTTCGCCGTGGACGGTCATGAGGGCGCCTGCGACCTGGTTGAAGGTGCTGGCAATGCCGGAGCCGGCGTTGACCACGCCCTGGTAGAGCTTGCGCTCGGTGCCGGGGGCCGGCGCCCATGGGCCGATTTGAGCAAAGAACATGTTGAGACGGGCAAGATCGCGGACGAAGACGAAGTCGCGGCGCTGTTCGCCGTCGCCATAGCCGCCGGTGCCGCCAAAGAGGCGCACCCGGCCGTCATTGAGGATTTGTTTGGAGAAATGATGGATAACGGAGGCCATGCGGCCCTTGTGCTGCTCCCGGGGCCCGAAGACGTTGAAGTAGCGCAGGCCCACGGCCGGAATGGAGACGTTGCCGAGGGCGAGCTGGTTACGGAAGTAGTGGTCAAAGGCGAGCTTGGAGTAGCCATACACATTGAGCGGGCGCTCGTTTTCCAGCGTGGGGGTGAAGTGGCCGGGCCCGCTGAGTCCGTAGACGGCGGCGGTAGACGCGAAGACGATGGGCGCATCGTGCAGGATGGCGAAGCGCAGCACATCCTTGGTGTACGAGAAGTTGTTGTCCATCATGTAGACGCCGTCGTCTTCGAGCGTGTTGGAGCAGGCGCCCTGGTGGAGGATGGCTTCCACGGAGTTGACGGCGAGCGTGTTCTGCTGGATGGCGCGGCGAAACTCGTGCTTGTCCATGTAGTCGACATAGCGCGCGCCATGGAGGTTGCGGAACTTGGCCGGGTTGCGCAGGTTGTCGACGACCAGGATGTCGTAAATGCCGTGCGCGTTGAGTTCGTGAACTACGTTGCTGCCAATGAAGCCGGCGCCACCGGTGACGATATACATGATGGTCGATTCTCCCTGTTATCGCCCTGGGGACAGGACGCTTGCAACTGCGTTCGCCATCTCAGTGACGGTTATCGCGGTGAGACAACGGCGCTGCTCTTCGATGCAGGTTTCCAGGTTGCAGCCAAAGCAACTGGTCTTATGATAAATGACGCGATTTTCCGTGCCGGCCGGGAACCAGACGCCCGGAAGGCCGCGGGCGGAAAAAGCGATGACGGCGGGCACCCCGGTAGAGGCGGCGAGATGCATGGGGCCGGAGTCCGGTCCGAGGAAGACGCGGGCATGCTCAATGACGGCGGCGGTTTCTCGCGGTGAGAGCTTACCGCAGAGATTCACGTTTGGGCCGTTCCAGCCCTGGGCAACAACGTCACTGGTTTCCGACTCCTCCGGCGCACCGACCAGCGCGAGACCGTGCCCTGGATATTGGGAGCTGAGTTCAGCGGCGAGGGCGCGCCAGTTATCCTGGCCCCAGTCTTTCGCCTGCATTTTGGTTCCCGGGCCGATGACAAAAAAGCGCTGGCCACCGAGGGGGGCGAGAACCTCGCGGGCCTTTTCCCGCTCTTCCGGAGTAAGGCAGAGGCTTCGGTTTTCCGCGATATCCGGGGCGGCGGGGCCGAGTTCCGCAATCATCCGGGCAAGGCGCGCAGATTCCGGCTCGTACATTCCGGTTACCGGGTCGAGGATGCGGTCGCGCTCGTCGCGCTGCGGCAGGCCGACAATGCGCCGGATGCCGCAGGCGTAGCGGAAAAATCGACGGTCGCGCTCGGCGTCCTGCGGAGCACGGACGGGCATCAGGTAGACAAGGAGGTCGGGCTTGAATCGTCGAATTTCCCGGACGAGGCGGAGGAGTTCCCGGGGACTGCGGGTGCCGGTGTTATAGCGCAGATAGCCCTGAACAAAGCCGGAACCACCCAGCACCGCGGCGGCGGCTGGTGCCTTGGAATGGACCGGGAAGTTGGTGAGCAGATGACGCTGGGCCTGTGGGAAGCTGCGTGCGATGAGATGAAAGCACGGCAGCGCAACGAGGGTATCGCCGAGGCTGCCCTGGCGATAGATGAGGACTCGACTGGGGGATGTCTCCAGCGGCAAAGCGGGACTCCTGAAGATTCCTGGGGTGGGGGAATATCCGCGAACGGCCTCTTGCAGAAATTCAGTCAGTGGGGACCGGGCGCTCCTAGAATCGCCGCAGATCAACGATGGCTTGCAGCATGTCTTCCGGCTGGGGAAGGATTACGTCTTCCAGCGCCGGCTGATAGGCAACAAAGGTGTCCATGGAGGCGACCCGGCGCACTGGGGCGTCGAGATCCTCAAAGAGTTCGTCGGCAATGCGGGCGGCAATTTCAGCGCCGTAGCCCCAGCTCTTCATGTCTTCGTAGGCGACGATGACGCGGTTGGTCTTTTTCACGCTGGTGGCGATAGCCTCCCAGTCGTAGGGGTTGAGAGTGCGCAGGTCGATGACCTCGGTTTGGATGCCGTGTTCGGTCTCTGCGCGCTGGGCGGCCTGCAGTGCGCGGGGCACCACAGCGCCGTAGGTGATCATGGTGACGTCGGTTCCGGGACGCACAACGGCGGCCTTGCCGAAGGGAATCATATAGTCCGGGCCGGGATAAGCAGCGCGGCCGTAGGTCTCGCGATAGAGGCGCTTGTGCTCGAGAAAGAGCACTGGGTCGTCGCAGCGGATGGCGGTGCGCAGCAGGCCGTTGGCATCCAGTGCGTTCGAGGGGAAGACCACGCGCAGGCCGGGGATGTGGGTAAAGATGGATTCGCCGGACTGAGAGTGGTAGATGGAGCCGCCGGTAAGGTAGCCGCCGATGGGCACGCGAATGACGACCGGCACACGGAAGCGGCCGTTGGATCGCCAGCGCATGACGGAGAGCTCGTTGCGAATCTGGTGCATGGCGGGCCAAATGTAGTCGAAGAACTGGATTTCCACGACAGGCTTGAGGCCGCGGGCGGCGTAGCCAATGGCGCGTCCGACAATGTTGGCCTCAGCCAGCGGTGAGTTGAAGACGCGGCCCGAGCCAAACTCGGTCTGAAGGCCGGCGGTGAGCTTGAAAACGCCGCCCTTGCCTTTCACTTCCTTCAGCGCGGCTTCGCGGCTGGCGTCGGCAACGTCTTCCCCGTAGATGAGGATGCGGGGGTCGCGGCGCATTTCGTCGCGCAGGCAAACGTTGATCAGGTCGGCCATCGTGCGCTGGGTGGCTTTGCCATTGGCGGCGGGCTCGCTGGCCAGCTCGGGGCGGGTGGGGTCGTAATCCTCAGAGTAGACGTGGCGAAGAATGCTGGAAGCCTGCGGAATGGGAGCTGCCAGGGCGCGCTCGGCTGCGGCCTCAACCTCAATATCAACCTGCCTTTCGAGCGCGTTGATGCCCGCCTCAGTGAGGATGCCTTCGCGAAGAATGCGCATCTGCAGCTTGTGCAGTGGGTCGCGCATCGCGTCCGCTTCGCGCTCGGCGGCAGAGCGATAGAGCTTGTCATCGTCAGAGAGGGAGTGGGAATAGGGACGAATGCAGTGGCCATGCACCAATGCGGGGCCCTTGCCGGCGCGGCACCACTCGGCGGCCTGGGCAAAGGCGTGGAAGCTGACTTCAGGATCCGTTCCATCAACTTCCGCAAAGAAGAAGTTCGGGAAGTTGGCCACGAGTCGGGAGATGTTGCCGCCTGGCGTGTTCACCTCAACCGGTGTGGAGATCGCGTAGCCATTGTCCTCGACGAGGATGATAAGGGGCAGCTTCTGGTTGCTGGCGGTGTTCAGAGCCTCCCAGAACTCGCCCTGGGATGTGGAACCCTCCCCAATGCAGGTGAGGACGACCTCGTCGGCGTGGAAGCTCACATCCGAGTAGGCGCGGTAGTCGTCGGTGGCAGGCGCGCTGGCCTTCGGGAAACGGCCAAAGTAGCGGCCTGCTTCAGCCACGCCGACGCCGTGGAGGACCTGGGTGGCGGTGGAGGATGAGGTGCTGACGATGTGGAGTTCCGGGCTGGACCAGTGCGTGGGCATCTGGCGACCACCGCTGGCAGGGTCTGCTTCCGCGCCAACGGCCTGCAGAAACATCTCTTCCGGCGTAACGCCAAGTGCGACGCACAGGCCGCGGTCTCGATAGTAGGGGACGAACCAGTCGTAGCCGGGGCGGAGCGCGAGGGCGGCTGCCACCTGGAGAGCTTCGTGGCCTGCGCCGGAGATCTGGAAGAAAATCTTCTGCTGGCGCTTGAGCATGATTTCACGGTCGTCGATGCAGCGCGACGTATACATGAGCCGATACACGTGTACCAACTGCGCCGGGGTAAGGGGCTGTGTGCCCCACGAGCGGAAGCTTTCAGCAACAGTTGCGGCACGGGCGGTGCCCAGTTCTGCCTCCTTGGTTGTGGATGCCAGCTCGCTCACTGTTCGAACCCTCCCGGGAACCCGTATGGGGCTCACGCAACGACCATGGCTATGCCACGGCTCAGACCAGTCGATTGTACCAACCCTCTCATGAAGGGGGAAGATGACATCTGTCACAAGCGGCAGTCTGCCGCCGGAGAAAAATCCTCACCGGGCCCAGGATTCCTTCATGCGGTGCTGGGCCTGATGGGCGAGCTTTTCAATCTCGGCCACTTGTATCAGTTGCACTTCGGTCACGCGTGCCGCGGGGTCTTTGCTGACCTCGTCGTTGAGCTTGCCGGCGAGCTCCACCATGCGGTCGGTTTGGGTGACGAGGTCTTTGCGGCGCTGAAGATTCATGGCTGCGAGGGCCTTGCGCTGCTCCTCAGTGGGCCGGGCGAAGGGGTCGAACTGATTTGGGCTTCCATCGGCCTGTGCCGGTGGAGACGGAGTGGCGTTTTCGCGGGTGGGATACAGGGGGTTGGTGCTCTGCTGGGCAACGATTGCGACGACCGCGGCTAGAATCACCGACGCTGCCACAAAGAATGCACGGATCCAGCCGCGCTTTCGAAGTGTGCCGGCCTCTGCTTGCGTGCCGTCTGCCATGCTGGTGCCTTTCGAAATTGCCGGACTGTCGCTGGTGGGCGCCGGACCGAATCAGCGTGCCCAGGACTCGGTCATGCGCTGCTGGACATGATGCGCCAGCTTCTCAATTTCTTCCAACTGCTTCAACTGCTGGGCAACTGAGTTGGCCTGCGGCTGGGTGGAAACCTCTTCCGTGAGATGGCGGGCGAGCTCCACCATGCGGGCCGTGCGCTTTTCAAGATCGCTCACGCGCTTCCGGTTGAGCTCATCGGCGGCTTTCTTGTCCATGGGGATATTTGCCGACGTGCTCCCGGACGCCGCATCAGCACCGTTGGCAGGAATGGTGCGAATCTGCTCGCCGGGGCGATAGAAGGGGTTTGAGCTTTGCTGGGCCGGAACCCCGGAAGCCGCGGAAGCCGCCAGGGTGGCAAGGACAACGGACCAGCGCAAGACGCGGGGGAGGAGCAGGCCACCAGCCGGATTGGTTGCGCGAAGAATCATGCGTGCGGAGTTCCCTTCCCTGCCGAAAATCAGTTTCCTGCGCTTGCTTTCATCAACTGCTGGACGACGTGGGCCAGATGCTCAACCTGGGCAGCCTCGGCAAGTTCCCGGGCGCGGGCTGCTTCGGGAAGGTCCCGGCGGACCTCGGCATTCAGATGGCGAGCCAGCAGCAGGACCTTGTCGGTTTCCGATTGCATGGTTTCCAGACGGAGCCGGTTGACCACCTCGACCTGTTTCGGATCGAGCTTGACTTTGGGTGTGTCGTCGAAGAGTCCGGCACCATCGGTGTAGCGATTCGCGAGCGGGTTGACGGGAACGTGATTGTTTCCGGTAACCGGGCCTCCGGGCGCCTGAGCTATTCCGTTGGCAAAGGTGGCCATGCACAAAGCAACCACACAAGCGCGGGAGACCGCGGAAGCGGCAACAAGGCTGCGACGGACTGGAGACGTTGCAGGCATGGGCTCAGTTCCCCAGAGATGCTTTCATCTTGTCGCGGAGCTGGTGAGCGAGCTTTTCAATCTGTTCGGCCTTCCGGACGTAGTTCATGTTCAGCGTGTCTTTGCTGGTCTTGTCCATTTCGGCTTTCAGCTCGGTGGCCAGGGCGAGGAGTTTGGCGGTGTCGTCAGCGAGCTGCTGCTGGCGGACTCGATTCTCTTCGGCAACCTTCTTCTGGTTGTCCTGCTGAATCATGGAGTCCTTAAGCAGCCGAACTCCGTCGGGGTGCATGTCTGCCCCGGGGGGAAGAGGGGGCAAGGTGTCGGGACGGGAAGAACCCGGAGGACCGGGGGGCATCTGGCCAACCGCAAGTCCGCCGGCCAGCGGGACGGCAGCACACATGACCAGGCAGCAGAGAGCGCGCACCAGCGGCTTTGCCCCCATTCGCCTGACCGATTTCACAGGAAATTCCGGACTTTTCATGGCGACAGTATAGAAAGAAAGAGGGAGAGTGACCATGATTCTTTTTGCGGCCATGTTACGTACTGGAATCTTTGCGGAAGGGCGCTTCCTTGGCAAGGTGCTCGACGAGTGGATCGCGGACGGGCAGGAGTTTCTGCACGCCAAGCTGCCGCACCTGCTCACAATTCTGATTGTGACGCTTATCCTGAGCCGAATCATCAGGATGAGTACGCGGCGGATGGTCACGGTGGCAGAGCGGGGCCCTGCCAGCCCAGGCCATCGGTCGCAGGTCAAGACCATGGCCGGGGTGCTGCAGACCACCCTCAATGCCGTGTTATGGACTTTGACAGCACTTCAAATGCTGACAATTCTTGGCGTCAACCTCGGACCGCTGCTGGCCTCTGCCGGGGTGGCGGGGATTGCGATTGGCCTGGCCGCGCAGACGATTGTGAAGGACATCCTGAATGGTGCGCTGATTTTGCTGGAGGACCAGTTCAACGTGGGCGACCAGGTCCGGCTGACCGGGATGAGCGGCGTCGTGGAGGCGATGACGCTGCGGCGTACCGAGATTCGCGACTCCGACGGGACGCTGTACGTCGTGCCGAACTCGCAGATAACGACGGTGGCAAACCTGAGCCGGGACTTTACGCTGGTGAATCTGCCGATTTCGATCGATATTTCTGTTCCGCCGGAACGGGCTCTGGGGCTGCTGAGAAAGCTGGCGTTGGAGTTCCGCAACGACCCTGAGTACCGGGAGCTGTTTTTGAGCGATCCGGTGCTGCCGGGGGTGGACGCCATCCGTGGGCCTGAAGTGGTCTATCCCGTGCTCTTCCGGGTGCAGCCTGCGCGCCAGGTACCCGCAATGCGGGAGTTCCGGCGGCGGCTGAGGATTGCGCTGGAGGCGGAAGGAGTGTTGCCCGGCGATCCCTATCGGACCTTCCATGGATTTGACGGGGCAAAAGCCGGGCAGATCGCACACAGCGCGCGGGAAGCGCAGGGGCAGGCACCCCAGGCTGCGGTGGACCCGACGGCGCTGCCCCCCGCAGCCCATGATTTGTTCGGCTCGGAGTAGAGGGTAACTGAAACTTAGCCGGAGATGCCCATCGCGGACAGCAACTCCTCCGAGGTTTCACAGGGTGGCAGGCAGCGGTAGCCGTGGCAGACGAGGGCAAAGGCTTCCGTCCGCTTCGGCAACTGGGTCAGTGTTTCCGCCAGGGCCGGGGGCAGCGTTTCCGGCAGCAGATGGCGCCGCTTCAGCCGGATCACGGTCTTGTTGGGAGCGTAGCGGGCGGTGGCCAGGGCTTCAAGGCGGCTGGCTTCCTGCCCTTCGCCAACGACGACAATCTGCATCGGCTCGAGCAGAAGCTTTTCCAGCGCCAGAGCATAGGTGCCGACATAGAGGCCAAAGTGCTCGACGACTGCAGAGAAGGCACCGAGCACTTTCTCGGCAATCGCACGGAATTCCTTGCGGCCGTTGAGTTGCTCCAGCCTTAGCAGTGCAGCAGCGGCAACAGGGTTGCCGGCCGGAGTGGGGGCGTCCTGCAGGGGCTTCCGATTGGCTGCGAGCGCCCCCAGCAGGCTCTCGCCCGAGCGGTCCAGCGGCAGGTCGACGAAGGCACCGGCGGCGCCGTCGTAGAAGCGCTCCACCATCACCGTGGCCAGCTTGAGGGCAGACTGGTAGTACTCGATTGAGCCGGAGGAGCCCCAGGCCTCAAGGCAGGCGTGGATGGTGAAAGCGTAGTCGTCGAGCGTGCCCGGAACAACTTCCGCGGGCTCACTGGCCTCGCCATAGGCAATGACGTGACCTAGCTCGGCGTGGCCGTCCCAGGCCTCAACCAGAAGGCGGTCGAGCGATTTCAGGGCAAACTCCCAGGCATCGGAAAGGCGCAGAACGCGGGCAGCCTCAAGCCAGGCCGTGATGGCCATGGCGTTCCAACTGGTGTAGAGGGTGCGGTCGATGAACGGGGCACGCCGCTGGTTGCGCGCCTCCAGCAGCTTGCGGCGCGCGCTCGTCAGCAGCTCGGCTGCGACTTCGTCGCTGACACCACAATCGCGGGCGACATCCTCGATGCTGAAGCGGATGTGGAGAACGTTCTTCTGGGGATTGTGGTGCATGTCCCCGACCTCGCCAATGTCCCAGTAACGGGCGGCGAGGCCAAACTCTTCTGCGGTCAGCACGGCACGGGCTTCGGCACGGGTCCAGGTAAAGTAGTCGCCATCGTCTTCAAAGGAAATGTCGGCGTCCTGGGAGGCGTAGAAGCCGCCGCGCTCGCGGTCAGTCAGCGATGCCTGCATCCATAGGATGATTTCCTGGGCAATCTGGGCGTACTCCGGCTTCACAAAGCTCTGGTAGGCGTGGACATAGTTCCGCAGCAGCTCGGTGTTGTCATACAGCATTTTTTCAAAGTGCGGAACAATCCAGCGCTCATCGACGGAGTAGCGGTGGAAACCGCCGGCGAGCTGGTCGTAGACGCCGCCCTTGCTCATCCGGGTGAGGGTAAGCAGGGCCGTTTCGTAGGCGCGATCATCGTTGGTGCGGATGGCAGCTTCCAGCAGGAGATCGAGGGCCGCCGGATGGGGGAATTTGGGCTGCGAGCCAAAGCCTCCATGACGCGGGTCGGCCTGCTTGAGAATGGACTCGACAATGCGGTCGACGATTGCGAGATTGAGCTCGGGACCCCGGCCGGAGAAGTTTTCATTCTGGTCCACGGCGGCCATAACGGAGCCGGCGGACTCCAGTGCCTCTTCGCGGCGGGTTCGCCACACGTCGGACATCGTCAGCAGAACGCGCTTGAAGCCGGGGCGGCCGTAGCGGTCGTCGGCGGGAAAGTAGGTTCCACCGAAGAATGGCCGGCCATCGGGCGTGAGAAATGCGGTCAGCGGCCAGCCACCCTGCCCGCTGATCGCTGACACCGCGGCCTGATAGCGGGAGTCGACGTCCGGGCGCTCGTCGCGGTCAACCTTGATGGCGATGAAGTGCTGATTCAGAATGCGGGCGAGTTCCATGTCCTCATAGGACTCACGGTCCATCACGTGACACCAGTGGCACCAGACGGCTCCGATATCGAGCAGAATCGGCTTGTCCTCAGCCTGAGCGCGGGCGAATGCCTCGTGGCCCCACGGATACCACTGCACCGGCTGATGCCGCGCAGAGCGCAAGTAGGAGGAGGCGGAGCTGGCCAGGGAGTTCACCGGGGAAGAATGCATAGCTTCAGGATACAACGGGGGTGGATGCCGCATGGGAAATGAGGAGTGGGGCAACTGCGGGCTACCGAGCGTTGGGATTCATGTGCCGCCAGGCTGCGAGCAGGTCATCCAAAGAGATGCCGTTGATGGTGAGCCCATCTGTGCGGCAGTTGGAGAAAGTTGCGCCGCTGAGGTTGACATCGCGGAAGGTGGCTCCGGCGAGGGAGGCATTTTCGACGGATGCTCCTGCGAGATCGACGTCGCGGAAGACGGACCAGGCGAGGCAGGCGGCGGTGAAGGTGGCACTGGTAAGGTTGACGTCCTGAAAGGTGGAGCCGGAGATATCCGCAGCCCTTACTGTGAGCCTGTCGGCGTTCTGAGTCATTGAGGCATCTCCCTCATGCGACTGGTGAGTCCAACGTGGCAAGGGCTGGGGCCCGGGCTGTAAGCAGCGAAGGGGCTGCCTGGCCCGGGCACCTGCGAATCTGTCGGTTACGGCTTGGCAAGTTCCGCTTCAATGGCGGCAATGAGCTCGGGAGCCTCAGGCGGGGTGTCAGGCGCGAAGCGGCGGACGACCTCGCCATGGCGGTTGACCAGGAATTTCTCGAAGTTCCAGCCGATTTCCGGGGCGTCGTTGGGGGTGATGCCATAGCCCTTCAGCTTCTCGGCCCAGGTGACTTCAAAGACACTGGTGGCGGTGGGCTGGGCAGCGATAAGGGCGGCGTAGAGGGGGTTCTTCTCCGGACCAACGACTGTGATTTTGGAGAACATGGGGAACTTCACGCCGAAGTTGGCGGTGCAGAAGGCCTGGATCTCGTCTTCGGTGCCGGGCTCCTGTGCCTTGAAATCGTTGGCGGGGAAGCCGGTGACGACGAGGCCCTGGTCGGCATACTTCTCGTAGATTTTTTCCAGGCCTTCGTACTGGCCGGTGAGGCCGCACTTTGAGGCGACGTTGACGACCAGCAGGACCTTGCCGGCATAGGCTGCGAGCGAGGTTTCTTCGCCGGCAATGGTCTTGAGAGGAATTTCGTAGATGGCTGCGCTCATGGGTATCTTTCCCTTCGGATTTTCGAGATGTCAGTGCTTTGGATGGGTTCAGACCGTGAGAAGTTGCCGGGCAACCTGGACGTACAGATTGACGGCATCAAACAATTCCTGTTTGGCGACCTTCTCGAATGGGGTGTGGGCGACGTGGATGGAGCCGGGACCGAGCAGCAGCGGCTCACCCCAGGCGGAAAGTTGAGGGATGTCCGTGGTGAACTTGGCGACCATGGTGGGGAAGCCGGGGAGTGCCTTGAGGCGGACAAAGGGGATTTCCAGGGTGAAATCAACATCAGCGAGTCCAGCGGCGGCCTCGGCAATGGCCTCGCGGGTGCCGGAAGAGTCCCCGACGAGGCGGATGAGAACTTGCGCCTCGGCGTGGTCGGCGATGACGTTGGGCGCGCGCCCGCCGTGGATTTGGCCGATGTTGAGGGTGCTGTTGCCCACGTCTTCGGTGACCGGGAGTTCCAGCGCCATCACCTTGCCAAGGGCTTCCACCAGCTTGTGCACCGCGCTGTCGCCGAGTTCAGGATACGCGGAGTGAGCCATTTTGCCCTTGGCGGTGAAAACGGCGCGAAGTGCGCCTTTCGAGGCGAGGGCGAGGCGATTGTCAGTCGGTTCGCCGTTGATCAGGAATCGGCTGCCCTTGGGACTCTCGTTGGCGACCTTGGCGCCCGCGGAGTCGCGCTCTTCGCCGCTGACAAAGAGGAGGCCGACGGAGAAACCCTCGGCGCGGAGTTGCTCGGCGGCGGCAACCTGCGCGGCGAGGATTCCCTTGGCATCGCAGACGCCGCGGCCGTAGAGGAACTCGGCGTCTTCGCTGAAGCCGATGTAGGGTGGAACGGTGTCAATGTGGGTGGAGAAGACGAGATCAGGGCTGCCGGCTGCGGGGCCGGCGTAAACGTTCCACCGGGCACCGGCCTGGGCACTTTCCACGGGCTGGGGGACGCCGGTTTTTTCAACGGCCCATCCGCGGGCGGCGAGGAACTCCGCGAGAAAGTCGCCGGCTGCGCCTTCGTGGTAGGTGGTGGAGTCGATTTCAACCAGCGAACGGGTGAGGGCTATGGGGTCAAGCGCGGAAACATGCGGCAGCGGGTCAATCGGCGTCATGCCCCCAGAATACCCCAGCAGGGGCGAATAGAATGGAAGACAAGATGGCAGGGGAAGTCCTAAATCCGCATGCACGCGGGCGCAGCGGCCCCGCTATGCCCGCGAATTCCGGCACTTCCCTTCCCGCGCCGGGCTTGTCGCCGGGAACGCTGCACAACATCTTTCTGGATGGTCCGGCTGGACGCCTGGAAGCGGTCCTGAATGAGGGCCGCGCGGATACCGCATTTGCCGCAGTTGTTTGCCATCCTCACCCCCTGGGCGGGGGCACGCTCCACAACAAGGTGGTGTACCACGCCGCGAAGGTATTTGCCGGGATGGGCTGGCCGGTGCTGCGCTTCAATTTTCGCAGTGTGGGGCTCAGTGCGGGAGCGCACGATGGGCGGGCTGAAATTGCCGATGTCTGCACGGCGCTGGACTGGCTGAACCAGCGGTACAGGAAGCCGATCTTCGCGGCAGGATTCAGCTTTGGCGCCGCGATGGGGCTGGCAGCATGCTGCGCTGACAGCCGGGTGAGCGCCTTTGCCGCGCTTGGGTTGCCCACACACGCCGAGGGGCGGGATTACCACTACCACTTTTTGAGCCGCTGCCGACTGCCCAAGCTCCTGCTTTCGGGCGACCGGGACCAGTTTGCCCCGGTGGCACAGTTGCGCACGGTGGCTGAGGCCGCCGCCGCGCCGACCGAGCTGCAGCTCATCCACGGGGCCGACCACTTTTTTACCGGGCATCTGACAGCGATGCAAACCGTACTTCGCCACTGGGTCACCAGTCACTCCCCCTGCGGGCAACCACCTGGCGCCGAGGAGAGACAATGACCACCACCGGGCACGCGGGAGTTGAGATGGAAATGCTGCACGAGACGGCGACGGGGATTTTTCTGGATGCGATTGAAACCTGCAGCATTGAGGCGGCATTTGACCGCAGGCTGCGGTTCACGGGCGATACGCTGGAGCGGCTGATTCCGGGCGATACGCCGGCGAGCATCAACCTGAAGGATTTCCGGCGGATTTTTGTGATTGCGATTGGCAAGGCCGCGGGGCCAATGGTGGAGGTGCTGGGCAAGCGCATGACCCGGCGCGACGGGGTGCGGGGAATCTGCTGCTCCGTTTCCATTCCAGAAAAGCGGTCGTGGCGCTTCCGGTACTTTGAGGGCGGACATCCGCTGCCCAACGAGGGATCGCTGCAGGCGGCCAAGGCAGCCTTGGCCCTGCTGGAACAGGCCCACCGCGACACGCTGGTGATTTACCTGATCTCCGGCGGAGGGTCGGCGCTGTTTGATTTGCCGCTGGACCCGTCGATTTCCCTCGACGACACAATTGCCTTCCACCGCGTGCTGCTGGGCTGCGGCGCGCCAATTGCAGAGATTAATGCGCTGCGCAAGCGATTCAGCGCAGTGAAGGGCGGCCGGCTGGCGCAGGCTGCCGGGGAAGCAACCCAGATCTCGCTGCTGCTGCCGGATGTGCCGATTCGCGCGCTGGATGCACTCTCGTCCGGGCCGACGATTCCGAATGCAACCACCGAGGCGGAAGTGAAGGATCTGCTGGCGAAGTATGATTTGCTGGCGCAGTTCCCTGCCTCGGTTCGGGCGTGGTTTGAACGTGAGAACCCGCCGGAAACGCGCGAGCGCCGGGGGCTGTGGGCTCCGCTGATGGCACGGATTGCGCACCAGGACAGCGCGTCGGCGCGGGTACATTCGCCGCGGTATCCGGCGATGTTTGAGCTGCTCCTGTCGAGCCATGATCTGGTGGAGGGCGCGCGGGCCCACGCTGAGGCTGCGGGCTTCTACACGGTCGTGGACAACGGCTGCGACGACTGGGATTACGCCGATGCGGCGCAGTATCTGCTGGAGCGCTTCCACGCGTTGCGGGCTGAGCACGGCCGATGTTGCCTGATCAGCGGCGGCGAGGTGACGGTGAAGCTGAGCCGCGAGCCGGGAGCGGGCGGGCGGAACCAGCAGTTTGCCCTCACCTGCGCGCTGGAGCTGGCGCGGTTTGCCGGGCACAGGTTGTTGGTGCTGAGTGCGGGGTCAGACGGAATTGACGGGAACACGCGAAGTGCCGGAGCGATTGCGGATACGGCGACCGTGAGCCGGGCGCGCAGCTTTGGCTATGACCCGGAGAAGTCGCTGGCGGCTTTTGATGCATGCCCGCTCTTTACGGCGCTGGGAGATACGGTGGTGACTGGCCCGACGGGCCACAACCTGCGCGACCTGCGCCTGCTGATTGCCGACGAGGGCTGAGCCGCGCGGTTGCACGGGAATCGGCGGGTTCCAGGACAAAAAAATCGCGGTGGCCGTAGCCACCGCAATGCTCTCTGCTCGGTTGGTGCCGGGAAGCTCCCGCAGGCTCTCGGTCCTTTGGCGGGGAGTCCCGTTTTGGCTTGCCGACGTAAATATCAGCTGTCGGCCTGCCAAACCTGTTGCCCGGTTCAGCACCGGGAGCGATGGCCGCTATTCTTCAGCGCCGGGGCCGTCTTCGCCGATACCCGGGTTCGGGCCCGGACCTCCAGAGGCGGGCGGTCCGCCTGCGCCAGGTCCAGGACCGGCACCTGCGGGGCCGCGCTGTCCGCCGGAACCTGCTCCGCGACCGTCGCGATCTCTCCGATCGCGCCATCCGCCAGCGTCCGGGCCCATGCCCTGGTGCTCACGACGGGAGGCGCGCTCTTCCTGAAGAACCTTCCACTGGTCGGGTGAGAGCTGACGCCGGAGTTCGAAGAGCATCCGGGCGTTGGCTTTTTCCAGTTCGGCGCGGGCCTGGGCGACCTTGTCAATCTGGGCGAGAATCTTGCCCTCGTCCGGCTGGTCCGCGCGGATAAGCGGCTCCATCGTGAGCTCTTCCTTCTGCAGATTGGCGTGCAGGTCAACCAGCTTGAGCCGCTGCTGCTGGTAGATGTCGTCCATCGCCTTCTTCTGCGCGTCGGTGAGCTTGAGCTTTTCCGCGACACGGGGATCGTTCCACCAGCGGCCATGCTCGCCGCCGATGCCGCCACCGGGGCCCATGGCCTTTTCCATGGGCGGACGATGGGGGCCAAAGCCCTCGCCACCCTGTGCCGAAGCGACGCCCGCACCCAACAGGGCAACCGTCAGAACGACGCCGCCCAATTTCCAATTCCTGCAGATCTTCATCATCTTTCTCTCCCCGTCATTTGTATTCAGGTCTTTGCCGCCGGTTGCCCGATGGCCGCCTATTTGGTTTTGGTTTCCCGCATCAGGCTGGCCATCGGCTCAAGAGCCGCCGGCGTTGCCTGGGCAATGTCTTCGTCCACGTCGGCCATCAGCTGGTCGTCATCTACCTTGCTGAGTGCAAGCTGGCGTGCGGCCTCATCGGCCTTCCGCTGCTGCTCAACAATCTGCGCCTGCTGCTGTGCGGCAACGGCGTGCTGGTGCCGCACGCCTACCGGCACGGAAGCTCCGGCGACCAACACCACGCAACCGAGCGCGGCAACCAGCGGCTTGTGCCAGCGGGCCAGCCAGGTTGCCGGCCGGGGCACCATGGCGCGGGGACGGCTGAACTCCTGCTCGCTCCAGGCATGCACGCTATTGCGAAAGTTCCGCAACGCTGCCTCCACCTGGGGGTCTTCCTGCTCGAATTTTTCGTTTCTATCTTTGTCGTGCGTCATACTCTGCTCCCAATCCCGGCCCGAACCCGGACCATCGCCCGCGACAGGTGCGCTTTTACGGTGCCTTCACTCAGCCCCGTCGCTTGGGCGATCTCCTGTAATTCCATCTCTTCCACGTGGCGCAGCATGAAAACCGTCCGCTGCCGCTCGCTGAGGCCTTCGACAACCTTCCACATCGCCTTGACCTGCTCCCGGGCCAGCACCTGCTGCTCCGGGCTGGACTCTAGACTTGGCAACCACTGGCTGGCATCGTCGGAGTCCACCGTGTTCGTCTGCGTCCGCTTCCAGAACTGCAGCCGCCGGTTGCGCCAGTGGTCGCGCTGCAGGTTGATGGCGATGCGCAGCAGCCAGGTAAGCTCGCTGGATTCACCGCGGAAGCTGGCCCAGTTGCGAAAGCCCTTCAGCAGGCAGTCCTGCGTAAGCGTTTCTGCCGCGTCCGGGTCGCGCAGGGACGAGAGCAGAAATCGAAAAATCTGCGGACGGCATTTTGCCGCAACCTGGTTGAAGTCGGTTGGCACCGCTTGTGCCTGCTCCGGTCTCTCCATACTCTCCAGTATTGCCGTCGTAGTTGCCATCGCTTTGGTAGACGGCGAATCTGCGGGCGGGTTTACACGGCTCGGCTCAGGATTCGATTACACCCCGGATTTCGTGAGAAAGCGCAGTTCCCAGGAAGTGGTAACCTGGCCGGTCTCTTCAGCGATGGCGCGCAGAGCAACCTGCTGGGGCTGGTCCGGAAACTCGGCCGGGATGTACTGGAAGACGCTGGCGGCAATGGGGACGGCGAACCCTGCCTGGGAATTGGATCGGTCTACCAGGTGGATCTCGGTGCCGATGCGGTTTTCTGTGGTGAGTTCGTTGAAGTAATCGGGGTTGGCGGAAGAGGGTGCGCCCAGCAGCCAGGGGCCAAACCAGAAGCAAACCCGATTGTTGCCGGCTGGCTCGCGGCGAAGGTCGATGCCGTACGTGACCTGGATGCGGTCGCCTGCTTGCCAGAAGCGCTGGATTTTGGCGTAACCCTCTTCGCAAGTGTGCTGGACGGGGGCACCGTTGACGCGGAGGAATTGGCTGCTGGCCCACTCTGGCTGGCGAAAGTGGAAGATGGCGTCGCCGGAGGTGTGGAGGGTGATTGTGACCTTGCCGTCGACGCCGAGGGTGGATTCGGCGCTGGCCGAGTGGGTTGGCGTCTGGAGGGTCGCGTCGATGGGCAGGTCATACGTCCAGCCGCTGGGCGTGGTGCGGAAGGCGCTCGCCTGGAGATCCGGAAAGTAGCGAAGGCCATGAAGGGTGCAGCACCACCAGGCGCGGACCGCGCCGCCGGCGGGCAGGCCGGTATCGCTGTAGACGCGGTGGCCGAAGTCTCCGCCGGCGTACTGGTTGAAGGCAAGCTCGTTGAAGGCGGTCTTTTCGGCCATGGCGAGGTACTCCTGCTTGCCGGTGGTATGCCAGAGGGCGAGGCTGAGGCGCAGCCAGTCGGCCTCGGCGCAGCCCTC
This sequence comes from uncultured Acidobacteriaceae bacterium, assembly GCA_903904755.1. GTDB lineage: Bacteria > Acidobacteriota > Terriglobia > Terriglobales > Acidobacteriaceae > Acidicapsa. The sequence goes on along the minus strand of CAIVDV010000024.1, from coordinate 22,414 downwards.
GGTGCGGTGACCATTGGGGCTCCAGCCCTCGGGGACGCCGCCGGTCAGCAGCAGATCCCGGGATGCGGCGACATCGTGCCAGGCCGCTTCGCATTTGGCCAGCAGCGTGCCATCGGCGGTGGCGGTGTACAGGTCCACCCATCCACGCACGCTGGTGAGGTAGCCGTGGACGTGGTCGCTGGGGCGGCGCTCAGTGACGGCGATGATTTGCTCAGCCAGGCTGCGGTAGCGGTCGTCGCGGGTAACGGCAAAAAGATTGGCGAGGCCCTCGACCTGCTGGGTCCAGCAGATGTAGCTGGAGGCGAAGTGCTGCGCGCCGAAGCCGTCGCGGATCTCCTGCGAGAGCATCTTTGGCCCGACGGTGACCAGGAAGTCGCCGAGCCGGCGGCAGGCGGCGAGGACAACGGGTGAGGGGGTAAGCCGGTAGTACTCCAGCAGACCGACGAGGAGCCGGCCGTTGCCCCAGAGCAGAGCCATGTCCTGGTCGGTGGGCTGGTCGAGGTGGAAGCCGGAGCCGAAGCAGCCATCGGGCTTCTGCAGGGCGATGACTTTCTCCACCAGCGGGCCAAGACCGGGGAAATGGGTGCCGTAGGCACGGGAGGCGGTGGCGAGCGCACCGATATAGCGGCCGGAGACGTCGCCGGAGTACTCCGTAAAGCGGCGGCCGGGGGTGGGGCGAACGTCTTCAAGGATGAAGTCTTCCGTGTAGGCCGGTGACTCACCCTGGAGAACGCGCTGGAGGGTGAGCTGATAGCGCGTGTGCAGGGGATGATTGGGGCTGCCTGAGGCCGGGTCGGTCTTGGCCGCAGACGGACGGTCTGAGGCAAGGGCGTACCCAGGCTGGAGAGCGCCGGCGAGAGGAGCCAGAGAGATAGCGCGGACAAACGAACGACGGTTCACGGGGAGATTCCTCCGGAGGCTGCCTGATGGTGAGGTGCGGGCTGGGTCGGCCAGGCAAATTCATGCCCCAAATTCTGGCCCAATAATACGCCGGGGAAAATGGCGCGGGACACGGGTCGGCGGGAAACGGGATGGATTGCTGATAAACTGGCACGGAAAACGCTTTCCGAATTCATGGACATCCCTGAGGTACCTTCCATGCTTCTGCCTGAACTCCGTCAACAGGTCCTTCGCGCCAACCAGGAGATTGCCACCCGTGGGCTGGCACTGCACACCTTTGGCAACGCCAGCGGAATTGACCGCACGGGGGCTGAGCCGATGGTGGCGATCAAGCCGAGCGGGGTAAGCTATGCCACGCTGAAGGCTGAGGACCTGGTGCTGACAACGCTGGACGGCACCGTGGTGGAGGGCACGCTGAATCCCTCAAGCGACCTCGATACGCACCTGCTGCTGTACCGGGAGTTTCCGCAGATTGGCGGCGTGGTCCACACGCACTCTGAGTTTGCCACCAGTTGGGCGCAGGCCTGCCGGCCAATTCCCTGCTACGGGACGACCCATGCCGATTACTTCCACGGGGAGGTTCCGCTCGCCGAACCCCTGACCGCCGCCGAGGTGGAAGAGGCCTATGTGCTGAATACGGGTGCGGTGATTGCGCGGCTCTTCCATGCGCGCAAGCTGGACCCGCTGGCGGTGCCGGGGGTTCTGGTGGCGGGGCATGCGCCTTTTGCGTGGGGCAAGACGGCGGCGGCAGCGGTGGAACATGCTGACCTGCTGGAGTTTATTGCGCGGCTGGCGTACAGGAGCGTGCTCCTGGGTGCGCCGGCCGAGGGGCTGGCAGGATACGTGGCCGAGCACCACTACCAGCGCAAGCATGGCCCCAGGGCGACCTACGGGCAGCGGGCTGAAAAGTAGGAAACGCCGGGCACTTGCGGCTCCCTATGGCAACATAGGGAGAACACGCGAATATGCTTTTCCATATCTCAATCCCTTTCCTGGGATTTGCAACTCACAATTTTGAAGATTTTCCCCGCTTTTCCAGATTTGCGGGGTAACGATGGCCGAGTTAACCCGTCACACTCTCCAGTGTTTTCAGGGGTTTAGCGGTTTTCCTTGGATTTCTGCCGCCCGCGACGACACATGGCAATAAACGTGCATCCGTTTATCAGTTAAGGGTCCACCCCATGGAATCCAATCTCTATAACCGTCTGGTTGCAACGCTGCTCGGCATTGCCACAGTGACTTTGATGTTGCTGGCGATCTTCAATGTGCAGCAGGAGAGCCTGTACCAGCAGCCGGACGATGGAGTGAATTGGACCGAGACGACGACCATCGCCAATGGCGAAGCCGTCAACGGCCTCGTGGCCCGCACTGTGAACGCCGGCAGTCCGGGCGCGGAAGCCGGCATTGAGCCCGGCGACCTGCTCACGGCCATCAACGACCACACGGTGGAGATTGGCGCGGACCTGAACCGCGAACTGAAGCGGACCGACGTTTACGGCAAGGCAAACTACTCGATTATTCGCCGCGGCATTCCGCTGGATACACCCGTGGTGGTCATTCCGGTGCCGGCAGACCGTTCAATGCTGCACCTCACGGTCCTGATTGGCCTGGTCTACCTGGCGATTGGCCTGTACGTGCTGTTCCGGCGGTGGACGGCTCCGCGGGCAACGCATTTTTATGTCTTCTGCCTGGTTTCGTTTGCGCTGAATACCTTCCACTACACGGGTCGCCTGGACAACCTGGATTGGACCTTCTACTGGGGCAATGTGCTGGCAGAGGCGCTGCAGCCGGCGCTCTTCCTGCACTTTGCACTGGTCTTCCCGGAAGAGCGTTTGCGCCGCATCAGCCGCCGCTGGCTGCTGCCGCTGATTTATGCGCCGGCGATTGGCGTGGTGGGCATGCGGGTGGCCGCCGTGCTGCTCTGGCAGGCGACCTTTGCGCTGCGATTGAAGCTGGACCAGATTGCCACGGCCTATGTGGCTGCGTACTTTGTCTTTGCTGCGGTGCTCTTCCTGCGCAGCTACTCGCGCGCGAACACTCCGCTGCTGCGGCAGCAGTTGAAGTGGCTCACGCGTGGCACACTGCTGGCGGTGCTGCCGTTTACCGTGCTGTATGCCATTCCCTACCTGACGGGTGTGCCGGTGCCGCTGCTGCTGCAGAAGCTGGCTGGGCTTTCGCTGGTATTTCTGCCGCTTACCTTCAGTTGGGCCATTGTGCGTTACCGCCTGATGGACACAGACCTCATCTTCAAACGCGGCGTCGCCTATACGCTGGCCACGGGCACGCTGGTGGGTGTGTATTTTGGCGCGGTGGCGCTGATTTCCGAGCGGGTGCACAACTATCTCCCTGAGACGGTGCGCGAGATTGGCCTGGTACTGACGATTCTGATTACCGCCCAGATCTTTGAGCCTCTGAAGCGCCGCTTCCAGACCTGGGTGGATCAGGTATTTGACCGGCACAAGTATGACTACCGTCATGCGCTCGTGGAGTTTGGCCGGGGATTGAGTTCTGAGACGGACCTGGGCGCGCTGATGCGATCCGTGGTCGACCGGCTGCCAAAGGCGCTGCTGGTCGCCAAGGTGGGCATCTTCCTGGCGGAGACGGATGGGCAGTACCGGCTGGCAGATGCGCACGGGATACCGAACGAAATTGTGCTAGCCCCGCGCCTGCTCGACATGGGTTTTCTGCACTTTGATGACTCTGCGACAAAGCCCCATGTCTTCCTGGAAAATACCCAGCTGAATCCGCAACTGACGGACAGTCAGCAGCAGACGGCGGCACTGCTGGACCTGAACTATTACCTGCCATGTCGGGTGTCAGACGGGGACCACTCACGCACAATAGCTGTCATTGGGTTGGGGCGCACGATTGGCGGCGATTTCCTTTCCAGCGAAGATGTGGAGTTGCTGGAATCGCTGGCGAGCTACATCGGGATTGCGTTGCAGAATGCGAGCCTGTATGCGCAGTTGCAGGAGCAGATTGCGGAGTTTGAGCGGCTGAAGGAGTTCAACGAAAACATCGTTGAATCCATCAATGTGGGCATCCTGGCGGTGGACCTGGAAGACCGCATTGAGAGCTGGAATACGCAGATGGAAGCGATGTATGCGCTGAGCCGGAAAGAGGCTCTGGGGCAGCCGCTGGCGGAGGTCTTCCCTGCCGAGTTCATGGATGCGTTTGACCAGTTCCGCAACGAATCTGGCGTGCATCATTTGTACAAGTTCCGGCTGACGACACGCGCCGGCGAACAGCGCACGGCGAACATTGCTGTGGCCCCGCTGATGAGCCGCGATTTTATTGCGGTGGGCCGCATTGTGCTGGTGGATGACATTACCGAGCGGGTGGCACTGGAAGGCCAGTTGGCGCAGGCGGACAAGCTGAGCTCGATTGGATTGCTCGCGGCCGGCGTGGCGCATGAAATCAACACGCCGCTGGCCGTGATTTCCAGCTACGCGCAGATGCTGACCAAGCAGATGAAAGACGACAAGCGGCTGGCACCGCTGCTCGAGCGCATTACGCAGCAGAGCTTCCGTGCGAGCGAGATTGCCAACGGGCTGCTGAATTTTTCGCGCACGTCAACGACGGAGTTTCGCGATACGGATTTGAACCAGGTGATTCGCGACACACTGGCGCTGGTGGAACACCAGATGAAGACCGCAAATATCCAGGTAGCGCTGGAGTTGAGCGAGACACTGCCGGCGATTCACGGCAACCCTGGCAAGCTGCAGCAGGTGTTTCTGAATCTGCTGCTGAACGCAAAGGACGCCATGCCGCAGGGTGGAACGCTGCAGGTATCCACGCGCGCCAACGGGCACGTGGAAGCCTCAATTGCCGACTCCGGATCCGGCATTGCACCGGAACATTTGAAGCGGATTTACGACCCCTTCTTTACCACCAAGACCGCGCCCAAACCCGGCGAGCGGCGCGGAACTGGATTGGGCCTGGCAGTAAGCTACGGCATCATCCAGGAACACGCCGGCAAGATCAACGTGGAAAGCCAGGTTGGCATCGGCACCACCTTCCATCTTGAGTTCCCGCTATTAAGGAAATCTGTCCATGCCTGAGGTTTTATCTGCTTTGACCAATGCTTCCTCTTCCTCTGAATCTGGTGCCGGCGCGCGCATCCTCGTGATTGATGACGAAGCGGGTATTCGTGAATCGCTGGAGGTTCTGCTGACGCTTGAGGGCTACTCCGTTGAGATGGCCATTGACGGCGAAAAGGGACTGGAGAAGCTGGCGAGTAACAGTTACGACCTCGTGCTGCTGGACCTGGCAATGCCGGGCCAAAGCGGGCTGGAATTGCTGCCGCAGATCCACGAGTCCTACCCGGAACTGCCGGTGGTCATGATTACCGCCTATGGCACAGTGGACAACGTTGTGGAGGCAATTCGCGCCGGTGCGGAGAACTTTGTCCAGAAGCCGTGGGACAACGAAAAGCTGATGGCGGATATTCGCTCAGCGATTGCGCGGCACAAGGCTGAGGCGGAAAACATCCAGCTCAAGCGGGCGCTGAAGCAGCGCTACAACTTCCACAACATTGTGGGCAAAAGCGAGACGATGCTGCGCATCTTCGACCTGGTGTCGCAGGTGGCGCCGAGCCGCTCCACCGTGCTGATTACGGGCGAGAGCGGAACGGGCAAGGAGCTGATTGCCAAGGCGCTTCATGCCAACTCGCCACGCAAGGACAAGCCGTTTGTGCCGGTGAATACGGGATCAATGCCGTCGGAGCTTTTGGAATCGACCCTGTTTGGGCATGTGAAGGGCGCGTTTACCTCGGCGATTGCGACCAAGAAGGGGCTGTTTGAGGTCGCCAATGGCGGCACGCTCTTCCTGGATGAAATCGGCAACATGGGGATGGATACGCAGGCGAAGATTCTGCGCGTGTTGCAGGACCGGCGATTCATGCAGGTGGGCGGGACTCAGGAAATTCAGGTGGATGTGCGCATTGTCGCCGCAACGAACGTGGATCTGCGGCAGGCGGTGCGCGATGGGAAGTTCCGCGAGGATTTGTTCTATCGGTTGAATGTGATTGCCGTGGACCTGCCGCCCTTGCGGGCGCGGCGCGAGGATATTCCGCTGCTGGTGCATCGCTTCCTGGAGCATTTCTCGAAGGAGAACGACCTGGAACTGCGGCGGCTGACGCCTGATGCGATGCGGGCGCTGGTGGACTACGAGTGGCCCGGCAACGTGCGCGAGCTGGAGAACATCATTGAGCGCGGCGTGGTGCTTTCGAATACCCCTGTCATCGACACCGGCTTGCTGCCGGGGCACATCACCGGGCGCAGCTTTCAGGATGCCCTGCTGGAGCATAATCCCAACGCCAGCCTCTTCGACATTCTCGAGGACATTGAGCGGCGGATTATTGTGGAGAAGCTGGAGCGGTGTAACGGCAACCAGACCGAGGCCGCCGAGCAGTTCCGCATTCCGCTCTCAACCCTGAACCAGAAGATCAAGCGGCTGAACATCGAGATCCGGAAGAAGGGGCGGGAGTAGGAAATTCTTTGTGTTCCACTCAGAGAACCGTTACCATCCCATCAGAATTGAGAAAGGATGCACCCCATGGAGCCGCTGGATCGAATCACACGAAATCCAAACGTAATGGGCGGAAAAGCCTGCATCCGTGGGCTGCGAGTCACGGTGAGCACGATAGTTGGTCAAATCGGTATCGGCCGAAGCGTGGACGAGGTTCTCGCAGATTATCCATATCTTGAGAAGGAAGATGTGATGCAAGCAATTCAGTATGCCGCCTGGCTTTCAGATGAGCGCAAGGTCTTGCTGGCCACGGCATGAAACTGCTGCTCGGCATGAATCTGCCACCGCATTGGGGCGCGAAACTGAGCAACCTCGGTTTGGAAGCGATTCACTGGTCGTCCGTTGGTGCTCCTAATGCCGCCGACATCGAGATTATGGATTGTGGATTATGCGAACGAGCATGATCTGGTTGTGATTACACACGACCTTGATTTCAGCGCCATTCTTGCCGTAACTCAGGGAAAGAAGCCCAGCGTTGTGCAGATACGGACAGTTGACCTGCGCTGGGAGACGATTGGGGACGCCCTGGTTGTGGCACTTCGGCAAACGACGCAAGAACTTGAAGAGGGCGCGCTGCTTACATTCGATCCCAAGCGCACGCGATTGCGTATTCTGCCGTTGAGCAACCGGATGTGAAGCAGTTGTCAGAATGCGATGGAACCAAGCCCGTCAGAACTAAATTGTAAGTACTGCCCCTCAACCTTCAACCGAAGACTCATCCGGCAGCGCCGACTGCGGGAGAGTGCGTGAAGACGTGCGATTCTGCGTAATTCATTTGGATTCGCAGTGTTTGCGGGTACACTGCAACTCAACTGCACGCGAGGAGAAAACGGCTGGCTCTGCACCAGCGCAAGATTGTTTCGACAACCCCAACGGCTGAGGCCAGGACACTGGCAGCGGAGGCGGCGTCGGTGCGGTTCCCTACCGGGGAGCTGGCTCCGGGCCTGGTCTACGACCACATCCACAAGCAACTCGTGCTCGACGGCAACTCGCAGCAGAACCTCGCCACCTTCTGCACCACCTGGATGGAGCCGGAGGTTGAGCGCCTGATGGCCGAATCTGCCGACAAGAACATGATTGACAAGGATGAGTATCCGCAGACCGCCGCGATTGAAGAGCAGTGCGTTCACATGCTGGCCGACCTTTGGAACTCCCCGGAGGCAGCGACCACAATTGGCTGCTCGACGACGGGCTCGAGCGAGGCTGCGATGCTGGGCGGGCTCGCGCTGAAGTGGAACTGGCGCAAGCGGCGGCAGGCTGCTGGCCGGCCAACCAACAGGCCGAACCTGATTGTGGGGCCGGTGCAGGTTTGCTGGCACAAGTTTTGCCGCTACTTCGATGTTGAAATTCGCGAGGTGCCGATGCAGGGCGAGCGCTTGCTGCTCACTGCCGAAGAAGTGGTGAGCCGGTGCGATGAGAACACGATTGGCGTGGTCGTGACGCTGGGGGTGACGTTTACCTTGCAGTACGAGCCGGTGGCAGCGATTGCCGCGGCGCTGGACCGGTTGCAGGCGGAGACCGGGCTGGATGTGCCCATCCACGTGGACGGGGCGAGCGGGGGCTTTCTGGCGCCGTTTCTGCAGCCGGAGGTGGTGTGGGATTTCCGTCTGCCGCGGGTGAAGAGCATCAATGCCAGCGGGCACAAGTTTGGCCTGGCACCGCTGGGTGTGGGCTGGGCGCTCTGGCGGGAGAGGCATGACCTGCCGCAGGAACTGATTTTTGACGTGAACTACCTCGGCGGGAATATGCCGACCTTCGCACTGAATTTTTCCCGGCCGGGTGGGGAGATTATCTGCCAGTATTACAACTTTCTGCGGCTGGGCCGCGAGGGCTACGCGCGGATTCAGCGGGAGTGCGCGGAGCTGGGGCGATACCTGGCGGGCGAGATTGGCAAGCTGGGCGTCTTCCGGATTGTGTACGACGGGGAAGGTGGAATTCCGGGACTGTGCTGGCAGCTTGCGGAGCCGGGGAAATCCCCGTTTACGCTGTACCAGGTGGCGGATGCGCTGCGGGAGCGGGGGTGGCTGGTGCCGGCCTACTCCATGCCGGCGGAGCGGGAAGACCTGGTAATTCAGCGGATTCTGGTTCGCCATGGGTTTACCCGGGCGATGGCGGAAGAGCTACTGAGGGAGTTGCGGGCGGTGTTGGCTGAGTTTGCGAAAAATCCGCCACAGGTAGCTGCCGTGCCGGACTCAGGCGCCATTCACGACCACTCCGGGCGGTGATGCGCCCACCAAACCGTCGCGATAGTCTATTCTGACGATAGTTTGAGGAATCCCCAGGGGGCGAGCGGAATTGCCAGCGGAAATCATCTCTGAGCAGGTGCGGCGAACGGTGCAGCGGATGCTGCTGGCCGTGCAGGAGTACTCGCTGTTCTGCTGGGAGGCGGTGCGCAGCTTCTGGCGGCAGCCACACTACTGGGCCGACACGCTGATTCAAAGCGATTTGATCGGTGTGGGCTCGGTACCGATTGTGGTGCTCACAGGGTTCTTTACCGGCGGCGTGCTGGCGTTGCAGTCGGCGGCCTCCCTGGCGCAGTTTGGCGCGCAGGCGTATACAGGGCGGTTTGTCTCGCTGTCGATGTTCCGCGAGCTGGCACCCGTGCTCACGGGGCTGATGGTCTCCGGCCGAAACGCAAGCGGCATGGCGAGCGAGCTGGGTTCCATGGTCGTGACCGAGCAGATTGACGCCATGCGCGCGCTCGGTACTGACCCCATCAAGAAGCTCGTTGCGCCGCGAGTGTTTGCCACGGTGATTGCGCTGTTTCTGCTGACGATTGTGGCCGATACGCTCGGCACCGCGGGGGGCGCGACGGTGGCGGTCTTCCTCAGCCACCAGAATGGAAACCAGTACTTCAACTCGGCTTACCAGGCGCTGGTTCCGGCGGACATGATTCAGGGACTCACAAAGCCGCTGTTTTTCGGCTTCATCATCTCAACGGTTGGCTGCTTCTTTGGCATGAAGACCACGGGTGGCACCCAGGGCGTGGGACGGGCAACGACGCAGGCCGTGGTCGTTTCCTCGGTGATGATCATCTTTACGGACTTCCTGCTGAGCCGGGTGATGCTGTGGCTTTTTCCGCCGGTATAGGGCTGCCAAATTCAGATGGATACGATGAGCCAACCCGTGCCTGAATCGCCACCAGCCGAGCCGGCGGTAGACCCGGTTGTCTTTGAACATGTCTCGATGGCCTTCAACGGGCCACCGGTGCTGGAGGATGTGAGCTTTCGGCTGGGGCCGCACGAGACGCGGATTCTGCTGGGGCCGGCCGGGGTGGGCAAAAGCGTACTCCTGAAGCTGGCGAATGGACTGCTGCGGCCGGACTCGGGACGGATTTTTCTCTTTGGCGAAGAGATTACGCGGATGAGCGAAGAGAAGCTGCTGGCACTGCGCATCCGCACAGGCATGGTCTTCCAGGAAGGCGCGCTGTTTGACTCGCTGACAATCCGCGACAACGTGGGCTACCAGTTGATTGAGCAGCACCTGCCGGACGAAGTGATTGACAAGCGGGTGCGGCGGGCGCTCCGGTTTGTGGAGCTGGAGCATACCTTCGACATGCTGCCATCGAGCCTCTCGGGCGGCATGCGACGCAGGGTGGCGATTGCCCGGGCGATTATCGCAAAGCCGGAGCTGCTGCTGTATGACTCGCCGACGGGCGGGCTCGACCCGGTGACCTCGCACACCATCAATGAGCTGATTGTGAAGGAGCGGGATGTCTACCACACGCCCGCGATTCTTGTAACGCATCGCTTGCAGGACGCCTTTACCATGGCGACTAACGTATTCAGCGAAGCGACCAACCAGATGGAGCCGCTACCGACCGGCCAAACCCATGCGGATACCACCTTCCTGGTCTTGCGGGAGGGAAAGCTGGTCTTTGATGGGTCGATCCGGGAGCTGATTCACAGCCCGGATCCGTTTTTGCAGAGCTTTCTGGCGTGAGATGCAAGAAGCCCGGCTGGCCGCAATGGCCGCCGGGCTTTTCCCCCTCGCAAACTGTCAGAACCAGATGGCTTAAAGAGTCACATCAAAGGCAAAATTGGAGGTTGCTCCATTGGCGGGCAGATTCTCTATACCGTCCAGTTGGAGTGACGAGCGGATGGGGCCATCGTGCACATTGGTGGCACCCACAGCGTAGGCCAGAATCAGCCCGGACTGAGCGCCCGCGCCGGCCGGAAGCGTCCAGGAATAGGGAATGGCCAGGCTGCAGGTGAGACCGCCGCCCGCGGCCGCCGTTGCAACACCGGATACCGTCTCAATGCCACCATCGACCGTGCCGTTGTTCAGGTTCAGGATTCCGCCGATAGCCGTTACGGTGCACCGAAACTGCGTGTTCCTGGGAAACCTGGTAACGGTGGCGATGGTCAGCGTCACGTCGATCGTACCGGTGGTAGGCGTCACGGCATTTGCCTTCGCCTTGCTGGGGTTCAACTGGAGCCCACTGGTGCTGATCTGCCCCTGAGCCGCGTCATAGGCGAAACTGACTGCCTGACCGTGGCCGAGAGCCAGAGTGGATTGCTGTGCGTGCACCGCCAGTGTGGATGCGGCGCAGAAAAGGGCAATTGCTAACCGGGGGAATAGTCGCATTGCTTCCTGCTTTCGTTTGATTTCAGACCCGGATAGGTCTGACGTATAGACTGCCACAGACGCTGGACCCTTGGCATGAAGAATTCGCAATGAATTCCCGATTTGGAATGGGCATGACGACACCCAACCGGCATTCTGATTGCTGGCATCAAAGCCACCACTTTCCGGGAGTTCGCCCGACCTGCTACGCTTCTTCGTTCGGGCTGAATAGCCGGCGGTTATGCGCACAGCCCGCGAAAGGCATACTTATGGGCTTCAAATTTCAACATGTCGATTTCATCAAGTTCGATTCCCTGCTCTCAGAAGACGAGAAACTGGTCCGCGCAACAGCGCGGGAGTTTGTCGAAGACAACCTGATTCCCATCATTGAAGAGTGCTTCCGGGATGGGCGTTTCCCGCGCGAGCTGGTGCCGATGATGGGCGAAATGGGCTTCTTCGGAGCCAATCTTGAGGGCTACGGCTGCGCCGGCATGTCAAATGTGGAGTACGGCCTGGTGATGCAGGAGTTTGAACGTGGCGACTCTGGCTTCCGAAGCTTTGTCAGCGTGCAGTCAGCTCTGGTCATGTATCCCATTTACACCTTTGGCTCGGAAGAGCAGAAGAAGAAGTGGCTGCCGGAGCTGGCCGCGGGGCGAAAGCTGGGCTGCTTCGGGCTGACGGAACCGGGCTTTGGATCGAACCCCGGCGGCATGACGACGCGCGCCCACAAGGATGGGGACGAGTACGTCATTACCGGCGAAAAAATGTGGATCACCAGCGGCACAATTGCCGATGTGGCGATTATCTGGGCCAAGGTGGATGACGAGGACGGGCGGGTTCGCGGCTTCATTGTGGAGACCGACCGGCCGGGATTCTCGTCGGATGATATTCACGGCAAGTGGAGCCTGCGCGCATCGGTAACGAGCGGGCTTACGCTCAATGAGGTGCGGGTGCCGGCGAGCAATCTGCTGCCGGGATCGGGCGGGTTGAAGAGCCCGCTGATGTGCCTCAACCAGGCGCGGTATGGCATCAGTTGGGGCGCGATTGGCGCCGCGATGAGCTGCTTTGACACCGCACGGCAGTACTCGCTGATGCGCAAGCAGTTCCGCAATGAGCCGATTGCCAGCCACCAGATTATCCAGGAGCGGCTGGCGTGGATGATTACCGAGATTTCAAAGGCGCAGTTGCTGAGCCTGCAGGCCGGACGGCTGAAGGATGCGGGCAATCTGCCGCATGAGGTCATCTCCATGGCCAAGCGGAACAACGTGTGGATGGCGCTGGAGTGCGCACGGAGCGCAAGGCAGATTCTGGGCGCGAACGGCGTGGCCGACGACTACCCGATTATGCGGCACATGATGAACCTGGAGTCGGTAATTACCTATGAGGGCACGCACGATATTCACGGGCTGATTATTGGGCAGGCAGTAACGGGGATTGCGGCGTACTAAAGGTGCAGGCAGGAAAACGGCTGTACTCGAATTGAGTACGGCCGTTCTTGCTTTGAGATCAGGCCAAGAGAGCGGCCCGGCTAGTTTGTAGCTTTTGCCGGCTTGTCGAAGGGCTGCTTGTCAGTGATCTTGGGGCGCTCGGTCGCTTGCAGGTCTTTGGCAACGGCCTCGACCTCGCGGAAGACGCGCATGAAGTTGCCGCCAAGAATCTTGCGGCAGTCTTCGGCAGAGTAACCGCGGGCCATCAGGGCGGCGGTGATCTTCGGCAGGTCGGCGGCAGAGTTGATGCCTTCGGGCAGGTCGCCGGAGACGCCGTCGAAGTCTGAGCCCAGCCCAACATGGTCAATGCCCGCAACCTTGGCGATGTGGTCAATGTGGTCAATCAGAACTGACATTGGCGGACGCGGGATCTTCGCGGTCCACTCCTCATCGATCTTCTCAAGATCGGCGTAAATGACCTGCTTCCCTTCCGCCTTGGCCTTGGCGATGAAGGCGTCTTTGGCGGCCTTCACCTGCGGTGCCTGGGCAAGCTGGGCGTTGCGGTACTCCTGCGAAAGGAAGCCGGAGTAGAAGTTCACCATCACCACGCCGCCGTTGATGGCCACAGCGCGCAGCATATCGTCGGTCATGTTGCGGGGAGCATCGCAGAGCGCCCGCGCCGAGGAGTGCGAGGCAATCACGGGAGCGCGCGTGATGACCAGCGTGCGGAAAAATGTCTTGTCGGCAACGTGGGAGATATCCACCATCATGCCAAGGCGGTTCATCTCGTAGACCACGTCTTTGCCAAACTCGCTGAGGCCGCTCTGGGTGTGCGGAATGGCTTTATCCGTGTAGTCGCCCGAGGAGTCGGCCCAGCTGTTGGAGTTGGACCAGGTCAGCGTCATGTAGCGGACGCCGAGGGCGTAGTAGTCGCGCAGGAGGCCAATCGAATCCTCAATGGAGTGGCCACCTTCGATGCCCATGAGCATGGCGTACTTGTGCTCGCGGCGGGCGGCCTCAATGTCGGCGGCGGAGGTGGCGAACTTGATCTGGTCAGAGTGCTTGCCAGCCTGCTGGCGGCTGGCGTCGATAAGCTCCAGCGTGCGGCGGGCGAAGTGGCCCTGGTAGAGCTCGGGATCAACCCAGATGGACATGAAGGACGCGCCGAGATTGCCCTTGTGGATCGCGTCGAGGGAGATTTGCCCGGTGCCGATGGGGTCGGCAAGATCCCAGTGCTCATCGACAAAACGCTGCGGCGTGTCCTCGTGGGTGTCCACGATGAGGGCGGAGCGATGCACCTGCTCCGGCGTCAACTTGGCCGACTTGGCGACGTCGGCTTTGGCAGCGGGCTTGGCTGCTGTCTTGGGCGCAGGCTCCTGGGCAACGGCAAAGGCAGTGGACACGGCAAAGGCGGCAGCAAGGATGAGGGCTTTTTTCATGGATTGGTTTTCCCCGGTCGTTGGTGGGATTGTAGCAGGGTGAATGGGCCAGAAAAAGACAACGGCCACCCCGGTTGACGAGGTGGCCGATGTTGTGGAGTTGCAGGCTACGCCCGCAGGAAGTCCTTCGCCTTCTGGATCAGAACATCGCGGGAGACGTCGGAGATGGCTTCCGTCAGCGGCAGTTGCTTGGGGCAGGCCTCGACGCAGTTCTGGGCAAAGCCGCACTCCTGCACACCGCCGTCGCCGGCCAGGGCCCGCAGGCGGTCTTCCTTGTACACCTTGCCGGTGGGGTGGGCGTTGAAGAGCTTGGTCTGGGCGATGGTGGCTGCGCCGACGAACCCGGTGGCCTCGTTGAACTGCGGGCAGACTTCCATGCAGATGGTGCAGCTGATGCAGTTGGAGAGCGGGTAGCTGGCCTCCTGCTGCTGCGGGAAGACGCGCGGGCCAGAGCCAAGGTCGTAGGTGCCGTCCACGGGGACCCAGGCCTTCACGGCCTTCAGGTTCTCGAAGAGCACCGAGCGGTCTACCGCCAGGTCGCGGACCACCGGGAACTTGGTCAGCGGCTGCACGCGGATGGGCTGCTCAAGCTGGTCAATCAGGGCCGAACACGCCATGCGGGCCTTGCCGTTGATGACCATGGCGCAGGAGCCGCAGATCTCTTCCAGGCAGTTGGAGTCGTAGGTGACCGGGGTGGTTTCCTTGCCGCTCGCATCCACCGGGTTGGCGGCAATTTCCATCAGCGCCGAGGTCACGTTCATGCCCGGCCGCCACTCCAGCTCAAACTTCTCCCAGACTGCCTCGGCGTTGGGGCTGGCCTGTCGCTTTACTTCCAACTGAATCGTTTTCTCTGCCATCGTTTTATCTCTCGTAAGTTGGCGTCAAATCCTTGAAAACTCTGTGCACCGTGTGGCTTGCGTGCACAACTGCCGGGGCGCGACTAGTATTTACGCGGCCTCGGCTTGATGAGGCTGGTGTCCACGTCTTCGTACTCAATCTTCGGAGCGCCGTTGACGAAGCTGGCCTTGGTGGTCTTGAGGAACTGCTCGTCGTTGCGCTCCGGGAAATCGGGCTTGAAGTGAGCTCCGCGGGACTCGTCGCGGAGGCGGGCACCGATGGCGACCACCTTCGACAGCTCCAGCATGTTGTAGAGCTGGCGGGCAAAGGCGAAGCTGGTGTTCGCCCACTGGCTGCGGTCGCTCAGGTTCACCTTCTTGTAGCGCTCGAGAAGTTCCTCGATCTTGGCCTCGGTCGTCTCAATGTTCTTGTTGATCCGGACGACGGTGACATTCTTGCTCATGGTGTCGCCCAGTTCGCGCCAGAGCTTGAACGGGTTCTCCGTCCCCTGATTTGAGAGGAGCAGTTGGTTCAGCCCCTTCTGGCGGGTAAGCTCGGCAGCGTGGCCACCGTCGCCCTGCTGGGCCGGAAGGCTCTTGGCATATGCCAGCGCGTTGGGGCCGCTCTGGAAGCCGCCGTAGATGCAGCTTACCAGCGAGTTGGCACCAAGGCGGTTGGCACCGTGGTACTGGTACTCGGCCTCGCCGGCGGCAAAGATGCCGGGGATGTTGGTCATCTGGTTGAAGTCGACCCACAGGCCGCCCATCGTGTAGTGCATGCCCGGGAATATCTTCATGGGAACTTCGCGCGGGTCGTCGCCGACAAACTTCTCGTAGATTTCGAGGATGCCTTCGAGCTTGCGGTTCAGGGTCTCGCGGTCAATGTGGGTCAGGTCGAGGTAGACCATGGGCTGCCCGTCGATGCCCAGGCCATGCTCGTACACAACCTTGTGGATGGCGCGGGTGGCCACGTCACGCGGCACGAGGTTGCCGTACTTGGGATACCACTCTTCCAGAAAGTACCAGCGGTCGCCCTCAGGGATGGACTTGGCGGGACGCTTGTCCCCGAGGGTGCGGGGCACCCAAACGCGGCCACCTTCGCCGCGGGCCGACTCCGACATCAGACGGAGCTTGTCTTCGCCAGGGATGGAAGTCGGGTGCACCTGGATGAACTCGCCGTTGGCGTAGTAAACGCCCTGCTGGTAGAGCGCGGACTGGGCCGATCCTGTGCAGACAACCGAGTTGGTGCTTTTGCCGAAGATGGCGCCGATGCCGCCGGTGGCCATGATGATGGCATCAGCCGCAAAGGTGCGCACTTCCATGGTGCGCAGGTCCATGGCGCAGATGCCGCGGGCAACCCCGGCGGTGTCGATGACGGCGGAGAGAAATTCCCAGCCCTCGTACTTCTGGACCTTGCCCTCGGACTCATAGCGCCGAACCTGCTCGTCGAGCGCGTAAAGGAGCTGCTGCCCGGTGGTTGCGCCGGCAAAGGCGGTGCGATGGTACAGGGTGCCACCGAAGCGGCGGAAGTCCAGCAGTCCCTCGGGAGTGCGGTTGAAGGGCACGCCCATGCGGTCAAGCAGATCGATGATGCCGGGAGCGGCTTCGCACATCGCCTTGACCGGGGTCTGGTTGGCCAGGAAGTCGCCGCCGTAAATCGTGTCGTCAAAGTGCTTGTCGGTGGTGTCGCCCTCGCCCTTCAGGTTCTTGGCGGCGTTGATGCCACCCTGGGCGCAGACCGAGTGGGAGCGCTTGACGGGGACGATTGAGAACAAATCCACATTGCCGCCGGCTTCGGCGATCTTGATAACAGCGGCCAGACCGGCGAGTCCGCCGCCTACCACGATAATTTTCGGTGCTGCCATGAGTCTTCCTTATCCCTTTCCGCCACGGATTCTGGCGTACCCTAAACCCCAAACTGCTTCAGATGATGGTCGAGATGAATGTAGTTCAAAATCGCCCACTCACTTGCCAGCAGTCTTCCGAAAAAAGCATGCGGGTTATTCGTGCATCCCGCTGGCCCACCTGCCTGAAACCTGTCAATCAATCCGGTGAGCTTTTCGCGTTCTGCGTTCAGTTCGCGATCGTCTGCCACCACGTAATTCTTTGCCGTCGGCAGGCTGTGGCCCATGGGCTTGCCGCTGAACAGGCTTGCCTTGGCAAACCTGCCAAAAATCTTGCCCAGCAGAACCTGCCGGTTGAACTTGTCTCCCAGGGAAACTTCAATCCCGACCGAGCAGTGAGCCAGCATCTGGGCGGCACTCATCTTGCCCCACAGGTGCTGGCTTTCCGGCTGCAGATGCGCCATGCGCTGCTTCACTTCCTCAGCCGTTGCCTGGTCGAAAAGGCTCTTCATCCCTGGACATTTCCTGCATTGGCAGAGCCGATGACCAGGCTCTGCTCAGGCTTTACATCTTCGGGCACGTTCGGATATTTGCCACCGACAAAGGCCCACAGGCTGGCCAGCCCCATGACGGCGAGAACGACGCCCAGGAAAGCGCAGACATAGCCGAAGCGCTTGCGGCTCTGCTTGCCGGGGGTGATGCCCCACTTGGCGGCAAAGAGCCAGACTCCGTAGGAGAAATGCCAGCAAACCGCCAGCAGCGCAATGGCGTAGACGGCAAGCATCCACGGGTTCGACAGCTCCACCTGAACCTTGTGGAAGGCCGCATAGGGATGAACCGGCAGTTCCGTGCCCAGGAAGCGCTGACGCACGACATGCTGGATGATGTACACGAAGGCGACGTAGCCGGTCCAGCGCTGGACCGTGTACATCCAGTTCCCTGCCCAGGGATAGTAGATGACGTTGGACTTGCCGCGCGTGGCGATGTAGACGCCGTAAAGCGCGTGGTAGGCCAGCGGCAGGAAGATGAAGCAGACTTCCAGCACGCGCACCAGGGGAAGGCTGTTGAGGAACTTCACCTGCGCGCCATAGGCGGCGGGACCTTTCAGCGCCTCAAAGTTTGAGAGCATGTGCTCCACCAGGAAGGCGCCGATGGGCACAATGCCAGAGAGGGAATGGAACTTGCGCAACAGGAAGGAGTTGCCCTCACCAGCGCGAAGGGGAGATACACCGCGGCCAATCGAGGGTGTTGACTCGCTGCCAGCGGGACGTACGGCGGTTGCCATGGACTTTAGAACTCCTTGTTGGGACGCAATGGTTCGAATCGAAAGGGACTATCGACTGCTCTATCTCTTCTGCATTATTGGTGGCCGATATTACGACCGTCAAGGAAGTGCAGAAAACCCGTGTAATTCAGTGAAAGCCAGGCGGCAAATCCGCTCCCTTTGTGGAAGTCTGCTGGGCCTTGGGCTATTCCAAGGGGCCGAAGATCTGCTCCAGCAGGGCGGCACAGGCCTGGCCTCGGTGGCTGATGGAGAGCTTGACCTCAATGTCGAGGTCGGCCATGGTCTGGTCGAGCGAGGGTACGTAGAAGAGCGGATCGTAGCCGAAGCCGCCGGTGCCGTGCGGGGCCTCAAGAATGATGCCCTCCACCGCGCCCTCGGCCATGTTCACGATAACGCCGTCGCGGGCGGCAGTCAGCACGCAGCGGTAGCGGGCGGTCCGGTCGTCCGGCTTCACGCCGGCCATGCTCTGCAGCAGAACGATGTTGTTCCAGACGTCTGTGTTGTCGTTCGCGTCGGGCGAATCGACCATCCCGGTATCGGCGGCGAAGCGGGCCGAGCGAACCCCCGGAGCGCCCGCCAGCACATCCACTTCCAGACCGGAGTCGTCGGCAATCACCAGCGCACCTGGGGCAAAGCGGCTGTAGTAAGTGGCCTTGATGGCGGCGTTGGCCTCAAAGGTCGCACCATCTTCCGCAGGTGCGGGAATGGTCCTCAAAGCCGGCAGAGGCTCAATCGTCACCTGAAAGGCCTCGGCGGCGGCGCGGAAATCTGCCAGCTTGCCGGCACTGGTCGTGGCGACATAGAGGTGTTTGCCCATGCAGCGAGTGTATCGTGCAGGGCTGGGTGGTTTCGGGGAAGCAACGGAAACTACTGTGTAAGCAGGTACACGCCCATCGCGACCAGCATCGCTGAGACCCAGCGGCGGCGGTCAACGTTTTCCTTGAGGAAGATTTTCCCCGCGATCGCGTTGGTGACCAGCGTGAGCGAGGCCGAGGCCGGCGCCACCAGGCTCAGCGGCAGATGGTTGAGGGCGAAGAGCAAAGCAAAAAAGGCAAAAGCCAGGAAGCCCACGCCGAGGAAAAACAACGGGCACGTGACGACTGCCTTGATGGCACCCTTCAGCCCGCTGACTGCGCGGATGTCGTCCAGGTCGCCGATGGACTTCATGGCGGCTGCGGTCAGCACCTCGCCCGCGGTGGAGCTGAGCACCACTGTCGCGATCATGGCAGCTTCGGCCCAGTGATTCGCGTCGGGCATGGGGATTCCGGCAATCATCCAGCCTCCTCAGGCGAAGACGGCGGTGCCGGATGCTCCGTCCGTGAGGGGCCCTGCGCGACAAAGCCAACACCTACGGTGATCAGCGCGATGCCGGCCCAGCGGGAGGGGGAGATCTCTTCGTGCAGCCAGAACTTCGAGAGCAGCGCAACAATTACGTTGCCAAAAGCCGTGGCGGGCAGAACGTAGGTCAGGTCGGCCCAGGAGAGCGCAGTCAGGTAACTGGCGAAAAAACCAATGAGCAGCGCAATCCCGGCAACTACCCACGGGGTGAAGACAGCGGCGAGGAGCGCCGATGGGTGCGCCAGGGAAATAGGCGGCATGTGGCTCATCCCGCGGTCAAGCAGCGTATCGCCCAGCGGCGCACTGATGGATACCAGCCCGAGGATGGCGTATTGACCAGGTTTGAGGCGGGAGTGAGACATGGGCTTGGGTGAAGCTGCCGCTGCGGGGGTAACCGCTGCGGCAGCTTCTTTTGTCCTAGGCGCGGGCGGCTGCGGCCTGCTTCTTCTTGGCAGCCTTCACCATCTGGTTGCGCTCACCGCGCAGCTTCAGGAAGGCCTTGGCTTCGACGTAGAGGCGGGGCACATCGCGGTTGACAATCGCCTTCCAGATAACGCGGAAGGCGGCCTTGGGCCGGAAGTAGTAGGCATCGTAGAACTTGTGCACCATCTCCAGGACGTATTCCTTGGGCAGGCCGGGGTACTCGATGTGTGCCATCTGGTGGCCGCCGGCGTCGCTCATGGCCTCTTCGTTGGTGATGTAGCCGTTCTTCTCGGCGAAGTCAAAGAACTCGGTGCCGGGATAGGCGTGGGCAATCGAAACCTGAATGGTCTCCACATCCAGCGACTTGGCGAAGTTGATGGTGTTCTGGATCGATTCCTTGGTTTCCCCAGGCAGGCCGAGGATAAAGTCACCGTGGATGACCAGGCCGATTTCGTTGCAGTCCTTGGCAAAGGCGCGGGCACGCTCAACCGTGGCGCCCTTCTTGATGTTCTTCAGTATCTGCGGGTCGCCCGACTCAAAGCCGACGATGAGCAGGCGGCAGCCGGCATCTTTCATGGCCTGCAGCGTTTCGCGGTCGGTGGTGACGCGGCTGGTGCAGCTCCAGGTGAGCTTCAGCGGCTTCAGCTTTTCGCACAGCTCGATGGTGCGGGCCTTCTGGATGTTGAAGGTGTCATCGTCAAAGAAGAATTCCTTCACCTCGGGGAAGTTCTCCTTGGCCCACTTCAGCTCGGCAGCCACATCGTCGGTGGAGCGCTTGCGCCAGGCGTGGCCTGAAAGCGTTTGCGGCCAAAGGCAGAAAGTACACTGCGCCGGGCACCCGCGAGTGGAGTAGAGCGCGATGTAGGGGTGCAGCAGGAACGGCACGTTGTACCGGGTGACGTCCATGTCTCGCTTGTAAATCTTGGTGGCCCACGGCATGGCGTCCAGATCCTCGACCTGGGGACGGTCGGGATTGTGGATGATTTTGCCATCGGCCTTGTAGCTGATGCCGAGGATCTCGCTCAGCGGCTTGCCCTGGGCGAACTCGACGACAGAGTAGTCAAACTCGCGGCGGCAGATGAAGTCGAGGGCGGAGCACTCGTTCAGAGCCTTTTCCGGCGAGGTGGTGACCGGCGGCCCGACAAAGGCGACCTTGATGGAGGGATTTGCCGCCTTGATGGCTTCGGCCAGGCGCTGGTCGCCCTCCCAACCCACGGTGGAGGTAAACAGAACCAGGAACTCGTAGCCCTTCGCGATTTCGATGGTCTCCTGGGCGCTGACGTGGTGAGGCGGCGCGTCAAGCAGGCGGGAGCCTTCCAGCAAGCCTGCCGGGTAGGCCAGCCACACAGGGTACCAGTAAGACTCAATCTCGCGGGTAGCCGGCCAGCGGGAGCTGGCGCCACCATCAAAGTTCTCAAACGAGGGCGGATTCAGAAGGAGTGTTTTCAAAGGCATAGTCAATCTCGATTTTACCATTCGGTTGGTTTCAGGCCGCGAAAACCCGTTGAACGGGCAATTTGCTGGCCAGGCGGCGGGTTTTGCCGGGTGAAAGGGGTTAACGCGGCCGGGTGGCAGGCGTGGCAGAGTCAGGCCCAAGCGTGTGTAGCCACTCTTCCATGTGGCCGAGTGCGCGCATCAGGCCGAGCCGCGCGCGGGACAGGTCAAAACCGGCGTCTACGGATTCGATATAACGCTGGCGTTCTTCAATGTGAGCCTGCTGCTCGGCGCGGGGCGAGAGCTGCTGGCTTGAGGAGCTGCCGGAGCCGTCAGAGAGTTGGACGGCGACGGTCTTCAACTGCTCGGCTGCGATTTGCTGGTGGAGCGCGGCGACCTCCGCCATCACGTCGAGTTCGGCGATGCTGCCGTCGAGCGACGCAATCTGCTCCTCATTCTGATGGGCGGCCTGTTCGGCTTCAATCTTGGAGCGCAGGGCGGCTGCGTTCGATTCCTTGCGCTTGGAGAAGTGGACAGGGTCAAAAAGCGGCAGGCTCAGTTGGATGCCGGCGCTCACGTTGTTCGATTGGAACGTCTTGTAGTAGTTCTCGTACCCGCTGAAGGCCGCGTCGCGGTTGTACACGACGCCGAAGGAGATTTGCGGGCGAACGCCCGCGATGGTGTCTCCATGAGCCTGGAACTGGTGGGAGAGCGCCGACTGGTATGCCGCGTCGATGGCAGGCGCTGAGCCCATCCGCTGCTCCGCCTTGATGGCCGGAACCTCCGGGATGCTGGCGGCATCGGCCTGGATCACGTTTGCGGGGAGGCCGGTGAGGGAGGCCAACTGCTGGCGCAGCGTACCCTGCCGGGTGATGAGGTGCATGCGCTTCAGCTTGACCTCAGCGGCGGTCAGCCTCGCCTGCAGAAGTTCGCTGGTGGGGTCAACGCCGGCTTCCACGCGCTGCTGCTCAATTTCCACGAGGCGGGCGGCGCGGGATTGCTGCTCGTCCGCGGCGGCCAGGTCGCGGGCAACCGTGTCCAGCTCCATGTAGTTGCTGGCGGCGTCGAGAATCACCTGCTCGCGAGCATCCTTCAGCGAAGATTGCGCGGCCAGCACGCCGGCGTGGGCGGCGCGGATGTACTCCGGTTGAGAGAAGCTGAGCACCAGAGAGGACGAGCTGACGCTGAAGATGGAGGGCTGACCGACCGGAAAACCGTAGGACGGAGGGCCGACGCTCGAGCCGAGAATCAGGTTGGGGATATACGCCTGACGGGTTTCAGCGTACTCGGCCGATGCCTTGTCAAGATCGGTGGCAGCGATGCGGACCGCCGTGCTGTTGGTGAGGGCGAGGTGGATGATCGTGGTGAGCGAAACCGGAACGCCTGCCGGGGG
>CAIVDV010000023.1 GCA_903904755.1 uncultured Acidobacteriaceae bacterium | reverse complement strand
AAGTGCGTTGTTCTGAAAAAAACAAGCCCTCCTCAACTACCATAAAACAGGCGAAGCGAAAAGTGTTTACTCAGTGTCTCAAATTCACACCGCCTCCCTACCGCCCTAGGCCCTTATACACCTCGTAGGGCCAGCCTATTTCACTATTGCACACTTACCCCCACCCCCCCCCGTCAGTCTCCTACCCAGCCCCGCCGCAGCAACTCCGCCCACACATCCTCATGGTTGCGCGCATACAGTAAGAACGCCTCGTTGATGGTGGTGTCGCCTGTGTCTTCATCCACGTCAACAAATGCGTCGAGAGCCTCCACACTGTTGCCCCCAACACCCAACCCCTCCCACTTCACCGTGAAAGTCCAGCGTGGCACCCTGTGGCGCGACCTTTGGTGACTCAACACCTCCTCCACCACCCCCTCCGGCCGCCCTCCCACACCTATGACCAAGTCCGGAGGCGCCGCTACTCTGTCCGGCATGCCCGCCGGGTCAAAATAGGGCTTCAAGAACTTCACGTTGATGACCGGGTGTGCTCTGATGTCCCCAAGCTGCAGTCGAAAAGCAGCAGGCGATAGCTTCTCCAACACCAGAAAAGGTCCTTGCCACTTGAAGCTGAGCTTCTGTGCCGGACGATCTCGCTGCGCAGGGGACAGCAGAGCCGCAGAGGAAACCATCACCATGTCCCCCTTACCGATGGCTCCCGCCTTTCGTGTGCCTGCCTTGTCATCCTGCCGATGCAAGCGCTCCTGAGCTTCCAGCATAGAATCCATCACAAGCTGGTAGGTGTTGCGTTGCTGCACAGCAAACTCCCGCGCGGCTCTCTCCCCAATGGCCACCTGTCCCCGGCCCTGCTCCGCAGCCATGACTTGGGCCGCTGCCAGCCCATGCGCAATCGGGTGAATACCCAAATCGGCGAAGAAGGCAGAAACTCCGGTCGATGCGTTGGCGAGATTGTTCACAGCAAACTCCGCCATAGCCAGGTGCCTCTTCCAATCACCCTGATGGTGTGCTACCATCGTGCGCAGCATTTCCACCAGCGTACGATGCATGCGCTCTGAAAGCCCATCAGATTCAGGGTGGTTCGCAGTTGACGGGTGCAGCTCGACATGCAAAATGCTCGCCAATTCTTTCCAAAAGAGCGAGGTGAACAGCTTATCCCGATCTGAGACGATAGACAACGGCAAGCCATGCAAGCGCACGATGCCATCTGTGTACAGCTGCGCTGCCCCCTCTGCCGTGACCGTCTTGGTGGTGGGCAGGAAGTGAACACGCCGGGTCGCCCTGTCCACCACAGTGCAAATGGCGTCCGATCCGTCACTGTCAGGCAGTCCTGTCAGAAAGTCCATTGTTTGGTGGGCCCAGCGCTGCAAGGGAATGGCTAACGGCTGAACTGCCGCAGCAGTTTGGCGATTCATCGACTTGCTACGCTGGCAAAGATCGCAACTTTTGACAAAATCGCGGATCTGCTTCGCCAGTCGGGGCCAGTAAACTGCAGCCTGCGCAATGGCAAGCATCCTGTCCCGACCCGGGTGCCCCGCCATTGGAGCATCGTGTAGCGCGCTCAGCACCCGCACCCGCAGCGAGCCAGCTTGAGGTATGTAGATGCGTAGTGGTGCCCCATCCCCTTGGATCACGCGCAACAGGTCGCCCTCGAATGTGTACGTAGGAGCTCCCACCTCCAACTTGCTCTTCCGCAACTCACTCGCCCCCTTGTCTCGCAGCCTGTTGATAATGCTCATGCAAGCGGGGTCCTCTGCGTAGCCCGCCTTGATTGCCATCAACAACTGCGGTTCCCACGTTGTCGCAATAGCCACTGCCTGCGCATCCCCTTCCACCGCAGCTTGGACCTCATTGACATGCAAGGCACTCGCTAGCACCTCACCATCCTGCTTCCCCAATACTGGCAGCACCACCGTGTTGTTGTCCACAGTCACGGTAGTGGTGGTGCTCTTCTTCCCTACTGCCCCATGCCGAGGCAGCGGGTTCTCCAGCACCACATCCAACGGCTCCAGCTCCTCACCGATAACGCCTACGCCCCCGGCGCCGTGCGGCCTTGAAGCCACCGCGTCCTCCTCTCCATCAGGCCGGTGCGTCAGTGGGTCCGCCACGTTGCTCTTGCCCTTAATGCGCTGGACATCGAAGTTGAAATCGTTCAGGATCTCCACCCAGCGCTGCTGGCGGCGGGTCAGCTGCCCGCGCTTCGTGAACAGGTTCGCCACCACCTGCGAGTCGGTGTGCAGAACAAACTTTGCAAAGAGATAGTGGCGCCAACTGCACACCGCCCTCACCGCTGCCAGCGTCTCCAGCTCGTCGATTGTGTAGCCCATTTCCGCCGCTGTGAGCTTGGACGAGAGGTACGCAACCGGCCTTCCCGACTGCAGCAGCACCGCGGCAATCGTGCCCGGAGTACCCTCCTTCTGAGACGCATCCGCCTCCACCACAAAGGGCTTGGACCAGTCAGGCAACTGCAGTGTGGGCGGGCTGACCAAGGCGCTCTTGATGGCTTCGAAGCTACGCTGCTCTACCTCGCCCCATTGCCACCTCTTGGAGCTGCCTAGCAGATTGTTGAGCGGTGCTGCCAGCCCGGAAAACCTCGGCACAAACTTGCGGAAGAAGTTGGTCAGGCCCACGAAGCGGCGAACGTCAGCCTGATTGAGCGGTGTTGGCCACGATGCCACCGTTGATGTCTTCGTCGGGTCGACCGCCATTGTTCCCTCAGTGAACACGTGGCCGAGGAAGGTGATGATGGAAGCTCCAAAAACGCACTTGGTTGGCTTGCAGTACAGCTCCGCGTGCTGCAACGCTTGCAGCACCTGCGCCACATGCGCCAGGTGCTCTTCCTCTGTGGTACTGAAAATGAGCACATCATCGATGAACACCACCACAAAGCGACCCAAGAATGGCTGCAAGACGCGGTTCATCAGCGACTGAAATGTCGCTGGCCCATTCGTCAACCCAAAGTGCATGACCGTGAACTCGAAGTGCCCGTATCGCGTGGTGATGCCCGTTTTGTGCACATCCTCGTCTGCAATTCTCACTTGATTGAAACCGCTGTGCAGGTCGAGCTTCGTGAAGCGGCGTGCCGTGCGCAGCTGGTCAAAGAGCTCCTCCAAGTTGGGAAGCGCCAGCTTGTTCTTGACCGTTATCGAATTGAGCCCCCTCCAATCCGCGACTAGCCGCAGCTTCGTGTCTCCGGGCTTGCGCACAAAGAACACTGGCGCGGCGTACGGCGACGTTGATGGCCTAATGAAGCCGTGCTTGATGAGACTGCGCAGTTGCTTTCGCAGCTCTGCATACTCGGGCTCGGAGAGCCGGATTGGTGGTCTGGAAGGCGGCACCACCCCAACTGGAGTCTCGATGTGCATTGGTTCGCCACGCGTCGGTGGCAGCTTCAAGGGAAGCTCCACTGGCATCACCTGCTCATACCGCTCCAGCAGCTCCTGTAAGGCTGCTGACGGTTCCTCCTTGCCATCGTTACCGAAGCGCAGTCCCCTGTTCATCACTCCAGCCTTGCCCTGAGCGACCCCAGGCTTGCCCACACTCGCGTAGCCTGAGCCAATGTCGAAGCTCGCTGCGGGTGTGTCGTCCACCAACCGCGGGAACACATACCCAGCCTCCGCCATGCCCGGCTTGCGGACAGCCCGCGCTCCTTGTCGTGCAGTGATCAAAAAGATTTCGCACTGCTGCAAGGAATATACATCTTCCTCGCCTTCCGCGTTTTGCGCCCCGCCCGCCGAGTCCGCATTCGCTGTTGACGTCTGGCTTTGCCCCGCACCAGCACCGCCGACTGTCTGTTGAGCCGGGCTCGCCGGCTCGCCCGCCGCGCGGCCCTGCCCCGAGTGTGCCTTGCCCAGCCCTGCACCATCGACCGTCCCAATCGTGGCCGTGACGGACGCCTGCCCCGACGCCTGCCCAGCCACCACCGTAGGCTTTCCCCAGCCTGCCGCAATCCAGCTTGCATTCCCCACGCTCATACGGTTGGTGTCGTAGTCAACCTTGAGGCGTGGGCCCATCTGGCGCCACCAAGGTTTTCCAAGGATGACATCGTACTTGTCCCCAATATCTGCCAATATGATGCAGTTGGTGACGTTGCACGAGAACCCGCCGACCCGAACTGTTGCGAGTGGAATAACTTTCGCGTTGGTGTCCAGTGTGTCCTCCCCACCGGCTCTTTCAATGAAGACGCTTGTCGACTTAATGGCAGAAGTGTCCAAATGCGCCCGCCCAGCAAACGCAGCTGAAATAAAGATGTCAGTTCCACCGTTGTCAAAAAGAATGCGTGCTCGAGTCCCTCCCACCATCCCCATTGCACTAAGTAATACCCGAGGCGAGACGGGCCTTGCACCAGAATAATCCTCCTCGGGTTTAATGGCGGACTTCAACGGGCACTCGCGTGCAAAATGGCCGAGCTTGTCGCAGTTGTAACACTTCAATGTTGCCTTGTTGACAGCCGACCCGCGCTCAGACCTCCCCTTCCCCGCTGAAGCCGCAGTTGCGTGCAGTCCTGCCGCTTTGCCCTGACCCGCTTGAGCCTTGCCGTGCGCTGCTGCAGCAGCAGACGCCGCCAATGCTTTCACAATGGGTATGGCAATAGCGACCGTCGCTGGTGGGTGGGCGCGCAGTTCCTGCTGAAGTACCCCCGCTGGCATCGCGAGAGTAAACATCGACAGCAAAAGCAACTCCACCGTGTCTGAAGTGACGAAGCCCGAAAGCGCTGCCCGACGTTGTTGCCACTGCGAACAGTACTCCGCCACGTGCTCCGGCGACGCTGACAGTGGCGGAGCTAACGAGCATAGCGCCATGTACTTGACGTTCGCGTGGTCCGGCGCCAAGAACGCCGCGCGCAGCCCATCACGAAACTGGGCAAAGGTGGCAGGCCGATCGTTGGCCACGGTGCGCTGCAGCCACCATGAGTTGGCTGGTCCTTGCAACCGCACGCTCAACGTACGGCAGCCCACGGGCTCCTCCAGGCCCAGTCCGCAACCGAGCCACGTATTCTCTGCTTTGTCTAAAAACTCAGCAAGGGAGCTCGGCCCCGTTTCGTTTCCATCGAAAAACGGAACAGCCAACACGCATTTCGTGAACTCTTGCTGCGCTCTCAACAAAGCTGCAGCCATTTGAAATTTCGCTAGCCGAAGTGCGTTGTTCTGAAAAAAACAAGCCCTCCTCAACTACCATAAAACAGGCGAAGCGAAAAGTGTTTACTCAGTGTCTCAAATTCACACCGCCTCCCTACCGCCCTAGGCCCTTATACACCTCGTAGGGCCAGCCTATTT
>CAIVDV010000022.1 GCA_903904755.1 uncultured Acidobacteriaceae bacterium | reverse complement strand
GCGGTGGCCAATTCCGTGTGCGCCACCCACAAATCCTCTTGCCGCTCTCGATGTTGCCGCTTGCCCATCGCCATACCGTTTAGACGTTTTCAAGCTCGTCCCGTACTGGCGCAGAACACGACTTTTACCACGGGCTGCTAGATTGTGAATACCTTGGAGCGGTGCGGGCAGGGGGGGCTTGATAAAGCCCTGTATTGATCCCACGTAAGTTATCAATTCTTACATGGGCAGAATCATCGGGGATCCTGTTGTCCCTACCCAGGCTTGACACTTTGCAGCCATCAGCATCGCTCACGTTGCAACTGGCTTGATTGGACAGGGTCCGACCAGTTTGCCGTTCGGATTCAAGACCTGTAAGTGACCCAGGTGGCCATCCACGCCCTAAATTTCCCGGCCACCTAACGGTCAAGGCTCACACATCTCCCCCGCTACAGGTGAATCCAGTTGCCACGAATCAAGGCCAACGATCCTACCGCGACGACAATCCAAAGCAATACCCCCTGCAAAAGCGGCCGGACGCCCACTTCCCGAAGGGTCTCCTTCGACAAACCAGTTCCAATAAGGAACAAGGTCACCGTAAGGCCGATCCCGCCGAGGTGCTTGAATGCGGGGTACACGTGTTGGAGGATAGGAACGTATGTGTTCGCAACTGCTGCGAGGCAGAAGAAGAGAATGAACCACGGCCATCGGATCCGCGCTTTGCTCTTGTAGACAAATGCTGTCCCGACGGACATGGGTACAATCCATAGTGCTCGTGCGAGCTTGACGGTTGTGCCAATGGCGAGCGCCACAGCACCAAACCTGGCAGCCGCACCGACGACAGAACTCGTGTCGTGTATGGCCAGCGCTGCCCATAATCCGAACTGATTCTGGGTCAGGTGCAACGCAGTTCCAACAAAGGGGAATACGAGCAAGGCGACTGAATTCAACACAAAGACAGTGCCTAATGAAACCGCAATCTCCTCTTCACTTGCCCCGGAAATGGGCGCAACTGCAGCAATCGCACTCCCACCGCATATTGCTGTTCCGATGGAGATGAGGAATGAAATGCGCTTCTGCACGCTCAGAATACTTCCAAGCCCCCATCCCAAAAGCATCGCAAAGGTAATGCTCGCTGCGGTGTACACGAACCCTGAACAGCCGACATGAAGAACCTCTTGAAGATTCATCCCGAAGCCGAGGAGGACCACGGAAACCTGCAGCAGGAGCTTCGAAAGGCGCTTGGCATCCAGGTGGTACGGATGTACAAATGTGAATCCATAGATTAGCCCTGCAGCCAGTGCAAATGGCGGTGAAAGATACCCACTAGCAGAGAGAATTAAGCCTGCAAAGAATATATTCTTGGACATATTTCCAGTATCTGGAACCATCTGTACCCTGTCCAAGCAGAAGTATTGATGCCCCATTTGCAATCTTTATCAAGATTTACTTGAGCATGTTCGCCTGAGGTTCGAGCCGTTGTGCGCCGGCACGACCGATGAGGTAACGACGAAACTCTTTCGCCAAACCCATTGGCTCTGGGCCTGGAGGGGAGGCGATCAGGAATTGACGTCTGACTTGTAACCCACCCACATCAACTACCTTGAACGCAAAATTCAGTCTCAGGTCCTTCGCAATTGCCCAACGCGAAACAAACCCGACCCCAAGGCCTGCTTCAACCGCGGATTTGATGGCCTCAGTTGAGTCCAATTCCATGACAACTTTGAGTGAATTTCTCTTGATTCCAGCCTGCTCCAGAGCCAATTCAAGCACATGGCGTGAACCTGAACCACGCTCCCGAAGGAGCAGGGGCCAGCGAGCCAGGTCAGAAGCAGAAACGGAGTTGCGTTCAGAAAACTCATGAGCAGTCGAAGCAATCAACACAAGCTCATCCTCGAGGAATGCTTCCGTTTTGACATCGCGATTCCGCGGCGGGCCCTCAATCAGCCCCAATCCAATCTTCTGCTCTTCCAGTGCGTTGACAATATGCTCCGTATTCCCGCTCATCAAGGTCAGCCGAACGTGCGGAAGTTCGTGATTGAACTCGGCCAACAATTGCGGCAGCAGATATTGCGCAATGGTCGTAGACGCGCCCAGAGCGAGGTGCCCTGTATGCTCACCGCTGAGTCCTGCGATATCCGCCTGGGCTTGTACCCGAAGCCCTCTGACCGCCTCTGAGTACGCAAAGAGAATCTCTCCCGCCTTTGTCATTGAGATCTGGGCAGCGGCACGACTGAAAAGTAGTACACCGAGCTCTTCTTCAAGCGCCTTGATCTGTAAGCTGACTGCCGGTTGCGTGAGATAAAGCTTCTCCGCGGCTTTCCTGAAGCTGCTTTGCTCGGCCACAGTTCGGAACACAATGACACGGAAGTTTTCAAGACTGTTCAAGAATTCCCTTCGGCAATCCAATCTGACCCAATCGCTCGACTCAGCAAACCGGGACTCGATGGAAGCAAGAAGAAGTCTATCCAAGGGCTGGCAGTATGTTCGAACCGCCGCAGTTAATATCCTTAAGGCAAGCGCGGCTCACCCACCGACAGATCGATGGTGATGTCGGGTGGTGTGAGAAGGGTGTTGTGGACCAAACAATGGTGAACGGAACGCATAAGTCCCTGCTTCTGATCGTCATTCAGAGGTAATGGGCACTGAACGTGAATTTGAAAATTGCCGAGTCGTGAAGGCTGCTTCAGCTTTTCAGAACTCACGACGACCTCAACGCCGTTGTCATCGAGTCCGCGCGTCTTAAGATACTGCACCGCGTAGAAGGCCGCACAGGAGCCAAGAGAAGCCAGCAGCAGCTCAGGTGGGGTCATCCCACTGTCTTCTCCGCCATTTTCTGCTGGTTGGTCACACAGAATGGAATGCGACCGTGCCTGAATGCGGAACTTCACCTGGTTAAGATGCGTGATCCTGACTTCCATCGAATTTCACCTCTTCTTTAGATGAAAGCCATGGAAGAAGGACTCTGTTACACATGGGCGAAGATTTATTTTTGAGTGGGCTGAACCAGCATTCGCAAGTATTCCTGGGTTAGCAGGTTGCGCAAACGGGAGGCGACGTTGGGAGCTGACGGGACTTCAAGGGACCGGCATCGATCGATTGCACAGCGTAGGTCCCGAAGGAACGCCACGCAGGACGGACATGCTTCGATATGCGTACGCATCTGCTCACATGCCACCGGCTCAATCCTTCCATCCATGTACTCAGAGAGATTTGCAAACAGATCGATGCAGGCATCAGGACGACTGACCCTTTTGGGTCGTCGCCCCTTTGCTGTGCCCTTTTGTCCATGGAGGGCATCCTCTGGGAGATGAACCTGAATGAGGAGCTCATTCATCTTCTTTCGAACACTGAGACGCGCCCTGTGGAGCCGAATTCTGACGGTGCCCTGTTGCAACTGAAGGATTTGAGCTACCTCCTCGGTGGTCAACTCCTCCATGTCGTGGAGAACCAGCACAATACGCAGAGGCCCCGGTATGAGCAGGATTGCCTGATGCAACAAATGGTGCTGCTCTGCATCCAGAAGATTTCGTTCCGGTCCTTTACCAGCATCCTGCAGCAACATTCCCAGCTCTTCATCGCTAGGCATCAATTCGGCCAGGGAGAGCATTTGCTTAGGAGCATGAACACTCTTCCGGCGCATGCGCCAGCAACGATTTTTGGTAACGGTATAGAGCCAGACCGAAAGTTGTCGAGGGTCCTGCAGCTTGGCCAGGTGTTCTAAGGATCGGAACAGAACCTCTTGAGTGGTGTCTTCCGCATCCTCAGAATGCCCGCACACCTTCATACTGAACGAGTAAACGGTATTTTGCAGCAAGGCGACAGCCTCTTCAACGGCTTCCCGGTTGTTGAGACGCAGCAGTTCCGTAGCTCGGATTAATTCAGGTCGCATCGTTGGCGGAACTCAGATTCACCACAAGTATATCGCCCATGGAAGCAAGTATTTCTTAAACTGATGGCGGATGACCGCACCTTCACTGCAATCTGGATGCCCGCCGTGTCGAGCGAGAGGACGCGGGGGAACTTCCATCGAGAGCGTTATCGATCATTTCCAGACAGATTGGGGAGACCTTCTTTAGCCATTCCCTTTGCTCCTTGTTCGCCGGCGTGGTGGCAGCCGCCTGCCATGCCCGCAACAGTACTAATGCAAGTCCCATCTCGGAACCTGCCCTGCGCTCCTCCAACAGGAACATCCACCGATACACCTCGTCCTTAATCCGCCCTGGGCGAACCAAATCATTTGCACTGGAACTCAATCCTGTCTTGGGAGCTTTCATCGAGTCTTCTCCCCCTGGACAAGCCATGAATACCGCCCGGCGTCCAAGGATGAGAGATTCCCATACCCATACTGCTGCAACTCTTTCAAGACATCCGAAGGTGCAATCCTGTGAGCAAGAGGCGGGCCGGCAACCGCCTCGACATCCGTGCGCCAGTCAAGAATCGCGATGCGACCTCTCTTGCGGAGAACCCGAAGTGACTCCTTGATTACCAGATCTCTATCCTCAATTTCATGCCATAGGTCAGCAAGGAAAAAGAGGTCGCAACTCGCGTCGGGTAGCGCTGTCTTCCCGGCATCGGCATGTATGAGTTCTGCGTTTGCAAATGCAGTGTGAGTCAGCTTCTCCTTAATCCAGGAGAGCATCTCAACCTGCGCATCAATTGCGAACACCTTCCCGTCAGATCCAACTGTTGTGAGAAGCGGAAAAGTGAAATATCCAGTTCCGGCCCCCACGTCTGCGACATGATCACCCGTGCGCACACCAATTGCTGCCAGCACGTCATCAGGTGGGAGCCAAACGAGGCGTTCGGGATTCTCAAGCCGACAGGCCTGTGATGCCGGGAATCGTTTGTCGTTCATTGCAACCTCAGCCTTTGGAGCAGCTTGCGTCTTTCAAGCCGAACGCACGAAAGACGACCATGGCGGGGCACCAGTTTGTAAATGCCGACTGCAACAGATTCACTCCCACAAAGGCTGTCAGCCAAAGCCAGGACTGTCCCACAAAGTGAGCAAGTAAAAGGGAGATCAGCACCATTGCTCCTCCCATAAGGCGTACAGCTCTTTCGACGGTCATAGGGTTTCTCCTTCTTCGTGTTCGGGTTGAGTGCCGGGCTTTGCTTTATCTCCGGCATGAACCATGTAGTAGAGGACTGGAATTGTGGGCCAGGACAGGAACGTCGATGCCACAGCCCCAGCAATCAGCGATAAAGCCAAACCCTGAAAAATTGGGTCGGTAAGGATAACGCTCGTGCCCACCACAACTGCAGCGGCCGTCAACAGCATGGGACGGAATCGCGTCGCACCTGCATCCATCACCGCTTCGGCCAGGGGCATGCCCTCACGGATACGCAATTCAATAAAATCCACAAGGATGATTGAGTTTCGAACAATGATTCCAGCTCCGGCGATGAAGCCAATCATCGACGTTGCAGTGAAGAACGCGCCCATGATTGCGTGTGCCGGCATGATTCCGACCAGGGTCAGCGGAATCGGCGCCATGATGATCAACGGCACGATGAACGAGCGAAACCAGCCCACAACAAGCACGTAAATGAGTACCAGCACCGCTGCAAAGGCGAGCCCCATGTCACGGAAGACCTCAATCGTAATGTGCCATTCACCGTCCCACTTCATCGAGTAGTGGTCTGTAGACTCTGGCATGGATGCGTTATAGCGAGTGAGAGTGTAGCCAGCAGGAAGCGTCAGATGATTGAGTTCCTTGTTCATCTGCATAATTGCGTACACCGGGCTCTCGATTGCGCCCGCGACGTCGCCTGTCACATAGACGACACGATGCAGGTTCTTGTGGTAGATGCTGCGTTCAATTGTCTTGTTCTCGACTGAGACCAACTCGCGCAGCGATACCATGCCCCCATCAGTCCCTGGCAAGCGGATGCTTTCCAGCTTCTCCGCGGAAGATCGGTCGGCTCGGTTGAATTCCACAATTGCCGGAACCGGCTGTCGCGAGGCCTGATCGTGAACAAGTCCAACTTGCGCCCCAGAGAGTGCCAGGGCGAGTGCATGTGCAACATCCGCGACAGCAATCCCGTGCTGAGCGGCCTTTACTTCATCCACTCGCACAGTCATCCGGGGCTGAGGATCTTCCACGTACCAGTCAGTATCAACAACCCCATCCGTATGTCGGAAGATGGATTTGATCTGTTGCGCGACCGCAGTCTGTCCTGCGATATCCGGCCCGTATACCTCTGCAACCAGTGTTTGAATCACTGGCGGCCCAGGAGGAACTTCACTCACCTGGATTCGCGCGCCAAACTGATCGCCGATTGCGTCCATGATTGGGCGCAACTGCTTTGCGATTGCGTGGCTCTGCAGCTTTCGCTCCTTCGCGGGCAGCAGGTTCACTTGAATATCCGCCTGGTTTGACTGACGACGCATGTAGTAGTGGCGGACCAGTCCGTTGAAGTTGTACGGCCCGGAGGCTCCAGCATAGGTCTGGTAGTTCAATACATCCGGTTGCTTTGCAAGTTCGTCGCCCAGCGCTTCCGCGACACGTGCCGTCTGCTCCAACGGCGTACCGTCAGGCATGTTGATTACAACCTGCAGTTCGCTCTTGTTGTCGAACGGCAGCATCTTCACCTTCACCAAACCGGCCGGCACGAGCGCCACGGAGATGATGAGCAATGCGGCCACTCCGATGAGGAACACAAGGCGATTGCGTGGGGACTGAATCAGCGGCGTCATGATTCTGCGGTAGAGCCGCGTTCGCCAATTCTCTGTCTCGGGCTCCAGCAATTTTGCACCGTCGAGGTGCTTTCCGAGGAGGCGAAGTGCCGCCCACGGAGACACCACGAAGGCTACCATCAGTGAAAAGAGCATCGCAGCCGAAGCTCCTACTGGAATTGGTCGCATATAAGGGCCCATCAATCCACGCACAAACGCCATCGGCAAGACAGCTGCGATGACAGCGAATGTCGCGAGGATTGTAGGATTTCCGACTTCGGCGACCGCCTCAACAGCGACGGTGCTCATGGGGCGGCCATGGTTCTCAAGCATCCGGAAGTGACGAACCATGTTTTCAACCACGACGATTGCATCATCCACGAGAATGCCAATGGAAAAAATGAGCGCGAACAGCGTGACACGGTTGATGGTGTATCCGAGGAAGTAGAACACGGACATGGTGAGCGCCAGCGTGACGGGAATTGCCAGCAGCACAACGCCCGACTCACGCCAGCCGAGAAACAGCGCCACAAGAAATGTGACAGAGAGCGTCGCTAGAAGAAGGTGTTCCAGCAACTCATCAGACTTGTCCTTCGCAGTCTCTCCGTAATTGCGGGTCGTGGTGACGGTTACGTCGTTGGGAATCGTAACGCCCTGCATCTCATGAACCCGCTTGAGCACGGCATTCGAAATATCCGTGGCGTTGGTGCCCTTCCGCTTCGCAACAGTAATCGTCACCGCTGGATACTGCCGCGCGCCTTGACCTGCCTTGGAGCCCGCGCTGGTGGTTCCGAATGCGACATAGTTGGCGGGATCTGCAGGACCATCGATAATTTTTTCCGCAACGTCGCGCAGATACACGGGCCGCCCGCGCACCACTCCAACCACAACGACTTCCAGGTCTTCTTTGCGGCTGAACAGATTGCCGGCATCGACTCGAACTTCCTGGTTATTCTCAGAGAAAGTGCCGGCTTGCACGCTGGCATTTGAGGCCTGCAGGTGGCCGACAATTGCCATTGGCGACATTCCGAATGCGTTCAGCTTCTCCGTACTGAGCACGACCCGCATCGTACGTGGAAGTCCGCCGATAATTGTGGTTTCTGAAACATCGCCAATCTGCGCAACATTGTGTTGCATCTCTTCGGCAATGTTGCGCAACTGAAAACCGTCATAGTGTTCGCCCCAGAGGGTCATGGCCAAGATTGGGACATCGTCGATGGAGCGAGCCTTGATAATCGGCTGCGTGACACCGGGCGGCATGCGATCAAAGTTCGAATAGAGTTTGCTGTACACCTTGATCAATGCGTCTTCCTGCTGCGTGCCCACCAGGAAGCGGACGATGACCAGACTCTGCCCCGGAGCAGAGGTGGAGTAGACAAACTCCACGCCCGAGATCTGGTGCACCAGATTTTCAATTGGCAGAGTGACGCGTTCTTCCACTTCCGCAGGAGAGGCGCCGGGCATCGCCGTCGCAATATCCAGCATCGGAACAAGAATCTGGGGCTCCTCCTCGCGGGGAATAATTGCAACCGCGAAAATGCCAACGGCCAGAGACGCAGCGATAAAGAGAATCGTCAGCTTGGAGTTAATGAATGAGTGTGCCAGTCGCCCGGCTATTCCAAGATCTTGCTTCATTGCTTGACCCCTGCGATGCTGTCAATGTGTTTTCCAGCCAACTCCCGGTCAGCGGGAAGATCTACGAGCTTTTCTCCAGCGGAGATTCCCGAAAGTACCTCCACAAGGTTTTCCTGTGTGGCCCCCAGCGTGAGGTAGCGCAGTTGAGCGATGCCCTGGTCGTTTAGAACATAGACGCAGTTGAGAGATCCGCGCGCCACAACAGCAGTGCGCGGAATGAGAATGGCCTGTCGTGTCCCGTTGGCGAAGTCTGCTGTTCCGTACATACCGGCACGGAACTGGTTCGATGCTGGCAGGTCAATCTTCACCAGGAAGGTGTGGCTGGTTGGATCGGCTGCGGGAAGAGCTTCGGCGACTGTCCCGGACAATCTTTCAGCGGCGCTGCCGTCAATGGATACCGGAACCTTGGCTCCCTTGCGAACGGCACTAACGACTGACTCATCCACTGAAACCTGGAGTTGCAAGGTTGCATTCTTATCAACTTGAAGGAGAGGTACTCCCGGTGCAGCCATCGTTCCCGGATCAGCCATACGTGCTGTTACAACGCCGGCGAATGGCGCTGCCAAATGTGTGTAACCAAGCATGGTTCGGGCTCCGCTTTCCTGGGCGCGTGCCGCGTCGGTTTGCGCCCGCATGGCATTGACACCGGCCTCCGCAGCCTCAGCCCTGCGGCTGACCTCGTCCATTTCCTGCGCACTCACGCTTTTCTGCAACTGAAGCTGCTTGTAGCGCTCCAAAGTGCTGGTTGCCAGCGCAGCATTCGTCTGTGCCGCAGCTTGCGCGCTCTGGGCTGCCTTCAGCCCGGCTTGAGCCTGATCGAACTGCGCGTGCAGTGTCGCATCGTCCAGAATGACCAGCGTTTGACCAGCGCGGACCTGATCGCCTTCATGCACCAGCACTTGCTGAATTCGCCCCATCACCTGAGCTGAAAGAATGGCCGATTCCCTGGAATGGATTGTGCCGGTTGCTCGAAGGCTCACCGGAATTTGCTGTTGCCGACTTTCAACAACCTGCGCTGGAACAGTTTGAGCGGGGCCAGGTGCAGCAACGGTGTCAGCACCATGGCAGCCCGTAATCATTGCCGCGGAAGCGACAAGCATACTTGCCCATACGAGATTCTTCATTGCAACTCCTCCGCAGCATCGGGAGTTAACGTCCCGGTGACATATAAAAGTTCGCTGTAGGCCATGGCATTTCCATATACTGCATGCCAGTAATTCATTTGGCTCTGCCGCTCGGCATCTTCAGCCCGCAGCAAATCTGTCATGGTAGCAAGACCGGCTTCGTAGCGATTCTTCAAAATGCGAAGACTCTCCGCAGCTTCGCTCGTTGCGGCAAGTGCCGTCTCAACTTGCAGGGAAGCGGTTTCTCTGTGAATATGTGCCTGGTTCACTTCGAAGCGCAAGTGCTGTTGCATGGCCGACACCTGCCCCTCAATCTTCTGCTTTGCCGCGCTTTCGCGAGCCAATTGTGCTCGCTTGCCAATTGGCAGAAGATCGAGATTGACTTGGATACCAGCCACCCAATTGCTCGCGCCCGATCCGCCGAAGGAAGCGTGGTCATCCTCCCAGTTCCCGTAGGCACTGATGCGAGGGCCAAAGCCTGACTTCGCGGCTCCAACTGCAGCCTTCTGCGCAGCGTTTGCCTTGTCCAGGGCATTCAAATCGGGTCTTGCCTTCGCAGCTTGCGCAATCTCTTCGTCCAGCACTCCTGTTGGAAAATTATGCGGCTCGATTGGCTTCAGCTCCACTGCCTTCAGATCCGGGGCACCCATCGCTTCTCGCAACGCGGCCCAGGCGAGTTGCAGATCACCATTTGCGGCAATCAGTTCCTCTTTGCGGGCCGCTACGTTTACTTTCGCTGCCATGCTGTCTGACTCAACGGCGAGGCCAGCTTTCACATGATCGTCAATCGAAGCAAGCAGCGCGGTGGCAGTCTGCTGCTCATGCTCCGCTACGGCAATTTCCCTCTGTGCGAACAAAACCTGCTGGTATGCCCCAACAACTCGGAACACAATCTGTTGGTCCACAGCCTTCGCTGACAGCTCCGCACTCTGTCTATACAAGTCGGCACGGTGAATCTCATGCTGAGCCTTGAAGGAATCAAATGCCATCCACTGCCCCGAGATTCGCGATGAGAAGTTCCCGATGGCCTGGGGGGTATTCAGGGCGTTCAGGGCAAAGTCAGCCTGCGTGAATCGTCCCTGTCGAAGGCGTGTTCCGAAGGCATAGACCGGGTCGTTGCCCCGCGACATATCTTCGGTAAATGCAACCTGTGGCAGAAGCTGAGTGCGAGCCATGCTGGCCGCCGCTCTCGCGTCCAAACTGTCGGCGCGCGCAATGGCAGTCTCCGGACTCTGCCCGAGTGCCTGGTTCACGGCCTGTCGAAGCGTCAGAGTCTCCTGCGCTCCTGTAGCTGGATTCCCTATCGCAAGCAGAACCAGAAGGCCAAAAAATCGATGGATAGCTGAGTTCATTGAATCAAATGTCCTCGTTGAGTGCTTTCAAGGGAATAAAGACATGAAATCGACAATCCGTTACAAACCTGCCGAGGAATGTCCGGTTTTCTTTTTGGGGCAGCCTTGTAGCCTTCCGCCAACTGGAGGGCCAGCCGTCCCAACCGCCTGCTTCGTTTCTTCCCGAACGCGGTAGCAGTGTTTCAGGACGTAAGGGCAGCAGATGCTATTCCGCAGTCGGGATTTCGGCGGATATGCGGTTGTTTCCCGTACGGAAATTGCGGACGCAATGCGGAAACTCCAAGAGAGCGGAGAGTCCAGCCTCACCCAAAACAGTCACGAGATGGTCCCGCAAGCCAAATCTGGGATCCAAACCCTGCAATAAGGGGAGTCGGAAGGACCTAGGGCCTGTTCACACTCCCTGAGTGGTGGCGACGGGCGAGGAGTTTTCCCCAGTTCAAGAAGCGTCGAGTGCGCTGTAACGAGTTACTGAAGCGAGGAGCGACGCAGAAATGGGGAAAACTGGCCCCGTCCCTGCGGGTTGCGGCGCAAATCGGGCCATACTGCGTTCTCGCCCTCGGCGGTGGGGTCGCCACAGCTCTCGGGCTCGCTCTTGTCTGGCCCGATTTTCGCTCGCAACGCCATCCATCCAGGTAGCGTGAACAGGCCCTAGCCAAGTCTCAATATTTGGATGGATTTAGATTGGTGCCGGGAGGGGGGGTCGAACCCCCACGAGGGGTTACCTCGGCGGATTTTGAGTCCGCTGCGTCTGCCAGTTCCGCCATCCCGGCATCTGGGTGGTGGGTGAAGCCAGTATCGCACAGGGGTTGGGCTGGGGGCCAGTGGGCAGGATGAGCTGCGGGTGCCGGGTAGCCGCGTAGAAGCTGATGGGGGCTGGGGCTGGCTGGGGTGTGGCGGAGCGGCCTGGTTTGGAGGTATGGGGATTTTCCGGAGCAGATTCGCGGGAAATTCATCTTCGGCGCGTGCGACAATGAGGAGTGAGAGAGATGACACACACTCCCTTTCCTGACGCCTCCGGTCCTGCCGCAACCCCTTCCCAACCCGTGTACCCCGGAACGATTCCTCCGGCGGAAAGCGCACGGATTCCTGAGCCAGTTGAGTTGACGCCTGAGTTGCTGGCGCTGCACAGTGTGACGCCGACCGAGTACGGGCGCATATTGGGCGCGCTGGGGCGGGTGCCTTCGTTGACCGAGCTGGGGATTTACTCGGTGATGTGGAGCGAGCACTGCTCGTACAAGTCGTCCAAAGTGCATCTGAAGCGGTTGCCGACGAAGAGCGAGCGGGTGGTGCAGGGGCCGGGCGAGAACGCCGGCATTATTGATGTGGGCGACGGGTGGGCGTGCGCGTTCAAGATCGAGAGCCACAACCATCCCAGCTATATTGAGCCGCACCAGGGCGCCGCGACGGGCGTGGGCGGCATTCTGCGGGATATTTTCACGATGGGCGCACGGCCGCTGGCGGTGATGGATTCGCTGCGGTTTGGATCGCTGTCGGTGGCGGATAGCAGCATCAACGGGCGGGAGCAGGATTCCGCCGATTTTGTGCGGAAGAACCACGCGATTGTGGAAGGTGTGGTGTCGGGCATTGCCGGGTATGGCAACTGCTTTGGGGTGCCGAACCTGGGCGGGGAGACGAAGTTTGAGCCCTGTTACTCGGGCAATCCTCTGGTGAACGCGTTTGCGCTGGGCATGGTGAAGATTGACGAGATCTTCTACGGCAAGGCGACGGGCGTGGGCAACCCGGTGATTTATGTGGGCGCGAAGACGGGCCGGGACGGAATTCACGGGGCGACGATGGCCTCGGAAGAGTTCCACGAGGGCACGGAGGCCAAGCGGCCGAATGTGCAGGTGGGCGACCCATTTATGGAAAAGCTGCTGCTGGAGGCCTGCCTGGAGGCGATGCAGACGGGCGCGATTGTGGGCATCCAGGATATGGGCGCGGCGGGGCTGACCTGCTCGACATGCGAGATGGGTGCGCGCGGCGGCGTGGGGCTGGATGTGGAACTGGATTACGTTCCCCAGCGCGAGACGGGGATGAGTTCGTACGAGATTATGCTTTCCGAGAGCCAGGAGCGGATGCTGCTGGTGGCGGAAAAGGGCCGCGAGCACGAGGTGCTGGAGGTCTTTGCGAAGTGGGGTCTGGACGCAACGATTGTGGGCGTGGTGAAGGCTGAGCCGCGGTTACGAATCCGGCACAAGGGCGTTGTGGTGGCGGATATTCCGAATGAGTCGCTGACGGATGACGCACCACTGTATCACCGCCCGGTGGGAGAGTGGACGGCTCCGGTTCCGGCGGAGGCGCCCGCGGAGGCGCTGGCGGCACTGAGCGAGCCGCGGGACTACACGGCTGACCTGAAGGCGCTGCTGAAGAGCGCGAATGTGGCCAGCAAGCGCTGGGTGCATGAGCAGTATGACTCGATGGTGCAGACGAATACGGTGGCCGGGCCGGGAGCGGAAGCCGGGGTGATGCGCATCAAGGGCACCGGAACTGCCGGACACGAGCGTGGGCTGGCGATGGCGCTGGATGGGAACGGGCGCTGGTGTTACCTGGATCCGAAGCTGGGTGCGATGCATGCGGTGGCCGAGGCCAGCCGCAAGGTTGCGATGACAGGCGCGCTGCCGGTGGCGGCGACCAACTGCCTGAACTTTGGGAACCCGGAGAAGCCGGAGATCATGGCACAGCTTTCCGCCGCAATTGACGGCATTGGTGAGGCCTGCACGGCACTGGGAACTCCGATTACGGGCGGCAATGTGTCGCTGTACAACGAGACCAAGGGTGTGGGGATTTATCCGACGCCGGTGCTGGGCATTGTTGGGATTCTGGAGGATGTGACGAAGGCGGTTCCGAAGGCCTTCCAACAGGCCGGGGATGCGATTGTGCTGCTGTGGCCGGTGCCCAGGGATACGGATGCGCAGCCGAATCTGAAGTTTCCAATTGAGACGCCGCCGATGAGCCAATATCCGCTGCCGGCGTTGGAAGCGCAGCCGGGCGAGACGGTGACACCGGAGGGGAGCGAGGAAGAGGTGAGGGCGGCGCAGGTTGTCTTTGGTTCTTCCGAGTTTGCGAAGGTAGTGCTGGGCAGCTTGTGGGGACGTCCGCCGGCGCTGGACCTGGACGCGGAGGCGGATTTGCAGACGCTGTTGCAGGCCTTGGCGGAGCGGAAGCTGGTGCGGTCGGCGACGGACGTCTCGGATGGCGGGTTGGCGGTGGCGCTGGCGCAGGCGAGCTTCCCGAAGGGGATTGGGGTGACGGTGGAGCAGGAGCCGGCGCTGATGGCGCATCCGCTGTTTGGAGTGTTTGCCGAGCCGGCCTCGACGGTGGTGGTGACGGCGAAGGCGGGCGATGTGGCCGAGATTGACGCACTTGCGGCGAAGTACCAGTTCCTGACGGCGCGGATTGGCGTGACGGGCGGGGACAGGCTGGAGATTTCGGTGTACGGTGATACGGTGATTTCGGCAACGCTGAAGGAGCTGAAGCACCTGTGGGCAGACGCGCTGGAATCGGCGCTGCACGACGAGGTGCTGGCATGAGCCGGTTGCTGTACCAGGGCGTCCCTGGGGTTGCGGATATCTCAGAGGTACTGAAGCTGGAAGCGCAGACGGGGCCGGAAGTGGCTGAGGCTGTGGAAGAAGACCCGAAGCTGAAGGAAGAGTGCGGGGTCGCTGCGATATATGGGCATCCTGAGGCGGCGCGGCAGATTTACCTGGCACTGTATGCGTTGCAGCATCGCGGGCAGGAGTCTGGCGGCATTGCCTCGGCGAATGGGCAGCACCTGTCGAATATCAAGGGCATGGGGCTGATTTCAGAGATTTTTACCGAGGATGTACTGTCGAAGCTGGTGGGCGAGCTGGCGATTGGGCACACGCGGTACTCGACGACAGGTGACTCGGCGCTGCTGAATGCGCAGCCGATTCGGGTGGAGTCGACCAAGGGGCTGATTGCGATTGCGCATAACGGCAACCTGGTGAACCTGGGGAATATCCGGACGCGACTGGAGCGGGCCGGGGCGGCGTTCCAGACGACGTCGGATTCGGAAATCATTGTGCAGCTGATTGCGCACTCCAAGGCGGGAACGCTGGTGGACGCGATTGCGGACTCGCTGGCGCAGGTGGAAGGCGCGTTTTCGGTTGTGATGATGACGCGGGACCGGATTTTTGCGGCGCGCGATCCGCGGGGATTCCGGCCGCTGTCGATGGGGCGCATCCGGAACGAGGATGGGTCGGACACGATTGTGTTTGCTTCCGAGACCTGCGCGTTTGACCTGTTGCGAGCCGAGTATGTGCGGGATGTGCAGCCGGGCGAGCTGGTGATGGTTTCCTCGGACGGGGTGACGAGCCGGCAGTTTGCCTCTGGATTTCCGCAGTCGAGCTGCATCTTTGAGCATGTGTATTTTGCGCGGCCGGACAGCCGGATTTATGGGCGCTGGGTGCAGGAGAGCCGGGACGAGATGGGCCGGCAACTGGCGCGGGAGTCGCATGTGCCGGCGGATGTGGTGGTGCCGGTGCCTGACAGTGGCGTGACGGCGGCGCTGGGTTATGCGGAAGAGGCGAAGCTGCCTTTCCGGTTCGGGCTGATTCGCAACCATTACGTGGGCCGGACGTTTATTGAGCCGGAGCAGCGGGTGCGGGACTTTGGCGTGAAACTGAAGCTGAACCCGGTGCGGAATCTGCTGGAAGGCAAGCGGGTCATCCTGATTGACGACTCGATTATTCGCGGCACGACGAGCCGGAAGATTGTGCGGATGGTGCGGGGGGCGGGCGCGAAGGAAGTTCACCTGCGAATCAGCTGCCCGCCGACGGTTTCGCCTTGTTTTTACGGGGTGGATACGCCGAGCAAGCGAGACCTGATTGCGGCCAACAACTCGATTGAGCAGATTCGGCAGTACATTGAGGCGGATTCGCTGGCGTATCTTTCGCTGGATGGATTGCTGAAGTGCTGCCAGACGCCAGATGCGGCCGGCAAGCCTACGGGTCACTGCACGGCGTGCTACACGGGGAATTATCCGACCGAGTGGGTGGA
The DNA here is from genome assembly GCA_903904755.1 of uncultured Acidobacteriaceae bacterium. Lineage (GTDB taxonomy): Bacteria > Acidobacteriota > Terriglobia > Terriglobales > Acidobacteriaceae > Acidicapsa. The sequence continues at coordinate 4,027 of CAIVDV010000022.1, read as the reverse complement.
CGTGGATGAAATATTGCCCGTGCCGCGTCCGGGTGGGCAGCAGTTGAGCTTTCCGAAGGAGTGAGCCAATCGGCTCACTCCGTTTCCGTTCTTAAACCAGTTCAAAAATGAGGGCTTCGACGCCGTCGGGGCCCGCCTGGATGGAGACTTCGATTTCGTCGGAGAGGGCGAGGCCGTCTCCCTGGGCCATATCCTGGCCGTTGACGGTGGCGGAGCCGCGGGCGAGTTGGACCCAGGCATGGGGGTGGGTGAGTGCGTGCTCGACCTTGTCGGCGGGGTCTACCCTGGTGGCGTAGAGGTTGGCGTCGGCGTTCCAGAGGAGGGAGTTGTCGCGGCCATCCGGGGAGGCGATGAGGTGGAGCAGGTTCGGCTCCTCGGCGACGGGGAAGTGGCGCTGCTCGTAGGTGGGTGGGATGCCGGGGGTTTTGGGGAGGAGCCAGAGCTGGAGGAAGTGGACCGGGGTGGTGTCAGAACCGTTGTACTCGGCGTGACGGATGCCGGTGCCGGCGGACATGTGCTGGGCGTCGCCGGGGACGAGGACGCCGCCGGCGCCGATGGAGTCCTGATGGCGGAGCGAGCCGGAGAGGACCCAGGAGACGATTTCCATTTCCCTGTGGCCGTGGGTGCCGAAGCCGCCGCCGGGCTGGACGATGTCCTCGTTGATGACGCGGAGGTTGCGGAAGCCCATGAATGCGGGGTCGTGGTATTCGGCGAAGGAGAAGGTGAAGCGGGAGAGGAGCCAGCCGAGGTTGGAGAGGCCGCGGTCCTGGGATTTGCGGAGGGTGATCATGATTTTGCTTTCCGGCCGGGTGGGCGAGCCGCTGAGGGGGGAGCGCTCGGAATGCCCGGTCTTTACCCGTATGGATGCGGGAAGGGGGCGAAAGGGTGCACGGGCGGAGACGCCGACGGGGGAGCCGGAGCGGCTCCCCCGTTGACGGAATGTGCGGATTAGCTGGCTGGTGTGGTGGTGGAGGGAGCGACGCTGGGGGCTGCCGGAGTTGGTGCGGGGGCGGCTGCGGGCTCGGACCTGGACTCTGATTTGGTTTCAGACGAGGTGGCTGCAGTGGCTTCGGCAGTGGCGGCGGTGGTGGTTGCCTTGGATTTGCCGGCGTAGTCGTTGACGTACCAGCCAGCGCCCTTGAACTGGAGGGCGGGTGCTGTCACGGGGCGGATCAGTTCTCCCTGGCACTTGGGGCAGACGGTTTCGGCTGCTGCCGAAAAGCTCTGGATTTTCTCGAAACTGTAGCCGCACTGGGTGCAGCGGTACTCGTAGAGGGGCAAGGATGGGCCTCCGCCTGGAAAAGTCTTCCCTTCCATTTTACCGGGTAGGTGGAAATTGCGTGCAAAGGGGGAGGAGAAGAGGTTTTGGGGCGGTGAAGGGGTGCTTGTGGAGGGCGGAATATTTTTTTGTTGCGCGCTCGCCTCCGGTATGTGTTACCGTCAGTAACATTATGGACGGTAACATTCAATATCCAATGACAGAAGACAACCACGACCCGGCGGAGCTGGGCGAGTTGGAGCGCAGCATTCTGCAACTGCTTTGGAGGCGGTCGCCGATAACGGCGGAGGCGATGCGGGAGGCTCTGGAAGAGCAGGAGAGGCCGCTGAAGGACTCCACGGTGCGGACGGTGCTGCGTCGGCTGGAGGAGAAGGGGTACGCGACCCATGCTGTGGAGAACCGCACGTTTCTGTATTCGGCGGCTGAGCCGGCGCGGATGGTGGCGGGGCGGGCGGTGAAGCGGATTGTGGAGCGCTTTTGTGCGGGATCGGTGGAGGCGCTGCTGGTGGGGATGGTGGACAGCGAGGTGCTGGAGCCGGAAGAGCTGACGAGGCTGGCGGCGCGGATTGCAGCGGCGCGGGCGAAGAAGGCAGAAAAGGGAGGCCTGTGATGGGGATGTTGCTGGAAGCGGCGGTGCGGTCGCTGGGGCTGGCGGGGCTGGTGTGGTTGGGAATGCGGCTGGCCGGGGTGCGGGCGGTGATGGCGCGACGGGCGGCGTGGGTACTGGTGCTGGCGTGTGCCGTGGCGATGCCGGCGGTGATGCGGCTTCCGGTGCCGGCGGTGGGATGGCGGCTGCCAGTTGCGGCTGCGGGGATGCCGGCGGAGAAGGCTGTGCCGGTGGCAGGGCCGGTAGTTGGGACGCGGGCTGCGGTGGTGCGGGAGATGCCGCGGCGGTTGCACAGATCGGGCCGGGTAGCGGGGGAGCAGGTGACGGCCAGTGCGCCGGTGATGCCGGTGGCGGTTGAGAAGAGCGTGATTCGCTGGAGTTGGGCCGGGGTTGCGAAGGCTGCGATGGGCTTGTATGGGGTGGTGGCCGGGTACCTGGTGGTGGTGCTGCTGGTTCGGCTGGTGCTGGGCTGGATGCTGTGGCGGCGGGCGGAGCCGGTGCCGCTGGAGTTGGCGGGGTTGCTGGTGCGGATGAGTGCGGAAGTGACGACGCCGGTGAACTTTGGTGCGGGGATTTTGCTGCCGGCCGATTACCGGGAATGGCCGGAGGAGACGCTGCGGGTGGTGCTGGCGCATGAGCAGGCGCATGTGCGGCAGAGGGATTTCTGGGTGATGGTGATGGCGGGGCTTCATGCGGCGGTGTTCTGGTTCAGTCCGCTGGCGTGGTGGCTGAAGCGAACCCTGGAGGCGCTGGCGGAGGAGCTGAGCGATGCGGCCGGAGTGGCGGTGGCGGCGAGTGCCGAGACGTACGCGGAGATATTGCTGAAGTTTGCGGCGCGCGGGCGGCTGGGGTTGGAGCCTGGGGTTGCGATGGCAGATTCAAAACACATTTCACACCGCATTGAGCGGATTCTTGAGGAGGAGGGAAGAGATATGGAGCAGGGAAAGAGCAGGTTTGGATTGGCGGTAGGGCTGGTGGTGATTGCACTGGCGGGAACGGTTTGCCTGGTTCGGCTGGTACCGGTGCGGGCGGCTGGCAGTGTGCCGGCGCAGGTGGCGCAGAACAGCGGGCAGGGCATTGGGCAGGTGGAGGCTCCGCCAGTAGCACAGGCAGCGCCGGTGCCGCAGGCTGCGCCCGCGCCTACCGCAGAGGCTGAGGATGGGGAAGATCCGGCAGAGCCGCAGGATGCGGGCGATGTGGAGATGGAGAACGGGGACGGGCCCGGCTACGTGATTGTGGAGGGCGGCAAGGACAGCGAACTGGCGTTGCGCGGGGTGCCGAAGGAGAAGGCGGAGAAGCTGAGCCGTGAGCACAAGGGCAGCTATGTTTACTTTGAGCGGGACGGGAAGGGGTATGTGATTGACGATCCGGCGCTGGTGGAGAAGGGTAAGGGGCTTTTCAGGTGGGATTTCAACTTCAATATGGACCAGGGGAAGTTGCAGGCAGAGATGAGGAAGCTGCAGGCAGAGATGGACAAGCTGGCCCAGACGCAGGTGCGGAATGAGATTGAGTCGCCGGAGTTCAAGGCGAAGATGGACAAGCTGAGCAAGGAGCTTGGCGAACTGGAAGGGAAGAAGGCCAAAGAGCTGGCTGAGCGGGCAGAGGCCCAGGTGGCCAAGCTGGATGCGGAGACGCAGAAGCTGGTGGCCCGGGCAGACGCGCAGGTGACCAAGCAGGATACGGTGGCGCTGACGGTGAACCTGGACAAGATTGATGTGGAGATCCGCAATCTGGACCTGAAGATTGGGGATATTCAGGGCGAGATTGGCGATCTGCATGGGGAGATTGGCGACAAGCTTGGGGAGCTGGGCGACAAGCAAGGCGAGCTGGGAGACAAGATGGGCCAGATAGGGGAAAAGATGGGCAAGCTGGGCGAGTTGCAGGGTAGAAAGGCCGAGGAAGCCAATCGCAAGATGAACAAGCTGCTGGATGAGGCGTTGAAGAGCGGGAAGGCGAAGCCGGTGGAGTAGCCGAGTCGTACAAGGTAGCTGAAATGGGCCGTTAGCCCGCATTTCTCACCACAGCTTGCCGACTGTGATCACCAGGCATTTTTTAGCGAGACCATCGAGGTGTAGTCATCATTTCCCATCGAGTGTCTGGTTCTGAGAGTTTGGTTTCCTCTTGTTGGTGTGCTGGAACTG
>CAIVDV010000021.1 GCA_903904755.1 uncultured Acidobacteriaceae bacterium | reverse complement strand
TTTGCTTCGCCGGGCTGGATGATTTCGCCGTGGATGAAGTTGAACCAGTTTTTGTCGACGACCTGGTCGTCGATCTTGAGCTTCCCGTAACAGCCGAGGAGTTGGAGGTGAATGCGGTAGCTGCCGGTCTGGGGCACGGTCAGGGTGCCTGTCCAGACGATGCTTTGATTTGGGCTGAGGGCGGTTCCTGCGGAGCTGGTGAAGTTGAGCTGTGGATCGACACGGAGGGCATCCTCATTCCAGGTGCGGCGCTCGAGGCCGGGCTCGCCGAAGTGGGAGAGATACTGGGGGCCGATGACGGTTCCGTCCATGTCATTGGCGACGGACCAGGTGATATGGGCGCTTTCGGGGGCGAGTTTGCGGAGGGCAGCAAGCGGGCCGATCTCAAGCTGCGGCAGCCCGACGGCCTTCTCGCCGGTGAGGCCAACGGCTACGATTTGGGCAGCGCCGGGGCCAATCATGGCCAGGTTCTGAAGGTCAGTGGTTTTCAGGGGGAGAGCGCTGCCGTCGTTCTTGAGAAGCACTGCCGCGTCGATTGCGGTTTTCTCCAGAACGGCGACATCCTGGGAGTTGTCAGACGGGGTTACTTCGAGCTTCTCTTTGCCGTCGAGGAATCCAAAGCGTTCCATCTGGAGGAGGACGCGGCCGGCCGCGCGGGTGATGGTTTCCTGGGTGATTTCGCCGCGGGCGAGGAGCTTCTTGAGGTCGGTTGCTGGCCAGGTTTCGGGCGTGCCATCCCAGTCCTTTTCCTTTGGCTCTTCGGGCAGTCCGGCCTGGTTGAGAGCGGGGCCATCGGGCTTTGAGGTGTCGTAGGAGATGCGCCGGGGGCCGTTTACGAAGTAGGAGGGTCCGCTGAAGGAGACGGGGAGGGGGCCGGACATTTCCATATCCAACCCATTGTTGATGAAGTCTGTTGCGTGGGTTGCGCCCCAGTCGGAGGTGACGAAGCCGGTGAACCCGATTTCCTTTTTGAGCATTTTCTGGAGCGTCTCGGGATTGCCGCAGGCATATGGCCCATTGATGCGGTTGTAGGAGCACATGATGGAGGAGACTCCGACACGGCTGACGGCAGCGAAGGGCGCGAGGTAGATTTCGTGCAGTGTCTGCTCATCGATAAAGACGTTTTCCGAATCGGTGTCGTAGCCGACGAAATGCTTGGCCTGGGACATGACGCCTTCTGCCTGGATTCCCTGAACCTCAGCCGCACCGAGTTCTCCGGTGAGGAAGGGGTCTTCGCCGAAGGTGTTGTATGCGCGACCGAAGGAGAAATCGCGACTGATGTTGATGAATGGCTGCAACGCGACACCGATGCCATGGGAGCGCGCTTCCCTGCCGATAACTTTACCGTTAAGGCGGGCATCTTCGCGGCTGAAGGTAGCGGCGACGCCCATGGTGGAGGTTGGGGCGATGGAGGGGACACGCGTGAGGACTCCGGGCGGCCCATCGGCGAATCGCACGGGGGGAATTCCGAGGCGGCTGATTCCGGGCAGGTAGCCGGCCTGCCCCTGATAGGTGGAAGCGTCTTCGCCGGTTCCGTGGATGATGGAGATTTTTTCGTCGAGGGTCATCTGGGCGAGCAGGTGGTCTACACGCGCGTTGCCGGTGATGACGGGGTCCTGCGCGTGGGCTGAGCGAATGCCGAGGCTAAGGAGAGGAAGTAGAAGAGCGGCTGATGATGTGAGGAGATGCTTCCTGAACATATGCGAATTTCCTTTCGCGCAACGACCGATTCGATTTGCCGGGGAATCGGGCGGAGACGCGAGGCGAAGGAATCGACTTCGCCCAAAGAAGCGGCAGGGACCGGCCCGGATGGGATGACAGCGAGATTCTGGGCTTTCCGATGGCTGACGGCTCAATTTCCCGGTCGCTTGCAGAATATACTTACGAGGAAGGTATGTCTTGCAGGATTCCTGACTGTTGGGGGTGGCAACCTGAGCCGCCAGCGGCAGGGGAGGGCGGCAGAATTCCCGTTAGACTGGTTTTTTAGAGATAGATGAAAAGGAAGGGCCTGTAGCTCAACGGTTAGAGCAGGGGACTCATAATCCCTTGGTTGGGGGTTCAAATCCCTCCGGGCCCACCAGATTGATTTCTGAGACAAGATGTTGTGATTGCTTCGGTGCGATTTGGCCGGGGTGGGGATTGGTGTGTGTGGAGGTCAGGGGATGTTTTCGGACATTTGCTGTTCGCGGCAGGTGGGGCAGATGCCGTGTGTGAATCCGGCGGAGGATTGGCGACTGATGTAGTCTTCGACGGAGATCCAGGAGCCGTCGTCATCGAGGGTGCGGCGGCACCAGGCGCACATGTGTATGAGGCCGCGGAGGATTTTGATTTCGTCCATGGCCCTGGTGAGGGCCTGGTTTGCTTCGTTGACGCGGCGGTGCTCGCGTTCGTAGGCGGAGACGATGGCCCAGAAGGCGAGTGCGCCGGCGATTTGGCTGAAGAGGAATGCGGTGGAGTGGTGGAGGATGCCGACGGTGTCGGAAGGGAAGGGGCGGATGAGGTCGGGACGGAAGTTCTGGAGGGCGTAGGCGGCTTCGCCGAGGAGGATGTACAGGGCGATGCCGAACCATCGGATGTTGCTGCGGAGGAAGACGGCGCAGGCAAGGGTGGGGACAAAAAAGAGGAGTTCGGCGGTGCCCGCGGTTCCGCCTTCGACGAAGGGCCAGAGGATATCCAGGGGAACGAGGGCGAGGCATGAGATGGCGTACAGGAATAGATTTCGCTGCCGAGCGAGGAGGAAGAGCAGGAGGTAGAGAGAGCCGAGGACGACGGTGATGAGGCCGTAGAGGGTGTTGTGCCAGATGAAGAAATCGGCGGGACTGTAGATGCCGAGCGAGAGGGCGGCGGCACTGGCGGTGAGCACCAGGTAGAGGCGCTGGCGCATGTTGAGGGGAGCGTGGGCGGAGTAGAGCAGGTTTTTGAGGAGATTGTTGCTCATACCGAGTGGAATCCTTGGCGCTGGTGGAGTTGGGGCGTTCCGGTGTCCTGTCCGGCGGGAACGCCGGTTCCAATCGTGGTATGCGGGGCCCGGTCTTGCGATGTCAGCGCGCAGAGGGGGTCTGCGGTTGTGCTGACTCCACGATAAACCAATTGGGGCGGGTGTGCTGCGGGCGGGGTGTTGATTGCGGGGCACCGGTGGGGCGGGAGCTGCGAGGGGCATTTTTCGCCTGAAGCAGGCGACCGGTGGCGGTGAGCGAGGATGCAGTCCCAGGCTCACCGCCGATTTGCTTGCTACTTCACATATTTGCCGACGAGGGCGACGATGGACTCTTCGAATTTCTGCATCTGGCTGACATCGCTATCGCCCATCGGGAATGCGCTAGCGAGGTTTTTCCCGGAGAGGAGATCGGCTGTGGAGTACATATAAGGCATCATCTGGTAGTCCTTTTCGTGGCCGCCGGAGTCACGGAAGCGGAGGTGAAGCATGGGCCAGTCGGGGAGCTTTTCGTTGGCCATCATGCCTTTTGCGATTTTGCGGACCTCGATGGCGGAGAGGCTCTGGGAGGGGATGTCGAAGTCGTCCCCTTTTCCTCCGGTGTAGGCGAGTTTTCCGTGCTGGATGGTCAAGTCGCCGGTGCATAGTCCCATGGAGTGGAAGTGGGCGATGGGGAAGCGGAGCGTACCGCCGGCAGCGAGGAGCTTTTCAGCGATGGCGTCCGCTTCGAGGAAGTCGCCGAGCGCGTAGTGGGATACCGCTTGTCCCTCAAGGACATGAAGATCGTTGGGGTTGGTGGCAGCGGCTTTCTGGAATTCGTCGAGTGCCTGGGGCCAGAAATGGTCGCGCATGTAGCCGTCGGCACGCTTGAGGGACTGCTGGAGTTGTGCCGAGTTGGAATCCGGGGCGGAGTTAGAGGCACCGGCTGCGGGCTGCGAGGCAGTGGGGGTGCTGGGAGCGCCGCGGAGTTTCTTGGCGTAGTCGATGTCAACGGTGACGATGTCGCTGGCTTTGGGGCTGACCGGAGCAGCACCGGCGGCCGGCAGGAAGCGGGCTTCCGCGTGGTCGGGCTGGCTGACATCGGTGACTTCCATGGAACCAATTTCCATGGGCTTGCGGTAGACGACGTTGCCGGATTTGTCTTTGACGACATTTTCATGGACGAGGCGGAGATGGTCGCCGACGCGGAGGCCGTTGGCGCTGCCGATACCGCCGAGAATCCAGAGGCCGCCTCCTTCTTCAGCAGCCACCTCTCCCTTTGCTTCGCCGAGGCTGTCCATGCCGGCATTGAGGGCGGCCTCGGAGGCGCGTTGGCGAACGGTATCGGAGAGTGAGCTGAGTTTTCGGACGACATCCTTAACGGCATCGGTGGTTGCTTTGCCAATGAGGCTGGAGGAGGACTCAAAGGAGCCGGACCCGGAGATGATCTGCTGCCACAGATAAAACTCAGAAGTTTCGCTCTTCGCGGAGGCGTGTCCTATTCCAGCCTCATCCACGACGTGCTCGCCGGTGGAAACGTCAATGAGGTGAAAGTCCACCCTGACGTCGGCATTCTTTATGTAATCGATAACGATGGTGTTTGGGCCGAGGAGATTGACCTTATTCCTGGGAGCGCCGCGTTGCTCAGTGTAGCTGAAGTTTGTGACCTCGCCCATGAGGAGGTATTCGGCGCCGAGGAGGTTGCCCTTTTGCGCGAAGGAGCTCTTTTTCCCGTAGCCGCTGGCGCCGAAATCAATTTCTTTGGTGAGTTCGTCGACGTGTTGACGATCGATGATGTTGAACTTTCCGGTGTTGCTGAGTTCGGTGGAGAGGATGTCTGTGAGGCCATTGCCGATGGTGGAACGGGAATAGTTGCTTGGGTTGGCGAAGGTTTTGATGCCGACCTTGGGGCGAGTGTTCTGCGACAAGGCGAGACAGGAAG
>CAIVDV010000020.1 GCA_903904755.1 uncultured Acidobacteriaceae bacterium | reverse complement strand
GTCATGTGAAAGGCCTCTGTCTGGGTGTAAAAACTACTTCTAGACAAAGCAGTTATGACACACATTCGAAGGCCTTTCCAGCTTTTTTTGAATATTTCTATATCTCGATACTGACGCTATGGTGAGAAATGCGGGCTAGCTGGAAGAGTATATTGAAGGATCAAGAAAGCTATTCGGCCGTTCCGAGATCCCTTGGGCAAAGAAAGAAGAGTCAATCGTAAGCACCCTTTCCTCGTCTATTACGAGGAACTCTCCGGGGTCGATCTTGATTCAGGAACTTGGCGTAGAGAGAGCAAACGGTTATGGATGGTGCGACCTTTGGGGCTCCATACCCCCCCAGCTTACCTTCGGGAGATGCATTCAACTTCTATCTTGAGGCGAAGAGAACAAATGCACAATTGACCGCAGACAGGCTGGAAGGCTTCCTCCTCGGGGCTTCAGGGCTGAGTAGGCTCTTCCGTGACTTTGCAAAGGGCAAACCCGGAAAAGTTACTCACACAAGCCCCTATGAAACGCGTTCGGGGCGTAAGCACGAGCATTTTGTTATTGGAATGCTCGTTTTCCGACTCAAACCCGGCGAGCGCGACACTGTCGAAATTAAGAAGCAGTTCGACTTGGCTGTGGGAAGGAGACTGGAATGCAAGAAGAAGGACATCCGCGAAGGAGAGAATGACAAGAAGAAGCGAACCCTCAAGAGGCTGCCCACTGTTGCCCTTGTTGTCACCTCGACGGACGATAAAGTCGAAGGCATGATGGCGGTCTTCACGGTGATTGGGGCAACTAAGGCTTTGAGGTTCAAGGCTACCGCCCCTCGGAAGCCGTGAGGTCAATCTCTGGATTTCGGTGCCATTTCACCGGATAGAGTTGTTTGCTATCATCGGAGTAACGCAGACCACGGAGGCCCGCTATGGAAATTGCACTTCCCGCCCGTCTTGCCGAGTTCGTCCAGCAGGCTGTCAGTGGAGGACGTTACTCTTCTGAGAGCGAGGTCGTGAGCCAGGGTTTGCATTTGCTGGAGGAGCACGACCGGAAGCTTGCTGACCTCCGCGCGATGGTCAATCGCTCGGTCCAGGATACGCGCGCCGTCTCCGACGAGGAGATGGACGCGGCGATTGAAGACAAATCACAGGAGTTGCTCTCTCAGGGCGTCCCCTGGTGAGGCGAGCCACCCTGCTGCCTTCCGCCAAAGCCGATCTCCTGGAGATTTTCTCGTATATCGCGATCAGGAGCCAGAGTGTGCGGGTCGCGCAGAAGTTCGACAAGAAGATGCGCGCCCATCTCAACCATCTGGCCTCACTTCCCTTCCAAATCGGACGCAATCGCCCAGATTTGCATCCCGATTTGCGTAGCAGCGCTTTTTTGAAAACTACGTCGTTTTCTTCCGATACACGGAAAGCCGCTTCGAGGTCCTGAGCGTAATTGAAGGCCATCGAGATGTTTCCGGGCAGTTTTCCTCGAGCGCGGCGGAATAGAGCGTTCTCCACGTTGGCGCTTTCTGCTCTGTTCAGCCGCATTACAATCAAACCATGCGGTTCCCCCACTGAGTTTGCAGCGCAAACTCATTTGCCGCATCCAATAAAATACGAGGCATAATGACTACGACCCGCGAAAAGAACGAGCCCCGCAAACTCCCCATGATGCCCATTCGGGACATGGTGATCTTCCCCTACATGGTCACGCCCTTTGTGGTTGGCCGGGAGTCCAGTGTGCGCGCGCTCGAAGAGGCACTCACAGGCGACCGCAAAATCTTTATGGCCACCCAGCACGACGCCAGCATCGACGAACCCACTCCAAAAGAAATCTACCAGGTGGGCACCATCTGCACCATTGTGCAGAGCGTAAAAATGCCCGACGGCAACATCAAGGTTCTCGTCGAAGGCGTGGAGCGAGCGAAGGCCACCGACGTGAGCACCGTTGATGGCTTTTTTGTCGCCACCGTGCGCCGCGGCAAACAGAACTTTGAGATGACCGCAGGCGTTGAACAACTGATGCAGCGCGTCACCACCCTCTTTGAAAGCTACGTCAAGCTGCAGCAGAGCCTGAACTACGAGACCATGATTGCCAGCGTCCGCATGGACGAGCCGGCCAAGCTCTCCGACGTCATCGCCGCCAACCTGCAGCTCGGCATTGAAGAGAAGCAGGAACTTCTCGGCATATTCGACCCCGCCTCCCGCCTGGCCCGCATCGCCGACGTACTCGACGTTGAAATCGAGAAGCTCGACCTCGACCGCAGCGTACAGTCCCGCGTGAAGCGGCAGATGGAACGCGCCCAGAAAGAGTATTACCTCAACGAGAAGATCAAGGCCATCCAGAAGGAACTCGGCCGGGGCGAAAAGAACGAATTCGACGAGCTCAGGAAGAAGATTGAAACCAGCGGCATGCCCAAGGATGTGGCCGAAAAAGCCAGCCAGGAGCTGAAAAAGCTGGAAGCCATGCCGCCCATGTCGGCCGAGTCCACCGTCAGCCGCAACTACATTGACTGGCTGCTCGCGGTGCCGTGGAAGAAAAAGTCCAAAGAAACCCGCTCCGTTGAACACGCTGAAAAGGTGCTGAACGAGGATCACTACGGCCTGGAGAAGATCAAGGAGCGCATCCTGGAATTCCTCGCCGTCCGCCAACTGGTCAAGAACCCCAAGGGCTCCATCCTCTGCTTTGCCGGGCCTCCGGGTGTGGGCAAAACCTCGCTCGGCATGTCCATTGCCAAGGCCACCGGCCGCAAATTCGTGCGCTTGTCCCTGGGCGGCGTGCGCGACGAGGCGGAAATCCGCGGCCATCGCCGCACCTACATCGGTGCCCTGCCCGGCCAGATTATCCAGTCCATGAAGAAGGCTGGCACCCGCAACCCCGTCTTCCTGCTGGACGAAGTAGACAAGATGGCCTCCGACTTCCGCGGCGACCCGGCCTCAGCCCTGCTCGAGGTTCTGGACCCCGAGCAGAACACCACCTTCCAGGATCACTACCTCGACGTCGACTACGACCTCTCGGAAGTCCTCTTCGTGGCCACCGCAAACGTGCTGCACACCATCCCGGCCGCTCTGCAGGACCGCATGGAAGTGCTCCGACTCTCCGGCTACACCGAGGCGGAAAAGCTCGAAATCGCCCGCAACTACCTCGTCAAAAAGCAGCGCGATGCCACCGGCCTCACGGAAAACAACATCGTCTTCCAGGACGACGCAATCCTCAGCATCATCCGTTACTACACCCGCGAGGCCGGCGTCCGAAATCTCGAGCGCGAAATCGGCAACCTCTGCCGCAAGGTGGCTCGCCGGGTCGTGAAAAATGGCTTGAAGCACAAGGAAACCATCACCGCCGACAACATCAGCGACTTCCTCGGCGTGGCGCGCTTCCGCGATTCTGAGGTGCACGAGAAGAGCGAAGTGGGCCTGGTCACCGGCCTGGCATGGACCGAGGTTGGAGGCTGCATCCTCACCACCGAGGTGCAGGTGCTCGACGGCAAGGGCAAGCTCACCATTACCGGCCAGCTCGGCGATGTCATGCAGGAGTCGGCCCAGGCCGCCCTCAGCTACATTCGCGGAAAAGCCGCGGCGCTCGGCCTGCAAAAGGACTTCTATCGCAACCTCGACCTCCATCTCCACGTCCCCGAGGGCGCAATTCCCAAGGACGGTCCCTCCGCCGGCATCACCATGGCAACAGCCCTGGCCAGCGCCCTGGCACGCATCCCGGTGCGCCGCGATATCGCAATGACCGGCGAAATTACCCTGCGCGGCAAGGTTCTCGCCATCGGCGGCCTCAAGGAAAAGCTCCTCGCGGCACAGCGCGCCGGCGTCTTTGAAGTCATCCTGCCCAAGGCCAACGAGAAGGACCTCGCCGACCTGCCGGAAGCGCTCAAAAAAGCTATGAAGCTCCACTTCGTTGATCAGATGGACGAGGTGTTGAAGATTGCCCTGGAAGAGCCGCTGAAGGCGCTCGTGGAGACAGTTCCGGAGAGCCTGATTCCGGCAGTACCCGCGGCCACCGGCAAGGCTGCCCGGCAGTAGCTCGTCCATGGACCGCAAGGCCCTCATCGCGTCTGTCACCGTCGTCGCCTGCCTGTTGGCTGCGGCGCTCGTGTGGCAGGCGCGCATCGAAACCAACGGTGCCTCCCGTAGTCTTACTGCCGCACCTCCACAGCCTGCCCAAGCCGCCAGGCCAGAGACGCATCCCCTCCACGTGGACGGTTGCAGCCAGGATTTCGTGGTAAAAGTAGGCGAGCTGATCGAGCCCCGCGTCACCCCCGGCGCTTCACTCACCCAGCTGCGTGCCATCTACGGCCCCGAAGCCAAAACCCGCCAGGCCGCGCCAAACCTCGCCACCTGGACCCCTCGCCCCTACACCCTCACCGCCTGGTCCGGCCCCTCGCCCGCCATTCACATCGCACTCAACATCGGCCACGTCGTGGAAACGCTGGACGGCATCGAGCTCGGCATCGACTCCTTCGCCAGCATCCGCCACAAAATGCGCGACAAGAAGGTTGAAATCGACGAGCAAGTCACCGGCGACGGCCAGCACTGGACGCTGACCACCACGCTGGTTTCCGCCTGCAACCGCCACCTGGTCAGCCAGTACTCCCGCACTCTGGACGCCTCCGACGAGGTCAACCGCGCCGTCGCACCCCTGCCCGGCCCTGACGGCAAACCTGGCCCGCTCCGCCCCGATGTCTTCCTCAACAAGGTCGTTTACGAGTACACGCTCAAATCCGTAACCTCCAGCCTCAAGTAACCTTACCCGCCCGGCACACCTCACGTGTACAATTCCGCTTACAAATCCTGTGTCTGCCCTTCCCCCAAGGAGACTCCCATGGCCTTTTTTCAGGCGCTTCCCCAGGTACCGGCGATGCCTCCCGGCCAGAATGACCAAAACGCATGGAACATGGCATTCCAGAACGGCTGGATTGTCGACAAGAACCAACCGCTCACCCACCTCAGCTTTCCTGACAAGGTGCAGATGTCACCTCCCTGCGACAAGGGCAAAGCCTTCACCTTCTCACGCCGCATGGTTGCCTGCCCGCTCACCAGGAACGGACCGCCAGGCAGCGTGCCCGATGGTAAGGCCGACTGGTGGGTCAACTACTTCAACGTCAACACGCTCGGCTATGCCAAGCGCGCCTGGGTGCAGGGGCACTTGCTCAACCACAACGTCCATGGTCCGGGCGTGGCTGAAAACCTGGTCCCCATCACCGACGCACTGAACCGAATCATGGAGAAGTGGGCAGAATCCGTAATCAAGGCCGAGGTAGACAAGGGCAGGATCCTCTTTTATGAGGTCACGGTCCATTGGCTGGCCGGCAGTCCGAGCTCCGCAATCCACGACTGGATCGGCGGCGCACAGCGGCACGCCAACGACATGTGTAAGAACCTCGACGGACACAAAACGGGCGAGTGTATGGCACCGACATCCCTGAGCTGGAGCGCCTTCGAGATTGCCTGGGACGGAAAGCAGTGGGTCAAGGGCCTTCCGCTCGTCTTCCGCGGATTGCAGGGCATCGAGAATTTCTCCTACTCCAACAGCTTTAACCAGTAAGACGCGGATTTGAGACGAAGGTGCAGGAGCGCTGGGCATCCGGCGTTCCTGTATCCTTGAATTGAGCCGGTAGTTAAGGGCGGCTCTGTAACTATGCCTTATCAAACCCAGTTTTTGCTTTCGGCGATGGCCGAGGCCCACTTCCCCCGCCCGCAGGCGCCGGAGATTGCCTTCCTCGGCCGCTCGAATGTCGGCAAGTCGAGCCTGCTGAATGCCCTGGTCGGCGAAAACGCCGCCAAGGTCTCCTCCACCCCCGGTCGCACCCGCGCCATCAACTTTTTTGCACTCCGCGCAGAAGGCGTCCAGGACCGCGCATCAATGATCTTTGCCGACCTGCCGGGCTACGGCTACGCCAAGATTTCCAAGTCCATTTCCGCCGAGTGGCCATCTTTCATTGAGCCCTACCTGGCCGACCGCGAGCCGCTGGCGCTCTGCCTCTGCCTGGTCGACTCGAACATTCCCGCCCAGAAGAGCGACATCCTCCTGATGGAATGGCTCCGCGCCGTGGGCCGTCCCTTTGCCGTGGTTGGCACCAAGGCCGACAAGCAAAGCGGCAATGTGCGCACCAAAAACCTCGCTGCGCTCAAGCGAGACCTGGGCGTCGAAGACCTCATCTTCCTCTCATCCAAGACCGGATACGGGCTGAAGGAGCTGTGGAAGCGGGTTGAGGTTGCGGCGGGGCTGGCCGGGTGACCCTTCAAAGGCTAGCTCACTAAGACTCCGCTTTCGGGAATCCGGCAGGCATTTACTCCGGCATAATGCAACAGATCCTCTTTCTGCCTTCCGACTCAATTTCGCCCAAGACGCCATTGAGCCGCCTGAAGACCACTGCCGGTTCCAGGCCAAGCCTTTGAGCAATTTGATCGGCAATGGCGAGTTCCAGTCCAACCTCGCGCAGATGCTCGCTGAGACCCTCGGCGAGGTACACTGTCCGCTCTTCCAGCGTTACCTCCGGGGAAATCCAACGTCGATATTTGGCGTAAGTGCTGCCAGGTGAGGTGTGAACTTCACTATTCATCTGCGACTCTTCCCCACCCTCTTCCAGGGGGAATTGACCCAGAGAAGTGTTGCGCTTCCCAGAATCCACGAGCGCCGCTCCCACTTCCACCGCCGCGCCGTCCATCGTTGCCCCAAGCTCCTTAAACGCATCCACCAGCCGGGCAGCCACGGTACTTACAAGCCTCTGTTGGCGAGTATCCTCCAGGTGCATGGCTGCGCCTGCAAGGAAGTTCTGGGCGTCATTGCTTTCTTTATCCACGCAGCCATCCGACATGTACCATCCCCTGTCAGCTCACCGTAATCGGCTCGCCATTTACCAGAATCGTCGTGGGCTGGCAGCAGCTTCCGCATGCCTGATACAGCAACTGCTTCGCCTGCGCATGGAACAGCGCCGCCTCAACCTCGCTCATCCCAACACCGTGCTGGCGCTGCGCCATGCGCCCCAGGTAGCGCGGGGCCAGCCGCAGCCACCGTTGCCGTCCGGCATCCGCCGCGGGAATCGCCGTCTGCGCGCACAGGCTCAGCTTTGGCAGCCAGCGAGCCGCCTCGCGGTCGGTTGCCCAGGTAATATACCGCTGCAAACCCGCCCCGCCCTCAGGAATCCTGGCGGCTCCATGGCCCACAAACGCATCTGCTTGTTCTCCCGCCAAACCCGTCGCAGCTTCGTCCCACTCGGCCGGCGGCAGCAGGTCAGGCAGCACGCCGCGCGCCAGCAGCTGCTCCACCAGCGTGTGCGGCTCCAGGGCTACCCCCACCGATACGGCCTGCTTCTTGCGAACTTCGTTTTTCAGGATGCGCAGCGCCTCTTCCAGACTGGTCACAAAAAAGTCCACCGCGCCGTCGCGGATTGCCTCCCGCTGGGCAATCGTATCGCCGGTCGCTGCCAGCGATGCCGCCCCGGCGATGTTGGCGGCAAATAGCAGCCTGCGTCCGGGCATACCATCCCCGGCGCGGCCAATCTCCCCCGCCCAAATCAGCCTCCCGCCCAGGCCGTTCTCCCCGTGGAAGGGCACGAGTCCGCTTCCGGATAGCTCCGAAAACAAGCGGTAAATCGATTCCACCTGGGATGTTGCTGGTTGCAGGGTTTCGAGCGGCATTGACTTCAGTGTAGCGCCCCGAGGCCAAGGAAATCATGGACTTTCGGGGTCGGGAGATATCCCTTTTTACCAGCTCGAATACGGCTCGCCATCGGTGCCCTGGTCCTGGTCGCCCGAGTGCACGTCGTCAATGCCCGGCTCCGTCTGGTCCAGCGAGTGCATCGCATCGCTCTGGTCGGCCACCCACGTGTCCGCACTGCGGGTAAACGGGTCAATTGGGATCTTCCTCAGGTACCCGGCTTCCACCAGGTCCTGCAGGCCCTGCGGTGCCTTCTGCTTGTCCATCGTGTAGGAGTCAATCGCGTTGCGCATCACGTGCAGGTCTTCCAGCAGCACGCTCTCCTTCGCCTTCTTCACTGCCTGCGTGTAGTTCGGCACCGCAATCAGCATCAGCGTCCCAATGATCAGCATTACGACCATCAGCTCCATCAGGGTGAAGCCCGCTTACCCTGCCCTGCGCCGTCCGTTCTCTCTCAATGCCGTCATGCTGATCTCACCAACCTGGGGTTTTACCACTCGGAGTACTTTGTTCCGTCCAGCGCCGTACCGGTTGCTTTCGAGTACACATCAAAGACGCTTTGCCCGCCAAAGGAATCGCTGTTCGGGTCGTCGGCCATCGACCGCTTGCCCCACTCTGCCTTCCCCGTAATCGGGTCAATGGGGATTTTGCGCAGGAAACGCACCTTCTTGCCCTGCACATCAACGCCCTTTACCAGCTCTTCCAGGTCAGGCGGGTAGCCCTGGCTGTCCACCTTGATCTGGAATGCGCCCTTGTCTGCCGCGTCCTTGTACTTGTCAATCGCGTCCCGCATCATCCACAGGTCGCGCCGCAGTTCCCGTTCCTTCTCCCGCTGCACCTGGAAGCGCGCAATGGGTACCGCCGCAGTGGCCAGAATGCTGAGGATAAATGCCGTAACAATCAGCTCCACCAGCGTCAGCCCAGCTTCGTGGCCGCGATGCGCCCTCGGCCCGCTTCCCGGCAGCAACGTCGGCAAATCACGAACTGGAGCGGAAACACCCATCTACTTCACCGAAAGATGCAGGTTGTCGGCCGTCACTGCAATCGGCCGGTTCTGGGAGTCCTGCGCGCCCGGGCGGGTAACCACCAGGTCGCTCTCGCCAGCCTTCGATGCCTGGAAGGTCAGCACCGCAACCGCCCCGCCGCCATTCACACCAACCGTACCCGGCGGGCGGGAAGCAGCAATCGTAATCAACCCCGGGCCGTCGTCGCGATGGACAAGCGCAACAGCCTGACCATCGCGGCCCAGCAGATCACCCGTGTCCACGTTGGTCAGGGTCATGTGCGCCGGGTCGTACTTGATCTGGATTGGCACCGACGCCACATCGTTGACGCCGTTCATGTTCACCATCACGGTAAAGCTGGAGCCCGCCGCCGGAGCCGGCGTGGAAGGGGAAAGGGAAATATGTGCGCCCCCGGTTGCGGGTGCACCCGGAATCACCGGCGGTGCTGCATTCGGGACCGGACCCGCGGCGGGCACCGGGTTCGGCGCAAAGTTTTGTCCTGGGACTGGTGGGGCCGGGATAGCAGGCCGCAGCGGTGGCGGAGGCGCATCAGCGTTCTGCCGCATCTGGGCCAGCGCCGCCGGGGCTGCACCTTCGGCCGTTTGCCCGGCCACCGGAGGAACACCCTCGGCCACTGGCTTCGCGGCTGCCGGCTTTGCCGCCGGAGCCTTCGCTCCGCCATCGCCCATCACCCGGCGAAGCTCAATCGACTGGCCAGAGCCGGTGTCAATCCGCCGCAGATTCAGCGGCGAAATCTCCTGCCCGCGAACCACATGCGGAATCAGCAGAAAGACGATTTCGTCGTCAATCATCTCGTGCGACTTGGATCCGAAGATGTACTTCAGCAGCGGCAGCTCGCCAAGACCCGGAATGCCGGAGGAGGTGACCAAATCCTGCTTTTCAAGGATGCCGCCCAGAATCGAAGCCTCGCCCTCGCGCAGGCGAATGACCTGCTCGTCGGTGCGCTGGGAAATAATAGGCTCCGTCACGCCCGAGATGGTGACCGAGCCGCTCTGGCTGGTCACTTCAATCTTCAGCTTCAGCGTCACGTCGTGGTCAAAGTGCACCGTCGGCGTCATCTCGATATTCACGCCGACATCCTGGTACTGGAACTGCGTGTTGACCAGCGAACTGGTGATGGCCGTGGCCGCGCCGGTCTGGAAGCTGCCGGTAGCCACCGGGATACGCGAACCAATCTTCAGCGTCGCCTTCTGCTGGTCGGTCGAGCGAATCCGGGGGTTCTGCAGAATCTTGGTGTCAGAGTCTGAAAGCAGCAGGTTGGCCGTGGCCGAACTCACCGTGATGGCGAAGTTGTTCGCGTTCAGGTTGGCCAGGTTGTTCAGCGTCAGGTTGCTGCTGCTGCTCGTAGAGCTGGTTCCGGTGGTGGTCGTGGTGGAGGTGGAACTGGAGGACGAAGTAGGCGGTTGCAGCGCAAAGCTGATGCTGCCCGGCCAGCTCAGCCCGATGTTCCGCATCTTGTCCTTGTTCACTTCCATCACCGCGATATCGACCACCACTTCCGGCCTCGCCTTGTCGAGATCGTTGATCACCTTCTGGGCCAGCAGCAGTTCATCAGGCGTCGCGCGCATGACAATGGCATTCTGGCTGGGCACCGCGTAGACCTTGGCATTCGTAACCACGTTACGCAGCGCGGTCTGCACATCGTTCAAATCGTTCTGCTGCCAGGCGTTGGAGAGGTAGAAGGTCTGCACCGCCTGGTCGTCGAGCTCGGTCCGCTTGGGGCGGCTGTTCTGCGCGACAAAGATGGTGTTGTCTGTTACCGGCCGCCAGAAGGTGTTCGAGAGCGTGCCGACAATGCGCAGCGCGTCCATCAGGGAGACATTGTTGAGCTCAACCGGAATGCGCTTGCCTGTGTAGTCGGGGTCAAACAGAACGTTGATACCGGCAGCCCTGCCAATTGCCTGATAAATCACCTTGGTGTCTTCATTGGCCATGTGCAGGCTCAGGGGCTCGTTGGAGACCGGCTTCAGCTCCGCCGGCGAGGCCGCGGAGGCAACATCATCCGCTTCCGGGGTCACGCTGGTCTCGCCATTTGGCTCGGCACCGGGCTGTCCCGCACGGACCTTGGCAATCTCCTGCAGTGCTGCTTCGTTGCCCGGATCAATCTCCTGCGCATGCAGAAACTCTGCCAGCGCACCGGGCTGGTCCTTCTGCTCCAGCAACTTGCGGCCCTTGGTCACATGGGCGGAAGAGGTGGTTTGGCGCAGCCGATAGTACGCCGTGCGCATCCGCAGGTCCTGCGGACTCTTGGCGTACGCCTTCTGGTAAAACTCGAGCGCGGTGTCAAACTCTTCCCGGGACTCGGCGGCCTGGCCTTTGACAAAGAGCGAGTGGGCCGACTCCGTACCCGCGTGTGCAGCGGGCACTACCGGGCTGAAGGCCAAAATCACGGCCAGGACCGAAGCGGTTACGGAGCGAGAAATCGGGAAGGACATTGCGTGACGGTTCATCAGACTCCCATGGGTTGCGCTCGTGCCGCCCGCCGCCGGTTGTGAGCCTTGAAAAAATAGCTCAAAACCGCGTCTCCAGCCGATTCGGTCGCTCCAGCGCTGCCCCATTCTAACAAAGCTCCTATGCGACTGATTCGCTGTGCCGCCCAATGCTACGATGAACTTCGGGGGTAGGGAGAAATGGCGCGCCAAACCAGTCATCAAATTGTGCCCGTGGCCAAGCCCCAGGGCCAGGCTTCCAAGCCGCGCGACCCCGTCGCCAGCGGGCAGCGGGATGCCGCCTTCAACCGGTCCGCAAGCTTCAACTACTTCCTCTCGGACAAGATCGAGGCCGGCGTCATCCTGCGCGGCACTGAGGTCAAAAGCGTCCGCGAAGGCCAGGCCAACCTGAAGGACGCCTACGGGCTCATCAAAGACGGCGAAGCTTTCCTGCTCAACGTGCATATCGGTCCTTACTCCCACGGCAACCTCGCCAACCACGACTCGCTCAGGACCCGCAAGCTCCTCTTGAACAAGGACGAAATCCGCAAGCTCTATTCCAAGACGCAGGTCAAGGGCAATACGCTCATCCCGGTTCGCTTCTACTTCCGAAATGGCCGCGTCAAGTGCGAACTCGCCATCGGCAAGGGCAAGCAGGACTGGGACAAGCGCGAAACCGAAAAGCGCCGCGAGGCCGACCGCGAGTCACGCGCCGCCATCAACGAAAGCAAGCACAAAATGGGTCGTTAAACGGATAATCCAATGAAAACTGAACTCGTTTCCAGCCCCCTTTCCAGCCCCCTTTCCAGCCTCGCCGTCGAGTTGCTGGCCGTTGCCGTTACCGACTTCCAAACCGAGAAAGGCCCCGACGCCAAGCTCCAGTTGGCACTGCTCAACGCGGATGCTGCGGTTGCCTCAGCCGCCGCCGAGGTGCTGGCCAGTGGCGAGTTCAAAGCCGGCGCGAACGAAACCCTCGTACTGCACGCCCCCGCAGGCCTCGCCGCCAAACGGCTGCTGCTCGTCGGTCTGGGCAAGGCCGCAAAGCTCTCCATCCACGGCCTGCGCTCTGCTGCGGGAACTGCGGTCCGGGCTGCCAAGCCCCGCGGACTGCGCGAAGTGGCCTTTGCCCTGCCGGAGCACGAGAGCCTGCCTGCATTTGCCGCTGCCCGTGCAGTGGCCGAAGGCGCCCTGCTGGCCGACTTTGACGCCGACACCTACCGCAGCGACCGCAAAGACCAGGGCGTATACAGCTTCAAGCTCGCCGTGCCCGCCTCCGTTGACTTCGCCTCGGCGCAGGCCGGCTTTGCCGAAGGCGAAATCGTGGCCGAGGCGCAGAACTTTGCCCGCGTGCAGGTCAACGAGCCTGGCAACGTGCTCACTCCGACAGTCCTGGGCCAGCGCGCCGCACAAATGGCCGAGTCCGTGGGCCTCAAGTGGGAAGTCCACTCCACCGAAAAGCTGCATGAGCTGCAGATGGGCGCATTCTGGGGCGTGGCCAAGGGATCGGAAGAGCCCCCGGCGCTGATTGTGCTCACGTATGAGCCGGAGGGCTACGACCCCGCCACCTACACCGGCCCTGTTCTCGGTCTGGTCGGCAAGGGCATCACCTTTGACTCCGGCGGCATCAGCATCAAACCCGGCGACGGCATGGAAAAGATGAAGTACGACATGGCCGGCTCCGCGGCAATGCTGGGCGCCATCTGCGCGATTGGCCAGTTGAAGCCCAGCGTCAAGGTCATCTGCGTAGTCTGCTCCACTGAGAACATGCCCGATGGCCGGGCCTACAAGCCGGGCGACGTGCTCACCGCCATGCCCGCGGGCGACAAACCGGGCAAGACCATCGAAATCATCAACACTGACGCCGAAGGGCGGCTGGTGCTGGCCGATGGCCTGACCTACGCCAGGAGCCTCGGCGCTACCCACCTCATCAACGCCGCTACACTCACAGGAGCCGTGGGCGTGGCGCTCGGAAAGGTGAACGGCGGCGTCTTTTCAAACGACGATGAGACCTTCGCCAAGTTCCAGGCGGCGCTCGAAACCAGCGGCGAAAGCTTCTGGCGGCTCCCCCTCGGCGACGAGTACGCATATCTCATCAAAAGCGACATTGCCGATATCAAGAACACCGGCGGCCGCTACGGCGGAGCCAGCACTGCTGCGGAGTTCCTGCATGTCTTTGCCGGCGACACCCCCTGGATTCACCTCGACATTGCCGGCATGGCATGGATAGACGAGAGCCGCCCGTACATCGCCAAAGGCCCCAGCGGCATCGCCGTGCGCAGCGTCCTGGAGTGGGTACGCAGCTACCAGTCCTGAGCCAGCAGGACGATCGACCGGCCATCCAAATCAGCCAGCAGAGGACGACTCGCGATGATTCCGGACCAGTGGTACGCAGTACTGGAAAGCAAGGAAGTTCCCGCAGCCAAACCCAGGGCCTTCCGCCGGCTTGGCCAAGACCTAGTCTTCTGGCGCGACGGGGCGGGCAACCTAAGCGTCATGCCCGACCGCTGCCCCCACCGCAGCGCGCAACTGAGCCTGGGCAAGGTGGTCAACGGCAATATCGAGTGCCCCTTCCACGGCTTCCAGTTCAACACCGCCGGGCACATCCAGCTGATCCCCGCCAACGGACGCAACGGCAACAAGCCCGCCGCCTTCCAGTGCCACAGCTTCCCGGTGCGGGAGGCCCAAGGCTTCGTCTGGATTTGGAATGGCGCGCCCCGGGCCACCTATCCCGACCTGCCCTGGTTTGACAACCTCACCGGACTGGTCAACGCCGGCAGTTTCAGCGCCCGCTGGCAAACCCACTACACCCGCGCCATTGAGGGAATGCTGGACGTCTCGCATCTGCCCTTCGTCCACCGCAACACCATTGGCCGCGGCAATGCCACGCTGGTCAACGGCCCTTACACCACAATCGAAGACAATCGCATCCGCGTCTGGTACGACAACCAGCCCGATGCCGGCCTGCCGGCCATCAAACCCACAGAGATGCCCCCGCCACACAGGCCGCCGCTGCTCTACTTCAACTTCCCCAACGTATGGCAAATCGGCCTCGGCGCAAAGCTCCGCATCGTCAACATCATGGCCCCGGTCGATGACGAAAACACTGTCATCTACTCGCTTACCTTCCAGGGATTCGTCCGCCTGCCCGGGCTGCGCAAGCTCATGGATGCGTGGTTCAACCTCTTCAACCGCTATGTGCTGAACGAGGATTACGCCGTAGCCCGCAGCCAGCGGCCAAAGAAGTCCGACCTCCACATCGGCGAACTCTTCATCCCCGCCGACCGCCCAATTGCGCTCTACCTGCAGCACCGCCGGCGGCTGATTGAGCAGGTGCCAGCGAACGCGGAAGCATCCGAGTAACTCAACCCGCCATTTCGAATTCCGTCAATTCAGGAGAATGCGATGCGCACCGGCGAGAAAACCCGATGGTTGGCAGCTCTTGGTTGGCTTGCTGCAACCAGCGTGGGCCTTTACGCCGCCTACGAAACGCTCTTCTTCTACTGGATGAGCGCCTCTCGTCCGGAGTTCGATGGACTTTGGTGGAAACGCGTTCAACTCTACGGTTCGCTCACCGTCATCTCGGGGGTCGCGTGGATTCTATCCCTTATCGTGGTCATGCGGCCGACAACCGAGAATCGTGAGTAGAGTTCAGCTACAGAATCGCTTCCAAGCCCTTGCGCCGAATCACGTTCAGCAGCGCCAGCGCCGGCCCCTTCGGCTGCTTGGTCCCCCGCTCAAGCTGCGAAACATAGCCCACAGTCAGATTCAGATACCGGGCAAAGACCGCCTGACTGACCCGCGCCGCTTCCCGCAGGCCACGGATCTCCTCTCCAGAAATCGGCTCGCTGGTGCTGAGAGCCGTGGGGCCGAGGTGGCGCATCGTGATTTTCTCGTGGGTGGCCTTGTCCATGATGCCGAGACGCAATTGATCGTCCGCCATTTCGCGAATGGACTCGTCAATGCTGTTGACCTTCCCTGTCCAGTTGGATTTATCGTTCACAATCAATCTCCTGCAAAGCTCCATCTTGAATCGCTTCCTGCATCTTGGGGCTTTCAAGAGCAAGCCAGTTTGCCGCAACTTTGCGCAATGCCTGCAACTGGTCCTGGGTGATGTTTTCCCGGTGGCTCTTGGCAAATCCGTGTATGAAAACGGCACGCTTGTTCACCATGTAGGCAACAATCGTGCGATATCCTCCGGACCGTCCTTGTCCTGGCCGGGCGACCCGCTGCTTGATGAGCCCATATCCAAGATCGGCATCAACTATGCCACGTTCGGCACGCTCAATTGCCTCTGCCAAACTGCGATCTGAGATTTCTTCCTGTCGGGCGAACCGCGCAAACCCTTTGGTCTTGAATGCCTGCACAGGCGCTTCCTAATACTGCAAACTATAACACAATGAACTATATTCCTCCAGTCCATGACTTTGCGCACATAGACTGGAGAAGACTATCTGAAGCTACTTCCCCGCCCCGCCCTTGTACACCACCCCCGCCTTCATCACAAACTTCACATCCTGCACCAGCTTGATGTTCTCCAGCGGGTTGCCGTCAACCGCGATGATGTCAGCCCATTTGCCTGCATCCAGCGAACCAGCCTTCGCGCTCCAGCCCATCAAGTCGGCCGTGTTCAGGGTGGCCGATTGCAGCGCCGCCAGCGGAGTCATTCCCAGGTCGCGCACATACACCTCCAACTCGTGGCCGTTCAGCCCGTGCGGGTACACCGCAGCATCCGTGCCCAGCGCAATCTTCACCCCGGCCTGGTAGGCCTTTCGGATATTCGGCTTGGCCACCGCGATGGCGTCCTTCATCTTCTGCTGGTAATAGATGGGCAGGTGGCCGTTTTCGATAATCCAGTCCTCCAGATACAGCGTCGGCACCAGGTAGGTTCCGTGCTTCTTCATCTCGGCAATGCCGGCATCGTCAATAAAGCTGCCGTGCTCAATGGAGTCAATCCCCGCCTCTGCTGCCCACGCAATGCCCTGCGCGCCGTGGGCGTGCGCGGCCACCTTCAGGCCCAAACGGTGGGCGTCGGCGGCAATCGCCTGCATCTCTTCCAGCGTGTATTGCGAGGCCTGCAGGTTGTCACCCTTGCTGAGTACCCCGCCCGTCGCGCAGATCTTGATGACGTCGGCGCCGTACTTGATGTTCTGCCGCACCTTCTGCTGCACCGCGGCAATGCCATCGGCCACGCCCTCGCCAACAATGTGGTACTGGTACGGCAGCAGATTCTCGTCGCAGTGCCCGCCGGTAATGCCCAGCGCCGGGCCGGAGACCTGCATGTGCGGCCCAGGAACCGTGCCCGCATCAATCGCATCCCGCAGGTCCACATCCACATATCCGCCAGCCCCCACGTTGCGCACCGTGGTAAAGCCGGCCATCAGCGTCGTCTTCGCGTTCACCACACCGGTAATCGCCTCCTTCGCGGGTGTCACAGTCAACTCGTGGTACGGGTCAAAGTTCGTATCCATGGTGATGTGCGTGTGCACATCCATAAGCCCCGGCAGCACCGTCAGCGGGCCCAGGTCCACCACCTTGTCGCCCGCCGCAGCAGGGGTCTGGGCCGTCGGCGCAATCGCGGTGATAGTGTCGCCAGTAACCACAATCGTCTGATTGTCCAGCACCTTGCCACTATGCACATCCACCAGGTGCGCCGCACGAACCAGGGTTCGCCCAGGCTGCTGCGCCTGCACCCACACCGCCGCCAACACCACCACTGCCGCAATCACAATTCTGCGCAAAACTGACCTCCTGAGCCGGGAAAAGCTGGAATTCAACGAGTCTACCAGAGACCCGGCAAACCCCGCCCCACTCCCCCGCCAACCCGTGTACACTCAGGGAATTAAAGGGGATTCCATGTCAAGCGACGCCCGCTTCCGCACCCGCACCGGATACGTCCTGCTGCTGATAACCTCGCTGGGCCTGGCACTGACCATCCTGTGGATTGGCCGCGTCATCTTCCTGCTACTCTTTGCCGCCGTCGTTGGCGCAGTGCTAATCACCGCCGTCGGCGACTGGCTGGGCAGCCGTCTCCGCATGCGCCGCAGCTTTGCACTGGCAGTCTTCTTCCTCATCGTGGGCCTCCTCATTGGTGTTGTGCTGTGGCTGCAGGGCCCAACCTTCGTCCTCCAGTTCCAGCAGTTGGGCACCCAGTTGCCCGCCGCCGCCCGGCAAATCTACGCACAAATCACCTCGCACAACTGGGGCCACTGGCTGCTCAGCAAGACTCCTGACCCCGGACAGGTCTCCGACGGGCTCAGCTTCGCCTTCAGCAGCATCGGCGGCATCGTCGTCAGCTCCGCCACGCTGCTGGCCGGCCTGGTCATCGTGCTCAGCCTCAGCGTCTACTTCGCCATTGAGCCGGATCTGTATTACCGCGGCCTGCGCCGCCTTTTCCCCGCAGAAACCCGCCCCACCCTGGACTCCTGCGCCCACTCTGTCGCGCAGATCCTCCGCTGGTGGGTCCTCGCCAAGCTCATCTCCATGTCCATGGTCGGCCTGCTCATCGCCACTGGCCTGGCTTCCATCGGCGTGCCGCTCGCCGGCTCGCTGGGGCTCATCGCCGCCGGACTCACCTTTATCCCCAACGTTGGCCCCATCATCGCCGCAGTGCCGGCCATTCTGCTGGCGCTCGCCGTAAGCCCCACCACCGGCCTCCTGGCCGCAGTGGTCTTTGCCGTCGTCTTCACGCTTGAGGGCTACATGGTCACGCCATGGCTTGAGCGCAAAATTGTCCGCCTGCCCCCCGCGCTCACCCTCACCATGCAGTTGCTGCTGGCCGCCGTGGCCGGGCCGGTCGGCGTCGCCCTGGCCGCGCCCATCGCCGCCGCCGGCCTCGGCATTCTGGACATCCTGGTGCCAAATGAAAAAGAGGCAGCTGAGCCGCCTCCTGCTTCAACCAAAATTTAACCATGCTTACTTGTCGCGAGCCACCACAAAGTCCGGCACCCACAACAGCGCGCGCTTGAACTCGCTCTCGGCAATCGGAACCAGCGCCTTGCGAGCCTGTTCCGCATAGCGGTCTGCCGCAGCCATGGCATACTCCACGCTGCCGTTGCGGTGCAGAACCTCCTGCAGCGCTTCCTTGCTCGTGCGGGTAAAGCCGCCGTCTTCCATCACCTGGCGAATCAGTTGGCGGTCAACCGCCGTGCCGTGGTCCATGGCGTGGATGACCGGCATGGTCGTCTTGCCTTCCCTCAGGTCGCTCGCAACCGGCTTGCCCAGCACTTCCTCGGTCGCGGTCAGGTCCAGCACGTCGTCCACAATCTGGAAAGCCAGGCCAACCGCGCGGCCATACCGAGCCATCGCCTCTTCCTGCGCCGGCTCAGCACCGGCCAGCGCCGCACCCAGCTGCATGGAGACGGAAAACAGGCAGGCCGTCTTGCGGAAAATCAGGTCGTAGTACTCGGCTTCCGATACCGGACGACCAAGCTTCTGAATCTGAAGCAGTTCGCCCTCGACCATCTGCTGCGTAAGGCCAATCAGCAGGTCCAGAACCTTGAAGTTGCGCTCTTCCAGCGCCAGGTGGAAGGCCTGCATGTACAGCCAGTCGCCCGCCAGCACGCACTTTTCGTTACCCCAGGTGGTGTTGGCAGAGGGGCGTCCGCGCCGCGTGTCTGCGCCATCAATAATGTCGTCGTGAACCAGCGTGGCCGTGTGTACCAGCTCCACCACCGCGCCCAAACGAATCATGCCGGGGCTGTTATACCCCAGAGCCTTGGCCGACAGCAGCAGCAGAGACGGGCGAATCCGCTTCCCGCCGCCCTCACGCAGATACTCGGCGATCTCGGTAATCGTGCGCACGTTGGAAACCGCGTCGCGGCCGAGTTCTTCTTCGATTGCGAGCAAATCCTCGCGCAAAAGCTCGAAGACTTCCCGTGCTGTCGATATCGCCAGTGTGCTCAAAGGTTCGATGTTCCTGCGCTTTCCTGCTTGCGTCTCTTTCCATGATACAGGTCCACTCTCGAACCCGATACACGCGGTGCGCTCCCCGTTGATGGGAGCAACGCCGCTTAATTCGTGCGGTAGTTGGTGAACTGCAGGTCCAGCCCCAGGTCCTTGCCGCGAAGCAGTGCAATCACCGACTGCAGCGAGTCGCGGTCCTTGCCGCTGACCCGAACCGAGTCACCCTGAATCGACGCCTGCACCTTCAGCTTGGAGTCCTTCACAATGCGGACAATGTCCTTGGCCTTTTCCGTCGGCACACCCTGCTGCAGCGTAATCTTCTGCCGCACGCTCTTGCCCATCACCTCTTCCAGCTTGCCGTAACTCACGTTCTTCAGCGAGACTCCGCGCTTGACCAGCTTCTGGCCCAGAATCTCCTTCACCGCCTCCAGCTTGTACTCATCGGCGCTGGCCAACTGAATGGCGTCGTTGCCTTCCAGCGTGACCTCGGACTTGGAGTCCTTCAGATCAAAGCGGGCCTTGATTTCCTTCACGGCCTGGTCAATCGCGTTGCGAACTTCCTGAATATCTACCTTGCTGACAATGTCAAACGAATTATCCTGCGCCATCTCTCACCCTCGTGTCCTGCACATTTGCCGCGTCCCCTGCACTCGCGGCTCATTTTCTGCGCCCTGCCCGCCGCCTGGTGCCGTGCGGAACCCGGCTCTAATCAGTCTCCCACGTTCGGGGTGACCTGAAACAGCCTGGAAAAGTTTTTCGTCGTCGCAACAGCAAACTCTGCTGCATCCATGCCCCGCTCTGCGGCAACCGCCGCTGCCGTCAGCGCCACCCAGCCGGGCTCGTTTCGCTGCCCGCGGTTGGGGATGGGCGCCAGGAACGGCGCGTCCGTCTCCACCACAATGCTCTCCAGCGGCAGCCGTGTGGCAATCTCCCGCAGCATCTGCGATTTGGGATAGGTCACGTGGCCGGCAAAGCTGATCAGAAAACCCATCGCCAGTGCCCGCTCGGCATGCTCCCACTCTCCGCTGAAGCAGTGCAGAATCCCGCCCAGCCCGGTCGGAGCCCAGTACTTTTCCATCAGCCCCAGGCAATCGTCCCAGCAGCGGTTGTCGTTTTCTGCCGGTCGGCAGTGGATAAGGATTGGCCGCTTTCGCACGGTGGCGATCCCCATCTGGCGGCAAAAGCCCTCCTGCTGCACCGGGTGCGGAGAGCCCGTATGGTAATAGTCCAGGCCAATCTCACCGCAGGCAATCACCTCCGGCTCGGCCAGCAGCTCGCTCAGGCGAGCATAGTCAGCCTCGGTGGCCTCATGCGTGTTGTGCGGGTAAATGCCCGCCGAGGCCCACAGTTGCGGCATCCCCGGCTGGCCGTTGTACTGGCGGCAAATCCCCAGCGCCTGCGCCATCTCCGCCGGCCCCTCGCCAATGCCAATCGCCAGAATTCCGCCAATCCCCGCCGCCGTGGCACGGGCAAGAATCTCCGGCAACTCCCCGGCGTAACGGTCACTATCCAGATGCGCGTGCGAATCAATCAGCAAAATCGTCTCTCCTGCCATTCCTTTAAGCGTGAACTACCGCAAGCCCGAGGTGACGCTCAAATCCATCAAAATCCTTGTCATTGTGAAGCAACTGGTGCCCGTCCTCAATACAGAAGGTTGCGATGAGGCAATCGACAGTCGTGCGCACTGTGATGCCGTTGCGCTGAAGGTATCGGAAATTCTCGGCAGACTTGATGGCAAGTTCCTCATTCATACCGTCGTAGACCGTAAGCGCCAGCAGCCTTGACTTGGCCAGTTGATACTCCTGCTCCACTCGAAAACCCCGCAACACCTCGCAAAGGATGAGGCCGGTAATCCCAATCTCGACCCTGCCCAGTTCGCGCCGCAACCAGGCTGTCTGGGAAGTTAGCTGCCCATTGAAAGCATCAATCCAAACGCTGCTGTCGACGATGACCATATCGCACCTGTCACCAAGGAGTGGCCTGGCTCACTCGCCTTTCACGGTGGAAGCGAGATCGGATTTGTCTTCAGCCCATCCCTGAAATCGGTCTGCCCGATCCTCGTTCAAGTCGCCCTCCCAGTGAACTTTGCCAAAGAGCTCCAGCAGCGACTCCTGGCGGCGCAACTGGAGGCGAAAGCGCAATGCGTCTTCGACGGTGGCCTTCTTGGTAGTCAAACCGGTGGCGGCCATCACCTGGCGCAACAACTCGTCATCAATGTCGATGTTTGTTCGCATGGCTGGGCATCCTTTCGCCTTCAATGTGTAAAGATACCACGCTTTATGTGTATGACCTCTCCAGAACAAACCGGGCCGCCCCTCAGGACGGCCCAGCGACAGCATCCCGAAGCGTGGGGTTACTTCAGCCGCGCGCCATTCGGCACATCTTCCAGGAAGCCCGCCAGCACCGGTGCGCCCTGGTCGCCGACGCTCGCCGCCAGCACCATGCCGTTCGACTCCAGCCCGCGCAGCTTGCGCGGCGCCAGGTTGGCCACAATGACCACCTTGCGGCCAACCAGCTTTTCCGGCTCGTAGTATTGGGCGATGCCGGCGCAGATCTGGCGCTGCTCATAGCCCAGGTCCACTTCCAGGCGCAGCAGCTTGTCGGCCTTTGGCACGCGCTCGGCCACCAGAATCTGGGCCACGCGCAGCTCCACCTTGGTAAAGTCCTCAATGCCAATCTGGGCAATGCCCTCAATCGGGGTTGCCGCTACAGGGGCCGCGGGGACTTCTGCTGCAGCCGGGGCTGCTTCCGCCGCCGGTGCCGCCGTGCTCACCGCTGCCACTGCCGTCAAATTGTTCTCGTTCTCAAGATTCTGCATACGCTCCATCGCATCCTTTTCGGCTCGTGGGAAGAGCGGTGCCGGCTCGCCAAAGTGCGTGCCCGCCCCGAGGCCTCCCCAGGCCAATTCCGTCAGTTGGCCGCTGGTTGCGGCCTGCTCAATCTCTCCCTGCCCAAGCTGCCGCCAAACCTTCGCGGTCGCCTCAGGCAGCACCGGATACACCAGTGCCGTAATCAGGCGAATGGCCTCACCTGCCGTCGCCAGCACCCTCCGCTGCAGTGCCGCGTGGTCTTCTTCCGCGCGGTCGGCAGGCTTCTTCCACGGCGCGCTCGCCGTCAGGTAGCCATCCACAGCCGCCACCAGGGTCCACAGCGTACCCAGTGCCCCGGCAAAGTCATAGCGCTCAAACATCGGCCCATACGCGGCCACCGTCTCTTGGGCAGTCTTCTTCAGCGCCAGCTCCGGCTCGCCCAGCGCACCCGCCTCCGGCACCACTCCGCCAAAGTACTTGTGCACCATGTTCACCACTCGGCTCACCAGGTTGCCGTAGCCATTGGCCAGGTCCCCGTTGTACCGCTGGATGAGCGCCTCAAAGGTAAAGTTCCCATCGTGGCCAAAGCTGATCTCGCGCATCAGGAAGTAGCGCAGGGCATCGGCCCCCAGCACCTCATGCACCGTCTCCGCGCGCACAATGTTTCCCACGGATTTACTCATCTTGCTCTTGTCAAAGAGCAGCCATCCGTTGGCCACCACCGCACCCGGCAGCGGCAAGCCGGCCGCCATCAGGAACGCCGGCCAGTAAACGCAGTGGAAGCGAATGATTTCCTTGCCCACCAGATGCACACTGGCTGGCCAGAACTTCTCGAAACGCGCCTTGTCTTCCGGCGCATCCGAGCCGTACCCCAGCGCGGTAATGTAGTTGGCCAGCGCATCCATCCACACGTAGACCACATGCTTTTCGTCGTCCGGCACGGGAATACCCCAACTGAAGCTGGTCCGGCTCACGCTCAGGTCCTTCAACCCGCCGCGCACGAACGCCATCACTTCATTGCGCCGGGCCTCGGGCTGGATAAACTCCGGGTGCGCCTCGTAGTACTCCAGCAACGGCCGCTCAAAGGCCGAAAGCTTGAAGAAGTAGTTCTCCTCGCTCACCGTCTCGGTCGGGCGGCCGCAGTCCGGGCAGGGCGAACCCGCCGGCGCATCGACATAGAGCTCGTCACTCACGCAATACTGCCCTGTGTAGCGGCCCTTGTAGATGAATCCCTTGTCCCGCAGCACGCGGAAGAGCTTCTGCACGCCGCGCTTGTGGCGGTCTTCCGTGGTGCGGATAAAGTCGTCCGGCGTCAGTCCCAGGCGCTGCCACAGGTTTCGGAACTCGCCGGAAATGGCCGCGGCAAACTCCGCCGGCGTGCGCCCGGCGAGCGCGGCCGACCGCTCAATCTTCTGCCCATGCTCATCGGTGCCCGTCAAGAACCACGTCGGCACACCCTGCGACCGCTTGGCGCGCGCAATCGCATCGCACACAATCGTCGAGTACGCATGGCCCAGATGCGGGCGCGCGTTCACGTAGTAAATCGGCGTCGTAATGTAAAACGGCTTGCTCACGATTGCCATCAATTCCCTGGGATTGGCCACGCAGGCACGGTTCCCCTGCCGCAGGCGCATCTTTTCCATCTTAACTGAATGGCCCTGCCCTGCCCCGCACACCGCGCGGCCACGAACCCACTCCGGCACACTCCCCGCACCCACCCCTCTGCTAAACTAGCCTTGAAAATACGCGCTTTTTACGCCAAGGACCCGCCTGTGTATCTGGAACTGCAACAACGCCTGCTCGCCCAAGTTCGCGAAATCATCCGGTCAAAATATGACGTCGAGTTGGGCGCAATCGCCATTGAGCAGCCGCCAGACCTCAAGCTCGGCGAGTTCGCCCTCCCCGTCGCATTTGAGCTCGCCCGCAAGCTCCGCAAGGCCCCCCGCATCATCGCCACCGAACTCGCTGCCGATCTCGCCGCCGCGCTCACCCCGGCCGCAGGCTTCGCCGGCTTTGAGGCGGCCGGCGCAGGCTACATCAACGCCCGCCTCAACCGCGCCGCCATCAGCGCGCAGTTGGCCGTCTCTGAAGGCGCAGCCCGCACTTCCCCGCTGCACGTCCTTGTCGAGCACACCAGCATCAATCCCAACAAGGCGGCGCACATCGGCCACCTGCGCAACGCCATCCTCGGCGACACCTTCGTCCGCCTGCTGCAGGCCGCCGGCCAGCGCGTCGACGTGCAGAACTACATTGACAACACCGGCGTCCAGGTGGCCGACGTCGTCGTCGGCTTCGTGCATCTGGAAGGCCGAACCCTCGACCAGGTCCGCGAGCTCATCACCGCCGCCGAAGGCCAAACCGGCAACGCCCGCTTCGACTTCCTCTGCTGGGATGTCTACGCCCGCGTCTCGCAGTGGTACTCCGCTGGCACCGAAGACGAGCAGAAGGCGCGCAAGGCGCTGCGCTACGCCACCCTGCATGAAATCGAACACGGCGGCA
Source organism: uncultured Acidobacteriaceae bacterium (assembly GCA_903904755.1). Classification (GTDB taxonomy): domain Bacteria; phylum Acidobacteriota; class Terriglobia; order Terriglobales; family Acidobacteriaceae; genus Acidicapsa. The sequence continues at coordinate 58,848 of CAIVDV010000020.1, read as the reverse complement.
ACGAGACCGCAGCCGTAGCCGAGCTCATCTCCACCGCCGTCCTTCGCCGCCATCTGGAAACCATGCAGCGGCTCGGCATCACCTACGACTTCCTGCCCCGCGAGAGCGAGATTCTGCACCTCAACTTCTGGGCGCTTGCCTTTGAATTGCTCAAGGCCAAAGGCGTGCTCTACTTTGAGACTGAGGGCAAGAACAAGGGCTGCTGGGTCATGACCCGCCCCGGCGCGGAAACCACCGAAGGCACCGTCGACGAGGATGCCAAGGTCATCGTCCGCTCCAACGGCACCGTCACCTACGTCGGCAAAGACATCGCCTACCACCTCTGGAAGTTCGGCCTGCTCGGTCGCGACTTCGGCTACCAGCCCTTCTACGACTATCCCTCCATCCAGGACGAGCCTGCCCACACCTGCTGGATCTCGACCGAATCCGGCGTCGCCGACCATCCGCACTTTGGCGGGGCGCAGGCCATCTACAACGTCATCGACTCCCGCCAGAGTGACCCCCAGGCCAACGTCATCCAGGCCCTGCGCGGCATGGGCCACACCGCAGAGGCCGACCGCTACACCCACTTCAGCTACGAAATGGTCGCGCTCACCCCCCGCTGCGCCGTCGAGCTCGGCTACGACGTAGCGGCTGAGGACCTCTCCCGCCCGTACATTGAGGTCAGCGGCCGCAAAGGGTTTGGCGTCAAAGCCGATGACCTCATCGACAAGCTCATCGCCGCCACCCGCAAGGAGACGGACACGCGGCATCCCGAGCGGCCCGAAGCGGAACGGCAGCAGACCGCCGAGCAAATCGCCATCGGAGCCCTGCGCTACTTCATGCTCAAGTACACGCGCAACTCCGTCATCGCCTTCGACTTCAAGGACGCGCTCAGCTTTGAGGGTGAAACCGGTCCCTACGTGCAGTACGCCATCGTCCGGGCGCGGAATATCTTCCGCAAAGCCGGGCTCACGCCGGAAGCGGTGCTGGCCGGCCTGGCCGCCGCCGGTCCGGATTCGCTGCTGAACTCTGCCGACGAGGTTTGGGGACTCTGGCTGCGCGCCGCCAAGCGAGGCTTCGTCCTCGACCAGGCCATCGCCACCTCAGAGCCGGCCCTGGTCGCCCGCCACGCCTTCCAACTCGCCCAGGAATTCAACAACTTCTACCACAAGCACCACATCCTCACCGAAGAAGACGCCGGCAAAAAGCAGTTGCTGCTGGCCACCGCCGCCATCGCTCTGCGGGAGCTGGTAACGGTGCTCGCCTGGCTCGGCATTGAGTCACCGGAAGTGATGTAGGGGAGGTCTTGGGCGGGTGAAATGGGTCCAAAAGGGGGGGGAGGGTGGGTGTTTTTGTGACAAGTCCCTCCTATATGATTGATTTCGTTGGATTTGAGTGGTGATTCCCGGCGCGTAATTGGTGTGTTTTTCCCGCTTTTTATTTGCATTTTGTGCACATTTGGGGGGTGGAAACCGCGAGAGTCGAACCTGCCATCGCCCAAAAGCGGGCGATGGAGCACCCCAAAATCTCTGGTGCCGTGGACGAATTTTTGGATGGCATACGGCATGACGTTTGGCTCTCTCGATGGCTACGTTCATTGTGCGCTTTCGGGGAATAATTCCCGGCAGCGTTCGCAAGGTTTTCTTGCACTGTATGTGGTTCCATCCGTTGGATTTGGAGAGGGCGCGGGATATATGGGGTGTTGACATATGCAGCAGGTCAGCAACGACTGCGCCGCAATGGCGAGTTGGCAAGTTCGCGGCGTTAGCGGGATTCAACGGATCTCTGTTGCGTCCCCGCTGGCCCCGCCTCGCCCCCATGCGCTACCATTCCCACCAATGGCCGCCACCGCTCCAGCCCGCCCCATCCGCGTACTCGTCGCCAAAGTAGGCCTCGACGGGCACGACCGCGGCGCAAAGGTCATCGCCCACGCCCTGCGCGATGCCGGCATGGAAGTGCTCTACACCGGCCTGCGCAAGACTCCGGAATCCATCGTCCGCGCCGCCATTGACGAGGACGTAGACTGCATCGGCCTCAGCATCCTCTCTGGCGCGCACAATACGCTTGTGCCGCGCGTCCTCGCCCTGCTGGGTGAGCAGCGCGCCCAGGACATTCTCGTCGTCCTCGGCGGCACCATCCCCGCCACGGATATCCCCGCGCTCGAAGCCGCTGGAGTCGCCCGCGTCTTCGGCCCCGGCACCCCGCTCGACTCAGTCGTCCAATTCCTCCGCAACAACGTCAAGCCACGCACGGCTGCAATCTAAAGCCCAACCTGCGGCGCCCATGTATTCGCATACTCCGGCTCCCTGGTGCGGGTTACCGCGATGACGCTGATATCGTCTTCCTGGCCAAAAGCCTGAGCGGCTGTGGCCACCTCCGCCGCCGCGCCGGCCTTGCTCACCAGCTCAAGCACCCGCTCGAAGCCGAAGAGCTTGCCGTCGGCGTTGGTCGCCTCGACGACGCCGTCTGACAGCAGCAGCAGCCGGTCGCCCTCGTTCACCTGGAAGCGCATCACCGAGAACTCCGCGCCCTCGGCCATGCCCAGCGGCAGCGCCCCTTCCATGGGCAGGGCGTCGCCGTTCAGGTAGGGCGGCATATGCCCGGCGTTGGCCAGCTTGGCCTGCCCTTCTGAAGTGATGCGCAGCACCAGGCAGGTGGCCTGGGCGTCGCCGCGGCCCATCAGCCGCCGGTTCAGCGCGCGCAGCACAAACTCCGGGTCGGGATTCAGCTCGGCCGTGCTGCGGATCGCGCCCACCAGCAGCGCCACCAGCATGCCCGCCTTCAGTCCCTTGCCGGTCACATCGCCGGCCACGATAAGCAGGCTGCCGTCGGTCTTGTGCGGCAGAATCTGGAAGAAGTCGCCGCCCACCTCGCGCGCCGGCCGGTACTCGCTCTCAATCGTGAAGCCGGGCAGCTTCGTCTTGCCCTCCGGCAGGATGACCTGCTGCACTTCCTGGGCCTGGCGTACGTCCAGCGCCATTTGCCGCTGGGTGCGTATGCTCACCCGCAGCCGACGCAGCAGCAGGATTGCCAGCGTACCCACCAGCAGGATGTTGGCAATCTGTGAGGTGGTGACGGTGGAGCCAAGAATCACCCAACTCACCGTAATGTGCATCTCACTCAGCTCTGTTCGGAAGCCGCCAATCATTCCCAGCAGCGATGTGGGCAGCACAATCCAGCCCTCCAGCCCCTGCTCGCGGATGCCGATGAAGACATTGGCCACCACAAGCAGCGCCAGGGTCATGCGCACCCCAACTGACAGCAGATGAAACAGGTGGGCGACATTCAGCGGGACCAACTCGTAGTAGATGTTGTCGCCCAAGGCGTTCGACACCATCAGCAGCAGCACAAGGACGCCCAGCAGGTCAGGCAGCCAGGTGGGTTTACGGAGTCGAAACCACACCCGCCACACCATCACCCAGCCCGTATACACCAGCGGAAGCACGACAATATCCCCAAAGATGGTCGCGTCCAGCGCGCCAACCCACTGCGTAAAGGAAGCCACCGTAGTGATGATGTTATTGACCGCCGTCGTCAATAGCACCAGCGCAATCCACAGGTAAACGCGGTCAGAGCGGTCAAAGAGCATCAGGCTGCAGGCCACAATGCCAAGCAGCGCAAAGATGATTGCCTGCACCGGGGAGAGGAAGTAGGCGCGCACCAGCTCGATCCAGTGGCCCTGGTGCTGCGCTGCCACGGCCCGCGCCTCGCCCAACAGCGGCGCAGAGTGGAATCCCCCCTGCTCATCTCCCTGCAACAGCGTGTTCGCCTCCATCCAGATGCGGAATGCCAATACCCTCTCCCCGCTGCCCGGGTCTACCGGAAACATGACGGGTTGGGTAAAGTAGATGACCGGGCGCGCCTTGCTGAAATCTCCAAAAGTGCCAACGAGCCTGGCATCGTCAAAGGCCTGGTAGGCGTCGTCTACATTGGCCGGCCCGGCAACTGCCAGCTTCACCCCGGGTCGCGCGTCCACCCGCACACGAATGCGGTACCACGCATATCCCCAGTAGCCTTTGTGCCCACGGGTGGCCCAGCCGGTGACATACCCGCTCAAGCCAGAGATAGGGTCAAGCGAGCCTTCCGGCGGAGTCAAATCCACCGTCTCCCATTTGGAATCATCAAACCCTGGCTGAGCCCAAACCGGCTGGTGGGTTGCGGGATCCACAGGGGAGTCGCCGACTTGGAACTTCCACGGCCCGTTCAGCGCCACCACGCTGTCCCCCAGGTGGATTTCCACCACATCCGGGTGCGGCGCATTGGCGACAGACTGCGCCCCAGCCACCGCATTCCACGCGCCGGCAAACAAAACGAAGAGCAAAACCGGAATCAGGCGAAGGGGGCATCGCACCATGCAGAGTGACCTCAGAACCGGAGGAAGAACGGTTTCCTGAACTATAGCGACATGGTCACGGTGGTGGGAAGGGGGGAGCCGAAGGAAATCAGCGATTTACACCTCAGCCGGATGCTTCAGCGCGTGAATGGCCCGGCGCATCGGTTCAGCAACCCGCTCTGGCAGCGGGCGCTTGTTCAGTTCGCGGTCGCAGACCACGTGGGTGGTTTCGCCCTCGGCCAGCAGTTGCCGCTCGGCCGCCTCGGTGGCGGCGCGATAAATGCGGTAGCCAAACTTCAGCACCGCTCCGCGAAGCAGGATGGGGCTGGCCTCTATCTCAATCAAATCGTCGTAGCGTGCCGGGGCGCGGTAGCGGCAGTTGGCCTCAACCACGGGCAAAATCGCCCCGTCCGTCTCTTCCATCTGGCGATAGTCGTAGCCCAGTCCGCGCAGATACTCCACGCGGCCCACCTCAAACCACACCAGATAGTTGGCGTAGTAGACCACACCCATCTGGTCGGTTTCCGCATAGCGCACGCGGACTGTCGTGGTCACCGCCATCGCTAGTGGTTCATCGCAATCTTGGTGATGTCGTTGACGCTGATGTACACCGCAAACAGGATGATCAGCACAAACGCCGCCTGATAGACCCGCTCCTTGATGGCAAGCGAGACATCGCGGCGGATGATGCTCTCAATCAGCAGGAACAAAATCAGACCGCCATCGAGAATCGGGAACGGCATCAGGTTCAGGATGCCGAGGTTGATGCTGATCATCGTCATCAGGCGAATCACATACCCGGCGTCGTGGCTCTCCGCCGCCTGCCCAGTCTGCTGGGCAATTCCGATGGGCCCTGACAGGCTTCCCACATTGATGCGGTGTCCAAACAAGCCCTTCAGCACGTTCAGGATGAGCCCAGACTGCTCGCGGTTGAACTCAGCCGAGGCAACCAGCGCCGGCAGCAGAGCCATCTGCTCCACGTGGCTGGGCGGGGGCACAACGGTAAAGCCAATCCGCCAAGCCGCGCCTTCCTTGGCCATCTCCATCTTCACAGGGGTGATTTCCACTGGCAGAACTTTGCCGGCGCGCTGCACCTGGATATGCAGCGGCGCGCCCTTGCCCGCCTGCAGATACGAAATCATCGAGGCCAGCCCGTGGAACTCATGACCATCGACCGAGAGGAAGACATCGCCCTGCTGGATGCCGGCCTTGTAGGCGGGCGTCCCGGCGTTCACCTGGTTCACGGTAATCGGCGTGGACTGCTCATTGGGCAGCAGGCCGATGGAGTCAAAGTCGGGATGGCCGCCCTTGGTGTCATCGCGGAAAAGGAAGCTGCCCGTAACACGCTGCCCGCCACGCTCCACCGCGTAGGGAACCGTCTGGTTGATATGGCCCTGCACCAGCGCGCTGATGGACTCCCAACTGGGATTCTCGCGACCGGCGAAGTTCACAATCTTGTCGCCGTCCTTCATGCCGGCAATCGCCGCATCGGTTCCGGCGGGCACCCAATCCAGCACGGCAGGCTGCGACTGAAAGTTGGGCACCTCGTTGTGCGTCATGTAGTAGCCGGCCATCAGCGCAAAGGCGAGGATGAAGTTTGCCAGCGGCCCGCCCAGGCCAATGAGGATGCGCTGCCACCGGGGATGGTTCTGGAAGTCGCCCGGATCTTCCGACACGTTCTCGCCCGGCAATTCGCCGGCCATCTTCACATAGCCGCCAAAGGGCAGCGCGTTGATGCGGTAGTCCGTCCCGCCGCGCACAATGCCAACCACGCGCGGACCAAAGCCCACGGCAAAGGCTTCCACACGTACCCGGCACAGCTTGGCCGCCGCAAAGTGGCCAAACTCATGAACCACCACCATGATGCCGAGAACGACGATGAAGGAAAGTACGGAAACCACAAGTGTGTGCATAGGGGTCGAAAAGTGCCTCGTACCGGGTTGGCCGGGATTGCAGGCGAACGTGGGAAAGACGCTGCCCTGTTCAGGAGCGGGAGATTACCTCGCGGGCCAGTGTTCTGGATTGCTCGTCCACTGCCAGCACCCCGGCAATCGTCTCCGGATGGCTCTCTGGCGTCAGTTCCAGAACCTTCTCTATTGTACGCGGGATGCCCATAAAGGTTATCTTTCGCGCCAGAAACGCCTCAACTGCGATTTCATCCGCAGCATTCAACGCAATCGAATGGGCACCACCCTTCTCCGCAGCCTCATAGGCAAGGCGCAGGCAGGGGAAGCGCTCCAGGTCCGGCTGCTCAAAGTCGAGATGCGAGAGCGCGGCCAGGTCAAAGGTCAAATTCGATGCCGGCCGCTCCGGGTAAGCCAGCGCGTAGAGAATCGGCAACCGCATATCCGTCACCGAAATCTGCGCCAGAATCGACCCGTCCACAAACTCCACCAGCGAGTGCACAGTGGACTGAGGATGCACCGTGACGCGAACCTGAGAGGCCGGCACGTGGAACAGGCGGCAGGCCTCGATGACCTCCAGCCCCTTGTTCAGCATCGTCGCCGAGTCAATCGTGATGCGCTGGCCCATCACCCAGGTGGGGTGCTTGAGCGCCTGCTCCGGCGTGATGTGGGCAAAATCCGCCAGCGGCAGCTTGCGGAATGGCCCGCCCGAGGCCGTAAGCCACACAAACTTCACCTCATTGGGCTGGCCCACGCGCATGCACTGGTGAACGGCGTTGTGTTCGGAGTCAATCGGCAGCAGCGGCACATTCCGCTCCCGGGCTGCGGCGGTCAAAATCTCCCCGGCCGCCACCATGCACTCCTTGTTGGCCAGGCCAATCGGCTTGCCCGCCAGGATGGCCGCGTGGGTCGCCTCCAGCCCGGCCACGCCCACAATGGCTGAAACCACAAAGTCAGCCTCAGGATGCGTGGCGCAGGCCACCGTTCCCGCCGTGCCCCAGGTCACCTCAACGCCGGTGACTCCGGCAGCCTTCAGCCGGTCGGCGAGCTCCCCAGCCAGCTCTTCAGTAGCCAGCGAAACCACCTGCGGCCGCCAGCGCTGCACCTGCTGGAAGGCGCTGGCCACATTCCGCCCGGCCGCCAGAGTCGCCACGCTGTACCGCTCAGGATATTGCTCCACGATGGACAGCGTGCTCTGCCCGATGGATCCCGTAGAACCTAAAATCGCAAGACGTTTCACAGCCGCTCACACACCCTTGCCGTTCAAGTAGCGCACCGGCCGGCGACTTGTCCCATCGGGCCCGCCTGCCGAATGCGCTCTAAAAATGCTGGATCTCCAGCGCGTACCAAAGCACCGGGGCCGCCACCAGCAGCGCGTCAATGCGGTCAAGCATCCCGCCGTGGCCTGGCAGCAGCGTTCCAGAGTCCTTGACCCCGGCCGACCGCTTCAGCGCCGACTCCGCCAGGTCACCTACCTGCGCCGCCACATTCACCAGCACCGCCATCAGCAACCAGTACCGCAGGTGCCCCGGATACGCCAGCACCAGAATCTCGCGCCGCGCCAGCAGAATCGCCAGGCCATACAACCCTGCCGCCACCAGCACACTGCCGGCCACCGAGCCTGCCGTGCCCTCCCATGTCTTGTTCGGACTGATATGAGGTGCCAGCTTGTACCGGCCAAATCGCTTGCCGACGTACAGCGCCGTAATATCCCCCGCCCACACCACGCACAGCAGGAAGACCAGCAGCGACTTGCCCTCTTCCTCAGCCCGCAGCAGCGGCAGCGTCAGCAGGGTAGACCCCGTATAAAAAAGCGCGAAGATCGCCGTCGTCGCATCGGAAAGCATGCTCTCCACCGGCCCCGAAAACGTGCGGTAAATCAGCAGCGAAAGCGCCAGCGCGCCAAACAGAATCGGCAGCTTCTCCGGCCACACGCCGCTCACCAGGTACAACACCCCAATCGCAACCAGCGTTGCCACCCGCGGCGGCTTCGCCCCGGTTGCCTGCGCAATCGACAGGAACTCCCAGGCCGCCAGCATCGCCACCAGGGCAACCGCAGCCGTCACCACACCGTCCGGCGCCAGAAACACAAGCACCATCACCAGCGGGATTAAAACCAGCGCTGTCAGAACTCTTTTCATGCAGGTTTGAGGATACACGAACCGCATTGCGTGGGTCAGGCGTCGGCCCGGCCTAGCGCGCTGAGGTGGGAGCTTCTTCGCCCTCGGGCTGGGCGGCTTCTTCCTGGCCCTCCCGCTCAGCCTCGCCCAGGCCACCGTAGCGCCGCTCCCGGCGCTGGTAGGCGGCAATGGCCTCCAAAAGATGTATCCCGCGGAAGTCCGGCCAGAAACGCTCGGTCACAAAAATCTCGGTATAGGCAATCTGCCACAGCAGGAAATTGGACACCCGCATCTCGCCCGACGTGCGAATCAGCAGGTCCGGGTCCGGCATGTGCGCCGTATAAAGATGCCGGTGGAGATCTTCCTCCGTCATCCGCTCCGGGTTCAGCCCCTTCTGCCGCATCTCCGCAGCCAGCCCCCGGAAGGCATCCACAATCTCTGACCGTCCACCATAGTTCAACGCCAGCGTCAGCGTCGTTCCAGTGTTCTTGCCGGTCTCTTCCTGGGCCCAGTGCATCTTCTCCTGCACCTCAACCGGAAGATCATGAATCCGCCCAATGTAATTGATTCGAACATTGTTGTCGTTCATGCGCTGAACGTTGTTCTCAAGGTAGCTCTTCAACAGACGCATCAGGAAGGCGACTTCCGCGCGAGGGCGGCGCAGATTGTTTTCCAGCGAAAACGCGTACAGCGTCAGCCAGGGAAGCCCAATCCGCGACGCAGTCTCCGTCACCAGTTGCACGCTCTTGGCACCCTGCTGGTGGCCCAGGAAACGCTTCAGCGACCGCAAACCGGCCCAGCGACCGTTTCCATCCATGATGATGGCGACATGCTCCGGCAATCGCGCCGGATTCAGCGTGCCATAGACAGCCATTTCCTCGGCCGTCAGCTCATGGATGCGGGAAGTGGAATTGAGATACAAGGCGCGCCTCTTGCAACTTTGACCCTAGCACAAGCACCGATACCCCGCAAAGATACGAAATACACACGCAGCAACTGCACTGGGAAGCCGGAAACCACGGCCCATCGCGGGCAGGATTGGAACGGAGGACGCCTGCCCTCCTGGCGGGAAAGCAGGCGTCTGGCAACGGAGGAATCGTAACTTACGCGGTGCGGCGGCGGCCCATCGCCAGGTCGCGAAGCTGATCGCGCTGGCGTTCCCTGGCCCGCTCCCGAACCTCGTTCAGCAGCATCGAACGCTGCAGCGAGTCAAGCTTCGGCATCAGGCTGGCAATCTCTGCCAGGAAGTCGTCCGACATAATCTGCCGAACCTCTTCCTCGCGGCGGCTGTGGCTGTCCCGTACAAGCTGGCAGATGTCCACACCCAGCGCCGTCGCCAGCCGGTCCAGCGAACCCAGCGTCGGAATCGCCTTCCCGTTCTCAATCTTGGAAATGTAAGTCCGCGGCACCTGCATCCGGCTCGCCAACTGACGCTGGCTCATGTGACGTGCCCGCCGAATCTCCTTCACCTGGTGCGCCACCTGCGTGCCAGTATCCATCACCGCATCCTGCGACTCGGCTACTGCTGAAATTTGGGTGGGGACTGCTACTTCCTCCACGTCCAGCGGCTTGTGGCAGCGCCGGCACAGGGAGTTACTCGTTCGGAACTGCACAAGTGCGCAATGTTCGCAGCGCAAAACCTCTCGCGCAGGTATCGGTACCAGTGTCGTCGCCATAAGAATTGTGCGGAGAGCCAGAGCAGGGCTTCCTGTGGCAATCTTCCGCCACGCATGTGCTACTTTCGTCCAAGGAACCATAATTGTCAAGTGAAAACTTGGGGTCAAACCTAAAATACAGGTAAGAAACCCGAGAAAGCTCGGCAAAACGCGAACCACTGAAAGTAACCCCCTCCCATCCAAGGAGAGTATTCATGACCGATAACCCGACCTCCCTTCCCCAAAACACCCCGCGGCGGGACTACTCCCGCGCCGCAGCTTGGGCCCTGCTCTGCTCCTGGACTGAGGGCGAAAGCCTGCGCAAGCACGCCCTCGGCGTGGAGGCCTGCGTCGCCGCCTACGGGCTGGCAGAAGCCGACCGCCTCGGCCTCACCGGCCCAGCGCGTGATGCCCTGCTGAACCTGTACGCCACCACCGCGCTCCTCCACGACTTCGACTACGAGCGCCACCCCTCCCTCGACGAGCATCCCTTTGTCGGCGTCTCCGAGCTGGAGCGCCAGGGCTGGCCGGCCGAGCTGCGCACCGCTATCCTCGGCCACGCCACCTACTCCGGCGTGCCCCGCGTCACGCATCTGGACAAGGTCCTCTTCGCCTGCGACGAACTCTCCGGCTTCCTCACCGCCTGCGCGCTGGTCAAGCCCACCCGCTCCATCCACGAGGTTGAGCCCCGCAACGTGCGCAAAAAGCTCAAGGACAAGGCCTTCGCTCGCGGCGTCAACCGCGAAGACGTCTACCTCGGTGCTCAGGAGCTTGGGGTCGACCTGGAGGAACACATCGCCTTCTGCCTCGCCGCCATGCAGCTCCGCGCTGCCGATCTCGGCCTGACCGGAACTCCCCCGGCATAGGCCGCTACACCTTTCGAGCCACTTCACAGGGTTGGATTTTCGTTGAAGGATATGCCTTCAAGTAACTGATTATGAAAACCTTGGCAAACGAGCATATCGGCTCGAAAGGATCCTGCCCGGCCTGCATATCACTTTTGCGCCATTGGCCGCCATCCAGGTCTGCCCTAGCCTTTCAGCATGAGCAAGACTGGATTCATCTCGCTCGATGCCGGCGGTGCCGCTACACCCGCTATCGATGGCAACCGGGATCTCGCATTTGCGGTCAGTCGCGACGACTTGTCCCTGAAGACCTGCGCGCGGCTGCACAAAGCTGCTGGTTCTGACTTGCACGCGAACCTCATCAGTTGGTGGCCGGTCGCCCTCGGACTGGTTCTCGCGGCCTACGCACCGCAAATCCAAACCATCCTCTCCAGCATCGGAGAGTGGGCAATGCGCTTCTTCATGCCCATGTTGACAATGGCCAATCAGTTCCAGGGCACTTCCCTGCGCGTCGTTGCCCACGACCTGCCCCAGGTCGCCCTCACGCTTCAGTTCCCGCTCGAAGGCATCTTCGTCCGCAGAACTCTCCGCCGCGGCGTCTCCCTGAAGGCCATTTTTGTGCTGATGTTCCTGCTCCACGTGGTCTCCACCATCCTTCTCTGGATGCTCCTGAGCCATCGCTGAGCCAATCCGGGGCACTCTCTCGCGGCGCAATGCACCAATCTCCCCGCATAGGTGACCGCCGTCACGATTTCCTGATTTTCCCAGCGATACCATACACGGGAAAACAGGGTCTATCCCCCTGTTTGGCAGTTGAGGGGTGAGCCATGAGCCGCTTTCGCTACATCCTGGTCGAATCCAGCCAGGGAGTCCAGACCATCACGCTGAACCGACCAGAGAAGCGCAACTCCCTCAGCCCGGAGCTGATTGACGAGCTCACCCAGGCGCTCACCGAAGCCACCGACTGCGACTGCGGTGTCATCATCCTTACCGGCGCCGGATCAGCCTTCTGCTCCGGCCTCGACATGGAGCACCTGGAAACCATGAACGCCCGCACCGCAGAAGAGCATCGCGCGGATTCAGAAAACATGGCCCGCGTCCTCCGCACCCTCTACGAGTTCCCCAAGCCCATCATCGCCGCCGTCAACGGCCCCGCCATCGCCGGCGGCATGGGGCTGGCCACCCTCTGCGACTTCACCCTCGCCGTGCCCGATGCCCGCTTTGGCTATACCGAGGTCCGCGTCGGCTTCATCCCCGCCATCGTCGCCACCTTCCTCGCCCGCCAGGTCGGGGAGAAGCGCACCCGCGAACTCCTGCTGAGCGGCCGCATCCTCAAGGCCGACGAAGCCATGCGCCTCGGACTCGTCACCCGCATCGTCCAGCCCGAAGAACTCCGCGGTGAAGCCGTGGCCCTCGCCCGCAATCTTCTGCTCAACAGCCCCCAGGCCATGCGCGCCGTCAAGGAGCTGCTCTCCTGCCACGCGCAAAGCCGGCTCGACCACGAGATTGAAGACGCCATCCGCGCCAACGCCAACCAGCGCTCCCAGGCAGACTTCCGTGAAGGCGTCCGCGCCTTCCTGGAACATCGCCGCCCCGACTGGCCGAGCAGCCACGCGAAGTTTGCCGGGGAAGCTGCTGATTCGAAATAGCTCCAGGCCAGATTTCCACAGGATGAGCCGGCTGCTGTGCACAGCCGGCTTCTCTACGTCCGCGGGGGAATAAGAACCCTGGAATCCACAGGAACTATTTGGTTCAAGTTATTCTTTAAAATGCTACTTGCATCAATCGACATGACGGAAGGGCGCGGTTTCCGCCACGCCGACCAGCGAGTCGGCACAGCCGTAATAGAGCAGCCACCTGCTGTGGAAAAAGACCAGCCCTTCGGCAAATGTCGTGCCCGCGGCATACTGCCCAGCCCGCTCAAAGGCCCGCTCCGGCTTCAGCACAGGCTGCTTTGTCCGTGCAATCAGGCGGATTGGCTGGTCGGCGGCAAACAGAGCCTCCCCGGCCGCGTAGGCCCCGGGGCCCAGCTTCCCGTCAGCTTTGGTACCTTCCCCTGGCGAGTGGCTCACCCCGCTGGCGTTCTTGCCGTTGTAGATGAGCACGATGCCTTCCGGTGTCAGAATTGGCGGCGGGCCAACCTCCGGGAAGCCCGAGTCAAAGTTGCCGGGCCGGTTGCGCAGCACCACCACAGGTTTGCCGGGCGCTTCCTCCACCGGGGTCCAGTGAATCAGGTCGTCTGAGCTCGCCACGCGAATCTCAATCTCTCCCCAGTACATCCAGTACCGCCCGCCAATCTTCGCCGCGACAAGATGGCCGCCTTTCAGCTCGGTCACAATCCCGCCAGACTTGTACATCAGTTGCCCGTACGGCCCCGTCTCGCCCAGCGCCGGCCCATGCTTGGTCCAGTGGACGAGATCGGGCGAAGTGGCAATCCCTATGGTGTAGGTCTTCCGATTCCACTGCGTGTAGGTCATCACGTAGCCGCCTTCAGGCGACTCCACAATCCGCGGGTCTTCCACCCCGCCCGGCCATTCCCTGCCCTGCTGGCTGTCGGCGGCCGGGTAAAACACCGGCTCCGGCATGCGAGTAAAGTGCACCCCGTCGGCGCTCTCCGCCAGACCCAGCCGCGAGGTGTGCCCGCCAATCTCCATCGCGCCGGAGTCATCCTCAGCCCGGTACAGCACCACCACCTTGTCCCCAAGGACTGCCGCCGCAGGATTGAAGGTGTGCAGAGCCTCCCAGTGCACCGGCTCCGGGCGCAGCGGATCATGGAAGACGCTGGCCGGGTTGGGCGAAATCACAGGCCCATCCACCGGCCGGGTAAACGGCCCCAGTTGCCATGGCTGATTCCGGCTTTGGCTTTGCGCAGAAAGCAGAATTGGGAAAAGAGACATCAGGGCAACAGCAGCAATTCGCAGACGCATGGGCAAACTCCACGGCCAAGTATACGGCGCAGAATCACACGTCGCTCAGGCCACCCTTACTTCCCCGGAAAAGGATTCTGCTCCCGCAGTTCGGCCACAATCACCTTCGCCGCCGCGCGCGCTTCATCGGCACGGTCCGGAGAGAAGCTGATGGCTCCCACCCGCGCGTGGCCACCGCCGCCGTAGCGCTCGCACACCTGCGCCAGGTTCACCATATCCTCGCCGCGGGCCTTGGTCCACGGGTTGGAGCCGACGGCAACCTTGGTCCGGAAGCTCGACTTCGAGAGCCCAATCGAGTACGTCGCCTGCGGATACAGGTAGTACGGGATGAACTTGTTGAAGCCCTCCAGGAGATGGTCTGTGATATCGAAGAAGATCGTGCCGTCGCGGTACTCGCTGCGCTCCCGGATGAGCTCGATGGCCCGCTCATGCTGTTCCAGCAGCGGCGGCAGCAGGCTGGCGACAAAGGGCTGCGCCAGCACCTCGGCCAGCGGAATCCCGGTCAGCAGCGGTATCAGTCGAGGGATAAACTCCGGGTCCTGCGTCGCCTCGATAATCAGCGTCAGCTTCATTGCCGGCGCGGCCATCTCCACGGCACTCTCAGGGCTCTCGTACAGCGCGCCGTCCACAATGTTGGCCCAGTGGATCAGTTCCGCAACCGGCTCGGTGTTGAAGCCGAACCTGGTCTTGCCGATGTGCGCCAGAAAGCTGGTGCAGGAGGTGTAGGTCGGGTCAAAGAACCGCCGCATCCCGCAAATCGGGTCCTGCTGGCAGGCCTGGAAGTGCGCCTGGTCCGCCGGCGACAGAAACGCGGACAGATGATGGTCGAACCACCATGTGATTTTCGGGCTGGCGGAGTATTTGAAGTCAACAATCGCGTTCTCGTCCCCGGTAAAGTCGCGCTCGTCAAAGAGCGCTCCGGCGCGGTGCACAAGACCGTGGTACTCGTAGCTCACTGGCTCAGGCTGGGTGGGTGCAATCACTTCGCGGTGAAACCGGGTGAAAAGCGAGGCCGAGCAGGCCCCGTCAAAACATTTGTCGTGATAAAAAACCCGAACCCTTGCCATGCATCTCCCCAGTGAAATCAGCTGCATTGGAATGCAGCCCGCGAAACAGCCAAGTGACTAGCATCGACTCTGCAAGCGGCGATGTCAAGCGGACGGCGGGGTCAGATCCCACGAAACAGGCGGTTGGGTTACCACCGTACCCTGCCCGCAAACCGAGGTGCCAAAACCGTGGAAAATCGTAACCCGCCATCCAACCCTTTGTGTTTCGGTGAACTTCCGCATCCCGGCAGACGTAGAATGAGCCATCAGCTGAAATCACTCTCCAGCCACCCCGAAAGAGGAGTCCAGATGGAGCCGGAAATGAACCTGCCCCCGACCCCTGCCGAAGCGCCCGACGCCGCTGCGCCGCTGCTGCTCATCCCTGCCCCCGCCGCGCCTGAGCCGCCGGAAACCCGCATCCTGAAGATGGTCTTCCTGGGCCCCAATGGCCTGCGCGCGGGCTGGTCCATAGCAATCTGGCTCATCCTCGTAATTCTGATTGCTGCCGTACCGATTTCCATCATCAGCGCCATTCATCACTCCAGCGGCAAGCGGCCAGACATGGCCACGCTCACCCCAGTCTCAACCATCGTGAATGATGGCGTTCAGTTCTTCGGCATCCTCGGAGCCACGTTGATTATGGCGCTCATTGAGCGCCGGCGGATTACCGCCTTTTTCCTGGGCGGACCGCGCCCAATCCGCAATTTTGTCTGGGGATTGCTGGGCGGCTTCGGCACCCTTTCCCTGCTCATCGGATTTCTCTATCTCGGCAATTTGATTACCTTTGGCCCGGTAGCACTTTCGGGCAGTGCCATCTGGCAGAACGCTGTGCTCTGGGGCATTGGATTCCTGCTGGTTGGCCTTACAGAAGAGGGCATGATGCGCTGCTACCTTCTGTTTTCGCTCAAACGCGGCTTCAGCTTCTCGGCATGGAGCTTCTGGATTGCCGCGACCATCTCCTCCATCCTCTTCGCGCTCATCCACATGGGCAATCCCGGCGAATCCGCCTTCGGCATCTTCTGCGTCTTTGCCATCGGCATGGTCTTCTGCGCCAGCGTCCGCTGGACCGGCTCACTCTGGTGGGCCATCGGCTACCACGCCGCCTGGGACTGGGCACAGACCTACTTCTACGGCACTGCCGACAGCGGCTTGATCGCCAAGGGCCACTACCTTACGACAGCCCCGACCGGTAATCCTCTCTGGAGCGGCGGCTCCGTCGGCCCGGAAGGCAGCTACCTTATCGCCCCGGTCATCGCCATCACCGCCCTGGGCCTCTGGCTGGCCTGGGGCCGCAACGCCGCGCCAGAAATCCCGCCGGCAGCTCCTCCCCCCCCGGCTCAAACCACTCCCGAGCCCACCGCCCTGGGTTGACCGCATGCGCCTCTGGTTGAACCGCCACTCCGCCATCACCCTTGCCGAGCAACTGGGCACCCAGCTTCGGCAGGCGATTTTGTCTGGCGATCTCGCCCCCGGCGACCGCCTGCCCAGCACCCGCGAGCTCGCCCGCCGCTTCCACCTGCACGCCAACACCGTCAGCGCGGTCTACCTGCGCCTCAGCCGCGAGGGCTGGCTTCAGTCGCGCCACGGCAGCGGCATGTACGTCCTGGGCACCCCCGCATTCCCAGTTTCGCCCGCCTCCGCGCAATCCCCGGCCCAATCCCCGGCCCAGGCCGTCGATCACCTGCTGGAAGAGCTCACCGTTCAAGCCGCCAAGCTCGGCGCTTCCCCCGCCCTCCTCCGCGAAAGAGTCCAGCGCTGGCTCACCGCCCCACCCCCCAGCCGCTGGCTGCTCATTGAGCCCGACCCCGAACTCGCCGCCATCGTCGCCCACGAACTCTCCCAGCGCCTCACCCTGCCCGTCGAAATCGGCACCCTCGCCGACTGCGCCCAGCCCCAGGCCGCAGCCCGCGCCGATGCCCGCATCTTGGTAATGCCCCGCAGCCAGGCCGCCGTCCGCGCCGCGCTTCCGCCAGAGGAGCCCATACACACCCTCAGCACGCGCTCCATCGCCGGCTCCCTCAGCGCCTACCTGCCTGTGCCGCAGGGCATTCTGGTGGGCGTGGCTTCCCGCTGGCCCGGCTTCCTCACCATTGCGGAAACCATGCTCACCGCAGCCGGCCTGCCTGCGGAGTCGCTGCTGCTCCGCGACGCCCGCCGCCGCACCTGGCAGCGCGGCCTCGACCAGACCATCGTCGTCATTGCGGACATCCTCACCGCCCCGCAGCTCCCGCCCACCCTCCGCACCATCCCCTTCCGCCTCATCGCTGAATCCTCGCTTGCCGACCTGCTTCGCGCCGAAGCCGCCACGCAAGCGCCCGCATCCCTGTGACACTTCAGAAACTGTCCTGATACGCCTCTTCCCCCAGTCCCGTCGAGCGCAACATCAACGCAGGGTTCAGGAGGGCGCAACAAACGGCACTCCTCCGCAACCCGGCGGGAGAGTCCCATGCAAGCCAACCTGTTCCTCAAGTCCCTCACCATCCTCGCCCTGGCCGCACTGCTTACCCAGCAGACCAGCGCGCTGGCCCAGCAGCCAATCGAATCCTCCCCGCCCGCAAGCCCGGCCCCACCCGCTGCCCCGCCCGCAGTCAGGCACGGCACCATCGTCGAAGTCACTCTGCTGGATTCGCTCACCTCGGCCACCGCCGTCCAGGGCCAGCCCGTCCGCCTCGCCGTCGCCAAAGACGTCAAGCTCCACGGCTCCGTCGTCATCCCCCGCGGCACCCCGGTCAAGGGAATTGTCTCCGAAGTCGAAAAGGCCGCCCCCGGCGATCGCGGCGGCTGGCTCACCATCCTCCCCCAGGAGATCGACCTACCCAACGGCAGCCGGCTCGCCATCTCTGACAAGCCCCACGCCGCCCCCTGCTGCCAGGACAACGACGACCCTGGCTTCAACCCCGCGACCATTCTCCTCCTTGGCCCAGCGGTCGCGCTCATGGTCATCCTTCTGCTCACCCCGTTGGCCTGGGTCAGTGGCGTCCTTCTCCTCGGCCTGCTCGCATACGGCGTCTACAAGATGGTCTCCGGCGTCGGCAGAGTCATCACCAGCGCCCGCTCCCAGGAGCGCGGTCCGCGCCGTCCCCGCCCCGGCGTCGAGATGGTCCTCCCCATCTGCACCTCCCAATCCATGCAAATCACCGGACCCCTCACACCTCTGACGCCGCTACCCACACCGCCGCCTGCCGACCTCACTCCAGCCATCAACACCTTCTGCCCCGCCGCACCATAACCCCGCCCATGCCAAGCCATCCCCAGCCGCACCCAAACACCAATCGCGTCGGAGCCACGCCATGACCACCACCCCATTCCTCCGTACCCTCAGCCTGCTCACGCTCACTGCTCTGCTGGCCCAGCAAACGCAAGCTCTCGGCCAGCAGCCCACTAGCCCTGCGCCGCAGGCCGTAACCCAGACGGAAGCCGCGCAACCGCCCTTGCCCACCCCCCTGAAGCAAGGCACAGAAGTCCAGCTTGTGCTCACGGAGTCCGTATCATCGGCCACGGCCGTCCGTGGTCAGCTGGTTCGCATGGCCGTTGCCAAAGATGTCGTCGAGAACGGGGTCGTCCTCATACCCCGCGGCACCCCCGCCACCGGCATCGTCAAACAGGTCGCCAGGGCTGTTCCCGGCAAATCCGATGGCTCGCTCCGCATCGTCCCGCAGGAAATCACCATGTCCAACGGCCTGATCTATCGCCTACAGGCAGACGCACCGGGAGAAGACCCCTGCGGCGACATGGGCCCCTGCTGGGCCTTGATTGGCGGCGCAATTCTCTTCATCCCTTTGTTTGTCGGCTTTGCAATCCTCGCGTCGCCGTGGCTTATCAAAGACGCGGTTGACAACAACAAAGCTGAAAAGCAATACCGCGCCACCCATTCTGCCAAGCCAGCTCGCATCCCCGGCGAAGAAATGGTCAAGCAAGCCTGCTGGACAGAGATGTCCTACACCAGCGACCAACTCTCCCTTACCGCCCCTCCGTCCGGCTCCCCGTCCACAGCCGACCGCGACACCCTCGACGCCCAGTGCCCTGCGCAGCGGCTCAAAGTGCAGCCAGTCGCCGTCACCCCTCAACCGGTGCCTACGCTTGCACCCACCGCGCTCACCCCGGAGCCCCACCCGGCGCTTGCCCCCCAACCCTGAATTCCCTTCCCCTGCCGCCAGCGCCCAAGTATCCTTGAGTGGCAGGGGAGTTCGGCCTCCCCAGGTCAGGGGAGCGCAATTTGAGTACGACACGTTTGTGGATCCGCCGTGGAGCCTTCACCGTCGCGGCAATGGTTGCGGCCCTTGTTCTGCTCTGGCTGGTCATACTCTACTGGGCGCACCACGCGGCCACCGCCAACCTGCCCCAGATCGACGGCGCAATCCATCTCCCCGGCCTCTCCGCGCCCGTCCACGTCCGCCGCGATGGCCACGGCGTGCCCCACATTGACGCCGCCACCCAGGACGACATGCTATTCGCCCAGGGCTACATCACCGCCCAGGACCGCCTCTTCCAGATGGACGCACTGCGCCGCAACTCCTCTGGCGAGCTGGCCGAAATCCTCGGCCCCTCCATGGTGGAACACGATAAACTCCAGCGCGTCTATCAGTTCCGCTCCATCGCCGAGCGCATCTACGCCAACCTGACTGAGGCCGACCGCCATCGCTTCGAGGTCTATGCCTCCGGCGTCAATCTATACATCCAGCAGAATCTCAATAACCTCCCCGTCGAGTTCCGCCTGCTCCATTACCATCCCCGCCACTGGCGCGGCGTGGACTGTCTCCTGGTTGTCCTCAACATGGCCGACACGCTCGATTCCCACTGGGATGTGAAGCTGATGCGCGAGCGCGTCGCCGCCAAACTGCACGACCCCAAGCTGGAGGCCGACCTCTACCCGGTGGGCAGTTGGCGCGACCAGCCCCCCGCCACCGCCGTGGCCGACATGACCGAGCCCCACCCCGCCCCGCCCATCGACCTTGAGGACGAGGAACACGCCAGCCTGCCCGTTGCAGGCGAAAGCCCGCAGGCCCTCAGCGCCCTGCTCAATCGCCCCGTCTGCCCCGCCTGCGCCATGGCCGAGCGGCTGGCCGCCGGCAGCAACAACTGGGTCATCGCCGGCAAGCACACCGCCAGCGGCAAACCCCTGCTCTCGAACGACATGCACCTCGGCCTCACCGTCCCCAACATCTGGTACATGGCCGATCTCAAGGCTCCCGGCTTCCACGCCGCCGGCGTCACCATCCCCGGAGCGCCCATGATTGTCCAGGGCCACAACGACCACGTCGCCTGGGGCATCACCGCCCTCTACTCTGACGTGCAGGACCTCTACGTGGAAAAGCTCGACGGCAAGGGCAACTACCAGGCATCCACCGGCGAATGGCTGCCCCTCGGCCACGCCCACGAGGTCATCAAGGTTCGCTTCGGCCGGGATGTGAAGCTCGACGTGGACCTCACCGCACACGGCCCCCTGCTCAACCCCATCTTCAAGCGCGAAACCCGCCCCATCTCCCTGCGCTGGACAATCTACGATGCCGCCCTCGGCTCCGTGCCCCTCTATGAGATGAACACGGCAGCCGATGCCAGCCAGTTCACCTCGGCGCTTTCCGGCTGGTGCTACCCCACCCTCAACATGGTCTATGCCGACCAGAACCACATCGCCTACCAGGCCATCGGCAAGGTGCCCATGCGCCCCGCCGGCCTTGTCGGCGTGCCCATCACCGACAACACGCACGAGTGGCAGGGCTACATTCCCTTTGAAGAGATGCCCCACGACTGGGATCCGAAGTCCGGCCTGCTCGCCACTGCAAACTCCCGCGTGACGCCGAACGACACCAAGTTCCCCCTCACCCTGGAGTGGGCAGACCCCTACCGCGCCGAGCGTGTCTACGCTGACCTGCGCGGCCGCAACGGCCTCACCCGCGCCGACATGCTGGAAGTGGAAACCGACATCTTCAGCTCCGTCGACCAGGAGCTCGCCCAGCGCTTTGCCTACGCTATTGACCACGCGGAGAACCCCGAGCCCCAGCTCAAGCAGGCCGCCGACCTCCTCCGCACCTGGGACGGCAAGCTCACCACCGACTCCCCCGCCGCTTCCATCGTCGTCGCCGCCCGCCGCGCCTTCTGGCCGCTGGTCCTCAAGCCCAAACTCGGCGACGAGGCAGACAGCTACCGCTGGTCTGAGTCAAACTTTGCCGAGGAAGAACTGATTACCCACAGCGGCGTCGGCACCCTCAACGGCCAGCCCAGCCCGTGGCTCCCTGCCGGCTACAAAAACTGGGACGCGCTGCTCGCCGATGCCGTTCGCCAGGGCATCAGGAACTCCAAGGCCCCTGCGGACCTCTCCCACTGGGCCTATGGCAATTGGCACGTCATCGACCTGGAGCACCCCCTCCTCGGCATGATTCCGGGGCTCAAATCCTGGACCGGCACCGGCGAGCTGCCCCTCAGCGGCGACACCACCACCATCAAGCAGGTCGGCCGCGACTTCGGTCCATCCCAGCGCTTCACCATGGACTTCAGCGCAATCGACGCCTCGACAGAAAACATCGTACTGGGCCAAAGCGGCAACCCCGCCAGCCCCTGGTTCCGTGACCAGTGGCACGACTGGTACTCCGGCACCACCTTCGCCATGCCCTTCTCTGACTCTGCCGTCGCCGCCGCCACCGCCCACACGCTGGAGCTGCTGCCATAGTGAGCGCCTCCATCCGCAAACTTGGCGCGCCGCTTGCCAAAACCGCAGCGGCATGGCCCATCGTCGCCGGTGCTGCCATTGCCTCCTTCCCCAGGTTTCTCCGCGGCCTCTCCTGCGGCCACGACTTCGACTTCCACCTCGTCAGTTGGCTTGAGGTGCGCCGCAGTTGGCAGCAAGGCGTCCTCTATCCCCACTGGGCGCAGTCGCCAAACTGGGGCGCCGGCGAACCGCGATTTGTCTTTTACCCGCCCATCAGTTGGGTTCTGGGCACCGCCCTCTCCATGCTCACCGCTTTTGAATGGGCACCCACACTCTTCATCTTCCTCGGCCTCATCGCCAGCGGCCTGGCCACCCGCGCCCTTGCCCGGCGATTCCTGCCCCCCGCCAACGCCACCCTGGCCGGCGCAATCGCCACCTGCCTCCCCTATCCGCTCTTCACCGCCTACGAGCGCGGAGCCTTTGCCGAGCTCGCAGCCGCCATCTTCGTTCCCCTGCTGCTGCTCTACACCCTGCGCTCCCGGCCCGCGCCGTCCGCTTCCACTCTCCACCAGGCATTCGACGGCTCAGCCACCCCGCTGGCGCTCATCATCGCTGCCGCCTGGCTCACCAACGCCCCCGCCGGCGTCATGCTCAGCTATCTGCTCGCTCTCACAGCGCTCATCGCCGCCGTACATGCCCGCAGTTGGTGGCCCATTCTGCGCGCCTCAGTCAGCGTGGCAATCGGCCTCGGCCTCGCCGCCATCTACCTCGTCCCCGCCGCCTGGCAGCAACGCTGGATTGCCATCGCCCAGGCCACAGGCGTGGGAATGCGCGTCCAGGACAGTTGGCTCTTCGCCCGCCACGCCAGCCCCGACCTTGAATACCACGACCAGGTCCTGCTCACCGCCTCCATCGTCTTTGTCACCACCCTGGCCCTCGCCGCGCTTGGCCTCCTCGCCGCCCGCCTCCATCGCATGCTCGCTCGGGAATCCCGCATCTTCTGGCTTCCCCTTGCCCTCCTGATTCCGCTCATCCTGCTCCTTCAGTTCCCCATCTCAACCCCGGTCTGGATGCTGCCGCAGCTCAGCTTCCTCCAGTTCCCCTGGCGCTGGCTGATGGTCCTTGGCACCCCGGCCGCCATCTTCCTCGCCGCAGGCGTGCCGCTCTTCACCACTCGCGCCCGCCGCATCACCGGCGTTGCAGCAGCCATCTGCCTGCTCGCCGTCTCCTCCGCCGCCGCGCTCTTCTTCTTCCAGGCCTGCGACGAGGAAGACAAAACCCTCAACCAGGTCCGCATCTTCCAGGCTGAAACCGGCGTGGAAGGCACAGACGAGTACGCCCCCACCGGCGCTGACAACAGCATCCTCGCCTCCGGCCTGCCCTTTTCCTGCCTGGTCACCGACCCCCTCGCCCCGCTCGGCCAGCCCGGCCCCGACCAAATCATCCTCTGGTCCCCCGATCAGAACTCCTGCCTCCAGACCCCCACCCCCACCCTCTGGAAGACCGAAGACAAGCGCTTCAGCCTGCACACAGACGCCCCCGGCTACCTCGTCCTCCGCCTCCGCCGCTACCCGGCCTGGCGCATCACCGTCAACGACCGCCCCGTCGCAGCTCCCCTGCCCACCCGCGCAGACGGCCTGCTGGCCATCCCCGTTCCCGCCGGCAACCCCACCCTCCGCGTCCGCTGGTCTGTCACCACTGATGTCCTGTGGGCACGCGGCCTCACCACCCTTTCCATCCTCATGCTCTCCCTGCTCTGGCTCTGGGAACGCCGAGCCAGCCGGGGCGCCACGCCTTCCGCCGTCGCCAGTCGTTTATCATGATTGGGATGCAAGTTGACGTGAGAGCCATCATCCATGAGGGCGCGGAGCTTACCGACAAAGCCCTGGAATCCCTGATTCCCACCCCCGCGGTCGTTCCCGCCTCCATCCACGGCGCCATGCGGCACTCCGTTTTCGCCGGCGGCAAGCGTCTGCGTCCCGTGCTCGCATACCAGGCTGCGGTGGCCGTCGCAGGCTCCATCCCCGCAGGCATCAGCCATCTCGGCGCTGCGCTGGAAATGCTGCACACCTACTCGCTCATCCACGACGACCTGCCCGCGCTGGACAATGACGACCTGCGCCGCGGCAAGCCCACCTGCCACGTTGCCTTTGGCGAGGCCATCGCCATCCTGGCCGGCGACGCGCTCCAAACCCAGGCATACGAAGTCCTCGCCGGGCTCGCCTGCCCGCCCGCCGCCACCGTGGAAATCATCCGACTCATCGCCCAGGCCACCGGCACCGTCGACGGCATGATCGGCGGCCAGGTTCTCGACATCGAGGGCGAGCACCAAAAGCCCACCCCGGAGCTCGTCCAGGCCATCCACCGCGCCAAAACCGGCGCGCTCATCCGCGTCGCCGTCGTCACCGGCGGCATCTTCGCCGGGGCCACAGCCGACCAGGTCGCGCGCCTCGACACCTTCGGCCGCAAAGCCGGCCTCGCCTTCCAAATCGTCGATGACATCCTCGACATCACCCAGGACTCTGCCCAACTCGGCAAAACCGCCGGCAAAGACCTCACCGCCGACAAAGCCACCTGGCCCGCCGTCTTCGGCCTCGAACAGAGCATCCAGGATGCCGCCCGCCTCATCGAAGAAGCCTTTGCCGCGCTCGAACCCTTCGGCGACAAGGCCGATGGCCTCAAGGCCGTCGCCCGCTTCCTGGTCGAGCGGAAGAACTAGCCATGCCCCAAAGCTGGCAAAAGCCCCTGCCGCCCATGACTGAGGACGAAGTATTCGCAGCCCTGCGCGACTGCTTTGACCCTGAGGTCAAGCTGAACCTGGTGGATCTGGGCATCATCTACGGCGTTTCGCTCGCCCCGGATCCCGACTCCACCGCTGCTTTCCCAAGGCAAATCGCGACCGTTACCATGACGCTGACCACCAAAAACTGCCCCGCCAGCGGACTCATCATGGAGCAGATTCACAACCGCCTCGCCGGAATCCAGCAAATCTCCCGCGTCGTCGTGGACCTCGTCTGGGAGCCAAAATGGACGGCCCACCGCATCTCTGCGGCAGGCCGTGAACAGCTCGGAATCTAAGCTCCAAAATCCCCCCTGAAACTTCTCCGCCCCTTGGTCCTCAGCTCGGCACCCGCATCCGGTAGTGGCAGGTCCCCCCCGCCAGCACCGGCGTCCAGTGTTCCGGATTTGCCGGTTGCTCGCTCGAACCCAGAAACAGAATCCCGTCCGGCGCAAGCAGCTTGTGGATATTCGCCATCAGCTTCTTGCGCGTCTCCTGCGAAAAATACAACATCACATTGCGCAGGAAAATCACGTCAAACTTCTCGCTGAACGGCAACTGCGTCCCGCACAAATTCGCCTGGTGGAAGTGGCAATGCCGCTTGATCTCCGGCTTCACCGTCCAGTCCTCCCCCACATGGTCAAAGAACCGCACAATCGACCGCGCCGGCAACCCCCGGTTCATCTCAATCCGGTGATAGGTGCCCGACTGCGCCTTGTGCACCACCTCTGCGCTGATATCCGTCCCCTCGATCCGCACATTCCATCCCGCCAACTGCGGAAAATGCTCCGCCAGCAGCATCGACAGCGAATACGCCTCCTGCCCGGTCGAGCACGCCGCCGACCACAGCCGCAGGCTCCGCATATTCCGTCGCGCCTCAATCAGCTTCGGCAGCAGCTCCGTCCGCATCAGCTCAAACGGCCGCCCATCCCGGTAAAAGCTCGTCTCATTGATCGTCATCGCCTCGGCCACCGCCCGCTCCAGCGCCGGGCTCCGCCGTATCTGCAGCAAGCGCACCAACTCCGACAAATGATTCAGCCCGTTGTTCCGCAGCAGCCGCTGCAGCCGCGTCTCAAACAGATAGTCCCGCGATGGATCCAGCACATTCTGCGACTGCTCAAACACCAGAGCCCGCAAATACGCAAAATCCACCGGCGGATGGTGGCCCTGGGCCACATGCGAACCAATCGAACTGTATGAGTGTGTCAGCATCGCCCCACCACCGCTTCCCGAAGCTCCATCGCTTCCCGTTGTCCCCTGCCCGCCAGCTTCAAAACCTCCGGCGCTATCGCCGGCAGTGACAGCACCTTGTGCGCCAGCCCCGCCGTCGTCACCACTCCCGGCATCCCCCACACCGCGCTCGTCGCCTGATCCTGCGCCAGCACCGCGCCCCCGTGGTCCCGAATCATCCGGCACCCCAGGAATCCATCCGAACCCATCCCCGTCAAAATCACACCCAGCACCCCGCTGCCCCACACCCCAACCGCAGTCCGGAACAGCACATCCACCGCCGGCCGGCAATGGTTCTCCGCGGCATCCTGGTTCAGCCGCAGGCTCACATTCGTCGGGCTACCTGCCACTTCCATATGCCAGTTTCCCTTGGCAATGTAGATGCTCCCCGGCCGCACCGCATCCCCATGCACCGCCTCCCGCACCCGCAGCGCGCACCGCGTATCCAGCCGCTCGGCCAGCAGCTTCGTAAACAGCTCCGGCATATGCTGCACCACCAGCACCGGCAGCGGAAAACTCGCCGGCAAACTCGGCAGCAGCACATCCAGCGCCGCCGGCCCTCCCGTCGAAACCCCAATCACCAGCACCATCGGCTGCGCCGCAATCCCGGTCAGCTTCACCGGCGGCAAATGCGCCCCGTGCGCATACGTCGGCGCAAACGGCTGCGCAGCAACTCCCACCGCTCCCACTGCCTTTCCCGGCCCACTGCCCACCGCCGGCCCGGCCTGCCCAAACACACCGCCACCCCCCGGCATCGCCGCCTGCGCGGCCCCCGTCAACGCCAATATCCGCGGCACCAGGTGATGCGCCAGCGACTCCACCGCCGCCTCCCGGCTCGGCTGCCCAGCCGGCTTCGCCACATAGTCCGCAGCACCCTGCGCCAGGGCCTCAATCGTCACCTGCGCCCCCCGCTGCGTGAGCGTCGAACACATGATTACCGGCATCCGCAACCCCTTCACCCGCATCTGCCGCAACGTCGCCAGCCCGTCCATCACCGGCATCTCCACATCCAGCAGCACCAGGTCCGGCCGCAGCGCTTCCATCGCCCGCAAGGCCGCCGCCCCGTCGCTGGCCGTCGCCACCGTCTCCAGCCGCTTGTCGGTTCCCAGCACGCTGCGCAGCAGGCTCCGCATCACTGCCGAGTCGTCCACAATCAGCACCCGCACCTGGCGTCCATGGGTCATCCCCTATATCTCCTCAAGTCCCAGCATCGCCAGCTTCTCGCTCAACGCCTCACTGTCAAACGGCTTCATCAGATACTCGTCCGCCCCAGCATCCAGCGCCCGCAGAATAAAATCGTTCTCCGCCTCCGTCGTCACCATCATCACCTTCACCTCGTGGTAACCCTCAGCTCGCAGATTCTTCAGCATGTCCAGCCCGCCCATCACCGGCATATTCCAGTCCAACAGCGCCAGGTCAAACTCCTCACTGTCATGGATGCGCGTCAGCCCGGCCTGTCCGTCCGCAGCCTCGTCGCACTCAATCCCCTTCTCCTCCAACAGCCCCCGCAGGTAGTCCCGCACAAACCGCGAATCATCCACAATCAAAGCTCGCATCGCCGCTCCCTCCTCCGCTCAGTCCTGCCCGCCCTACGCCGCCACCGCGCCCAGCCGCACCGGGTCCAGCCGCTCCGGATCCAGCATGATCAGCAAACACTCCTTCAGCTTGTAAGCCCCGGCAAACAGCTCCCGCCGCCGCTCATCCAGCACACTCGGGTTCGGCTCATGCTCGGCCGCGCTCACCGTCAGCACCTCGCCCACCGAATCCACCAGCAGCCCAAAGCACCCGTTCGCGCTCTCCAGCACCAGAATGTCCTGCTTGCCCTCCTGCGCCGGCATCCCCAGCAACTGCCGCAGGCTCACCGTCGTCAGCACGTCGCCCCGGTAGTGCACCAGACCGCCCACAAACTCCGGCGCCAGCGGCACCGCCTGTGGCCGAGTCCCACCCACAATCTCCAGGATGTACGTGATCGGAATCCCGAACAGCGTCTCGCCCAGCCGCACAGAACACAACTCCACCAGCGCCGCCGTCTTCTCCCGCTTGCCCGCTACCACCAGGCTCCGCGGACCATCCTGCCGCATCAATGCATTCTCTGCGCTCATGCCACTCCCTCCGGTACCGAACTCCACGTCTCCATCGACTGCGCCACTCCCGTCACCGGCAGCGGAGGCACCTGTCGCAGCTCCACAATTCCGGTCACCTGCTCCTTCAGCAACGTCACCCCGTTGGCCGCCTGCTGCGTCCCCGCCTCAAACAAATCTCCGCCCTTCGCTACATCCAGCACATGGCTCACCGCAATCCCCACATGGCGCTGCCCTTCACGGCACACCACCACCGTCAACTGCGCCTCCAGGTCGCCCTCCGCCGCAGCAATCACGCCACCCGAATCCTCAATCGGAAGCAATTGCCCCTCAAAATTCAGCACCGGCCGATACCCGAAATACTCAATCCGGCTCAACGGAATCCGCTCAATCCGCAGCACTTCGCCCAGCGGCACAGCAGCCCTCCGTCCAGCCGCCTCCACCAGCAGGAACTCCGTGCTCATCGACAGCACTTCCTCCTCCTCGCCCTGCCGCGAACCACGCTCTTCCTCGGCCCGCATCGAGACTCCAGCCCGCGACGCAATCGACCCCGGGTCCAGAATCAGTGCCAAATCCCCCGATCCCAGCACCGTCGCTCCCGTATACAAACCCACCTGCTTCAGCACCGAACTCAGCGGCTTCACCACAATCTCTTCCGGGTCAGCCAGCCCATCCACCACCAGCCCAAACCGCCGTCCATCGGCATCCAGAACCGCAATAAAATGGTCCTTCGCCTCCCGCGTCTTGCTCCCGCCCGCCGGCGACAGCATCCGGTCCAGAAACACCAGCGGCAGCAGCTTGCCCCTCAACCTGTACAGCGGAGCACCATCCATCCACTCAATCGCCGTCGCCACCTTGTCCGGCGGAATATTCACCAGCTCGCTCAACGCCCCCTGCGGCAGCGCAAAGCTCTGGTCCAAACTCCGCACAATCAGCGCCGGAATAATCGCCAGTGTCAGCGGAATCCGCAGCCGCAGCGTCGTGCCCTTGCCCGGCCGCGAGTCCAACTCCACCTTGCCGCCAATCTTCTCCACATTCGTGCGCACCACGTCCATGCCCACGCCGCGGCCGCTCACATTCGTCACCGCTTCCGCCGTCGAAAATCCCGGCAGGAAAATCAGTTGCAGCAGCTCCCGCTCGCCCAGGTGCGCCGCCCGTTCCGCCGTAATCAGACCGCGCTCAATCGCCTTGTTCCGCACCTTCTCCACATGGATCCCGGCCCCGTCATCGGAGACCTCGATAATCACGTGGCTCGACTCCTGGTAGGCGCGCAGCTTCAGCACACCCTCCGCGTCCTTCCCAGCAGCCACCCGCACCTCCGGCGGCTCTATCCCGTGGTCCAGCGAGTTCCGCACCGCATGTGTCAGCGGATCCTTGATTGCCTCCAGCAGGCTCTTGTCCAGCTCCGTCTCCTGGCCCTCCATCACCAGCCGAACCTTGCGGTGCAGCGCCTGCGACAGGTCCCGGATAATCCGCGGAAA
The DNA here is from genome assembly GCA_903904755.1 of uncultured Acidobacteriaceae bacterium. Lineage (GTDB taxonomy): Bacteria > Acidobacteriota > Terriglobia > Terriglobales > Acidobacteriaceae > Acidicapsa. The sequence continues at coordinate 29,819 of CAIVDV010000020.1, read as the reverse complement.
CTTCGAGAACACATTCGACACCGGCTGCATCCGCGCCCGCATCACGCTCTCCCGCAAATCCGCCGTCACCATATCCAGCCGCCGGCTCAGCAGCGTCAGATTCGGGTCCGCCGAAGTCGCCTGCAATATCTGGTTCCGCGTCAGCACCAGCTCACCAACCAGATTCATCATCCGGTTCAGCAGCACCACATCCACCCGCAGCGTGCTGTCGCTGGCCGCCGTCGTCCGCGTCTTCGGAGCATCGGCCGCCGGCGCAGCTTCCTCGCGCGCAACCGGGCTCGCCGCTGCCACCTCCACCACAGGCTTGGCAATCGCCACCGGAGGTGCCGCCCGATGCACCATTGGCGCCTCCGCCTCCTTTACCGCCATCGCCCCAGACATCGCAACCGGCACCGCCACAGCATCAACCTGCTGCAGCTCGTTCAGCCGCTCAATCAGCGCGCCGTCCTCCCCGCCGCCCTCGTCCCCGGCCTGCTCAATCACACGCAGAATCGCCCGCAGCCCGTCCATCAGTTGCAGCAATCCCGTAATAATCCCCTGGTTTGCCTGCAGCTTCCCGTCCCGCAGCAGCCCCAGCAGGTTCTCGCCCGCATGCGCCAGCTTCTCCAGCCGCTTGAAGCCCAGAAATCCCGTCGTCCCCTTGATCGTGTGAACCGATCGAAATATCTCGCCCAGCAGCTCCGTATCCTGCGGCCGCTCTTCCAGGTCGGTCAGGCATCGCTCCATCCTGTCCAAACCCTCCTGACTCTCAATCAGGAACTCCCGTGTCAGCTCGTCCATACGCCTTCCCCGCATCTGTCCTCTCACGCCCCGCCCATTTCCCGGCGCGGCGCGCAAGCAGCGCTTCTCTCTGTCCCTATCGGACCTCCTCCCCTGAAACTTGAGCCTACCCGGCGGATTTTGCGTTGCCCGCCCGCCGGGTTTAGCCTGTATCTCCACCTGTCTCGTAAAGGAAGCCCACCCCGCCATGACCCTCTCCCCGCAACCCGACTTCCCAGCCCTCACCCAGGCCGCCAACGCCGCCGCCCAAAAGGCCTACGCCCGCTACTCCCGATTCCAGGTCGGCGCGGCCCTGCTCCTCTCCAACGGCGAAGTCGTCACCGGCGGAAATGTCGAAAACGCCAGCTACGGCCTCACCATCTGCGCCGAACGCTCCGCACTCGTCCGCGCCGTCGCCCTCTACGGCCCCCAAATCCGCGTCGCCGCCGCCGTTGTCGTCAACCTCAACCACGCCCCCAGCCCCCCCTGCGGTGCATGCCGCCAGGTTCTCGCCGAGTTCATGGACTCCGCAGCTCCGATTGCCTTCCCCGCCGAGCAAAATGGCCGCCTCCAGCAGGTCATCACCACCTTCGACCATGTCCTCCCCTTTACCTTCCAATTCCAGCCCCCGCAATAATCCCACCGCCGCAGGTTCCCCATGTCCCTTCAAAACGCCCCCATCCATACCATCGACCTCATCCGCCTCAAGCGCGACAAGGGCACCCTCTCCGAGCCCCAGATCCGCCACCTCGTCACCGGCGCCGCCTCCGGCTCCATCCCCCTTGAGCAGCTCTCCGCCTTCCTCATGGCCGCCTGGCTCAACGGCCTCGCCCTCGACGAAATCCGCGCCCTCACCGTCGCCATGCGCGACTCCGGCGACAAGTTCTCCCCCGCCGCCCTCGGCAAAGTCGCCGTCGACAAGCACTCCACCGGCGGCGTCGGCGACAAAACCAGCTTCCTCGTCGCACCCATCGCAGCCGCCTGCGGCCTCAGCGTCCCCATGATCTCCGGCCGCGCCCTCGGCCACACTGGCGGCACACTGGATAAATTGGAGTCCATCCCCGGCTACCGCACCGCCCTCACCCTTCCGGAATTCGAAGCCGTCCTCAACAAAACCGGCTGCTCCATCGTCAGCCAGACCCCCACGCTCGTCCCCGCCGACCGCGTCCTCTACGCCCTCCGCGACCGCACCGGAACCGTCGAAAGCCCCGGCCTCATCTGCGCCTCCATCCTCAGCAAAAAACTCGCCGCCGGCCTCGACTGCCTCGTCCTCGATGTCAAAACCGGCTCCGGCGCATTCCTCCGTGACCGCGCCCAGGCCGACTACCTCGCCGCCCTCATGGTCTCAACAGCCGAAGCCGCCGGAACCCGCACCGTCGCCCTCATGACCGACATGAGCCAGCCCCTTGGCCAGGCCGCCGGCAACTGGATTGAAATCGCAGAATCCCTCACCCTGCTTCGCGGAGAACGCCCCGCCGCCAGCGAAGACCTCCGCCAACTCTCCCTCATCCTCGCCGGATGGATGATCCACCTCGGCGGCAAAGCCGACACCCCCGAAGCCGGCTACACCCTCGCCGAAACCACCCTCTCAGACGGCTCAGCCCTCGCCCACTTCTACGCCATGGTCCAGGCCCACGGCGGCGACACCACCCCCTTCGCCGACCCCGCCGCCTTCCACCGCCCCGGCGCAACCCGCGTCGTCCCCAGCCCCCAAACCGGCTACATCGCCGCCATGGACACCACCGCCCTCGGCTGGGCCGTCCAGCGCACCGGTGCCGGCCGCGAAAAGGCCGGGGCCCCCGTCGATCCCCACGCCGGCATCCTCTTCCACGCCCGCCGCGGAGCCCACGTAACCCAGGGCCAGCCCCTCGCCACCCTCTACGCCACCCACCCCGCCCTCCTCGACGAGCCCCAGGCCCTCCTGCTCAACTCCATCACCTGGTCCCCCACCCCACCCCCCCCCACCCCCCTCGTCTCCGCCACCTTCACCCGCCCCACCGCCGAAGCCCACCTCGCCTCCGGGCTCCAGTCCCTACGTCCTTAGTCCCTATGTCCCTACGTCCCTATGTCCCTGCCTTCCCCCATGCTGTAAGGTAATCCTCAAGTCCCCGGCGAAATCCCACCCCCTTTCGCCCTCTAGGAGTCGCACTTTGGAACGTTTCACCGGTCTGTTGGGTATCGCCGCCGTCCTCCTCGCTGCCTATTTCGGCTCCACCAACCGCAAGGCCATCCGCTGGCGCACCGTCGCCTGGGGACTCGGACTCCAGGTCCTCTTCGCCTTCCTCGTCCTCCGCTTCAATGCCGGCCGCGATCTCATGTCCGCCGCCGGAGAAGTCGTCCAGAAGATGCTCTCAGCCACCTACGCCGGCACCGCCATCGTCTTCGGCCAGCTCGGCCTCCCCGGTGCCGGAGCCTTCGGCGACGTCCTCACCCAGAACGGCCATCCCAACTCCGGCTCCATCTTCGCCTTCCAGGTCCTGCCCACCATCATCTTCATCTCCGCCTTCTTCGCCGTCATGTACCACATCGGCCTCATGCAAATCATCATCCGCGGCCTCGCCTGGGTCATGCTCAAAACCATGCGCATCTCCGGCGCGGAATCCATGAACGTCGCCGCCTCCATCTTCATGGGCCAAACCGAAGCACCCCTCACCATCCGCCCATTCCTCAAGGGCGCCACCCGCTCCGAACTCATGACCATCATGACCAGCGGCATGGCCCACGTCTCCGGCGGCATCATGGCCATGTACATCTCCCAGGGCATTGAGGCGCGCCACCTGCTTTCGGCCGTCATCATGACCTCGCCCGGCACCATCCTGCTCGCCAAAATGCTCGTCCCGGAAACCGAAATCCCCGCCACCGAAGGCAAGGTCATCATCCCCAAAGACGAACAGCATGCCGAAGAAAACCTCATCGGAGCCATCGCCCGCGGCACCATCGACGGCGGCAAACTCGCCTTCAACGTCGGCATCATGCTCGTCAGCTTCCTCGCCCTCGTCGCTCTGCTCGACTCCATCCTCAACTGGTTCCACCTCGGCCACACCTGGTTCCCCGGGTCTCTGGGACAGATTCTCGGCTTCGTCTTCGCCCCCATCGCCTGGCTCATCGGCGTTCCCTGGCACGACGCCGGCGCCATCGGCAACCTCCTCGGCACCCGCATGGCCCTCAACGAGGTCATCGCCTACATCAACCTCGGCGCGCAAAAAGCCACCCTCGCCCCCCGCTCCTTCACCATCGCCACCTTCGCCCTCTGCGGCTTCGCCAACCTCGGCTCCGTCGGCATGCAGATCGGCGGCATCGGCGCCCTCGTCCCCGAACGCCGCAACGACCTAGCAAAACTAGGCATCCGCGCCATGCTCGCCGGCACCATGGCCAACCTAATCAGCGCCTCCATCGCCGGCATGTTTCTCGGGTGAGGCTTCAAATCTGCCACTGGTGGCGGAACGGGAGTAAAGAATGGATTTGGCTGAACTACCCACTGAAGTTCGTTACGTGAAAAATGGCGAGAAGGGGAAATGGTGGGACGCTGCCAAAAGCCGTAACCAGGTCCATCTTGGTTGGCGCCATATCCCAGCGGAGTTGTTCGTCAATTTCTCCAAGAATAAGTCGAAGATCGAAAAAATCAACCGGAAGGATTTTGAGCAAAAATCAAATGGGAAGCAGACTTTTGCGGGAGCGGTAACCAATGACTTCAATCAGCTAGTTGCCGTGATGGAAAGTCCCTCGAAATACGTTTGGATTACCTTCGAGGAAAATCGACTTTGGTGGTGCACCGTGAAAGACGGTGCCATCCCAAACCCAAACCCTGCTAGCGAATCTGAGGGGCACTTTTGGCTCGAATGCAACACACCTTGGAGGTGCACATCGCTCAACGAAGCCCCATTAGTTCAGGAAGAACTATCCGGAACAATTAAGAAGACCGCTGGCTTTCGTGGAACAGTCTGCACTCCCGGAGACCAAGACGGAATCCTTCGGAAAATCAAAGGAATCGAGTCTCAGACCGTTATCAACTCAAAGAAAGCCCGACAGTCTTACGAGGACGCGCTGTTGTCCGCAATTCAGGCACTTCATGAGTATGATTTCGAAAACCTGGTTGACCTGATTTTTCAACGCAGTGGATGGTCGAGGACGAGCCGCCGTGGAAAGACGATGAAGGACTTTGACATTTTCCTGGAGAATCCGGTGACGAACGGTCGTGCCTACGTACAAATCAAGAGCGTTGGCAAAAAGAAAGAATTCGAGCACTGCATTGATTCTTTCAAAGTGCAAAGCAGCGAACAAGAAATGCTGTTTTTTGTCGCGCACACTCCGCAAGAATCTGGTGAAATCGGATCAGAGGAAGAAGGGTTAATTCACATTTGGAGTGGCAGAAAAATTGCCAAACTTGCAGTCTCGACCGGCTTGGGGAGTTGGATAGAATCAAAGCTGACCTGACCGGTAGACAGGAGGCATAATGGCACTCACCAAATCCTTCAACGAAACCGTCCGCGCCAAACTCCAGCAGAGCCCCGCCTTCCGCAAAGCCCTGCTACGGGAAGCCGTCTCCGCCATGCTCTCGGGCGACCTCGATACCGGAAAATCACTCCTCCGCAAATACATCAACGGCACCGTGGGCTTCATGCAGCTCGGAACCGATCTCACCCGCTCCCCAAAAGCCCTCATGCGCATGCTCAGCCCTGCCGGGAATCCACAGGCCAAAAACCTCTTCGAAATCGTCGCCCACCTTCAGAAACTCGAAGGTACCATCCTCGAAGTGATTGACACCGCAGCCTGACTCTCCCATCACGTCCTCCGCCTAACCTCGCACCCTCCGCCGCACCGCCCTAACCCCCTCCACCACCACCCCCACCCCCGCATACACTCCCGCGTTCAGCAAAAGAAACTCCTCCCAGCGCATCGCCCGCCGCCGTCCCAGCACCGACGCCGGCGCCGTCACCGCCACAATCCACGACTGCCCCACATTCACTCGCGGCCACAGCGCCCACACCACCCCCACCCACACCAGGGCCACAGCAAACCCCGCCATCGCCCACCATCGAACACGTCGCATCATCGGCAACCCCCCAAATCTCAGGCAGCCCGCAGCCGCCGCAGCCGGTAGTACACCGTCAGCCCCGTCACCGTCCCGCAGGTCAGCAAACTCGCCGCCATCCCCCAGGTCAGGCTCGCATCGTGCTCCAGCACTCCATGCACAATCCCCACCACCTGCAGCACGCTGAAGCCCCCAAACGTCACCAGGCTCACGCCCTCATCCGTCTTCTTCCGCCACACCGCCAATATCTGCGGCACAAACAGCAGAGCATTCCCGCCCAGCCCCAGCCCAAAAATCCAAGCCACTATCTCTCTCATAGTCACCTCTCCTCCATCCCCACTCCCTGGTCCCTATGTTCCTGGTCCCTACGTCCCTGGTCCCTCAGTCCCTTAGTCCCTCAGTCCCTCAGTCCCTCGCCCCAAACCGCGCCACATTCCGCGCCTTCGCCTTCGCCGCTTCCTCTTCCCGCGTCCGCTTCGCGCCTGTCGTCTCCAGCCCTGCCAGCAGCTCCGCCGTCACCCGCGTCACCTCTGCCACCGCCGTCTGAAACACCGCTTCATTCGCCTTCGACGGCTTCACCACACCGCTCACCTTGCGCACATACTGCAAGGCCGCAGCCGCAATCTCCGCATCCGTCACCGGCGGCTCGAAGTTGAACAGCACCCGTATATTCCGGCACATCTCCCACCTCCAGCCCGGCCATCCCAACAACCATCGCGCCAGGCCCATTCCACCACTCTACGTCTCAGGATTAGAATCACCAAAGCCATGCCCCACACCACACCCGATACCTCATCCTCCTACTTCGACCAGGTCGCCCTCGCCACAGCCGCAGTTCGCGCCGCCCTCGGCACCCTTCAGCCCAAAGTCGCCATCGTCCTCGGCTCCGGCCTCGGCGCCGTCGCCGAATCCGTCCAGGCCCCCATCGCCATCCCCTACTCCACCCTGCCCCACTTCCCCCAATCCACCGTCCAGGGCCACAGCGGCCGCTTCGTCGCCGGCACCCTGGGTGGGGTCCCAGTCCTCATCATGCAGGGCCGCGTCCACTTCTACGAGGGCTACTCCCCAGCCCAGGTCACCTTCCCCATGCGTGTCCTTGGGGCTCTCGGCATTCAAACCGTCATCCTCACCAACGCCGCCGGCGGCATCAACCCCGCCTACCGAATCGGGGACCTCGCCCTCATCACCGACCACATCAATGCGCTCCCCTTCAACCCCCTCATCGGCCCCAACGAGCCTCGCTTCGGCCGCTCGGAACACACCGGCCTGCGCTTTTTCGACATGACTGAGGCCTACAGCCTCCGCCTCCGCACCCTCGCCCACCAGGCCGCTGCGGAAGAAGGCTTCTCCCTCACCGAAGGCGTCTACCTCGCCACCACCGGCCCCAGCTTTGAGACCCCCGCCGAAATCCGCGCCTTCCGCACCCTCGGCGCTGATCTCGTCGGCATGTCCACCGTGCCGGAAACCATCGTCGCCCGCCATATGGGCATCCAGGTTCTCGGCATCTCCTGCGTCACCAACCTCGCCGCCGGCATCAGCCAAACCCACCTCAGCCACGAGGAGGTCTTCGAGGCCGGCTCCCGCGTCCAGCATCGCCTCGCCGCCCTCTTCACCCGGCTCGCTCCCCTGCTCACGGCCCTGGAGCCGCAGCCATGAGCACCCAACTCCCCTTCCCGCCCGTCGTCCTCGGCATCTCCGGCGCATCCGGCTCCGGCAAAACCACCCTCGCCCTCCAGCTCGCCCGCACCCTTGGTGGCGTCCACTTCTCGCTCGACAGCTACTACCGCGACCTCTCGCACCTCCCCATGGCCGAGCGGGCCCAGCGCAACTTCGACGACCCGGCCATGATCGAGAGCCCGCTCCTCGCCGCCCACGTCGCAGCCCTCGCCCGCGGAGAAGCCATCCAGCGCCCCGTCTACGACTTCGCATCCTACACCCGTTTGCCCCACCAGACACAAACCGTCGGCCCCATCGTCGGCCCCGGCGCCTGCCTGCTTGTAGAAGGCCTGTTCGCCCTCTACTTCCCCGAACTCCGCCCCCTCTACCACCTCAAAATCTACGTCGATACCCAGGATGACCTCTGCTACTCCCGCCGCCTCCGCCGCGACATCGAAGAGCGTGGGCGCGATGAGCAATCCGTCCGCCAACAGTACGACTCCACCGTCCGCCCCTGCGCCATCGCCTTCGTCCGCCCACTCATCGACTTCGCCGATCTCGTCGTCGACGGCTCCGACGCCCTCGACTTCAAAATCGAGCAGGTCCTCACCGCGATGAAAAAACGCGGCCTTCGCCGCCGCGAAGACCTCTCCGAATCGCCTCAATCCCCACCAATTTCCCGCAAAATGAGAAATTCCTAACCCTTTTGGTCCATATGGACAAACATTAATTTGCTATCTACAGAAACATTTGCTTCCGCCGATACTCTATATACGTATGAAGCGTTGGCTCACAGTCGCGACGGCACGTGCCCAGGGGTGGCTCCAGCAGGGGCTCACTCCGCGCCAGCTCGCCTGCACCCTTGCTCTGGGATTCGCCATCGGCTGCGTCCCCCTGTTCGGCGTAACCACCGCCATCTGCACCCTGGTCGCCCTCACGCTGCGGCTCAATATGCCCGCCATTCAGGCCGCCAACTGGGTCGCCATGCCCTTCCAGCTTTTCCTGCTGGTCCCGTTTCTCCGCCTCGGGCAGTGGATCTTCGGCGCTCCGGCTGCCACGCTCTCGCGCACACAGCTCGTGGACCGCATGACCTCGTCTCCCATCCAGGTCGCCGGCCAAATGGGCGGCATGCTCGGCCACGCCATCCTCGCATGGCTGGTCACCGCTGGCCCCGCCTGCCTGCTCCTGGCTCTCGTCCTCAGTCTCATCTTCGCGCGCATGCCCCGCCTCTCCCCGGCACCCGCACCTTCCGGCGACTGAGTCCTCAATACGGCGACGGAGCCGCCTTCGCGCTTTCCACCCACGCCGTCCAAATCATGTCCCGCAGCATGCTCGCCCCCGCCGCCAGCCGCTCCTCGGCAAATCCGCGCGACTCCGCCGTCCCCGCCTTCCGGAATCCCCCCGCCTTGTCCAGTTCGTACACCCGCTCCACCAGCCCGCCCGAGTGCCGCAGATACCCCACATACGCTGTAAAAATATCCCCATCCACCAACTTCACCGGCGTCATCCGCGCCGCCACGTCAGCCGCCGCCAGCTTCGCTCCCTCCGGCCCCACAAACGTCCCCTCAAACCGCCAGTGGATCCCGTGCTCCGTCGTATACCCATGCGGATTCGCCGCCAGCGCCCAGCCGTCGTAGTTCACGCTCGTGTGCAGGGGCTGCGCGCCATCGCCCACATAGTGCCCCAGCCACCCGGCATAAAACAGAATCGCCTGCTCCACCGGCCGCGTATCCTCCTTCGCCGCCAGCAGTCCCCGGTACTCGCGCATCGCTGCCTTCAGCCGCTGCCACACCTCCACCGCTTGCCAGGGCTGCAGGCCCACCTTCTCCGGCCGCTTGCCCGCCGCAAACACTTTCGCCTCAAACTCCAGCCGATTCTTCGGCAGCGGCCCCACCGCGTCCGCCTCTTCCAGGTCGATAAAGTGCTCCGGCGCCTGCGCTGCCACCAGCTCCGGCTCGGCATGGTTCCGCCACCGGTCCGGCTCCGGTCCCAGGTACTCCACCTCATTCAGCGCCTCGGGCGTTCGCAGAAATCCCGGCATCTCCGCTGGCAGGCTGCTCAGCGCCAGCCGGTTGATCATCCGGTGGCCCTCATTCCCCCACCCATAGCCGGGCATCGGAATCATCAGCAGGAAGGCAAGCAAAAAAGCGGCAGGGCGATACAACACACGCAGGCTCATAGCTCGGAGTATATTCCAGCTTCCTCCCAGGTTTACCGGACGGAACCGGCGGCAAAAAACTCTTCACGAACCCTTCCAGAACGCCCTATACTTGGTGCTAACACTAAAGTTGCACCATCGGTAACATCACACTCTGCACTCCCTTGAAAGTAAAAGGGATGCCCAATGAAGGACTTCTCCACCAGGACTGCAGGCGACCAGAGATTGAAAAGCGTTAACTCCAAAGCTACTCGAATCCTCGTTGGATGCCTCGCTGGATACCTCCTTGCCGGCAGCGTAGCCCACTTGCTGTGGGGCCCGGCCGTCGATTTCCTCACCGGCGCTGCCATCCTCGCCATCGGGATTCCCTTCATCGCACTCGTCCTGCTCCGTGCACTGCCCATCCATCATCCCCCCGCCATCCAGACCGACACTGAAATGGCACGCGGTCTGCTCGAAGCATCAAGCCCCATGATGCTGGCCACCGACATGGAGGGTTGTTTCACCTACATCAACCCCTCTGCGGAAAGACTCCTCGGCATCCGCTCCTCGGAACTCGTCGGCAAAGAGCACGTCGCGAACATCTTCGGCCCCGGCGAGCTCGAGCGCATCTCCAGTTGGCTCCGCCGCCAGGACCCCAAATCCGCCGGCGGCGACGACACCAACGTTGACCCCCTGCGCGAGTGTGTCCGCTACATCCTCGCCTACCCGCCCAGCCAGCTCCGCGGCTTTGACCTCTACCTGCGGCGTCGCGACGGAAACACCTTCCCCGCCGCCCTCTACCTCTCGGCCATCCGGGATGTCGAGGGCCAGCCCTCCGGCCTGCTCGCCGTTGCCCTCGACCAGACCCTCACCCACCGCCAGGAACGGGCCCTTCGCGAGTCCCGTGAGCGCTTCCGCGATCTCTTTGAAAACGCCAACGAGATGATCGCCACGCTCAGCCCAACCGGCCAGTTCGTCTACGTCAACCCCATCTGGAAATCCTGCTTCGGCCTCGACGAAAAGGCTTTCGACCGCCTCGACAGCCTGGAAATGCTCTTCAGTCCCGACACCCGGGGCGAAGTCCGCAGCCTCTTTGACCAGGCCATCGAAGGCGAAGTCATCGACCGCGCTCCGATCCGCACCGTCACCGAGGATGGCCGCGTCCTCCACCTCGAACTCTCCATGAGCCGCCGTCAGAAGGTCGGCAACCCCATGGCCGTCCGCTGCCTCATGCGAGACATCACTCCGCAGAAGCAGCGCGAACGCCGCCTCGCACTCCAGCTCGTCGTCAGCCAGATTATCGGCCAAAGCACCTCCTCTGAGGTCGCCGCCCTCCGCATCCTGGAGTCCATCTGCCTCTCCCAGGGTTGGGACGCCGGCATTCTCTGGATTCAGGAGGAGGAGAAGCAGCGCCTGGAGTTCTATTCCGCCTGGGCCGCCCCCGGCAAGCGCGGGGAAGATCTCGTCCAGGAGAGCATGGGCGTCCATATCGATCTCTCCAGCCGCGTCTCTGAGGTTGAGCTCAATCCCCCCGCCGAGGTCTGGCGTCACGGCCGCGCCCTCTGGATTGAAGACCTCCGCACCGAAATTCCCTCCCCGCGCGTCGCCTCCGCTCTGGGCTACGAACTCGTCACCTGCTGGGCCATCCCCATCACTGTCGGCAACCGCGTCCTCGCCGTGCTGGAGTTCTACAGCCACCAGAAGCAGCGCGAAGAGCGCGAAACCATCGCCACGCTGGAAACCGTCTCCGCCAGCATCGGCCAGTTGCTCGCCCGTTCCCGGGAACAGGAGCGCCTCGAAGAACTCCACCGCACCCAGGAGATTCTGCTCGATACCATCGCCGACGGCATCTGCGGCGCCGACTCCAGCGGAGCCGCCAGCCTGGTCAATCCCGCCGCCGCGCGTCTGCTGCGCGCCCGCCCCGACCACCTCACCGGGCTCTCGCTCCACCAGTTGCTCCACGGCAAAATCCCCGCCGCCAACCCCTGCGGCGAAGACTGCAAACTCCTCCGCGCCATTGAGCTGCACGCCTCCGGCTCCGGCGAAATCACCGTCTATCGCCAGGACGGCAGCAACTTCCCCGCTGAGTTCTCCATCACCCCCATCCTCGACCAGGGCCGCTTTTCCGGCTCCGTTCTCAGCTTCCGCGACATCAGCCAGCGCTTTGCGCTTGACCGCATGAAGGACGAGTTCGTCTCCACCGTCAGCCACGAGCTGCGCACCCCGCTTACCTCCATCCGTGGCGCGCTCGGCCTGCTTTCCGCCGGCATGCTTGGCCCCCTCAACGACAAGGCATCCAACCTTCTCCGCATCGCCCTCTCAAACTCTGACCGCCTCGTCCGCCTCATCAACGACATCCTTGACCTGGAGCGCATCCAAAGCGGCCGCGAGCCCCTCACCTTCCGCCCCATCGCTCTCGGGGAAATCGTCTCCCAGGCTATCGACGGCATGCAGCCCGTTGCCGATGCCGCCAAGGTTCACCTCATCCACGACGCCAACCCCACCAAGCTCATCGCCGACCCTGACCGCCTCCTGCAGGTCATCACCAACCTGCTCTCCAACGCCGTCAAGTTCTCCCCTGAGGGTGCAACCGTCGCCGTCACCATCCGCGAAGGCTCCTCCGGCGTCACCCTCTCGGTCATCGACCAGGGCCGCGGCATCCCTGCCGACAAGCTCGAAACCATCTTTGACCGCTTCCAGCAGGTCGATGCCTCCGACTCCCGGCAAAAGGGCGGCTCCGGACTCGGCCTCGCCATCTGCCGCACCATCGTGCAGCAGCACGCCGGCCGCATCTGGGCTGAGCGCAACACCGTCCGCGGCTCCACCTTCCGCGTCCAGCTCCCCTACCGGCCTGACCTCGCCACCGCGCCGGCGCCGGCGCCCCTGCTCGATTCCAGCCGGGGAAAGGTGCTCCTCGCCGACCCCGGTGCGCAAAGCCGCATGACCATCTCCAACCAGCTCCGCCGCCAGGGCTACGACGTGGTGGAAGCCTCCACCATCACTGAAACCCTCTCCGCGCTCTGGGACGGCCCCATCGGCGGTCGCCCGGCGGGCATTGAGGCCATCCTCATCGACATCTCCCTCGACAGCCTCAACGGCTGGGAGATCCTGCCCCGCCTGCGCAAAGACCCCGCCGCCGCAAACATCCCCATCGTCCTGCTCTCCGTTGACCATCAGGACCCCTCCCTGCCCATGCCCAGCGGCGCAGACGCATGGGTGCGCCAGGCCACCGACGACACAACCCTGCTCAACGAACTCACGCGCGTCCTCTCTTCGCCGGGCGAAAAAGCCCGCATCCTCGTTGTGGAGGATGATGTTGACCTCGCCCGCGTCATCGGTGCGGTCTTCTCCCGCGACGACATTGAAGTTAAGTTGGTCCACACCCGCCAGGCGGCCCTGGATGCCTGCGCCAACTTCCGCCCGCAGCTCATCGTCCTTGACCTTTCCCTGCCCGACGGCGACGGATTCAACGTCGTGGACTGGCTCCGCCAGCACGATGACCTCGCCAACCTTCCCCTGGTCGTCTATTCCGCCCGCGAAATCGCAGAGGCTGAGCGCAACCAGCTCAAACTCGGCCCCACCCGCTTCCTCACCAAGGCCCGCGTCCAGCCGCAGCAGCTCGAATCCCTCGTCCTCACCATGCTTCGCCGCTCCCGTCAGGGTGCCGATGCCATCCCCGGCGAGCCCATCCCACCCGCCAGGCCAACCTCCATGGCGCTCAACCCGCCCTCCGGTAGCTGATTCCCCTCCTCTTGTAACCCGGAAAGGATACCCCCTTGTCCCGCAGAATCCTGATCATTGACGATGAAGACGATATCCGCCAGGTGGCGGCACTCAGCCTGGAAACCGTTGCCGGCTGGGATGTGATTGTGGCCAGCTCCGGACTCCAGGGCATCCAGCGCGCAGCAGAACACCAGCCCGACGCCATCCTCCTCGATGTCATGATGCCCGGCATGGACGGCCCCACCACCTTCCGCGAACTCCGCAGGAACCCCGTCACCGCACGCATCCCCGTCCTCCTGCTCACCGCCAAGGTGCAGGGTGCCGACCAGCGCCGCTTCGCCGACCTCGGTGTGGAAGCCGTCCTTACCAAGCCCTTTGACCCACTCACCCTCGCCGACCAGATGTCCCACATCCTCGGCTGGGAGTAGGACGCCCCATGAGCCAGCAAAGCCCCGCCATCGCCGCCGCACTGGCTCAAATGTGGCTGCGCTTTCTGCCGGAAACAACCAGCCGCGTCGACATCCTCGAAGCGGCATCCCTGGCTCTCCTCGCCGGCTCGCTCACGGACGAAATCCGCGCCCAGGCCCACTCCGCCGCCCACAAGCTCGCCGGCTCCCTCGGCATGTTCGGCCGCATGGAAGCCACCGAACACGCCCGCATCTGCGAAGACGCCCTCGTTTCCCTCCCCGTCCCCCTTCCCCCGCAGGACTTCGCCGCCCACGTCGCATTCCTCCGCGCCTCGCTCGCCGAAAACTCCTGATTTTTCCCGCCGCGCGATTGTCTCTCCGCAACCTCTCCGAGTACTCTTAGGCGATGGCTTCCAACACCGCTTCCCAGCCCCAGGAACCAAATTCAGTCTCTCCGGCCCAATCGGCACTGGTCCTGCGTGGCCTCCGCAAGGCCTTTGCTGACGTTGTCGCCGTCAACGGCCTCGACCTCGAAGTCCGCCGTGGCGAGTGCTTCGGCCTCCTCGGCCCCAACGGCGCCGGCAAAACCACCACCATCGAAATCTGCGAAGGCCTCACCACCCCAGACTCCGGCGAAGTCACCCTCCTGGGCCTCACCTGGGCCCGCAACGCCACCCAGCTCCGCCAGCGCATCGGCGTCCAGCTCCAGGAAACCCAATTCCCTGACAAGCTCACCGTCGAGGAAATCATCCGCCTCTTCCGCAGCTTCTACCACCAGGGCCTCTCCGTCGACGAGCTCATCGCCATGGCCCAGCTCGAAGAAAAGCGCACCTCCCGCGTCGGCGGCCTCTCCGGCGGACAAAAGCAGCGCCTCGCCATGGCCTGCGCCCTCGTCGGCGACCCCGAACTCCTCTTCCTCGACGAGCCAACCACCGGCCTCGACCCCCAGGCACGCCGCCACCTCTGGGACCTCGTCGACCAGCTCAAGCAGGCCGGACGCACCATCATCCTCACCACCCACTACATGGACGAGGCCGAGCGCCTTAGTGACCGCGTCGCTGTCATGGACCACGGCCAGGTCATCGCCCTCGGCACCCCCAACGAACTCATCGCTTCCATCGGCGGCGAGCACATCGTCGAGTTTGCCGTCGCCGGTGCCGCTGGCGAAGCCAACTCCCACGGCATCGTCGATACCGCCCCTCTCCTCGCCATTCCCGGCATCCAGTCCCACCGCGTCGATGCCGGCCTCCATCAGCTCTCCGTTACAGAACTCCATACCGCAGTCCCGGAAATCTTCGCCGCCCTCACCCGCCAGGGCCTTGAACTCTCTGAGTTCCGCACCCACTCCGCAACCCTCGAAGACGTCTTCGTAGCCCTTACCGGAAGGAACCTGCGCGATGAGTAGCCCAACCCGCCGCGAACTCAGCTCGCTCTACCAGCTCACCACCGCGCGCTTCCGGCTCTTCTTCCGCGAGCCCGAGGCCATCTTCTGGATTTTCATCTTCCCCATCCTCATGGTCGTCGGCCTCGGCATGGCCTTTCGCAACCGCCCGCCTGAGGTGCTGCCCGTTGCCGCCACCACCCCGCAGCTCACCGCCATGCTCGCCCAGGACCACGGCCTCTCCGCCACCACCCTCGACGATGCAGCCGGCACCCACGCCCTCGCCACCGGGCGCATCCTCGTCCTCGCCGTCGATACCAACGGCTCCGTCACCTACCGCTACGACGACACCAACCCCGATGCCCGCAACGCCCGCCTCCTCGCCGACGATGCAGTTCAGCAGGCAGCTGGCCGCAAACCCGCCCTCTCCGCCCAGAACCAGTACATCCACGAGGCCGGCGCACGCTACATCGACTTCGTCGTTCCCGGTCTCCTCGGCATGAACCTCATGGGCTCCGCCATGTGGGGCATGGGTTTTGCCATCGTGGAAGCACGCCAGAAAAAACTCCTCAAACGCATGATTGCCTCTCCCATGCCCCGCTGGCAGTACCTGGCATCCTTCCTGCTTTCCCGCATCTTCATCCTCGTCATTGAGGTGGGTTTCTTCCTCGGTTTTGCCCGCGTCACCTTCGGAATCCCCTTCCGCGGCCCCATCTGGCAGCTCGTTCTGGTCTGCGTCCTCACCTCGCTCGCCTTCTCCGCGCTCGCCCTCCTGGTTGCCTCCCGCGCCCGTACCATGGAAGCTGCCTCGGGCCTAATGAACCTCACCATGATGCCCATGTGGATCCTCTCCGGCATCTTCTTCTCCGCCTCCCGCTTCCCCGCCATCATCCAGCCGCTGGTCCACGCCCTCCCGCTCACCGCCGCCATCGACGCCATGCGCGGCAACATGCTCCAGGGCATGGGTCTCAACCAACTCCTCCTCCCCGTCCTCACCCTCGTCTTCTGGTTCGTCGCCCCCTTCGCCATCGCCATGAAAATCTTCCGCTGGAAATAGCCCCGTACCGCATTCCAGACACGCAAAAAGCCCCCGGCATGACCGGGGGCTTTTCTCATCCACACAGAGGGCTATTTCTCTCCTGCGGCTCCCTCGACCTGCAGAAAGTTCTTCACGCTGAAGACCCCGGAAACCCCCATCGCCCGCATGTACGCAACATCCTTGTCCGCCTTGCGGTCCACCGTCCCGTACAGCTCCACGTTCCCGTTCTGCACGCTGATGCGAATCGGCTTCGCCGGGTCAATCGAGTACTTGCTCAACTGGTCGTACCCGTAGACCGCATGGGCCACACGCAGCCGCAGCTCATCGTCCATAATCGACACAGGATCCACCTCAATCTCATCCGTCACGTCCTTCACGCCCGGATACGTGCTTACCAGCGCCACTGCGGAATCCCGGTCCACATACGTCCGCGCGTGCCCGCCCAGCGTCACCGCACCGTTGTTCACGCCCAGCGTAATCGCGTTGAAGGTATTCCCATACCCCACACGGTCATACGCCAGCTTCTCTCCCAGCTTCTTCTGGAGTTCGCTGTCGGCCACCACCGGCCCGCCCACGGCAATCATGTTCCGCACACCGGCCACGCCCTTCACCTTGGCCACGCGCTTCTCCGCGTCCGCCTTGTCAATGTAGAGATCCACCGTTCCGCTCAGCGTCGCAATCCCGTTCTCCAGGGTTACCTTCACCGCCTGGAACTGCTTCTTCTCCAGCTTCTGCGTCGCCGCCGCTGCTACGCTGTTCGCATCGTCTTGCATCGCCACACTCGGCGCAGCAAAACCCGCACCTGCCGCCATCACCAGCGCAGCAAGTATCATCCCGCTCAAAATTCGCCTGGTAGTCATTTTCGTTTCCTCCCGTGTCTGTCTTTCGCGGACCGTCGCATCGCGACGTTAATCTGCCGCAATACCCGGTCTCTGCCCCATTGGACACACGAGAACGAAAAAAGTTTTGTCTGGATTCACAAACCTGATCTTGCCTACCGGTAACGCCGCCGCGCCTTCAGCACCATCGAGAAAATTCCCGACTCATCCTGCGTCACCAGCACCGACACATGCCGGTTCACCGCAATCTCCGCCTGAATCAACTGCTGCGCCGTCGAGTTCACATTGCTGGCAAAGGTAAACGTTACATTTTGCCCAATCTGCTCCACCACCGTCACCCGCGCCGACGAGTTGCCAATCGACCCGATGAAGTTCGGATCCACCTTCACCGCGCCCGTGCCAAACAGCCGCTGCACCCGGTTCGACACCGTCGCATTCAGCGCCCCGCCCAGCAGCGCGTCAGTCGTCGGATTATCCCCCGCCTGCTGCTGCGTCTGCGAGTTGATCCGCTGCTCGCTGCTCGTCCGCCCCAGCGCCAGCAGCGCAATCACGTCCGCTTCCGGCAGCGGCGGCTCGCTCCGGTAGCTCACCCGCAGCTTGTCCGTCGTTCCATGCAGCCCCAGCGTAATGTCGTAGTCTTCCACCCGCGCCGTCGCATCCAAATCCACAGTCGGCTGTATCCGCACCGGGTTGTTGAAATTGATATCGCCGCGCTGCAGCTCATACCGCGTTCCCGCCACTTGCGCGCTCCCCTCCGTCAGGGAAATCCGCCCCAGCAGCGACGGCGCAGCCAGCGTCCCCCGCAAGCGCAGATCCGCATCCCCGGCCAGCTTTGCAAACGCGTTCTGGAAGTTCAACTGCGGCGCGGTCGTCAGGTGCACATCCAGCCGGATATGGTTCGACGGCGCATCCTGCGAAATCACCGGCTGCACCGAGTTGCTCTGCGCCGTCAACTGCGTCAGGTCCAGGTCAGAGTTCACCGCAAACCGCGTCACCTGCACATCGCCCGACAGCAGCAGATTCCTCTGCGGCCCCTGCAACCGCAGCCGCGCATCCGCCAGCGAGCTGATTCCCTGCGGATACCGCAGGCGTATCCCCTCGCCCGTCGCCGACAAATCCGCATACAACCCATGCTGGAATCCCAGGTACCCGGCCACCCGCAATTGCCCGCCGCCGCTCATCGCCGTCAGCGACCGAACCTCCAGCCGCTGCTGGATAAACTCCAGCGGCCCGTTGATCTGGCTCAACCCGTTCGGAAAATCTCCCAGCGCCATCGCCCCGTTGTGGAACTCCGCCTTGCCCGTCAGCACCGGGTCCAGCAGCGGCCCGTGCGCCTCCAGTTGGAAGCTCGTTGATCCACTCGCAATCAGGTCCGGGTCAATCGACTCCATCAGCCGCAGATTCACCGTCCCCTTGGCCGCCAAATCCATTTGCTGCTTGCCCGTCAGCCCCAGGCTCCCGCCCAGCTCAATGTCGGTGTCCTCGCCGGTAATCTTCAGCGGATCCAGCCGGGCCACACCATTCGCAATCACCGCATGCGCCGCACCCTGGCTGGCCAAATGCACGCCCTCAATCACCACCGCCAAATCGCCCAGCCTGGCCTCGCCGTTGATCTTCTCAGGATGCGCCAGCGGCCCGTTCAATTCCAAGGTCCCTTCCAGGTTTGAGCTGCCCGTCAGCCCACGAACCTGCAGCAACTGCAACAGCGCACCCACATCAAACCGCGAGAACCGCACACTCGCCTGCGTGCCCAGTTCACTGTCCAGCGTCGTCTGCCCATGCGCCGCAAACTCACCCGCGCTCTGGTGCGAGTTCAGGTCATACACCACCGTCCGTTTGTTCGTACTCGCGTTCACCACCAGGTCCGCCACCGGCTCGGTCCCCAGCTTCATCCCGCTCAGCACCGCATGTGCCTGCAACCGCGGATCGTCCACCGTCCCACTCCCGCTCACCGTAAAGCCCAGCTTTCCGGCAAACGGCGTCGTATCCGCCTGCACCTTCTGCAGGCTCGCAATATCAATCCCCGCGCCCCGCGCCTCCACCGTAAAGAGGCTCTTGTCCAAGTCCCAGCTCGCCGTACCGGTCACCCGCCCGGCACCCTTTTCCGCACTCACGCTCGTCAGATGCAGAACCTGGTCGCGCAGATTTCCCGCAAGCCGCACCTGCTCCACCGGAACCCCATACGCCTCGCCCTTCACCACTTCGGCCGTCCCGCTCCCGCTCAGCGCCGTCACCACTCCCTGCACATCCACCCGCGCATTCAGCTTGCCCGTAACCTGCGCATTCACCCCCGCCAGCGGCAGCAGGTCGTCCAACCCAAATCCCCGCATATCCGCGTGAACCCGCACGCTCGCCCCGCTGTCAAACTCGTCCGCCACCTCGTCCAGGCTGTAATTCGGCTCGCGGCTGTCCACCTCGCCTTCCAGCTCCAGCGTCGCCCCGCCCCGGTTCAGCGTCGCGTGCGTAAACTGGATGCGTGCCGGCGTATAAATCCCGTCGCCCACTACCTTGTCCCAGGCCAGGAATCGCGGCGGATCCGTCGCCTTCAGCGGCGGAATCTCCAGCCCCACATTCGTCCCCTCCATGTGGCCTTCCACCCGAGGCCGTATCCACGAGCTCGTCAGCCGCCCCTTGAAGCTCGCCTGCCCATGCAGCAGCTTGCCGTCGCTCCCCTGCGGTGTCACCGTCGCAATCAGCGCCGCCGCGCCCACACGGTCATTCCGCTTCAGCTCCAGCGCCCGCAGCGCCCCGTCAAACTCCGTCAAATCCGTCGAGTGCAGCTCCACATCCAGGTCTGATGCCCGGTCAATCGGATACACCGCCAGCGCACCCGACCCCGACAACGTGTTGTGCGGCATCTGCACATCCACTGTCCGCATTTGGATCACGCCCTGGTCCGCGTGATACGTCCCGTCCACCTCGCCCGCCACCGGAACCTCGCCCGCCTCCGGCTTCCCGCTCGCCGCCAGGCTCAGATTCGCCCCAATGCTCAGGTCAAACGCCAGCCCCGTCCAGTCCGACCACGCAGGTCCGTTCACGACAGTATCAAACCCCAGCCGCCTGTACTGCCGGTTCGCCGTCATGTCCAGCAGGTTGTCCAGCGTAATCTCATGCAGCGTTGCCCGCACCCGCCCTGTCGGCACCGGCAGCACCAGGTGCTCGCGCTTCACCTTCAGCGCCAGAGCGCTGCCCGGCGGCGGCGTCGAATCCAGCCAGTTGTCCAGATAAACCTCGCCGTCAATCTCGCCCCCGCCCACCGGATGCGTCTTCACGTCCGACACCAGCAGCTTCCGCTCGTCCATCTGGAAAACCGCCGTCAAATCCCGCACCGTCGCATCCACAAACGGGTCAAAATACCGGATATTTGCCCCATTCAAAATGCCCCGCCCCTGGAACTTGTCGGCCTTGCCCACCACCGTCCCATCTACATGCGCCACGCCACTTCGCAGAAACGGAAACCCCGATCCTCCCGGCAGAGCACGCACATCTATATCCCCATTCACCTCTGCATCCCACGTCGCCTGGGCAAAATCTGTGATTCCACCCCTCACCGTCAGCGTCCGGCCCAGCGACATCAGCCGCACCTGCTCCAGCCGCAGACTCCTCTTCGTCAGTTGCGCCGTCAAGTCCAGATGCCCGGCCAACGGTGGCACCTTGCCCAGCGTCATCCCCATCCCGTAAGTCATTTCATCCAGACTCACCTTAAGCCGGTACACGCCGTCATCTTCCAGCCCAGCCGAAGACTCCGGAGTAACACCCACTGACGGCACCCACGCCAGCCCCACCGCGGCATCCTGCACCCGCCAGTCATACGGCAAATCCTTCACCACGCTGCCAATGCGCACCCGCCCCTGCCGCGCCTCAAAACTCCCCACCCGCAGGTCAAACAGCGTATCCAGCACCGGCTTCCCCGGCTTCGAAACCCGCTTCGGCTTCGGCTGGTTCGTCGTTCCGTCCGCATTCACCATCAGGTGAAACGTCGGATGATCCAGCTCCAGCACATGCAGCACCACCCGCGAACTCACCCCCGTCCGCAGCAGCCCATAGATCCCCAGCTCGGCGTGAATCTTGTCCACATGCGCATACGGCTCTTCACCCTTCGGCTCCAGCCCGTGGATCGTCACCCCCTCGGCCTCCAACGTCAGCCGCAGCACACTCCAATGGAAACGCGCCATCTCCACCCGGCCGCCCGTGCTCGCTTCCATCTCGGCAATCAGCCGCTTCCGCACCAGGTTTTCAAACTCCGGCGTGCTCACCCACACATACGCCGCAATCAGGCACGCCACCGCCAGCATCAGCAGCGACCCGCCCGACACCCCCAAATGCAGCAGCCAACGCCGTCCCTTGCGAATCTTCGGCTTCAGCCCCTCAAGCACCTCTGCCGCCCGCTCCGATGCCGACGCATGGCTCAGAGCCTCGCGATCCCGCGCATCCCGCCCAGCCCTCTCTGCCGCCGGGTCGCCCTGGGGGTCAGGCATCTTCTGCTCGTCGTCCGTCACCGCCCGCCCCCTTTGCTATCTCCGGCATCGCCGACCGCCTTCACCGCCGACCGCAAACCCGGGTCCAGTACCTCAACCTGGCCCGCATCCTGCAGCGTCTTCAGCCAGTCGTTCAGAAGCGTATTCACCTGTTCCTGCAGCAGAATCTCTTCAATCCGCGCGCTCACCCGCTCCAGCGGCGGCACATCCGCAGCCTTCCCGTACTGCGGCGTCAGCTTCTCCCGGTAATACTTCTCAATCTCTTCCGGCGCAATCCGGATGCCCGACCGGAACCGCATCTCAATAAACCGCAGCACCGCCATCCGGTTCGCCCAGTAGCCGCGAACCTCCTCCGCCGTCAGGTCCATTGCCGCCAGGTGCGCCGCCCAGCCCTCCGTCGTCACGCACTCCTGCTGCCGGCATCCGGGCAGGTTCTGCTTCAGCTCCGTCAGCGATGCCTCCAACTCCGCCCCCGCCACATCCATCCCTTTCGGGTCTTCGCGCACAATCTGCTGCTCAATCAGCGCCCGCGTCGTCAGCCGCTCCAGCGCGCTTGCCGCCGTCTCCCCGCCCGCATCCTGCACCGGCAGCAGCGAGAACATGCGCCGCTCCAGCTCCACATCGCTGGCCAATATCACCTGGTTGTTCACCACCGCCACCACGCGGTCCACCTCAACCTGCGCCTCCGCGCACGCACAGCCAACCATCAGGCACAGCACCACCGGCAGCCATCGCCACCCCGCACCGCCGCCCATGCCACGCCGCATCGCCATCAGAAACTCTGCCCCAGGCTGAAGAAAAAGTTGAAGTGCGAACCCTCGCCAACATACGGCTTCACCAGGTTCACCTTGTGCACCGCATCATAAGTCACCGGATAAATCGGCGGGTTCAGGTTATAGCTGAAGTCCACGCGAATCGGCCCCACCGGCGTCTTGTATCGAATCCCCATCCCCACCGTGTGCGAGAAATAGTTGAAGGTGCAGGTTCCCTCCTGCCCCGTTGAGGTCACCGGCCCGGTCGGCGCGCCCGCCGTCAGGTTCCGGCAACCCGCCCGGTTCTGCTGACGGAATCGCAACGCGCTCGCCCAAATGTCGCTCGCATTCGTAAACACGTTGCCCATATCGTGGAAGGGCACAAAGCTCACCGTATTGCCCACAAATGGCAGGGTCGGCGCAGGCAGCCGCAACTCCGTGCTGTTCACAAACACGCCCGCTCCGCCAATCGGATACCCCGTCTGCGGGTCGCGCGGCCCGGCCGAGTTCACGCCAAACCCGCGATGCGAATTCGCCCCTCCGCCATAGAGCCGCTCCGGCAGCGGAATCAGCTCATCGGCCGCACGCCCATACGCCCGCTCCTGCCCCCACCGCGTATTCCGCGCCAGCACAATCCGGTTCTTGTCAATCCGGTAGTAGCTCGAGTTCGAAATATCCACCTGGTTGAAATTCGCCTGCGAACTGAAAATTGCCGACGACAAAAACTCCTGGAAGCTCGTATAAGTGCCATGATGCGCATCCAGCGGCGTATCCCGCGTATCCCGTATCCACGTCAGCGCCGGGCCGCCCACGCGCACCGCCTGCGACACCAGCGGAATATCAATCTCCGGCACCTCCACGCTGTCCGCGTTCACCTTCACTCTGCGGTAGATGAACTGGTAAATCAGCGTATTCGCCTTGCTTGGCCCGTGCCCGTCGCCGGTAAAGTGCTCCGTCAGCCGGAAGCTCCCTTCCAGCTTCGACGCCGAATACGTCGTCACATCCTGGCTGTTGTTGTACCCGGCGGAAAACGCAAATCCAAAATTCCGGTTTCCCAGAAAGTGCGGGTACTGATACAGCAAATTCACCCGCTGCTCCAGCAACCCCAGCGTTCCCCGCAAACTCGCCGTCTGGTCCCGCCCAAACAAATTGATACGGCTCACTTCAATCAATCCCCGCGGGCTCGCACCCACCCGTCCGTTGGGATTGCTCGAGGTCCCCGCGCTCACCGTGCCCGTCTGCAACTCAAACCCCGCGCCATAGCTCACATCCCAGCGCCGCGCCTCCACCGTCTGCAGCAGCACCGTCTTCTGCACCTCATCGCCGTTGGGATTCAGAATCGCCGTATTCACTTCGTCAAACAGCGCCAAATCGTACAACTGCCGCTGCATCTCCACCAGCGCCGTCTGGTCCAGCGGGTCCCCGTCATGCAGCGGAATCACCGACTGCACCGTCTCCGGCCGGGTGGAGTGCAACCCCGTAATCAGCAGCCGCCGCAGGAATATCTGCTGCCCCTCGGTGATGTGAAACACCACATCCACCTGGCTCACATCCGTCGCCTGCTCGGTCTGCGATATCTCCACCCGCACCTGGTCAAATCCATGGCTCAAATACCACGTCAGCAGCGTCTCCCGGTCTCCCGCCAGGCTCTCCGGCGATAGCGGCTGCCCCGCCGCCGTATTCAGCAGCGCCGCCAGCCTGGCCGTATCCGCATGCTCCACACCCGCCAGTTGTACCGAGTGAACCCGCTGCTGCTGCCCTTCCTCCACGTGATAAATCACGTTCAGCGCTGCCTGCTTGCCCCGCGCCTTCTGCGGCACGCCCAGGCTGTTCACCCAGTCCTGAATCTCCGGCGTCACCTGCACATGCGAAAATCCGTTGTTCTGGTACACCGCCTGCAGGGATGCCACATCGCTGGCCACCAGTTGCTGGTTATACACGCCCTGCCGCTCAAACGAGTCGCTCGCCCGCACATTCAGCAGATCCCGCAGCGTCTGCTGGTCAATGTACTTGTTCCCCGTCACGCTCACCCGCTGCACACGGTGCCGTGCCCCCAGCTCCACCGTGTACACAATCCGCACCAGCTCGCCCGTCGGGGTGCGATTCTCATGCCGCACCTTCACGTCAAAATACCCCAGCCGCTGGTAGTAGTTCTGCAGATTCCGGCCACCCTCGTTCAGCAGATCCTCATCCACCGCGCCCTCTTCATACACCGGCACCAGCTTGCGAATCTTGTCCTCGCTCAGGTTCGCGCCTTCCACCTCCACAGTTACCACCGGCCCGCGATTTGCCGTCACCTGCCAGTTCACCCGCTTCTTCCCGGCGTCATACTCCGGCTTCGCCAGCTTCACTTCCGCTTCCAGCCGGTCCGCCTTCCGGTATCGCTTTTCCAGCCCCGCCAGCGCCTTGCTTGAAGTATCCCGGTCCACCAGCTTGCCCGTCTCCAGCTTGGCCGCCCGCCGAATCGTCTCCGCCGTCAGCCCGCTGTCCCCTTCCACGCTCACCGTGCCAATCCGCGCCTGCGCGCCGCTGTTCACCGTGTACGCCACATCCACCAGTTGGTCTTGCTTGTGCTCAACCAGCTTGTGGGCAAACGTCGGCTCGTGGAATCCGTTTTCCGCCAGCACGCGCCGCATCTGCGTCTCCGCCTGCACCAGGCCGGCTTCGGTAAACCGCTCCCCCGGCGTCAGTCGGCTCGCCCGCAGCAGAAGCGAATTCAGATTCGCGCCCTTCGCCCCATCCACCGTCACCACGCCCAGAAAACTTCGCGGCTGTCCGGCAAACACCAGCACCAGCCCCCCGCCTTCTTCCCGCGCCTCCAGCGCCAGGCTGTCGTAGCGCCCCGTCGCAAACAACCTTCGCAGGCTCGCCCGCACCTTCTCCGCGCTCAGCGCCACCCCGGCCTGCTGTGCCAGTTGCCCCGGTAGCGGCCCCAACTGTTCCGCCGTAATTCCGGTAAACTCCACCCGGCTCACCGCGCGCCCATCCAGCCGCGCCAGCAGCCGGCGCTCCGGCTCCAGCGCCGTGCTCTTTTCAGGCTTTTGTCCATGCAGCATCGGCGTCAGCAACAGCAGCAGCAGCGCCAGCCGGACAATCCGTCCCGCCAACCCCAATCGCCGCACGCTCGCTTCCATCCCAAACCGCATCAAACGCTGCACTCCACACCACTCCGCGCCGCCCGCTCCAATTCTTCCAGGCAGGCTCCGCACGGCTCTCAACCCCGTTTCCCTATACTAATAACCAACACCGTCTTGTGCCGGGCCAATTCGGTACACAACCCAACCCGTCTACTTCCTGTCAGTCCCGTTCTTCCTTCTGACGCACCCCACCACGGGCAGGAAGCGGACCATCCACCACGCGCTCCGTTTGCCGCCATCCCGGCAAGTCCGCGCCTCTCCTCCCAGGCCTGCAGCATCCAGGCCGTGCACCTCGGGCCCCGCTTCACCGCTTCTGCCCCACTCGGCAGCAGCCTGCATCACAATCAGGAGTTGCAGTGACACACCAGGACACCGCCCGGCCAGAACTCGAATCCCTCCAGGCGGATA
This sequence comes from uncultured Acidobacteriaceae bacterium, assembly GCA_903904755.1. Lineage (GTDB taxonomy): Bacteria > Acidobacteriota > Terriglobia > Terriglobales > Acidobacteriaceae > Acidicapsa. The sequence goes on along the minus strand of CAIVDV010000020.1, from coordinate 4,068 downwards.
CCCTTTCCACGTCCCCCGACCACCAGGCCATCGTCCGCGCTCAGTTGGGCGACCACGCCGCATTCGCTGAGATCTACGCCTTCCACAAGCGCCGCGTCTACTCCCTCTGCCTCCGCATGCTCGGCAACCCGGCCGAGGCTGAAGACCTCACCCAGGAGGCATTCCTCCAGCTCTTCCGAAAAATCCGCTCCTTCCGCGGAGACTCCGCCTTCTCCACATGGCTCCATCGGCTCACCGTCAACGTCGTGCTCATGAACCTACGCCGCAAGGGACTCAACCTCATCTCCCTCGACGAAGCCCTCGACACCTCGCCCGACTCCGGCCCCATCCGCAGCTTCGGCGCGCCCGACCTGCACCTCAACGGCGCCATCGACCGCATGACCCTCGAAAAAGCCGTCCAGGACCTCCCCGCCGGATACCGCATGGTCTTCGTCCTGCACGACATTGAAGGCTACGAACACAACGAAATCGCCGCCCTGCTGGAGTGCTCTGTCGGCAACTCCAAATCCCAGCTCCACAAAGCCCGCCTGCGCCTCCGCCAGGCCCTCGCAAAAACTGAAAACAGGGAGGTCACCCCGTGACCGATTCATTCCTGCCCAATCCCGACCACTCTCCCCAGCAGGCCGCCGCCGCCGAACAGGCCTGCGCCAGCTTCCAGGCCTCCATGCCTGCCATTCTCGCCGCTGGAGAAGACCTCCAGCTCGACCCCCATCTCCGCTCCTGTCCTCGCTGTCAGGCCCTCGTCCGCGACCTCGAAGCCATCGCCGAGGCCGCCCGCCAGCTCATGCCCGCCGACCCCCCAGACACCCTCTGGGACCAGATCCAGCGCGCCATCGCCCTGGAAGAACAGCCCACAAACCCTTTCACGGATCGGGACCCTGCCCATGACTGAGACGACCACGCACGGCCCCGTCCTCCCAGGCTTCCCCCACCGCGTCGTCCTCACCGGCTTCATGGGCTCCGGCAAATCCACCGTCGGCCGCATCCTCGCCCGTTCCGTTTGGTGGCGATTCATCGACGTTGACCGCGAAATCGAACACGCAGCCGGCACCACCATCGCAGAAATCTTCCGCCTCCATGGCGAATCCCACTTCCGCCAGCTCGAGCACATCACCATCGCCCGCTTCCTCACCGAGCGCCGCATCGTCCTCGCCCTCGGCGGCGGAGCCATTGAAGACGAGCGCACCCGCGCCCTCCTCCTCTCGGACCCCGCCACCCGCCTGGTCCACCTCGAAGCCTCCTTCGACACCGTCCTCCTCCGCACCTCCGGCACTGACGCCGTCCGCCCCGTCCTCGCCGACCGCGCCAACCTCGAAGCCCGCTACCTCCGCCGCCTCCCCCTCTACCGCCTCGCCCACCTCACCCTGCCCGTCGACAACCTCACCCCCCGCGCCGCCGCCCAGGCCCTCGCCGACCGCCTCCAACTCGCCCCACCCACCGCTTAGCATCCCTGTCCCCTGTACCCAGTCCCCAGTCCCTACGTCCCTGGTCCCTCCACTCTTGGTATCATCAACACAGCGGCTGCCCTCCGGCACATCCCACGCCACTCCCGCCGCTGCCTACGAGGTTCATACAGGTTTCATGGCCAGCATCCACCCAGCCGCATCCCCTGCCGTCCCCGTGCCCACTCCGCACGACGGCCCCCACGCGGCCCATCATCCCCATCTTCCCCACCCCGCCCCCGGCGCCACCGCCACTCTCATCGGCGACCTCCGCGAGCTCTTCAAAGTCAAAGTCACCCTCATGGTGCTCATCACCACCTGGGCGGGCTTCTACCTCGGCTCCATCAACTCCGGCATCTCCAGCCTCCAGCGCGGACTCCTCGAAACCCTCATCGGCGTCGGCCTCGTCTCCGCCGGTGCCAGCGCCCTCAACGAGGCCATCGAGCGCAAATCCGACGCCAAAATGCTCCGCACCGCCAACCGCCCCATCGCCGCCGGACGCATCCCCCTCCCCGTCGGCCTCGCTCTCGGCTTCGGCTGCGTCCTCGCCGGCGGCCTCTGGCTTGAAGCCACCACAAACCTCCTCACCGTCTCGCTCGCCCTCCTCACCGTCTTCACCTACGTCGCCGTCTACACACCCCTCAAGCGATTCACCACCCTCGCCACCTTCCTCGGAGCCTTCCCCGGCGCGGCCGGCCCCCTCCTTGGCTGGACCGCCGCCCGCGGGCAAATCGAGTGGCCCGGCATCGCCCTCTTCGCCATCCTCTTCGTCTGGCAGTTCCCCCACTTCATGGCCATTGCCTGGCTCTATCGCCACGACTACGCCCGCGCCGGCATCAAAATGCTCCCCGTCGTCCAGCCCGACGGCCTCTCCACCGTCATCGAGGCCACCGTCTACGCCCTCGTCATGATCCCCGTCAGCCTCCTCCCCTGGAAGCTCGGCATGGCCGGCACCCCTTACGCCGTCATCGCCACCCTCCTCGGACTCGTCTACCTCGGCTACACCCTCCGCTTCAGCCGCATCCTCAAGGCCACCGGAGAAACTGAAAGCCGCATGTTCGCCCGCGACCTCCTCAAAGTCTCCGTTATCTATCTCCCCCTGCTCCTCACCAGCCTCATGCTGGCTGCCACCGTCAAGTAAAAAGGAACGACCGCAATCATGACCGCCCCAGCACCCGCCATCCAAACCCGCACCGCTGTCACGGCCATCCTCGCCATCAGCCTTGCCGCCACGCTCTTCCTGCTCTGGCTCATCTACATCCACCCCGCCGCCGACGCCGCCGGCGTCCGCTTTGCCTTCCTCGCTCCCCTCAACGCCACCCTCAACGGCCTCTCCGCCGTGGCTCTCCTCATCGGCTACATCTACATCCGCGCCCGCAACATCGCCGCCCATCGCGCCGCCATGTTCGCCGCCTTCGCCTTCTCCACCCTCTTCCTCGTCGGCTACATCCTCCATCACGCCCTCCACGGAGACGTCCACTACCCCCTCACCGCCGCCTTCCGCACCCCCTATCTCATCCTCCTCGCCAGCCACATCATCCTGGCCACCGTAGCGCTCCCCCTCATCCTCATCACCTTCTTCCTCTCCCTCTCCGGACGCATCCCGCAGCACCGCAAGGTCGCCGCCTGGACCTTCCCCCTCTGGCTCTACGTCGGCATCACCGGCGTCATTACCTACGTCTGGTTACGGCTGGCCCTCGCATGAGCAACCTCACTCCCACCCCCGATCGCACCCCCGACGGCACCCGCGAACTCCTCCAGGGCGGCTCGCTCATCCTCGTCACCGGCATCGCATGCTTCGCCGTCCTCATCCTCTTCCTCGGCGGCCTCGACCGCGACGGCGCACACTCCAACGCCGGCTGGATGGCTCTCGTCATCGGCATGATGTGCGTCCCCTTCGGCCTCCTCCTCTTCCTCCTCGGCGTCGCCAAACACTTCCGCCGCCGCTAGTGGGGGCATCTCCTAACTCCGCTAGCCCCGCTAACGCCGCTAACTCCGCTTCCTGACCCCTGATCCCTGACCCCTGTTCCCTGTCCTTCTGCTAAACTTTCTCCTGACTATCCGCACCAATCCCACGGAGCACTCCAATGGCAAAAAGCGTTAACAAAGTCATCCTTCTCGGCAACGTCGGCAAAGAGCCGGAAATCAAAGTCCTCCCCAGCGGCCAGCCCGTCGCCAACTTTTCGATCGCCACCAGCGACCGCTACAAAGACCAGCAGGGTAACTTCCAGGACCGTACCGAGTGGCACAACATCACCGCCTACGGCAAGCTCGCTGAAATCGTCCGCGACTACGTCAAAAAGGGCAACAAGCTCTACATTGAAGGCCGCCTCACCACCCGAAGCTGGGACGACAAAGATACCCAGAAGAAGGTCTACCGCACCGAAATCGTAGTTGCAGACCTCTCGCTCCTCTCCGGCCGTGACGACCAGGGCGGCGGCGGTGGCGGAAACTACCAGTCCGGTGGCGGCAGCAACTACCAACGCAACGCAGCCCCAGCCAGCACCGCCAGCTTCGACCAGCGCCCCAGCAACAGCTACGAAGACTCCGCCCAAATCACCGACGACGACATCCCCTTCTAACTGCGGGAAATATCTCTCGGCCAGAAACGGAAACGGGGCGCATG
>CAIVDV010000019.1 GCA_903904755.1 uncultured Acidobacteriaceae bacterium | reverse complement strand
GTCATGTGAAAGGCCTCTGTCTGGGTGTAAAAACTACTTCTAGACAAAGCAGTTATGACACACATTCGAAGGCCTTTCCAGCTTTTTTTGAATATTTCTATATCTCGATACTGACGCTATGGTGAGAAATGCGGGCTAGGGTTTGGGCTGGTAGTGCGAAGGGTCTTCGCGCTCCTGGCCCTTTTCGTCCTTGTGGTTGGCGAAGTACTCGGTTTGCTCCTGGAGGAGACGGGTGGCCTGGTCGGCGAGGTCGTCTGCGGACTCGAGGGATTCTTTGCGGGAGATGTCGAAGGCGGCTTCGCCGGGGAGGGCGCGAACCACGGCGCGCCAGCGGGGAACGGCCTCAGAGAGCGGCTTGAGAGCCTTGGTGATGTCGGATTTGCGGTCGGAATAGACGTCGAGGTTGGAGCCGAGTTCGTCCATGAGGGAGGTGAGGTCCTGGAGGGCATCGTCGAGCTTCTGGGCGCGCTGGTCGCTGCGGGGACGGCCGGTGAGGTCTTTGATGCGGGCGACGCGCGCCTCAATGAATTTGGTGTAGAGCTTGACGCGTTCGACGGGGTAGACAGCGGATTCGCGGACCAGTTCGATTTCTGCCGAAGTGAGGGTTTCGCGGCGCGGATGCTGAGCGCAGGCGGGCAGGAGGCAAAGAAGAAGGGCAGCGAACAGGAGGCAGGAGGCACGAGTCATAGTTGGCTTGGGAGGGAATTGCGGGGCTGCCCGGGGGCGCATCGGGCTAGTGTTTGAAGACCGCCATCATGGTTTCGGTTTGAACATCGTTGAGCTGCGCAAGGGTCTGCTGGACCAGGGGGCGGTCCTGTTCGTCAGAGTTATGCAGGAGTTCGGTAAGACGGAAGGCGGTGTGGCGGAGGAGGATTTGTGCGGCCTTGAGGCGTCTTTCGTCGTTTGCGAGGGCGAGGTGAATGCGGGAGGTGAGATCGTGGACGCGCTTGAGGGTGGTGGTGGCCTTGTCGAATTCGCCGGCGGCGTACTGGATGGAGGAGAACTCGATGAGTTCGTGAACAAGTTCGGCATAGAGGAAACACTGCTCGCGAGGCTGTGCCTGGGCGGCGCGGGTTTCAAGTGCAGCGATGGAGGCGGCGTCGGGGAGCTTCTCGTCAAAACCGGCGGCGCGGAGGGGGGTGGCAGCGAAGGTGAGCAAGACGGCGATGGTTGCCAGTGATAACACAGTCCGCATGAGATGACCTCCTGCCAGGTTTCTGTATCTTGCCCCTGTTACGGCGTCTTTTCCAAGAGCGCCAGACGTTGCCGAGCCTGCCATTCCTGATCCGGGAATTTGCCGTTGGCGGTTTCCAGGAAGCGGTGATAGTAGGAAGCCGCTTCCTTCTTTTGATGCAGCGTATCGTAAGCGGTGGCCCAAAGGAAGTCAATGGTTGGATTTTCAGAAAGATACTTTGACCGGACTGTAAGGGCGTGAATGGTGATATTGGGCTGGTGGGTCTGGAAAGAGGCGAAGGCGACCCCGTTCCAGGCCTCGCCGTTGGTGGGGTCGATTTCGGTGGCTTTCTGAAAAGCGGCGAGGGCCTCGACGGGGTGCTGACGGCGGATGAGGTTGTGGCCGTGTCCGGTGAGCAGGGCTGCGTCGTTGGGCTCATCGGCGAGGAGCTGGACGTAGAGGAGGTCGGAGTCGGCGTATTCGCCGGCGTCGGCGAGGACCTGGGCCAACATGCGGGTGATGGCGCGCTCGGAGGGGTGCTTCTGGTGGAAGGACTGGAGGAGGGGGACTGCGTCTGCGCTGTCCTGCGCGACGAGGATGGCAGCGAGCTGGGCGGTGAGGGCGGGGCTGTCAGGGGATTTTTCAAGGGCAGGCTTGAGGAGAGCGGCGGCCTCGTCGTACTTCTTTTGGGAGATGAGGCTGTGGCAGAGGGCTGCGAGGGCTTCCTGGCTGTCGGGATTGGCCTTGAGGGCACGGCGCCAGGCGGTTTCGGCGGTGGTCTGGTCGCCGACGCGGTCAGCGAGCTGGGCGGCGAGGAGGGTGTCGGCCGGCGTTTCGGGGGAGAGCTTGATGGCTTCAATGAGGTCAGCGGAAGCGGGGGAGAAGCCGGTTTTGCCTTCGACGATGGGCATATCCGCTTCAAGATGGGCGAGAGCGCGAAAAGCCTTGGCTTTGGCAGTGGGGCCGGAGGGGCCGGGGTCAAGCTGAGTGGCTTTGCGGAGTTCGGGAATGGCGAGGTCGGCCTTGTTCTGGCGGGCGAGGAGGAGGCCGAGGGAGATTTGCGCCTGGAAGGTGGAGGAGTCGACGGCGAGGCAGCGGCGGTAGAGCGCCTCGGCATCGGTGGCGCGGTTCTCAGCATCGGCGAGGTAGCCGGCATCAAAGAGGGCGCGGGGATCCTGGGGGTGGACGGCGAGGAAGGTGTCGAGGATGGGTTCGGCGGATTTCCAGTCGGCCTGGGACATGGCGGCTTCAGCCTTGTCGAGTTCCGGAGAGAGGATTGCGGGAGGAACGGCGGTTGCCTGCGAGGCGTCAGCGGGCTGCTGGGAGTCAGCGGAGAAAGGGACGAGCAGGAGCGCGAGGGTAAGAAACGGGATGGAGAAAGCTTTTTGCACGAAATGCCTCAGGTACCAGTGTAACGGGGAGGGGAATGGGAGATGGGTACGAGAGGTTGGACGGGCGTGCGGGGGAGGGGAGAGCGGTGGGATGCCCGGTTGAGACGCGCGGAAGGGCACGCGTCTCAACCAGGCAGGGTTGGGGTTAGTTTCTGCTGGGGAAGATACCTGCCACGCAGATGGAGTACTGCATGCCTTTGGGGGCAAAGGCGCGCAGGTCGGGGAGAGCGAAGTTGGTGGTGCCGTCGCCGCCGAAGTTGACGCCGAGAACAGAGAAGAGCGGGGTGTTGTTGGCGATGGGCAGCAGACGTCCATCTGCCGGCATGGCCGCGCCACCGCCGCCGTAGGAGTTGACGGAGAGAATGATGTCGCCGAGGATGCAGGTGTTGTTGAAGTAGAAGTTCTCGGTTGAGTAGCCTGAGGTACCGAGCTGGTCAGAGACGGCCTGGAGGTTGGCGGGGATGGTGCCGGGGGCTCCGGCAGGACCCTGAGGGCCGGCGGGTCCAGCCGGACCTGCAACGCCAGCGGGACCCTGTGCGCCATCGGCTCCAGCCGGGCCGACTGGACCAGCAGGACCGGATTGGCCGGCGGCTCCCTGCGGACCTGCAGGGCCGACAGGGCCAGAGGGGCCGACAGAACCTTGCGGACCGGCTGCGCCGGTGGCACCCTTGGGACCAACGGGGCCGGTTTGTCCGGCAGGGCCGGTGGATCCCTGGGGACCTGCGGGGCCGGTGGCACCGGGTACGCCAGCGGGGCCCTGCGGACCCTGCGGCCCGGTTGGGCCAGCGACGTTCCAGGTGAGGGACTTTTCGTGGTTGGTGCACTCCTGGACGGAGTTGACGATGCGGGCGCGGCCGTTGTCGACGTTGTAGCAGGCGACGATGACCTTGGGGTTGGCTGCGACGGCTGCTGTGGCTGCGGAAAGCAGGACAGCGGCAGAGGCGAAGAGAGTGAGGGACTTCATTTGTGAGCCTCCTTGGGAATGGGGAGTCGTAGGGCGCATACCGACCGATTTCCGCGCGATGCGGGGAGGTGGAAAGGATGCGTACGGGGTTTATGTGGGGGTGGAGGAGGGTTTGTGACAGAAGGCGGGGGATTCTGTGGTGGGGGACTGGCAGGTTGGCTTAGGTTCCCGCAGAAGCGGGTACTGGCGGGGAGGTGAGAATTGCCACCTGCCGCACTTCTTTAATTCTGGTAAAATCTAAAGAAAGGAGAGTGAAAACCGATGGAAGCTACGCTCAGCAGGCAAGGACAGGCCACAATCCCCAAAGCGGTTCGAGAGCGCCTGCAGATAATGCCGGGGGATCGGTTCAAGTTCTTCTTCCACCCGGATGGTGTGATTATTCTGCCCAAGATTGCAACCGCTCGATTGAAGGGCATGATTCCGAAGCCAGAGCAGCCGGTATCGCTTGAGGGGATTGACCGGGCGATGGAAGAGGGTGCGACGGAAAGGTTTCGGCAGGGATCATGATCGGTCTGGATACGAACGTCCTGCTGCGCTACCTGGTGCAGGACGATGCAGCGCAATCTGCCCGCGCGACGGAAATTGTCGGGCGTTTGACCGAGGAAGAGCCGGGTTTCGTCAGCCTGGTGAGCATCCTGGAAATTGTTTGGATGCTGAAGAGTCTCTACCAGCGTTCCCGACAGGAAATCGCGAATGATATTGAGATGCTGTTAGCGGCGGACACGCTTGAGGTTCAGAATGAGCAAGAGGTGTATACCGCCGTTGTTGCGCTCCGAAATGGGAGCGGGACATTTGAGGACGCTTTGATTGGCTCCCTCGGCGTTTGGAGAGGTTGTTCGGCCACTCTGACGTTTGATGAAGACGCCGCAAAACGCCTGCATGGGTTTCACTTGGCCTGATTGATTTACCGTTCCCGGGTTCCCAAATCGAGGGGCCGCGGGCACCCTCAAAACTTGCAAATGCGTTGTGTGACACCGGGGCCAATCGCCAGGGGATTGCGCTCGCACCTTTGCGGCCCACCCTTGCCACAAAAACAAAGACGTGGCGAGGATGGGGCACCCGAAGTAGCGTTGGATCTAGCTTCTACAGCACCTTGGCAAGCCAGTGGCCGGTGTGGGAGTGGAGGTTGGCGGCGATTTCTTCCGGGGTGCCGGAGGCGACGATTTGGCCGCCGCCGGAGCCGCCTTCGGGGCCGAGGTCGATGACCCAGTCGGCGGATTTGATGACGTCGAGGTTGTGTTCAATAACGACGAGGGAGCCGCCGCCGTCGATGAGTTTTTTGAGGGCGGTGAGGAGCTTGGCAACGTCGTCGAAGTGGAGGCCGGTGGTGGGCTCGTCGAGGATGTAGAGGACCCGGGAAGCCTGGGAGGGCTTGGCGTTGGCGTTGGCGGCGCGGACCTGTGCGAGGTGGGAGGCGAGCTTGACGCGCTGGGCTTCGCCACCGGAGAGGGTGGTGGCCGACTGGCCGAGGCGAAGGTATCCGAGGCCGACTTCGTCGAGGACGGCGAGCTTGTCGAGGAGTCGGGGGACGCCGACGAAGAAGCGCAGCGCCTCCTTGACGGTGAGGTTGAGGACCTCGTGGATGTTTTTGCCCTTGTAGAGGAAGCTGAGGACCTTGGCCTGGTAGCGGGTGCCGTTGCAATCTTCGCAGGGGAGTTCGACGTCGGCGAGGAACTGCATTTCGACGGTGACGGTGCCGTCGCCCTCGCAGGTTTTGCAGCGGCCGCCGGGGATATTGAAAGAGAAGTGGCCGGGGGAGAGGGAGAGTTTTTTGGCCTCGGGCTGGGAGGCGAAGACGTCGCGGATGAGGTCGAAGGCCTTGATGTAGGTGACGGGGTTGGAGCGCGGGGTACGGCCGATGGGGGTCTGGTCGACGAGGACGACGTCGTTGAGGCGCTCGGCACCGGTGAGCGAGGTGTAGAGGCCGGTGGGATCGCCGCCCTCCTGCTGGCCGAGGGCCTTGGCGACGGCGCGGTAGAGAACCTGATGGACCAGGGTGGACTTGCCGGAGCCGGAGACGCCGGTGATGCAGCAGAGCATTCCGAGGGGAATTTCGACATCGACGCCGCGGAGGTTGTTGGAGCGGGCTCCCTTGAGGACGAGGCGTTCGCGGCCGGGGACGCGGCGGCGGGTGGGGACGGGGATGTGGAGCTGGCCAGAGAGGTAGCGGCCGGTGAGGGAGTTGGGGTCGGCGCAGAGCTCGGCTACGGTGCCGGAGGCCAGGAGTTTGCCGCCGAATTCGCCGGCGCCGGGGCCGAGATCGAGGAGATGGTCGGCGGCGCGGAGGACGTCGGGGTCGTGCTCGACGACGATGATGGTGTTGCCGAGGTCGCGGAGATCTTTGAGGATGCGGACGAGGCGGTCGGTGTCGCGGGTGTGGAGGCCGATGGAGGGCTCGTCGAGGACGTAGAGCGCGCCGACGAGGCGGGAGCCGAGCGAGGTGGCGAGCTGGATGCGCTGGGCTTCGCCGCCGGAGAGGGTGCTGGCGAGGCGGTCGAGGGTGAGGTAATCGAGGCCGACGGCGTCGAGGAAGCGGATGCGGTCACGGACTTCCTGGAGGATGGGACCGGCGATTTCTTCCTGTGCGGGGGTGAGGTGGAGCGAGTCAAAGAAGGACTTGGCGGCGGAGATGGTGAGGGCTGAGGCCTCGCAGATGTTGCGGCCTTCGATGCGGACGCTGCGGGCCTCGGGACGGAGGCGCTGGCCGCGGCAATCGGGGCATGTGGCGTAGCCGCGATATTTGCTGAGCATGACGCGGACGTGAAGCTTGTACTTTTTGCGGTCCATTTCGGCGAAGAAGCCGTAGATGCCGATGTAGCCGGTGCCGCCGGCGGACTTGTCGCCGTAAAGGAGGATTTCGTGCTGGAGGGGGGTGAGGTCCTGCCAGGGGACGTCCATGGGGATGCCGAGTTTGGCGGCGTGGCGCTTGAGATCGGTGAACCAAGAGCGGTATTTGGGGCGGTTCCAGGGGTCGATTGCGCCGTGGGTGAGGGAAAGCGACTTGTCGGGGACGATGAGGTTGAGGTCGAAGTCGATGGTGTTGCCGAAGCCCTGGCAGCGGGGGCAGGCACCGAAGGGGTTGTTGAAGCTGAAGAGGCGCGGCTCGGGCTCGGTGGCGGGCTGGTGGCAGTTGCGGCACTCGTAGGCGGTGGAGTAGCGGTGGACAATGCGGTCCTGACCGGGCACTGAGTCGCGGGGGACTTCTTCAAAGAGGACTTCGCCGGCCTGACGCCATGCGATCTCAATTGCGTCGACGATGCGGGTGCGGCTTTCGGCATCGACGACGATGCGGTCAACAAGGATGAAGACGGGGAGGGTGAAGTCGAGGTCGAGGAGGGATTCCGGGGAGGAGAATTCGAAGATCTGTCCGCGCTGGTAGAGGCGGTTGAAGCCGGAGGTGCGGAGCTCGACGAGGCGGGCCTTGAGAGCTTCGGTGAGTGGCGAGGGGGCGGCGTCGGGCTTTGCGGCGGGCTTGCGTCCGCGGGTGGGCTTGGGCTTGGCGGGCTCGGGGACGGGAGCGGTGCGGATAGGGAAGAGAGCGTGGAGGCGGGTGCGGTCGCCGAGGGCGAGGACGCGGTCGGCGACTTCATCGACGGAGTCGCGGGCGACGAGACCATCGCAGTGGACGCAGTGGACGGTGCCGCAGCGGGCGTAGAGGAGGCGGAGGTAGTCGTAGATTTCCGTGGCAGTGGCGACGGTGGAGCGGGGATTGCGGGTGGTGTTTTTCTGCTTGATGGCGATGGCGGGGGCGAGGCCGTCGATGAGGTCGACGTCGGGCTTCTCGATGCGCTCGAGGAACTGGCGAGCGTAGGCGGAGAGGGACTCGACGTAGCGGCGCTGGCCTTCGGCATAGATGGTGTCGAAGGCGAGGGAGCTTTTGCCGGAGCCAGAGACGCCGGAGAGGACGGTGAGCTTGCCGTGGGGGATGTCACAGCTGACGTTCTTCAGGTTGTGAGTCCGCGCGCCGCGGATGATGATGGAGTCGTTCAAAACGGGGGTACCCGGCCGGTTGAGGAAGTGGGGAACCTGAGAGCCTCAGAGGGTTGAGGGAACAGGTGTCCGAGTTTGATTATAGAGCCGGGGTGGGGTGGGGAATGGCAGAGTGATTGTTACCGGATGAAATTGGCGCGGCTGGGGAGGGGAGGAAATGGCTGTTGCGATTGGCATTGCAGAAAGGCGTTGACATGGTTCAAGAGAGTCAGGAAAATGGCCCTCACGCGCTGGCTGACGGTAAGGAAGGAATGAGTGCGCGACAGAGGTGAGCTTTGTCTGAGGGATATGTGAAACGGCTGCTGAATGCCGCCGATACGCTGAATGTGCTGCGGGAGATGCCAATCCGCTGCAACGATTTGCTGAAGAGCCGCCTGAGCGCGACCTCGCGAACATCAGGCGGGGGGCAGGTGCAGAACTATGAACATGTTGCCGCAGACGACCGTGTGAGTTACTTTGACCTGCGTGTGGATAACATTCCCAGCCTGCACCTGAATCTTGTAACAGAGGATGCGCAGGTTTCCACACAGTTCAAGTCGGGGATCATTTTCAAGACTGCGAAGGATCTTCGGCCTTGCTTTTATCTGCCATACCGTCTGCGGGGTACGACCCGGATGAAGCTGAGCCCGCCGCCGACCTATCAGGGGGACGAGGTGCGCTTTTTTGCGACGGCGACGATTGACGGATGCAGCGTGTATGTGGAGGGGCCTGCGGCGACGCCGAAGGTGACGCATGCGAATGCGCAGAATATTTCGCCGGCGCCGACGGTGGGCGGTGAGACAGATTTGCAGAAGCAGCAGAGAATCCAGAACAAGATCGCGAATATGGACCAGCGGCTGGGAATCATCAAGAAGGGTCCGGCGACGGTGATTGAGCGCGGGGACTACATTGAGGACTTTGCCCCAGGGCAAACGCTGGTGAAGCAGCAGTTTGCCAATGCGAAGGGGATTCCGCTGGGCCAGGTGACCGAATATCAGCCGTTTGGCGCGGTGGTGGGAGTGAAGCAGGGAACAGACTGGGCGTTCTTCCTGCAGAAATGCGGGTATTTTTCGTACCGGGCTACACCGACGGCAAATGAGCGGTCAGAATACTATGTGCTTTCTGCGCAGGAGTTCTGGCCGAACAATACTGGGGGATTCCGGGTTTTCTGAGCGCGATGGGATGGACGGGATTTGACAGGCTGACGGTGGCATGGGAATACTGATGTGGATGAAGCTGACCAGCCAGATGATGGGGTGCGGCATGTGCATGTGTATGCGCATGGGACCCCGGTCTGCGGCTCGGTAGCCTGACAACAGGCGAAAGCGAGAAGTAAGAGGCCCGGGTCCCTTGAGTGGGAGCCGGGTTTTTCTTTTGCCGGAAGCATCGGAATTCAGCAACAAGACCCAATGAGGAGAGTGGAATGTCGGAATCGAAGCAGCAGATTGGAACACTGGCGGTTCATGCAGGGCAGGTAGCGGACCCGACGACGGGTTCGCGCGCGGTGCCCATTTACCAGACGACGTCCTATGTTTTTCAGGACTCGGCACACGCAGCACGGTTGTTTGGGCTGAAGGAGTTTGGCAACATTTATACGCGCATCATGAACCCGACGACCGACGTATTTGAAAAGCGGGTTGCGGCGCTGGAGGGCGGTGTAGCTGCGTTGGCGACGGCTTCGGGCCAGGCCGCAGAGACGCTGGCGATAACGACGCTGGCCTCGGCCGGGGACGAGATAGTGTCGACGACCAGCCTGTATGGCGGGACGTACAACCTTTTCCACTACACGCTGCCGCGATTTGGAATCACGGTGAAGTTTGTGGATGCGGATGATTTTGATGGTCTGCGGGCAGCGATTGGGCCGAAGACGAAGGCTGTTTATACGGAGACGCTGGGGAACCCGAAGCTGGATGTTGCTGATATTGAGACGCTGGCGAAGATTGCCCACGAGAACGGAATTCCGCTGGTGGTGGACAACACGACGCCCTCGGCGGCGCTGTTGCGGCCGATTGAGTGGGGCGCGGATATTGTGGTGAACTCTGCGACGAAGTTTCTGGGTGGCCACGGGACGACGATTGGCGGAGTGATTGTGGATGCCGGCAAATTTGACTGGAGTTCGGGGAAGTTCCCGGAGTTTACGGACGGGGACCCGAGCTACCATGGGCTGAAGTATGCCGAGGCGTTTGGGCCGCTGGCGTTCATCCTGAAGGCACGGGTGCAGGGGTTGCGGGATACCGGCGCGGCGCTGAGTCCTTTCAATGCATTCCTGCTGCTGCAGGGGATTGAAACGCTGCATCTGCGGCTGGAGCGGCACAGCCAGAATGCGCTGGCGGTGGCGAAGCACCTGGCGAACCATCCGGCGGTGGCGTGGGTGAATTATCCGGGGCTGGAGTCGAGCGCGTATTTTGAGCGGGCGAAGAAGTATCTGCCGAACGGGCAGGGCGCGATTCTGACCTTTGGCATCAAGGCCGGCTCGACTGAGGGGGCGCTGAAGGCAGGGGCCAAGCTGATTGACTCAGTGAAGCTGTTCTCGCACGTGGCCAACATCGGGGATGCGAAGAGCCTGATTATTCATCCGGCAACGACGACGCATGAGCAACTGGAAGCTGCCGAGCAGGCGGCGACCGGAGTGAAGCCGGAGTTGATTCGGCTGTCGGTGGGCATAGAGGATATCCGGGATATTGTTGCGGACCTGGACCAGGCTCTGGCGGCGGTTGCCGGAGCGTAACGGAAGAAGTACCAATTGGCCGTGTGGCACGGATGTGAGAACCGTGTCACACGGCGATGAGGCAGAATAGTTAAGGATGAAGGAAACGCAGACATCTCCGGAAGTGGAGACGGCAGGCTCAGTCCCGGCAGATGCCGGTGGGGAAGAGTCAGGCTGTCGCCCTGGGCCCTTGCTGCCGGCGCTGGTGGTGAAGACTGCCACGGAGCCGGTGACGCCGACCTATGAGGGAGATTTTGTCCTGAATGAGCCGCTGGTGCTGGAGTGCGGGCGGACGCTGACGGGCGTGACGCTGCACTATGCGCTGTATGGACGGCTGAGTGCGCGCAAGGAAAATGCAGTACTGGTGTGCCACGCGCTGAGCGGTTCGGCGCTGGTAGCGCAGTGGTGGCCGGAGTTGTTTGCTCCGGGCGGGATTGTAGACCTGAGCCGGGAGTTTGTGGTGTGCGTGAACCTTCTGGGTTCCTGCTATGGGTCAACCGGGCCGAGCAGTGTGGACCCGGAGACGGGCAGGATCTACGGGCCGGAGTTTCCGCTGGTTTCGATTCGCGACAATGTGCGGGCGCAGGCGCGGCTTCTGGATTCGCTTGGGATTCCCCGGCTGAGCCACGTGCTGGGCGGGTCGATTGGCGGCATGCAGGCACTGGAGTGGGCGGTTGAATATCCGCAGCGGGTGGAAAAGGCCACGGTGATTGGAGTGGCTCCGCTGGGAGCAATGGGGCTGGCGCTGAACCATTTGCAGCGGCGGGCGATCCAGAATGACCCGGAATGGCAGGAAGGGAAGTACCTGACGCATCGGCAACCGCGGAACGGGCTGAGCCTGGCGCGGCAAATTGCGATGATCAGCTACAAGAGCCCGGAGCTGTTTGCGGAGCGGTTTGGACGGCGCCCCAATCGAAACGGGGAAGAACCGGAGCAGTTGGACCGGGACGGCGGGGGGCTTATCGGTGGAAGGTTTGACGTTGCCGGATACCTGGATCACCAGGGCGAGCGGTTCCTGGAGCGGTTTGACGCGAACTCGTATCTGGCGATTCTGAGGACGATGGATACGTGGGATCCAGGGCGCGGATATGGGAGCGCGGCCGAGGCGTTCCGGCGGATTCAGGGGCTGGTAAAGTTTATTGGCATCAGTTCGGACCTGCTGTTTCCAGCGCAGGATGTGGAGCGGCTGGCTGGGGCAGTAGCGGCCTCCGGGGCGCGTGCTGTATACCGTGAGATGGTGAGTCTGCATGGGCACGATGCGTTTCTAGCCGAGCAGGCTGAACTAATTTCGCTTTTGAATTCTTTGGAATAAGACGCAACTTGTCACAAGTCGCCAGTGTTTCTATAATCCCCTCATCACTCGAAGAAAGATGAAGGGTCGCACGTAACGAACCTCAAAACTGGATGCGGTATGACCGCACCGGCAGTTTTCCCCGAGTAGATTCACCAATTCACAGCGATTTTCTTGATCTCCCAGGAGCACTCCATGAAGAAGTTTCTGCTTGCGTCCGCTGTCGCGCTGATCGGGCTGGGTTTTGTTAGCCCGCTGAGCCTGCACGCCCAGGGTTCGTCCGATACGGTCACCATTAAGGATCCGGCCGAATACAACGCTTTCAACAACGCAATCACGCAAACCGATCCGAAGGCGAAGGCCTCAGCGTGTGAGACGTTCCTTTCCACGTATCCTCAGAGCGTGGTGAAGAAGACGGTTCTCGATTCCCTGGAAGATGCCTATTCCAGCTACGACATGAGCAAGGCGCTGGATGCGGCGACCCGGCTTCTGCAGTTGGAGCCGAACAACCTGAAGGCTCTGTACCTGACGGTAGCGGGGAAGAAGCAGCAGGCAGGTGCGGCGCAGGGCGCGGCTCAGGCCCAGTTGCTGGACGACTCCGCAGCCGCAGCGCAGAAGGGTCTTGCGGCCACTGCTCCTGCCGGCATCAGCGCGGATGAGTTCAAGAAGCAGAAGGATGCGGTTGAGCCGTTCTTTCACTCTGCAATTGCTACCGACGCACTGTACTCGAAGAAGGATTACAAAGGCGCAATTGACGAGTTCCGCACGGAATTGCAGAAGGTGACCGCTTCGAATCCCGATGGGACCAAGAGCGGCCCGGCGCTGAACGACACGCTGACCCTGGGCCAGACGTACACCAAGCTGGATCCGCCGGACATGAAGAATGCGGTGTGGTTCCTGGCGCGGGCCGAGAGCTATGCCCCGGCCAACTACCAGCCCGTAATTCACAAGCAGGCTGTGTACTGGTACAAGCGCTTCCACGGCAGCGCGGATGGATACGACGACATCAAGGCACTGGCCGCCGCGACGGTCTTCCCGGCTGGCGACATCGTCATCAAGCCTGCCGATACACCGGCCGACATTGCCAACAAGTACGTTACCGACAATCCGGATTTTGCCAACTACCCGCTGGGCGACACGGAATTTGTGCTTGCCAATGCCTCCAAGGACAACGCAGAGAAGGTGTTTGCGACGCTGAAGGACAAGGTGATTGTGGTTCCGGGTGTGGTGATTGCCGCCACCGCGAGCCAGATTCAGCTGGCCGTGACCGACGACGCCAAGAACGACAAGAAGGCTGACTTCACGATCAACATGAAGGAACCGCTTGCGGATGCCGAGATTCCGGCGGTTGGCGCAACGGTTGGGAACCTGGTTGGAACCTTTGACAGCTACACGCAGAGCCCGGCCGAGATCATCATGCGTGATGGCGCAATCCAGAAGGAAGAGAAGAAGAAGGCTCCTGTCGCCCACAAACCGGCGGCTGGACATCACCCGGCAGCCCACTAAGGGTGGGTCAGCCCCACGGGGCTGAATGCCGGAAAGCAAACAGGCAGATCAAGCGGGGCACCTCGAATGGGGTGCCCCGATTTGTTTTCTGTGGGCAGCGCTGATTGGCTGAATGATAAAGTTGAGCTGTGATGACGAGATTTCGAGTAGTGTTGGCGATAGTGCTTGTTGTGGCCTGCAGCAGCGTACGGGGCCGTGCGCAGGAGAATGCTGCGCCGGAGACGGGGACGCCGCAGGTCCGGGGATTCAAGGTACGCACGTTGCATCCGAAGCCGGTACGGAGCCCGTTTCCGCTGGACGCGACGGGCAGCAACCATGCCACGGAGCTGGAGTTTCTGCCGCAGGACAAGATCAAAGCGTTTGACCACGAGTTGATTGAAGCCAGCGAAAACGAAATTGAACGCAGAGCGCGCCTGGCCGGGCTGGGATACAGCGCGGGCGCAGATGGCTGGGGTTACGAACAGGCGGTGTGCCCGGCTTTCCCGAATCACATTGTGCTGGAGTACAGCCGGAAGGCTGGACCGGGGGACGTGAGTCTGTTTGCAGCCGTGGTTCCGCGCGGTACGGGGCACGTGCGCGTGATTCCGGTGAGCCGGCGGGGCTGGACGCTGTTTACGCCGACGGGAGCCAATGCGCTGACGATCCATGACTTCAACGCGATTGTGAGGGAGGAAGGCAGCGGGTTGAGCCCGGACTGGATGCAGCTGGGGCTGTGCTATGCGGCGCTGGCGAGCGGGCACGTGCGGGCGGCGCTGCTGGATGTGGGGCCGGAGCAGGAGACGTTCCCGATGCCTGGAGCCACGCATATCCATGTTTCCTACCGGAAGGCGGGGGCGTTGGTAGCGATTGAAAGCGCCGATACAGCCACCGACCGGCGGAGCTGGGAGCTGCGGTTCAACGGCCATGGGGAGCTGATGAAGGTGGCGCTGGGCAAGACTGCGAGCCTGCGCGCTGTTGCCACCAAGGACAAGCCACTGGCGCCGGGCAAGCCCGTGAAGGCCAGCGGGGTGGAACTGGCGCAGTAGAGCGGCTGGAAAGCTTAGCGGACGTAGTGCAGCAGGGAACTGCCGAGGAACGGCTCGACGGTGAAGGTGAGCGCCAGCAGCAGGAGAGCAGTGATGGCGAGCAGGGCGCGTCCAGCGCCCAATGGGCGATCGATGGCGACGCGCGGGTGGCGCATGGCGGGCAGCAGCATCAGGATGCCCCAGAAGAGCCATCCGATCCAATAGAAGACACCGCAGAGGATAAGCAGGCCTGCCATGGTGTAGGTGACGGGCCGGTGCGCGCGCGGCCACAGGGAGTAGAAGACGTGGCCACCGTCAAGTTGGCCTGCGGGGATGAGGTTGAGCGCGGTGATGAAGAGGCCGACCCATCCGGCGATGAGAATGGGGTGAATGACGCCCGAGGTGAACTGGGGGATGCCGGGGTGGAAGAGGGAGAGCAGGCCATGCGCGAGGCGGAAGGTGGCGGGTTGGCCAAAGCTGACGAGCGGAGGCGGCGAGTCCACCCCGAGAGGCCGGGAAAGCCACAAACCGAGGAGAATGGCGGGCACTGAAGCGAGATATCCGGCGATAGGGCCCCAGATGCCGACATCGATGAGGGCGTGGCGGTTGGGGATGCGGCCACGGATGAGGATGACAGCGCCGGCGGTTCCGCTGAGTGTTGGGGCGGGAAGCAGGAGGGGCAGCGTGGTGGGGATGCCGTGGATGCGGCATGCGATGTAGTGGCCGAACTCGTGTGCGAGCAGAATGCTGAGCAGAGCGACGGAGAAGGGCCAGCCGGCGAGGAATTTTTCGGGGTGATGGAAGAGCCAGGGCCAGGGCCAGAGGTCGCTGTCAGCGGCCAGGGTGGGAAGGCCGAGGCGGAAGTTTTCCATGAACCGGGCGCCGATGGCGAGGGTGGTGAGGATGCTGATGGCGAAGAGGATCAGCGGCATTCGCAGGCGAACGGGGTGGATTTTTACCGCTGCCGGGTGCGGTGGTGCGGACACCGCAGAGGCGGTGGAACCTTCAACAGCCTGAGCAGCATGGGTCAAGATTGATGGTCCTCAACGAGAATCGGCAGGGCTGGCGGGGTAGCGTGGGCTATTTATCAGCAATGACGTGGAGCTCTTTGCCGGGCTTGAAACGGACCGCTTTGCCTGGGGTGATGGAAACCTCGGTCCCGGTGCGGGGGTTTCTGCCAATTCCAGTCTTGCGTGGACGAACGCTGAAGACGCCGAAGCCACGAAGTTCGATGCGGTCACCCGCAGCCAGAGCCTGCTTGAGGCCCTCAAAGACGGAGTCAACGGCGGCTTCCGCCTTGGTGCGGGGTAAGCCAGTCCGCTCAATCACCTGGTGGACGATGTCCTGCTTTATCACGCTGTTGGCCTCACGAGGAAGTAGATGCAGGGCCGGTTGACCTAAGAGCCCATGGCAGGATGCTAGAGAGAGTTTGTCTGGTTGTCAATCTTTCCGCGAGTGAAGAGGATACAGAACCTGGTGCGAGGGAAGCCTGGTCGAGGGGGGGCAATAGGGATTTGTGAAATGCAAGGAGGTTGACTGCGCGGAAACCTGCTGTCGATGTCGGGTGATGTGAATCACGGCGGAGAGTGGAGTTGTTACAGCCAAATGAACACGATACTATCCGATTCAGAACTAACGATTATCGAATGCACGCCCGCCGGTCTTCAGGCGGAATGTTGCAGGAATTTACCCTTTGAGGTCTTTCGTCGTCTTCCGGGATGGAAAGGCAGGGCCGATGGCAACAGACGAAATTGTGTCCCAGACGCGGGTCGGGATTGTTTCCAGCGAACCGCTGCGGCTGGCCGGGATGATGAGCGTGTTTGACGATCACCACTCGGTGATTCCCATGCACGGCAGCATTGCGGTGCTGCTGAAGGAGCGGGGGGTACAGGTTCTGATTCTGGACATCACAGAGAACAAGGGATGGCTGGAGATTCTGACGTCGGTGCGGCAGCATCGGCCGGATGTTCGGTTTGTGCTGCTGGGTGAGGGCGGAGACGACGAGATTGTGATGCGTGCTATTTTGGCGGGTGCCCGTGCGTATCTGGACCATCAATCCGGGCCTTTTCTGGTTCGTCAGGCGGTTGATGTGGTGCTGCAGGGCTCGATATGGGCTCCGCGGAAGCTGCTGTCGCTGCTTGTGGATCGCTTGATGGATGCGCATCCCACCAGCATTCCGGGGGCGCAGAAGGAGCTGAGCCGCCGCGAGGCGCAGGTGATGGCACTGATTATGCAGGCGTACTCCAACCGGGAGATTGCCGCTTCTCTGGGGATTGAAGAGCGGACGGTGAAGGCGTATGTATCGAGCCTGATGCGGAAGTCCGGGGTGGAAAACAGAGTGGCACTCTCGGTTGCGAACAGCAAGAACTTCCAGCCGGGTGGTGTTTCGCGGTAGGATTTTGATTCTGTCGTAACATCAATGCCAATTATTTGTCTATACGAAAAAGATGAGCTTGTATAGCGCGGTGGAGATTGGACTCCAGCGGGGTGTGATGCCGATGGGGAGAGGTAACTAACTTATAACGAGGGATGGTTACTTTCATTCAGTGTTCTTTCGTTACCTTGTAGGAAAATTGGACACGATTGAAAATGATTTCATTAACAACGCAGATCTGGGGAAAGGATTTCCCTGGCTTCATGTCTCTGACATGGTTCCAGGGAAATCCTCTTTTTTTGAGTTTCATCTATGTGTATACATTAGCGGTTGCCGAGGGTGGGTTTGGCATAGAAGGAAGATGAAGACGTGGTTTGCCTGCGGCCGGGCGGGGGTAATTGGTTTGGAACGTGGCTGCTGGAAAGGGTTGTGAGGGGTCTCTCAACCGGCGGGGGAATGACGTAGGTTAGGGATGTTGGCCGGAAGATTCAGAGACCTTGTATGACGAGGGAGTTCTGAAAGCGTCCAACAGAAAAGGAGTTTGGAATGAAGAAGATTTTTCCCCTGATTTTGTGCCTGCTTTTTGGCGGATTGTTTCCGGGTACGGCGTTTTGCGCATCGTCGCATGAGGATTTGCAGGAGCGGATGGATGCGGCGAAGGTGGTCCTGGATGAGCTTGTGAATGTGAAGGACAGCGTGATTCCGAATGGAATCATGCAGATGGCCTCGTGCATCGCGGTGGTGCCCGGCATGAAGAAGGGTGCCTTTGTGGTAGGCGGGCAATATGGGCAGGGCGTGGTTACCTGCCGGACGGGCCATGGCTGGAGCGCGCCGGTGTTCATTCGCATGGCGGGTGGATCGTTTGGCTTCCAGATTGGCGGCCAGTCGACGGATTTGATTCTGGTGGCGGTGAATGACCGCGGCTTCCAGGATTTGCTGAAGAGCAAGTTCAAGATTGGCGGGAATGTTTCCGCCGCGGCAGGGCCGATTGGGCGGGACTCGCAGGCCTCGACGGATTGGAAGCTGAGTGCGGAGCTGCTTTCGTACTCGCGGACGAAGGGTCTGTTTGCGGGGATCAACCTGGATGGGACGAGCGTGAGCCAGAATGTTGAGGATACGCGGCTGTATTACGGGCAGGCGCTGAGCTTCAGGACGATTCTGAAGGGCGATGTGCCGGTGCCGAGCGGGGCTGAGGGGTTTGTCCGAGCGGTGGCACATGCCTTTGTGAGTGCGAAAGACAGCAAGTAGCGGGGTTGAGCAAGTGGAAGAGAGCGGGGAGCCAGGCAAGGTGGCTTCCCGCTTTTTGTTTTAGTTCGGGGGTGTGGGCGGGAGCGCGTTGTGCCGCTTTGACCGGATACACTGATTTGGTTGGTAGTGGACTGGGCACGGATGCGGGAAAGACTGGAATTCTGGCTGGTTTGGCTGTTGGCGCGGGGCCAGGGGTGGTTGCCCCGACCGATAGCGCGCGGACTGGGTGCCGGAATTGGCGCGTTGGCTTACCGGGCGCTGGGGCGGTTGAGGCGCGTGGGCCAGCGAAATCTGGCAATGGCGATGCCGGAGCTGAGTGCGGAGCGGCGGGAAGAGATTCTGAAGGGAGTTTACCGGAGCCTGGGCTGGCAGTTGGCTGAATTTGCCCGGATGGAACGGTATACGCCGGAGAATACCCGCAACTGGATACGGTGCGAGGGGCTGGAGCACTACGAGAAGGCCAAGGAAGCGGGGAAGGGTGTTCTGGTGATGACCGGGCATCTGGGCACGTGGGAGCTTTCCAGCTATTACCACTCGATGATGGGCTATCCGATGGGGATGGTGATTCGGCGGCTGGATAACCGGACGCTGGACAAGTTTGTGAATGATATTCGCTGCCGGTATGGAAACAAGGTGCTGCACAAGGACGACTTTGCGCGCGGTTTGATTACGGCGATGCGGCAGGGCGAGACGGTAGGCATCTTGATGGATACGAACATGACCCCGCCGCAGGGCGTGTTTGTGGAGTATTTTGGGATGCAGGCGTGCACCGCGCAGGGATTGGCACGGGTGGCACTGAAGACGGGTGCTGCGGTGATTCCGGGGTTTATGGTGTGGGAGGCCGGCGAGGGGCGGTATGTGCTTCGCTTTGGGCCGGAGATCGGGATTGAGCGGAGCGGAGATGCCGACACGGATGCGGTGGCTTTGACGGCTGCGTGCGCAAGCGAGATGGAACAGTGGGTACGGCGGTATCCGGAGCAGTGGTTGTGGATTCACCGGCGGTGGAAGACGCGGCCGGCGGGGGAAGAGCCCCTGTACTAGTGCCGGTTGGCGCGGAACGAGGTGGAGTTATGTCGGAAGAGGCGGTGAAGACGGTCGGGGACCTGCTGGATCACCTGGGCGGGGAGTTGCTGCATGGCAGCGGAGAGACGAACGTGGCCAGCGTGGATGGGTGCGCTGCTGCGACGGCGCTGGATTTGGTATTTGCCGAGAACTCAAAGTCAGTAGAAGAGGCTTTGGGAAGCTGGGCAGCCGCGGCAGTAGTGCCGCTGGGGACTGCTGTGCCGGACGGTACGCGGATGACGGTTGTGGGGGCGAAGCAGCCTCGGCTGTGGTTTGCGCGGGCTGCGGAGTTGCTGCGGCCGGAGTTTCGCTCGACCGGGGTGCATCCTGCAGCGGTGGTGGCGAAGGATGCGGTGCTGGGCGGATGCGTGACGGTGGGACCGTGCGCCGTGGTTGGCCACGGAGCGGTGCTGGGAGACCATGTGCGCGTGGATGCAGGCGCGGTGATTGGCGATGGGGTGAAGATTGGGGCGTGGAGCCATGTCTATCCGCGGGCGGTGCTGTACAGCGGAGTGGAGCTGGGCCAGCGGGTGGTGATACACGCGGGCGCTGTGCTGGGGGCTGACGGCTTTGGGTACGTGCGGGATGCGGAGACGGGGCGGTATGTGCAGTTTCCGCAGCAGGGGCGGCTGGTGCTGGAAGACGATGTTGAGATTGGCGCGAACACGACGATTGACCGGGGGGCACTGGCTGAGACGCGGGTAAAGCGGGGTGCGAAGTTTGACAACCTGGTGCATGTGGGGCACAACTGCGAGATTGGCGAGGACGTGATTATCGTTTCGCAGACGGGGATTTCGGGGTCATCGACGGTGGGCAAGGGGGCTGTGCTGGCGGGTCAGGTGGGCGTGGGAGACCATGCGCATATTGGCCCCGGGGTGATTCTGGGCGGGCAGGCGGGTGTGCTGAGCGGCAAGACGGAGAACCGGCGGGGGACGGTGCTGTGGGGAACGCCGGCCAAGCCGATCAAGGAGTATCTGCGAGAGCTGGCGACGCTGGGCAAACTGAGCCGGCGGGGCAGGGAGTAGGGGAATATCAGGGTTTTTCGAGGGCTTTCAGCATCGGCTGAAAGCCCGATTTGCTTTCTGCTCTAGCAGCGCAGGATTTTGTCGCTGAGTATGCCCTTGGTGGCGTTGCGGGTATCGATGACGAGCTGGGATTGGTCGACGATGGACTGGTAGTTGTAGGCGGAGTGGTCGGTGACGATGACGACGGCGTCGAAGCTGGCGAGGTTGTCGAGCGGGGTGGAGGCCATGTTGAGGGCGTAGTGACGTCCCTGGCCGACGGTGGGGAAGAAGGGGTCGTTGTAACTGACGATGGCGCCCTTGTTGCGGAGGAGCTCGATGATGGTGAGGGAGGGTGATTCGCGAAGGTCATCGATATCGCGCTTGTAGGCGAGGCCGAGGACGAGGATTTTGGAGCCGCGGATGGCCTTGGCGTGGTCATTGAGGCCGTTGGCGACCTGCTCGATGACGAAGTAGGGCATGGCGGAGTTGACTTCGCCGGCGAGTTCGATGAAGCGGGTGTGGAAGTCGAACTGTTTGGCCTTCCAGGAGAGGTAGAAGGGGTCAATGGGAATGCAGTGACCGCCGAGGCCGGGGCCGGGGTAGAAGGGCTGGAAGCCGAAGGGCTTGGTTTTGGCGGCGTCGATGACCTCGTGGATGTCGATGCCCATGCGCATGCAGAGCTGCTTGAGTTCGTTGACAAGGGCGATGTTGACGCAGCGATAGATGTTTTCGAGGAGTTTGGTCATTTCCGCAGCGGAGGGGGAGCTGACGGGAACGACGCGGCGAAAGATGGACTGGTACATGGCAGAGGCGAGGGCGAGGGCGAGGGGGCCGCAGCCGCCGACGACCTTGGGGATGTCGTGGCGGGCGACGGTGTCGTTGCCGGGGTCTTCGCGCTCAGGGGAGAAGGCGACGTAGAGGCTGGGGGTGGCTGGGGTGTCGCCGGCGCGCTCGATGCGAAGACCGAGGGGGTTGCCTTTTTCGAGACGGGGGACGACTTCTTCTTCAGTGGTGCCGGGGTAGGTGGTGCTTTCGAGGACGATGAGCTGGCCGGCATGGGTGTGGGGAGCGATGGACTCGACGGTGCCGGTGACGTAGGAGAGGTCGGGCTCGTGGTACTCGTTGAGGGGGGTGGGGACACAGATGATGATGGCGTCCTGGGCGGTGATTTCGGAGTAGTCGCTGGTGGCGCGGAAGCCGTGGGTCTGGGCGGCGCGGATTTGGTCCGGAAGGATGCGGACGATGTAGGAGCCGCCGGCGTTGAGGGTGGCGACCTTGGCGGCGTCATTGTCGAATCCGGTGACTTCGAAGCCCTGTTCGGAAAAAAGGAGGGCGAGGGGCAGGCCGACATAGCCCATGCCGATGATGCCGATGCGAGCGGAGCGTGAGTCGAACTTGGCGGTGAGGGCGGATGGAAGCGCTGCTTGCGGCATGGACATGGCTCTTCCAGTTTAATGCAGCGTGGGAGTGGGGGTGGGGCGGGCGGCGGGGAGATATTCTGGAGAGGAAGATTTGGGAGGATTTGTGGCGAAGTATCTGGTGACTGGAGCGGCGGGTTTTATAGGGCGGTCGATTGCGGCAGCACTGCTGGAGCGGGGCGAGACAGTGCGCGGGGTGGACAACTTTGCGACCGGGAAGCGGTCGAACCTGGTGGGGCTGGAAGGGATGGAGTTTGTGGAAGGCGACCTGAGCGATGCAGCGGTGTGCGAGCGGGTGGTGGCCGGGGTGGAGATAATTTTCCACGAGGCGGCGCTGCCGAGTGTGCCCAGGAGCGTGGAAGACCCGATCAGCACGAACACGGCGTGCGTGGATGCGACGGTGCAGTTGCTGTGGGCGGCGAAGAAGGCCGGAGTGCGGCGGGTGGTTTACGCGGCTTCGTCCTCGGCTTATGGGGATACCCCGACGTTGCCGAAGCATGAGGGGATGCTGCCGGCGCCGATTTCGCCGTATGCGGTGGCGAAGCTGAGCGGCGAGCTGTACATGCAGTCGTTCTGGCGGGTGTATGGGCTGGAGACGGTGTGTTTGCGGTACTTCAATGTCTTCGGGCCATACCAGGATCCGACATCGTTCTATTCGGGAGTGCTGGCGAAGTTCTGCACGCGGATGATGGCGGGAGAGACGCCGACGATTTTCGGAGATGGGTCGCAGAGCCGGGATTTCACGTTTATCGAGAATACGGTGAGGGGAAACCTGCTGGCTGCGGAGGCGCCGGCGGAGAAGGTGGCCGGGCGGGTGATGAATATGGCGACCGGGAGCCGGATTACGCTGAACGACGTGGTGGAAGAGCTGCGGGGGATTACCGGCTATGCCGGCGAGGTGATTTACGGGCCGGAGCGGAATGGGGACATCAAACACTCGCTGGCGGATATCGGGCTGGCGAAGGAGTTGCTGGGGTATGAGCCGGTGGTGGAGTTCCGGGAAGGGCTGGGGCGGACGGTGGAATGGTACCGGGAGACGGAGCAGCAGGGCTGAGCGCGGCGGGGCGGAAGTTTCGTGGAAAGAAAGATTTGACGGAATGTGTGGAAAGGAGTGAGACTTTGTCTAACTTTTCCTGCACCTGTTCCGATGCTCTGAATGGACAACAGTCCTTTCAGAGCTGAGGTGAATCTTGATGTGACCACGAGGCGGCGATGGATTCCCCTGTCCCATCTGCTTCACCTGCCGGGAGCGTCCGGCAGTCTGGCGCAAACGCGCGTTTTGGCGTTCGCGAAATCGCGTTGCTGTACAGCCGCCGCAAGCGGTTTGCCTGGAGCCTGCTGGTTGGGCTGGTTGGGCTTTGCTTCCTGTACTGGGCCCTGGCACCGAACCAGTATGAGGCGACGGCGACGGTGTCTCTGCGGACGCAGGGCATGTCGCTGATGAGCCCGGAGCTGAGCGAGCAGGTGGCTGCAGCTTCGATACTGAGCACGCCGATGCAACTGGAGACGCTGGCCAACGAATTGCGCAGCGACCGGGTGGCCTGGCGGGTGATTCGCAGCGAAAAGCTGTATGAGAAGCCGGCGTTCCGTTGGCGATTCCTGAAGAAATTTCCGGGCTTCGATGTGGAGCATCCGTCGCTGGAGGCGGAGAGCTATCTGCTGGAGGCGTTTGGGCGGGCGCTGACGGTGCGTGCGCTGCCGCGGACGCTGCTGCTGGAGGTGAAGTTCCGGACGAGGGATCCGGGGCTGTCGGCTGAGGTGGCGAATGCGGTTGTGGCGGGTTTTCAGGCGGAAGAGAACCGGAGCAGGGCTGCGAGTACCGAGGCGGCGGCGGGTTGGCTGGGCGAGCAACTGAAGGGCCTTACGGCTGAAGCGGTGCGGGATGAGCGGGAGCTGGCGGCGTTTGAGCGCAGCCATGGACTGGTGAGCAGCGCGGAAGGAATTGGAAGCGGGGCTGCGGGGCCGTTGCCGAAGGACCCGGAGGCGGTGCAACTGGATGAGCTGAGCCGGGCGGTGGCCGATGCCACGGAAGAGCGGATTGAGCGCGAGGCGCTGTACCGGGAGGCTGCCCAGGGAAATCCTGAGCAGGTGCTGGCGGCGAACCCGGAGAAGCAGGCGGTGATGGGGCCGGGGGGTGCGGCCATGGCGCTGCAACTGCAGCAGAAGCTGAGCGATGCGCGGGTGGAGCTGGCGCAACTGGAAGCCGAGCATGGGCCGAATTACCCGCGGGTGGTGGAGTTGCAGCGGGCGGTGGCGGATATCCAGAAGCAGATAGCGGCGGCGGATGCGAGCTTGACGGAGAGCTTCAAGCGGAGCTGGGAGGCGGCGGTGGAGCGGGAACGGCTGCTGAGGAAGCAATTTGATGTGAGAACGGCGCAGGGCACGGACCAGAACGAGACGCTGGTGACCTATGCGGTGATGCGTGCGAGGGTGATGGCGCAACGGACGCTGTGTGAGAAGGTGCAGACGCGAATTGCGGAAGCGGGGCTGACGGCGGGGGTTCATGCGCCGTCGATTGTGGTGGTGGACCCGGCGCATGCGCCGTTCAAGCCGGTGTCGCCGAATTTGCCGGTGGACCTGGCGGTGACGGTGGTGGTGGGAGCGTGGCTGGCGCTGGGTGGCGCGCTGCTGTTGGATGCGCGGGAGCGGGTGCGGGTTGCGGCTGTGGTGGCGATGCTGGTGATGGCGACGGCTGTGTGGGCGCAGGCGCCGATTCCGAATACGCAGGGGTTGCCGACGGGAGTGGTGCACCCGGTGACGGATGCGCCGGTGGGGGCTGCGGCTCCGAGCCGGGAGGGAGCGCCGGTGGCATGGAGCGGGCCGGGACAAGGGCAGGGGGCAGCCGTGGAGGCGCGAGCTGTTACGGGGAATGGT
Source organism: uncultured Acidobacteriaceae bacterium (assembly GCA_903904755.1). Taxonomy (GTDB): domain Bacteria; phylum Acidobacteriota; class Terriglobia; order Terriglobales; family Acidobacteriaceae; genus Acidicapsa. The sequence continues at coordinate 45,103 of CAIVDV010000019.1, read as the reverse complement.
GTACCGATGGCGTTGCCGATAGCGGCTGGCGACTTCCTGGAGGTGACGGAGTTCCATACGCCGGAGTTTCACTCGCAGGTGCGGGTGGCAGCCGGGGGAACGGTGGATTTGCCGATGGTGGGCGCGGTAGCTTTGCTGGGGAAGAGCGAGCAGGAGGCAGCGCGGGCGATTGAGAAGGCGCTGAAAGATGGCGGGGTGCTGCTGCATCCGCAGGTGACGGTGCTGGTGACTGGAGCCGTGGGGCAGGATGTGAGCGTGCTGGGCGAGGTGACGCGGCCGGGGGTGTATGCGTACACGGTGCATCATCGGCTGCTGGATTTGATTTCAGCGGCATCGGGGCTGAGCCAGACGGCGGGACGGCTGGTGAATGTGTACCGGCGGGAGGATTCGCACACGGCGCATGCGGTGGTACTGGACCCGACGGGTGCAGATGCCGGGCGGGAGCATAATCCGGAGCTGGAGCCGGGGGATACGGTGGTGGTGAGTCGGGCTGGTCTGGTGTATGTGATTGGGGATGTGGTGCGGCCTGGCGGGTTTGCGGTGGACCCGGTGCAGGGGCTGACGGTGGTGCAGGCGGTGAGTTTGGCCTGGGGTGCGACGCCGTCTGCCGCGATGTCGAAAGCGGTGCTGATCCACGACCAGCCGGGAGGACGGACACTGACGACGCTGAACCTGAAGCGAATGATTCGCGGGCAGGATCCGGATTTGGCGGTGCATGACCGGGACATTCTATTTTTGCCGGACAGCACGGCGAAGGAGCTGTGGAAGCGGAGCCTGGAGTCGGCGATTCAGTCGGCGGTTGGGGTGACGATTTACGCGGGTCTGGTGTACTCGCAGAGGTTTTAGCGCATGGACCGGATGATGGTATGGCTGCTGACGGCGTATGCGTTCACGGTGCCGTGGGAGTACTCGATGGAGTTTGGCGAGCCGTGGGGAAATGTGGCGCGCCTGGTGGGACTGGTGCTGCTGGCGGTTGCGATTCCTGCGGGGATGGCGCGGATGGCGAAGGGAGAGCTGCGGCGACCGGGGTTGGTGGGGGTGCTTACGCTGGCAGTGCTGCTGTGGTTTGGAATGACGCTGCTGTGGACGGTGGACCTGGGGACGTCACTGGCGACGGTGCGGGGATTTGCACAGGAGCTTGCAGTGGTTTGTCTGCTGGGCGAGTTTGTGGAGAGTGGCGAGGATTGGCTTTGGGTGGTGCGGGCTTTTGTTGCCGGGTGCGGGGTGCTGGCGGTGCTGACGCTGGGTAACTTTACTTCGGCTGAGGCGGTGGCGAGCGAGCAGGTACGGTTTGCGGCCGAGGGACAGGACCCGAATGATGTGGCGCGATTCCTGGACCTGGGATTCGGCCTGGCGGGGTTGCTGGTGGCCGTGGAACGGCGATGGTCTGCGAAGGCGCTGGCGGCGGTGTATTTGCCGCTGGGGGTAATGGCGGCGTTTCTGACGGCCTCACGGGGTGGGATGGTGGGCGCTGCGGTGGGTTTGGGTGGGGCGCTGACGATTCTATTGACCTGGAAGCGGGGTGCGCGGCTGAAGGTGCTGATGACGGGCTGGGGGGCGGCGATGCTGGTGGGGGTGATGGTTCCTGCGGGAACGCTGGAGCGGCTGATGACGATTCCGGAGCAGTTGCAGAGCGGAGACCTGAACCAACGGGTGAATTTGTGGATAGCGGGGATGCGGGCGTTTGGCGAGCGGCCGTGGGTGGGGTGGGGTGCGGGGACATTTCCGCTGGCGGCGAAGCTGGCTCCGTATGACACGGCGCACAACACGCTGCTGAGTGTGCTGGTGACGAGCGGGCTGGTGGGGGTGAGTCTGTTCGCAGCGGTGGTGATGGCGGGAGCCGCGGCGGTGTGGCGGACGCGGGGGTTGGTGCGGATTGCGCTCATAACGACGCTGGCGGTGGGTGTGGTGACGGGAATGGTGGGGACGGTGGAGGAGAATCGCGCGACGTGGCTGCTGCTGGGGTTGGCAGCGACGGCTGGGCGGGTTGTGAGCGACGGAGAGGAAACAACGGAGGCAGGGATGGGCGCGGGCGCGGAGTTGCAAACGGCGGGATGAGGCCAGCAAGGGGAGATAGTGGCGGATTTGGCGGCGATTGGGAGCACGGACGGGCGAGTGAAGAGCGGTAGCCCGGTGATGCGCGCCGCATTGCTGGTGACTGCGGCAGGTGTGGTGCTGAAGGTGGTGGCGGTTGGCAAGGAACTGGTGGTTGCGGCGGTGTACGGGCGCAGCGGAGAGCTGGATGCCTTCCTGATTGCGTTTCTGATACCGGGGCTGCTGGTGAATCTGTTTGGGGAGACGGCGAACCAGGCGCTGATTCCGACGCTGGTACGGGTGCGGGAAGGGTGCGGGAAGGCGCAGGCGAAACGGCTGCTGGAGAGTGTGCAGACGGCGATGGTGGGGCTGCTGGTGGCGGGAGCCTGCGTGGTTGGAGCTGGTGCGCGGTGGATTTTGCCGTTGGTGGCGACAGGGTTTGATGGCGCGAAAATGCAACTGGCTGCGGAGTTGATGGTGGGATTGCTGCCGGTGGTGATGCTGGCTGGGGTGGCATCGAATAGTGCGGCGGTGGCGAATACCGAGGAGAGGTTTGGGTGGCCGGCGCTGGCGCAGGTTACTGTACCGATGTGGGTTGGGCTGATGGCCTGGCAACTGGGCGGGCGGTATGGGATTTGGGCGCTGGTGTGGGGGACGGTGCTGGGGACGCTGGCGCAGTGTGTGGTGACGGTGTATTTGCAGGGACGGAGCGGGTATGCTTTCCGGCTGCGATGGAATGGCTGGACGCGGGAGATGGGGGAGATTGCCGGGCAGTATGGTCCGCTGCTGCTGGGCAGCGTGGTGGCAAATGCGGGGCTGGTGGTGGACCAGGGGATGGCGGCGAGCCTGAAGCCGGGGAGTGTGGCGACGCTGGTGTATGGAAACCGGTTTGTGAGCGTGGTGGTGACGTTGCTGGCGGGGGCGGTGGCGACGGCGATTACGCCGTATCTGTCAGAAGCGGTGGCGCGGCGGCAGTGGACGGAGTGCCGGGCGATGGTGCGGCGATGGGCGGGAGCGATGGCGATGGTGAGTGTGCCGATTGCGGTGGCGATGATTGCGGGATCGAGGCTGCTGGTGGCGGGGACGTTGCAGCATGGGGTGTTCCATGCGGCGGACACGCTGGAGGTGGCACCGGTGCAGGCGATGTATGCGGTGCAGTTGCCGTTTTTTGTGGTGAGCCGGGTGTATTACCGGCATCTGCTGGCGATGCGGCGGACGAAGGTGATTTTGGCCTGCGGGATGGTGAATCTGGTGTTGGATGTGGTGCTGAACCTGGTGCTGATGCGGTGGATGGGGGTGGCTGGGATTGCGCTGGCGACGTCGCTGTGGACGGTGAGCACGTTTTTCTTCCTGATGTATTGGAGCGGGCGGGTGATGCGGGAAGAGGAGGCGCGATGAGGGGTCCGAGGTATCTGTTCCGATTTGACGACCTGTGCCCGCAGATGGATGAGGCGCGCTGGCGTCCCTGGGCGGAGCTGATGGAGCGGTTTGGGGTGAAGCCGTTGCTGGGGGTTGTGCCGAGGAATGAGGACCCTAGGCTGATGCGGGGAGAGATGCCGGGGTTCTGGGAGGAGATGCGGGAGTGGCAGGCGCGGGGTGCGGCGATTGGGCTGCATGGGTACCGGCATGTGTGCCGGGCGCAGGGGAGGAGCCTGGTTCCGAAGCACCGGTGGAGCGAGTTTGCCGGGGTGGATGGCGCGACGCAGCGGATGTGGATTGGGGAGGGGATGCGGCTGTTGCGGGGGGAGGGGTTGGAGGCGACGGTGTGGGTGGCTCCGAGGCATGGGCTGGATTGGGAGACGGTAGCGGCGGTGAGGGATGTGGGGATGGGTGTTGTGTCGGATGGGTTTGGTGAGCGGCCGTATGTGGAGCGGGGTGTGGTTTGGCTGCCGCAGCAGATTGCCGGGCCGGTGGTGAAAGCGGATGGGCTGTGGACGATTTGCCTGCACACGAATACGGCGACGGATGGGGAACTGAGAGAGATGGAGGGGTTTCTGGAGCAAAACCAGGGATGGATTACGAGTTTGGAGGAGGTTGGAAGGGAATGGGGGATGACGGAGCGGAGCTGGCTGGAGCGCGCGAGGGGGTGGGGAGCAGGATTGCGGATGGAAATGCGCTGGCGGGTGAAGGACGTGCTGAGTCAGCCAAGGCGTGACGGGCGCGGGTTTGCAGCGAGGAGGGATGCGTAGAGGGATTGCCATCGGTCGAGGATGACGGGAAGGGCGAATTGCTTGAGGGCGAAGGCGTGAGCGGCATTTCCCATGGCGAGCCGGTCGGGTTGCGGAAGGTGCATGAGGCGGCGCATGGCGGCTGCGAGGGCGTCGGGGTTGGCGACGGGAACGAGGAAACCGGTGCGGTTGGGGATGAGGGTTTCTGCAGTGCCGGGAGCGTTGGTGGCGACGACGGGAAGGGCGTGGGCAGCGGCTTCAAGCGGGGCGAGGGGCAGGCCCTCCCAAAGGGAGGAAAGGACGCAGGCATGGGCGGTGCGGAATTGAAGCTCGAGGTCGGGGACGAAGCCGAGGAAGTGAACGCGGGGGGTGATGTTGAGCTCGTGAGCGAGTTGCTGGAGGGTTGCGAGTTCCGGGCCGGAGCCGGCGATGGTGAGGTGGGAGTTGGAGGGAAGCTGGGCAAAGGCGCGGAGGAGGGTTGGGTAGTCCTTGAGGGGGATGAGGCGGCCGATGGCGAGCCAGTGGAATGTGCCATTTACTGCGGCTTGGGTGGGATCAGTGGTCGAGACGGGAATGGCGTTGGGGAGGAGGGAGCTGGAAGTGGGCGAAGCGAGGCCGGCGCGGAGCAGGGCGATGTGCGCGGCGTGGCTGACTGCGGTGAGATGGGTGGAGAGTGGGCCGGTGGCGCGGAAGAGGAACTGCTGGATTCCGGAGCCGAGGGCCGTGGTGTGAACAGTGGAGAGGACGACGCGGGCGGGGGCGATGAGGCGGACGAGACGGGCGAAGAAGATGGCGTGGGGGAGGTGGGCGTGAAGGATGTGAGGCCGGTTCTGGCGGTGCCAGCGGAGAAAGGTGAGCCAGCCGCGAGGGTCGAGCCAGGCCTTGCGCATATGGAGGCAGAGGATGGAGACGCCGGATGCGGCGAGGGCGGCGCGATGATTTTCTGCGGTGCCAGAGAGAGCGACGAGTGTGACATGGTGGCCGCGTTGCGCGAGTGCGGGCGCGAGGGTGAGGATCTGGCGCTCGGCACCGGCGACCTGGTCGAGGGTAGGGATGAGGATTGCGATGTGGGTCATGGCAGGTCCCCTGTTGCCAGGTGCAGGAGACATTGCTGCCAGGCGGGGATGGAATTTTCCAGACCGAAGGGAGCGAGAAAGGTGTGCTGGAAGCGAGCTGGGCGCGAGCCGGGGCGATGGAGGGTCTGCAGGGCAGAGGCCAGGGCGGCTGAGAGGGACGGGGTTGGAGTGACCGGGTTTTGCTGGGCGAACCATACGCCTGGGGCGTGGGCGAGGAGCGAGTTGAGTGCGGGGAAAGTGTCGGGGAGGACAAGCGGGAGGCCAGCGGCTGCGGCCTCAAGCATGGCGTTGGGCATGCCTTCGCGGGTGGAAGAGAGGACAAAGAGGGTTGCGTCGCGGCAGTATTCGACCGGGTTACGGATTTGGCCGGGGAGAGAGACGGATTGGGAGAGGCCGAGTTCCCTGATTCGCGCGCGCAGATCTGATTCTTCGGGGCCGATGCCGAGGAGAGACAACTGGAGATGCGGCCAGCGGTCGCGGAGGGGCGCAACGGCTTCGAGGAGTGTGAGGAAGCCTTTCTCCGGAGAGAGGCGACCGATGGCGAGGAGCCTGGGGCCGGGGCCGGGGGGCCAGGGACATGGCGAACCGGCAGGTGCTGGTGCGAGATCGATTGGGTTTGGCAGGACGTGAATGCGTTCCCGGATGTGACCGAAATGGCGAATCAGATCATCGGCCATGGATTCGGATTGGCAGAGGATGGCGTCGGCACTGCGGTAGACGGTGGAGTAGAGGAAGTTCCGGAGGCGGGTGCGAGGGAGTTGGGATGCGGTGGTTTCCAGCCGGCCAACGATGCGGGTTTTTGCGGGGAGCAGGGGGCGCACGATGAGGAGGAGTTGGCAGATGTGGGAGTTGGCGCAGACGATCAGGTCGGGCTGTACGGAGCGAATGAGGCGTACCAGCGCAAAAGCGGCGTGCCGGGCACGCGGTATGCGGAGCCGATGGAGTGTGAGGTACGCCGGCAGTGGGCCGGTGGCTGGCCGTTCCTCGGAAAGAATGCCGAAATGGATATCAAACAGAGTTGGATCGAGGTTTTGGAGGACGCGGAGAAATACCTGAACAGCCCCGCCGCCGGAGAGGAATTGCGAGAGTACGAGCAGGCGGGGCTTGTTCATCGGTCCAGGGGAATCCAGGGTGAAGGTTAAGAGGGCGAAGAGGAGTTATGGAAGGAATGCTACCACACGGCAAGAACAGGGAAGCGGGGCGGCCACTGTTGTTCGTCGGGGTGACGAGCCCGCAGACTTGCATGGTGCTGACGGGCCGGCTGCGGCGGCTGCGGGAGGCGGGATTTCGGGTGGTGCTGTGTTGCGATGAGGGGGATTTGCTGCGGGAAACGGCGACGGCGGAGGGGGTAGAGGCGCTGACGGTACCGATGCGGCGTGAGGTGGCGCTTTGGGCTGACCTGGTGGCGCTGGGGAGACTGACGTGGGTGCTGCGGATGCTGGAGCCGGAGCTTGCCGAGTTCAGTACACCGAAGGCGGGGCTGCTGGGGATGGTGGCGGCGGTACTGGCGGGGGTGCCGAGGCGGATTTATGTCCTGAGGGGATTGAAGTTGGAAGGGGTGAAGGGATGGAGGCGAGCGGTGCTGCTGGGCTGCGAACGGGTGGCGGCGGGTTGCGCGCAGGTGGTGCTGTGCAATGGCGAGAGCCTGCGGGAGGAGGCGCTGCAGTTGGGGATTGGGAATGCGGAGAAGCTGAGGGTGCTGGGACGGGGAAGCGGCCGGGGGGTGAATCTGGAGAGGTTCCGGCCGGGGAGGGCGGGCGAGCGGGAGGCTATGCGGGCGGAGCTGGGGATTGGGGCGGAGGAACTGGTGGTGGGATTTGTGGGACGGCTGACCGGGGACAAGGGGATTCCGGAGTTGCTGGATGCGTTTGAGATGGTGCGGGAGCGGGTTCCGGGATGCCGGCTGGTGCTGGTGGGGTGGTTTGACGAGGCGGAGGACAGGGTGGACGAGGCGGTGAAGGCGCGGGTGGCAGCGCATGCGGGGATTTGGCATGTGGGCTATGTGAAGGATGTTGAGCGGTATTACCGGGGGATGGATGTGCTGGCGTTGCCGACGCACCGGGAGGGCTTCCCAAATGTCGCACTGGAGGCGGCGGCGAGCGGGATTCCTGTGGTGACTACGCTTGCGACGGGAGCAAGGGATGCGGTGGTGGATGGGGTGACGGGCGTGCTGGTGCCGGTTGGGGATGCTGCTGCGCTGGCGAAGGCGCTGGGGGAGTTGCTGGCGGAGCGGGAGATAAGGCTGGAGATGGGGGAGGCTGCTCGGCGGTGGGTGGAGGAGAATTTTGCCGAGGAGCGGGTGGTGGGGAAGGCGGTGGAGCTGTACCGGAAGATGTGCTGGATGCAAGAAGAATGGGCAGGGGATGAGCCTGCCCGCGGGTGATGCTGACCGGGGTGGAGTTACGGCAGGGTGGAGGAGATGGCTGCCGGGAAGCTGTGGGCGGCGCTGGTGGCTGCGTCGAGGATGTGACCGGGGGCGATACCGAGGATGAGGGTAGCGCCGGCGGCGAGGACAATTCCCACGGCGACGGCGATTCCGACCCGGTAGGTGGGTAGCTCAGGCGGGTTCGCCACGGGCGGCTGGGCGATGGTGACGGCAAAGCGGAGATAGTAGCCGGCGGCCAGGCCGGAGTTGAGCAGGCCGATGATGGCAAGCCAGAAGGCGCCACCGTTGACGGCCGTGGAGAAGCTGAGGAACTTGGCAAAGAAGCCGCCGGTGAAGGGGATGCCGACGAGCGAGATGAGGAAGAAGAGCAGCAGGCCGGCAAGGACCGGGGCGCGATGGAGCAGGCCGCGGAAGTCCTGAATGAGGGGCAGGGAATCGTCGTAGCCGCTGGCCAGGGTGATGGCGGCGAAGATGCCGACGTTCATGGCGGCGTAGGCGGCGGTGTAGAAAGCGATGGCGGTGATGGAGGCGGTTCCGGCACCGGCAAAGGCGGCCAGCAGGTATCCGGCGTGGGCGATGGAGGAGTAGGCCAGCATGCGCTTGACGTTTTCCTGGCGCAGGGCGGCGATGTTGCCGACGGTCATGGAGAGGACGGCGACGACCCAGAGGATGGGCACCCAGACGCTGTGCAGGGTGGGGAAGGCTCCCCAGAGGACACGGATGAGAAGCGCGAAGGCTGCGGCCTTGGGCGCGGTGGACATAAGGGCGACGACGGGGGTGGGTGAGCCCTCGTAGACATCGGGTGTCCAGACGTGGAAGGGAGCGGCGGAGACCTTGAAGAGGATGCCGACGAGCATGAGGGCCAGGCCACCGAGGACGAGGGCTTGAGACTGCGCTCCGGGGATGCGGAGGGCAATTTCGGTGATTTGCGTGGTTCCGGTGGCGCCGAAGATGAGGGCGATGCCGTAGAGCAGGAAGCCGGTGGCGAAGGAGCCGAGAAGGAAGTACTTGATGGCGGCTTCTACGCCCTTGCCGGAGGTTTTGCGGTAGCCGGCGAGGATATAGGTTGTGATGGAGGAGATTTCGAGAGCGATGAAAACCAATAGAAGCTCGACGGCGGAGGTCATGAGGACCATTCCGACAGCGCCAAAGGTGATGAGGGCGTAGAACTCGCCGGTGTGCTGGTTGTTGCGCGGGAAGGTATCGAGCGAGACCAGGAGCGCGACCAGGACGATGGCGCAGATGAGTACGTGGAAGAAGATGGAGAAGCCGTCGGTCTGGACGGTGCCGTAGTAGGCGGTGCCGGCGGGCAGGTTGAGCTGCAGGAGGCTGGCGTAGAGCGCGGCGACGGTGCCAAATGCTGCGACCCAGCCGAGGACGCGGCGGCGAGATGTCTTGGGCATGGCGGCATCGAGCAGCATGACGAGGACGCCGGTGATGGTGAGGACGACTTCCGGCAGGATGCGGTAGAGGTCAGGGACCGGGTTCATTGCTGGCCTCCAGAAACGACGAGCTGAGCGGAAACAGGTGGAGTGGGTCGGGCCGCGTGTACCTGTGCGGGCAGGGATGCGGGCTGAACAGCGGGCTCAATGGCGCGGAGCCAGAGGGCGGGCGCCAGGCCCATGACGAGCATGAGGACGGCGAGGGGCCAGAGGACCAGTCGCTCGCGGAAGTCGAGGTCGAAGTCGCGGTCGTGATCTTCAAGATTGCTGGCGATGTCAGAGATGGGGCCGAGGAATACGCGCTGGATGAGCTGAAGCATGTATGCCGCAGAGAGAATGACCCCGGCGGTAGCGATGACGGCGAGGGTGCGGCTGGCACCGGCAAAGGTGCTGGAGAGTACGAGGAACTCGCCGACGAAGCCGTTGAGCATGGGCAGGCCGATGAGGGCGAGCGATGCGATGGTGAAGGTGGCTGCCAGGGCGGGGGTCTTGGAGGCGAGACCGCCGTAGACGGAGATCTGGCTGGTGCCGAAGCGCTCGTAGATGAGGCCGAAGAGCACGAAGAGTGCTGCGCCGATGATGCCTTCGTTGAGGGTTTGGTAGACGCTGCCGTCGAGGCCGCTCAGGGTGAAGCCGTAGATGCCGAGGACACAGAAGGAGAGGCTGGAGAGGGTGCCGTAGGCGAGCAGGCGCCAGAAGTCCTTTTGTACGAGGGCGAGGAGGGCACCGTAAAGGATGCCGATGACGGCGAGGACGAGGAGCCATGGAGCGGCGGCGCGAGCCTGGACGGGGAAAAGGCCAACATGGAAGCGGATGAGGGAGTAGAGGCCGAGCTTGCCGGCGACGACCATGGCCATGGCGACGGGGGCTTCTGCGAAGACGTCTGTAAGCCAGCCGTGGAGCGGGAAGACCGGAACCTTGACGGCGAAGGCGAAGAGGAAAGCCAGGGAAAGCCAGCAGAGGGGGCCGGCCGGGATGGTGCCGGAGGCGATGGCCTGCTGCAGGGTGGTGAAGTCAAAGGTATGGGTCTTGGCGTAGAGCCAGAGGAGAGCTACCAGCAGGGGCGCCGAGGGAATGAAGGTGAAGAGGAAGAAGCGGAGGGCAGCTTTGGGGCCGCCGGGGTCGCTTTGGGTGCGGCCGTACATGGCGATGAGGATGGCCATGGGGATGAGCGAGAGTTCCCAGAAGCCGTAGTAGAGCATGAGGTCGAGGGCGACGAAGACGCCAATCATGGCCGTCTGCTGGATCAGGAAGAGGGAGTAGAAGGTCTTGCGGCGGTCGCGGATGGAGTTCCAACTGGCCAGAACGCCGATGGGGCCAAGGAGGCCGGCGAGCACGATGAGCCAGAGGGAGAGGCCGTCGACGCCGACGTGGTAGTGGATGGCGGGGCTGGGTAGCCAGAGGCAGTCCGACTCAAACTGGAAGCCGGCCTGGCCGTAGTGGAAGTGCGCGGGCAGGTGCAGCGTAAAGAGGAATGTAACAACAGTGGTGGCCAGCGCGACCCATGCCGGGAGCTTGCCACGGTCTGGCACGAGAGCCACAAGAATGGCGCCGACGAGGGGGGCCAGAAGAATCAGGCTGATGATTTGCGTATCCATGATCAGTGTCCCACCCAGTTGAAGTGAACCGTGATCCCAGCCGCGCCGAGGGTGACACCCAGGACGGCAAAGAGTAGGAGAGCGGCTGCGGTGACAAGCCAGCCGGCGTACGAGCGAATGTTGCCGGACTGCCAGCGCCGGAGGAATTCGCCGAGAAGATTGATGAGGCCCGCAGCAACCCAGACGGAACCGCGGACGATGGCGCCTTCAACAATCCAGCCGAGGATGTAGCGGGAGATGAAGAGAACCGGCTGGACGAGGAGGCGGTTGTAGAGCTCGTCGATGTAGTACTTGCCGGAGAGCAGGTTGTAGACGCCGGGGGCGGAGGCGGCGAGTGCCCTGGCACGGTCGTTCTTTGAGCCGTAGAAGCGGTGGGCGAGGAACCAGCCGAGGAGTGCAACGGCTACGGCGACACCCATGAGGGCGTATTCCAGGCTGGCTTCCACGGGTTCGGCGGGATGAAGGGGCGTGAGGACCGGAGCGAGGAAGGCTCCGAAGCGGCCGAGGCCTTCGCCAGCACCCATCCAGCCGCCGAAGACAGAGAGAATGGCGAGGATGACCAGCGGCCCGAGCATGGACCAGGGGCTTTCGTGCGGGTGATGGCTGTGGTCGTCGGAGCGGGATTCGCCGAAGAAGGCGAGGTACCAGAGCCGGAACATGTAGAAGCTGGTGAGCAGCGCGGTGATGAGGCCGACGACGTAGAGGCCCTTGCCGAAGGTGCCCTGGTTGAAAGCGGCGGCGAGGATGGCGTCTTTCGAGAAGAAGCCGGAGAGAAGTGGGAAGCCCGCGATGGCGAAGACGCCGGCGGACATGGTCCAGAAGGTGACGGGGAGCTTTTTGCGCAGGCCACCCATCTTGCGGAGGTCCTGCTCGCCGGAGAGGCCGTGTATGACGGAGCCGGCGGCGAGGAAGAGCAGGGCCTTGAAGAAGGCGTGGGTGACGAGGTGGAAGATGGCGGCGGAGTAGGCGGCAACGCCGCAGCCCAGGAACATGTAGCCGAGCTGCGAGACGGTGGAGTAGGCCAGCACGCGCTTGATGTCGGTTTGGACGAGGCCAATGGTGGCGGCGAAGATGGCCGTTGCCGCGCCGACAACCGCAACCACGGTGAGCGCAAGGGGTGCACGGTCAAAGAGGAAGTGGGTGCGGGCGACCATGTAGACGCCGGCGGTGACCATGGTGGCGGCGTGGATGAGGGCGGAGACCGGGGTGGGGCCCTCCATGGCGTCCGGCAGCCAGATGTAGAGGGGAATCTGCGCGGACTTGCCGGTGGCACCGACCAAGAGGCAGAGGCTGATGGTGGTGAGCAGGGCTACCGAGGTGCCGGGATTGGCTGTGAGCGCGGCGGCGAGGCCGGAGAAGCTGACGGTGCCGAAGTTTGCCAGCAGCAGGAAGATGGCGATGAGGAAGCCGAAGTCGCCGATGCGGTTGACCACGAAGGCTTTGCGGCCGGCGTTGGCGGCGGAGGTCTTGGAGAAGTAGAAGCCGATGAGCAGGTAGCTGGCCAGACCGACGCCTTCCCATCCGACGAACATGAGCAGGGCATTTTCGGCGAGGACCAGAACGGTCATGAAGAAGAGGAAGAGGTTGAGATAGGCGAAGTAGCGCCAGTAACCGTCTTCGTGTGCCATGTAGCCGGCGGAGTAGATATGGATAAGGAAGCCGACGCCGGTGACGACGAGCAGCATGATGAGCGAGAGCTGGTCGAGGGCGAAGGTGAAGTCGATGTGGATGGGGCCGGCGTTGATCCAGCCGATGGGGCAGGACTCCGAGTAGGGCAGGGCGACCGAGTGGTTGGCGACAGCGAGTGCGGCGCGCACAACGACCAGGAAGGCGGCCAGCGGAGCGGCCAGGGCCACGGTGGTGACCAGTGCCTTGGGCAGGCGACTGCCGACGAGGCCATTGACCAGGAAACCGGCCAGGGGCAAGAGCGGAATGAGCCAGAGAGAGAGGGTCATAGCGAGCCTAGAACTTCATGAGGTCGATCTGGTCGACGTTAAGGGTTTGGCGGGTGCGGAAGATGGCGATGATGATGGCGAGGCCCACGGCAGCTTCAGCCGCGGCGACCATCATTACGAAGAAGACGAAGATCTGACCTTTGACGGCATGCCAGTCGTGGGCAAAGGTGACAAAGGAGAGATTGACAGCGTTGAGCATGAGCTCAATGGACATGAAGACGGTGATGAGCGAGCGCTTGATGAGAAAGCCTGCGACGCCCATCGTGAAGAGAACGGCGGAAAGGATGAGGTACCAGGAGGAGGGAATCATTGTTCGTCCTTTCTGGCCAGTGCGACGGCACCGAGAATGGCGATGAGGATGAGAACCGAGGTGATCTCAAAGGGGAGCAGGAGATCGCGGAAGAGGACGGCGGAGAGGTCCTGGGTGGTGGTGATGGACTCGCCGATGATGACCTTGCCGAGGTGTGTTTCGGACGAAAGGATGATGGAGGCGATCAGGGCCAGGAAGACGGTGACGGCCGGGAAGCCGAGGAGTTTGGCGACACGGCTGCCGTGGGTTTTCTCTTCGACGCCCTCATTCAACAGCATGATGACGAAGGTGAAGAGGACCATGATGGCACCGGCATAGACGATGATCTGCGCGATGGCGAGGAACTCTGCGCCGAGCAGCAGGTACAGCACGGCGAGGGAGCTCATGACCACGATGAGCGAGAGGGCAGCGTTGATGGGGTGTTTTTGCAGGAGCAGATTAGCTGCCCCTGCCAGTGCCACTGCCGCGAAGATGAGGAATAACGCTAGATGCATGGGTCTATCAATCCCGGGCGATTATGGGCGGATGGCCAGCCAGAGGCTGGTTCCGACGATGTTGAGCATGGCCAGCGGGAGCAGGTATTTCCATCCGAAGCTCATGAGCTGGTCATAACGGAAGCGGGGCAGGGTGCCGCGCACCCAGATGTACAGGAAGAGGAAGCAGAAGACCTTGGCAACGAACCAGAAGAGCGGAACGAGGGCCTGAATGATGATGTTCTGCGGCGGCGGAATGAGGTCGCCGAGGGGGCTGGACCAACCACCGAGAAAGAGCATGGTGGCGACGCAGCCGACGGTGATCATGTTGCCGTATTCGGCCATGAAGAACATGGCGAACTTCATGGAGGAGTATTCAGTGTTGTAGCCGCCGGTGAGTTCGCTTTCCGCCTCGACGAGGTCGAAGGGGGAGCGGTTGGTCTCAGCGAATGCGGCGATGAGGTAGATGAAAAAGGCGAAGAACTGGCCGCCGCCGAAGATGTTCCAACTGGCGATGCCGTGGACGGTCTGCATGCTGACGATGTCTGAGAGGCGCAGGGAGCCGGTGCGGAGGACGACGCCGACGAGCGAGAGGCCGAGAGCGAGCTCGTAGCTGACCATTTGCGCGGAGGAGCGCATGGAGCCGAGCAGGGAGTACTTGTTGTTGGAAGACCAGCCGGCCAGTGCGATGCCGTAGACCCCGACGGAGGTGACACCGAGGAGGAATAGGAGGCCGAAGTTGATGTCGGAGATGGCGAAGATGCGCATCCCGTGCCAGGTCATGGGTCCGCCGAAGGGGACCACCGCGATGGACAGGAGCGCGCAGCCGAGGGAGATGAGCGGAGCCAGCAGGTAGAGCGGCTTGTAGACGCCAGAGGGAATCATGTCTTCCTTGAGGAAGGACTTGGCGCCATCGACGAGGGGCTGAAGGAGGCCAAAGGGGCCAACGCGGTTGGGTCCCCAACGATTCTGGATACGGCCGACAAGCTTGCGCTCAAGCAGGACCGTGTAGGCGACCCCCATCAGAAAGACGATGGTGACCAGCACGGCCTTGACTAAGCTCAACAACAGGAACAGCCAGATGCTCACGGGTAAGCCCTTTCTTTAATCGGCGGCGACTGCGTCGGGAGCCTGGTGAGCGCGGAGGTCCGCCAGAGCCCGGGTTTGCTGACCAAGTGTTCCGGAGGTGAAGAGCCCCGGATGGGTGGGCAGGACCAGATCGCGACGGGCGGTGAGCGCAGAGACGGGCACAAAGCCCGGCTGAGTTGGCACATCGTTGCCGCCGAGGAGGTTGAGCCTGTCCAGCTTATAAGCCGGGACGAGGCGCTCAATTTCATCGAGTACAGCGAATGGATCGAAGGGGCTGAGCTTGAGCTCAAGGCCGTTGGCAGAGAGCCAGACGGAGTGGCGGTCGGCTTCGCCGGCCTGGGCTCCGCGGGACTGGCCCATATCCGCGGTGACGCCCGCGGTGCCGAAGGGAACCAGGGTGCGAACGTCGGCCCCCATAGCGCCGGCAATGCGGATGAGTATCTCGAGGTCGGGCTTGACGCCGGCCTTGTCGCCCGCCTTGCGCACGAGTTGCAGGTCGCCATAGCTGTTGGTTACGGTGCCGGACTTTTCGTAGAGGCTGGCGGAGGGGAGAACGACATCGGCGAGCTGGGCGGTTTCCGTGAGGAAGATGTCCTGGACCACGACGAAGGTGCCCTTGAGGGATTCGGCGGAGAGGCCATAGGTGGCAGCCGGGTTGGAGCCGACGACGAGCAGTGCGCCGAGGTCGCCCTTGGCTGCCGCGTCAAAGATGGCCAGGATGTCGAGGCCGGGAGTGGCGGGCAAGTTGGGGTATTCCGTTGCGAATGCGCCAGGAGCGGAGACCGGAACATATCCGGGGAGGAAGTCGGGGCTGAGGCCGAGGTCGGCTGCGCCGCGGGAGTTGGCGAAGTCGGAGAGGCAGGCGAATTTGACGCCTTCCTTCGCGAGTCCCCAGGAGACGACAGAGGCGAGGGCGGAGCCGCGGAGTTCGTGCCCGAAGATGACGACCAACTCGGTTTCGCCATTGACTGCGGCGAGGAAGTCGGCTGAGCCGTTGAGTTCCGCTGCGGCTGCGGCATCGCCCTTGAGGGCGTCGGCGAGGGTTGCGTAGCCATCCACAGGAAGACGGAGGGCTGCTTTGGCCTGGCGCTCGAGCTTGATGGCGCAGGAGTTGGCGATGTAGATGCGGGCGCGGTTGTGGCGGACGTTGGTGCGGAGGTTCCAGGCCAGGAGAGGGTGCTCTTCGGTGGGGTTGCCGCCGATGAGGAGGATGGCCGGGGCCTTCTGGGTATCGCGAAGGCCGGCTGCGCGGCCAGAGTGGCCGGCGAGCGAGTGGGCAAAGGCGACATAGTCCGCAGTGCGCAGGTGGTCGATGTTGTTTGTACCGAGCACGGTGCGGGCGAACTTCTGCAGGATGTAGTTCTCTTCGTTGGTGGTGGAGTTGGAGCCGAGAACGCCGATGCCGGAGGCTGCATCGCGGGCTTCCTTGAGCTTCTGGGCAACGAGGCGAATGGCGGCATCCCAGGTGGCAGGCTTGAGCTGGCCCTGCTGATTGCGGATGAGCGGCTGGGTGAGGCGGTCAGGGGAGTCAACGAAGTCGAAGCCGAAGCGGCCCTTGGCGCAGAGAAAGTCTTCATTGATGCCGGATTTGTCGCGGTTGTCGGCGCGGACGATTTCCATGCCATCGCTGGCACGGCGGACGCCGAGGGTGACCTTGCAGCCGTCTCCGCAGTGGGTGCAGACGGTGGAGACGTGGTTCATCTCCCAGGGGCGGGTCTTGTAGCGGTAGGTGCCGGAGGTGAGCGCGCCTACGGGGCAGGCGTCGATGCACATGCCGCACTGCTCGCAGTCGAGGTGGTCGCCGCCGTTGGGGGTGATGGTGGCGGAGACGCCGCGGTTCTGCACAGCGAGGGCGAAAACGTCCATGCCTTCGCCGCACATGCGGACGCAGCGGTAGCAGAGGATGCAGCGGGGGCGGTCAAAGTAGACGGCCGGGGACCACTGCTGCTCCTCGCGGTGCTGCTTGGCCTCGGAGTAGAGGCTTTCGCCGGCGCCGTACTTGAAGGTCATGTCCTGGAGTTCGCATTCGCCGCCAGCGTCGCACACGGGGCAGTCGAGGGGGTGGTTGCCGAGCAGGAGCTGGAGAGTGGACTTGCGCGCCTGGGCGATTTCCGGCGAGTCGGTGACGAAGACCTGACCTTCAGCGACGGTGGTGGTGCAGGCGGTCTGGAGTTTTGGCACCTTTTCCTGGCGGACAACGCACATGCGGCAGGCGGCCTGGAGGGAGAGGCCGGGGTAGTAGCAGAAAGCCGGAATCTCAATGCCAGCCTTGCGACAGGCGTCGATGAGCAGTGTGCCTGCTGGGGCGGTGAGCTTCTTTCCGTCGACTGTGAAGGTTACGTCGGGCATTTATTTTCCTATGCGGCCTGATCTTGCGTGAAGGAATGGGGCTGCGGAAGGGTCACAGCGAGCCATTCCACAAAATACTCTTTGGTCTCGTGATTCGGGTCAAACTCGTTGATGTTGACACTGGTTGCGAGGGCTTCTGGAATCGGTTCCCCGGCCTTCATTGTCTCAGCAAGGTAGAGTTCCACGGCTTCACGCATGTTGGCGCGGGTATCTTCGAGAGTATCGCCGAGTGAGCCGCAGCCGGGGATGTCCGGAGAGAATGCGCTCCAGTTGCTTGCCCCTTTCTCGTAAAAGACCAGATACTCGCGTGTCATTTCAGCCCTGCCTTTTTGAGGATACTGTGAAGTAATCCCTTACCGATTTCCTTACCTGCGTGCATGGGCACAATCAAAAGCCCAGGCTTGGTGGGATGACGGAAGTGTCTGTGGCTTCCAGTCTGCCCTGTACTGAACCAACCATCCGCTTCCAGAATCCGTTCAAGTTCTTGCGGTCTCACTGGAAGCCTCGCTGCTGAATCAATCCCCGTGTCTTCTAAACGACTGCCAGATCAACGTGTTTCGCAAAGGGGCATGGTTTGCCGTCAAGGTGAGCTTCGAACTCCTTGCGGAATTTTTTGACAAAGCCGAGAGTGGGCATGGCTGCTGCGTCGCCAAGCGGGCAGAAGGTGCGTCCCATCATGTTCTCGGCCAGGTACTGAATATTGTCGATGTCTTTCATGGTCCCGAAACCGGCGTGGAAGCGGGTGAGGGACTTCTTGAGCCAGTCGGTGCCTTCACGGCAGGGGATACACCAGCCGCAGGACTCGTGCTGATAGAAGCTGATGGTGCGCATGGCGAACTCGACGATGCAGGTCTGGTCGTCGATGACGACGACACCGCCGGAGCCGAGCATGGAGCCGGCTTTGCCGACCTGGTCGAAGTCCATGCCGATGTCGATCTCGTTGGGCAGGAGGACCGGCGTGGAGGAACCGCCGGGGACGACCGCCTTGAGCTCGCGGCCGCCACGGACGCCGCCGGCAACCTCGTAGATCATTTTTTTGAGGTTGTAGCCCATGGGCAGCTCGTAGACGCCGGGGCGCTCGACGTGACCGGAGATGCCGAAGAGGCGGGTGCCGCCGTTGCGCTCAGAGCCGACGGCGGCGTAAGCCGCGCCGCCCATGGCGAAGATGTGCGGGACGGTGGCGATGGTCTCAGCATTGTTGATAACGGTGGGGCCACCGTAAAGGCCGACAACGGCAGGGAAGGGCGGCTTGATGCGGGGAACGCCGCGCTTGCCTTCGAGCGACTCCATGAGGGCGGACTCTTCGCCTACTTCATAAGCGCCTGCGCCGGACTGGACGATGACCTGGAATTCCTGATCGGAACCGAAGATGGCGTTGCCGAGGAAGCCCTTGAGATAGGCATCGGCGACGGCCTTCTCCATAATCTCGATGAGGTAGCGGTACTCGCCGCGGAGGTAGATGAAGCCGGTTTTTGCGCCGATGGCGAGGCCGGCGATGATGGTGCCCTCAATGACCGAGTGGGGGTCGTGCAGGAAGATGAGGTGATCTTTGCAGGTGCCGGGCTCGGACTCGTCGCCATTGACCAGAACGTATTTGGGCTTGGCGGAGACCTTGGGGACGAAGGACCACTTCATGCCGGTGGGGAAGCCTGCGCCGCCACGGCCGCGAAGGCCGGAGGCCTTCATTTCGTTGATGATGTAGTCGGGGCCATTGGCGAGACACTTGCGGGCAGACTCGTAGCCGCCGAGTTCAACGTAGCGGTCGATATTGGCTGCGCCCTGGCCGAAGCGCCTGGTGACGATTTTGACTTCGTCGGGATGGGAGACAAGACGAGGCATGCTAGTTGGCTCCCTTCGCGGCGCGCGTGCGGTAGTCGTCGAGAATCTGGTCCACCTTCTCGTTGGTGAGCTCGTCGTGGAAGTCGTAGTTGACCTGGATGGCCGGGGCCCAGCAGCAGGCGCCGATGCACTCCACTTCTTCGAGCGAGAAGACGGCGTCGGCGGTGACACCCTTGTGACCGATTCCGAGTTTGTGCTGGAAGTGGTCGAAGATATCGTAGCCGCCGCGCAGCATGCAGCTGATATTGGTGCAGACCTGGATGTTGTAGCGGCCTGCGGGCTTGAAGCGGAGCATGGAGTAGTAGGTGGCCACGCCGCGCACGTCGAGCGGGGTGATGCCGACGCGGTGGGCGACTTCGTCGATGACAGCGTCAGAGATGTAGCCGATTTCGTCCTGCGCGTAGAGCAGCATGGGGACCAGGGCCGAGCGCTTGAGGGGGTACTTGAGAACGAGCGCGTCAAAGCGGGCAGCCAACTGCGGGGAAAAGATCGACATGGTTTCCTGGGAGCTCATGAACGTGCCTCCGGGGTGTGTGATGGCTTGGGTTCGTGCATGATCTCCCTGGCCCAGGCTTCCGCTTGCATATCCATCTCTTCTTCCACTCCGTTGGGGGCTTTGAGCCGCCCATCCACGGTGAACTGGAGCGAGCCTTCTGCTCCGTTTTCCCTTGCCCAGGTGAACCGGGCACCTTCGCGATTCAAGTGCAGCCAGCGGGTTGCCACGCGGACTGTGAGTTTGTGTTCGCCGAGCTCGACCATGGCCTGTTCGGTGCGATTGAGGCCGTGCGCGGCGGTGTAGCTTCTGAGCAGGGAAGCCAGGGAAACCCAGAGCTCGGTGTAGAGACGCTCAGAGATGCCTGAGATTTCCTGCAATGCTTCCCTCAAATTCGTATGTGACGGAGGATGCCAGGCATCGAGCCGCCACTGTGGTAGACCGCTAGCGGTCGATTTCTCCGAGGACGATGTCGATGGACCCGATGACTGCGACGACATCGGCGAGCAAGCGCCCTTTGCACATGGTTTCCAGAGCCTGCAGGGTGGCAAACGAGGGGTAGCGCATGTGGACGCGCAGGGGCTTTGCGGTGCCGTCGGAGACGACGTAGTATCCCATTTGCCCGTGTCCACACTCCATGCCCTGGTAGACTTCGCCGGCAGGAACGTTAAAGCCCTCAGTGACAATCTTGAAGTGATGGATGAGGGACTCCATCTGTGTTTTCATCTTCTCCCGCTCCGGGAGAACAACTTTGGGAGCGTTTGCCTTGATGGCGCCTTCCGGCATACCGTCGAGTGCCTGCTGGATGATTTTGACGCTCTCGCGCATCTCAATCATGCGCACTTCGTAACGCGCCCACACGTCGCAGCCGTTGGAGATGGGGACGTTGAATTGGAACTTCTCGTAGCTGGAATAGGGCATGTCGCGGCGGAGGTCAATATCAACGCCGGAGGCCCGGAGGACGGGACCGGTGACGCCGAGGGCGATAGCATCTGCGGCGGAAAGGTGGCCGACGCCCTTGAGGCGATCGATGAAGATGGGGTTGCCGGTGAGCAGGTTTGAGTACTCGTCAATATGCTCCGGCATGGTCTTGATGAAGGCCTGAACACGGGCGAGGAAGTCAATGGGCGGCTCCATGGCGAGGCCACCGATGCGGATGTAGCTGGTCATCATGCGCTGACCGGCGACGGCTTCAAAAAGACGGAGGATTTCTTCGCGCTCGCGGAAGGTGTAGAGGAAAACTGTGAGCGCGCCAATGTCCATGGCGTGGGTGCCAAGCCAGATGAGGTGCGAGTTGAGGCGGCTGAGCTCGACGAGGAGGACGCGGAGCCACTGGGCCTTCTCGGGGATCTCGATACCGAGCAGGCGCTCCACGGCGAGGGCGTAGCCGAGGTTGTTGCTGAGAGGATCGAGATAGTTGACGCGGTCGGTGAGGGGGACAATCTGCTGGTAGAACTTGGCTTCGCAGGTTTTTTCGATGCCGGTGTGGAGGTAGCCGATTTCCGGATAGAGGCGGACGACGGTCTCGCCATCGATTTCCAGTACCAGACGCAGAACACCATGGGTGGCCGGGTGCTGGGGGCCCATGTTGAGAACCATGTGCTGGCTCTCAGCGCCTTCGGCGTGGGGTGCTTCCAGGATGGGTGTAGCCAGAGTATCGGACATCGAAATCAATTCTCCCGTACCAGTTGCCCGAGGCGCTTCGAGGGTATCAGTTTCTTGTGACTAGTATAGTTTGCCGGATTGGCCGGGCTGTGGACGACAGCCCGGCGAACAAATGTCTATCGATAACCCTCGACGGGGTAATCCTTGCGCAGGGGGTGGCCCTCCCACTCTTCCGGGAGCATGATGCGGCGCAGATTGGGGTGCCCGTTGAAGCGGATGCCCATGAGGTCAAAGACCTCGCGTTCAAAGTAGTTTGCAGAGGGCCAGACGGCCGTGACCGAATCCATGGCGGGGGATTCTTCCTCGAGCAGAACGGCGATGCGGATGCGCTCTTTGAGGCTGTGGGAGAGGATGTGCACGGAGACCTGGAAACGCGGGGTGCGCGGAAGCCAGTCAACAGCGGTGAGATCCTCAAGGAAGTTGTAACCGGCGGCCTGAACGGCAAGGCACGCGGTGACAACGTCTTCCCGGGCGACGTACACGGTGAGTTCTTCAAACTGCCACTTGGCCTCAGCCAGCAGGGGACGATCCCCGGCGGAGAGAGCTGCGACGGCAGGGTGGTTTGCCATCTGGGCAAGAACCGATTCTTTATCCAGGAGTGCCTGGCTCATGGTCTTCCTCTTGAAATTCCGGTCAACAGGCCGTGAAGCAGGGCCGGGTTAGAGATCTGCCTTGTCGGCGGACCAGTCAAGGATGCCTTTACGGATGATGTAGAAGAGGCCGACGGCGACGAAGCCGAGGTAGACCATCATTTCCCAGAAGCCGAAGAACTGTGAACCTGTAATCCCGGGCAGTTTGCGATAGATAACGGCCCACGGCATCATGAAGACGACTTCCACGTCGAAGAGGATGAACAGCATGGCGACCATATAAAAGCGGACGCTGAAGCGTCCGCGGGCATCGCCGACTGAGACGATTCCACACTCGTATGTATCCAGCTTGGTCTTGGTGGTGCGATGGCGGCCGACGAACCATGAGGCGACAATCATGCCGACACCCATGCCAACGGCGACCAGAATCTGGATCAGGAGGGAGAGGTATTGCCAGTCATAAGGGAGCTTGGTCATAGATAGTCTCTGCCGGGTTGAAAAGGCTGTTTTGCGCTGCAAACCCTAGCTAGAGATTAGGGTGCTGAGGCCGTTGCGTCAAGCATGGAAAACGGCGGGAGGTTTGGGGACGGGTGGTGCCGGGTTGTGAAGGGTGCTGGTTACTTTGGTCCTCTGAATCCTCAGAACCCCGGGGCCGATGGATGGGGTGAGGAGAACACTATGGCAACGACAACTGCCGGGGCCGGGCTGATGGCACTTCGGACCGGGGAACATGTTCGTATCGAGGCGGCAAGCCGGCGGGCAGCGCGCCGCAAACTGGACTTTTCGGCGGCGCGGGGGATGGAAGTGCTGGGACACGCGATTGACTACCTGAGCGACGAGTTTGCTCTGGAGTGCCTGAAGACAGGAAACCTGGCGATGAAGCAGACACACCCAACGCTGGTGGCGCTGAAGCTGCTGCACCAGAAACGGCGCGAGGTGTATGAGGCGTGCCCGGTTGCGCCAACCATGGGGGAAAGATTTCAGAGGTGGTGGCAGCGAATTCTTTAGCTGAGGTGGTGATAGTCTGGGCTGGATGGCCCTACCCAAGACCCGTAAAGATTGGACGATAGCCGTGCGCAGCCTGCTGTGCGCGGCTTTTGTGC
Organism: uncultured Acidobacteriaceae bacterium; assembly: GCA_903904755.1. GTDB lineage: Bacteria > Acidobacteriota > Terriglobia > Terriglobales > Acidobacteriaceae > Acidicapsa. Next base: position 22,533 of record CAIVDV010000019.1, on the reverse strand, counting down.
TGGCTGCGGGCGAGCTGGGGCTGGTTGCGCAGGCTGGAAATGGGCCGACTTTTACGCTGGCGGCACCCGTGGCCGGCCGGCCGATGCGGCTGATTACGTACGGGGATATGCGGTTTGCCGACCCGAAGCTGACCAAGGGGACAAACCCGAAGGTGCGGGCATGGCTGGCGGCGAAGGTGGGCGAGGAGCGGCCGGACGCGCTGCTGCTGACCGGAGATATGCCATATGTGGGCTCGACGATGGGCGACTGGGACGAGTATCGCAGGGAGACGGTCAGTTGGACGCAGGCGGGATTTCCCGTGCTGCCGACGCTGGGCAATCACGAGCTGTATTTCGACCACGACAAGGCCTCGCGGAACTATGTGCTGGCCTACCCGATGCTGCAGGGACACCGGTTTTACAGCGCGTTGATGGGGCCGGTGGAGGTGATTTCGCTGGACATGAACTCGCCGACGGAGCCACGGAGCGAGCAGACGCTGTGGTTTGCAGGGCAATTGGAACATTTGCCGAAGCAGGTGGAGTTCCTGATGATTCTGTACCACGTGCCGTGGGTGGCGGATGAGCAATCGAATCTGCTGGCCGGGGTGCCGAGTCCGCAGGCGGTGTTGCTGCGGGATGTTCTGGAGCGGCATTTGGGCAGAATCAAGGCGCGGGTCATGGTGGTGAGCGGGCACATCCACAACTACGAGCGGTTTGAGCGGAAGGGTGTGGAGTATGTGGTATCTGGCGGCGGTGGGGCGCAGCCGTATCCGATACTGCTGCGTGGGAGCCAGGATTTATACAAGGGCGGGGGCTTCCCGGTGTACAACTACGTGACGCTGGAGATTGCCAACCATGTGCTGAAAGGCACGATGTGGAAGGTGCGAGACCCGGATGCGGCGGAGCTGAGCGTGGAAGCCAAGGACCACTTTGAATTGAAGGCGGCGGGGGCGCGCTGAGCCGGGCCAGGCAAAGGCGGGCTAGGCGAAGGCGATAAGGGCGAAGAGCAGGACCCAGGCGAGTCCCATGGTGTGCCAGAACCAGGCGAGGGAATCGACGGCGATTTGACGGTACTCAACGCGCCGGAATGCCCGCAGGCCCACCAGGCAAAAGGCGAGAGCCAGGACACCGGCGAGCAGGTGGAGCGCGTGGAAGCCGGTAATCAGATAGAAGAAGTTGCTTGCGGGGGTGGCGTCATGGCCAAAGGTGAAGCCCTGGAGGCCGAGCTGCGTCCACGCCATGACCTGGCCGGCCAGGAAAAGTGCGCCCATGAAGAAGGTGGCGGCAAGCCAGGGCAGGGCCTTGCGCAGGGCAGGACGGCCAAGGCCGAGCCATTCCTCGAGGGCGTCAATCTCCTGGAAGATGCGGCGGCGCGCTGCCTCCATTGTGAGCGAGGAGAGCAGGAGAACCGCGGTGTTGAGGAGAAGGATGGGGGGCAGGGTGACGGGGTGCCAGTCTGCGATGAACTCGTGGGTGCGTGCATCCTGATGGCCTGCGCCGCGGCTGGCGTAGAAGAAGAAGGCGAGGCCGAGGAAGAAGGCCATATCGCCGGCCATGACGACGAGGACGCCGAGGCGGAATCGGCGGAGGAGATCGCCAGGGCCGAGGGAGCGCTGATTGCGGTAGTCGTCGTCGTCGCCATTGCCGCCACCGCCGGTGAATTTGTGACCGAGCGGGGGTTTGCCTCCGGTGCCGGAGTCTTTGCGCTCGGTGTCGACGGTGTGTTTTGTGAAGGTGGCGGGCATGGGAAGAGCGCCTCGATGTTAGTGAGATTACACTTTTCCGGGCCGGGTTGCATGGGATTTTCGAAGGGGAGTTCCGGGGTGGGAAACGGGGGCTTCAGGCGATGTGGGCACGGACAAGATCGACGAAAAGCTGGTGTACGCGGCGGTCTACGGAGAGCTCCGGGTGGAAGGTGGCGGCCATGAGGCGGCCCTGGCGGACGAGGACGGGGAAGCCGTCACGGTTGGCGAGGATTTCAACAGCGGGACCGGCGGCGATGATGCGGGGGGCGCGGATGAAGACCATTTCCAGCGGGCCACCGGGGAGGGTGGTGTCGGCGGTGATGATGGCGGAGTCGATTTGGCGGCCGTAGGCGTTGCGCTCGACGGTGATGTCGAGCAGGGCCAGAGAGCGCTGGCTGGGGTTGCGGACCTCGCGGGCAAGGAGGATGGAGCCGGCGCAGGTGCCGAAGGCGGGGTGGTTGGAGGCGAAGGCTTCGAGGGCTTCAAAGAGGCCGTTGCGCTCGAGGAACTTGAGCATGGTGGTGGATTCGCCGCCGGGGAGGACGAGGGCATCGATGCTGGCGAGCTCGGCGGGAGTCTTGACAAGAGAAGCGGTTGCGCCAGCTTCGGTGAGTGCGATGGCGTGGGCTTCGTAGTCGCCCTGGATGGCGAGGACACCGATGTGCGGGCGGGGAAGGGATTGAGGCAAACTGTTTCTCCTGAGCGAGATAGGTAGCACAACTTCGAGTAAGTAAGGCTAGAGGGAAACTGGGGGCCCGCGGGTAAGCCGCGGCGGAAATACGAAATGCGTTGGTTGGTGAGGGTTGGATCTCTTTCTGTGAAGAATCCGGATGATTCGCTGAAAGTGCGCTCGTTCTATTTTACGCGGAAGAGTAGCAAGAGATGGCGAGCCGCACGGGCGGGAGTTTCGCGGGATAGGATGCGGCGAAATCCATATCATGTCAGGATATGAACATGGAAGACCGGGTCGATTATGGGCTTGAGAACCGGTTGAACTGCGACGGCCGCAGGCATCATTTGACCGGTGGGTATTGGCTCAAGTTTGAGTTCAAGCGTGTGGAGAAGACCTCAAACCGACCTCATGGTCTGGATTATTCGATGACTCTGCATGCCCCCAAGGGAAAGCGGATTCTCGGATTCGACAACGCACATCAGGTTGCAGCGAAAGGGTCTCGTTACAAGACTCCACCTGTCGAATGGGACCATTGGCATCGGACCAAGACAGACCCAGAAAGGCCTTATCCGTACTCGGACGCCGAAACTTTGCTTGAGGATTTCTTTGCTGAGGTTGAGCGAATTCTCACCGAACGTGGAATTTCAGGGGATGTGATTTGAACGGAGTGAACGGGAGGGAAGCATGTTGAACCATATGAAGATTCAGTCTTTGCAGTTGCTGCGGAAAGAGAAGGTGGCATTAGCGCGAGGTACGCAAGCCGCCCCTGCTGATGCCGGGATTCGGAGCTTTGATTCGCTGGAGACGGTCGTGCGGCTACTTACGAAGGAAAACAGGAAGCTGCTGTCGCTCATTTGTGACGCCGAACCGCAATCCGTGGCTGAACTTGCACTGTTCAGTGGCCGATCCCAGCCGAATCTCACGCGGACTCTGAACAAACTGGAAGCAGTGGGGTTTGTCCGATTGAATGTTCACGGGAAGAAAAAGGCACCACAGGTTGTTGTTGAGACCCTGAGATTTGAGCTCAATCCGTACCTGGAAGGCGATGCTGTTCGCCTGATGCCAAGTGTTGCCAGGTGATTTCGCGTGAATCCCCAGTTCCCCGGGGTGCGAGTTACCGGGGCACCGGAATTGAATGGATTCGTATGAAAAAGGCCGGAGATGCTGGGCATCTCCGGCCGTGATGTTTTTGACATTGATTCCTGAAAGGAAGAAGGTTACCAGCCGCGGGTCTGGAGCTGGTCTTTCTCTTCGATGGCGGCGGCGGCGAGGCCCTTCATGGTTCCGGTGACCTGTTCAGAGGCTTCGGCGAGGACCTTGGGGTCGTTGAAGTGGGTGGTGGCGATGACGATTGCCTTGGCGCGGGAGATGGCTTCGGCGCGCTCGTCAGGGTTGTTCTCCACATCCAGCGGGGTGGCGCGCTCCTTCATGAAGATGCCGGAGCCAACGAAGACGGTCTCGGCACCGAGCTGCATCATGAGGGCTGCGTCTGCTGGGGTAGCGATGCCGCCGGCGGAGAAGTTGGGGACGGGAAGCTTGCCGGTCTTGGCGACCAGGCTGATGAGCTCGTAGGGTGCGCCGTGGACCTTGGCGAGATTGTAGAGCTCTTCGTCGCGGGCGACGGTGAGCTGGCGGAGCTCGCGGGTAATCTGACGCATGTGCTGGACGGCGTGGACAACGTCGCCGGTGCCGGCTTCGCCCTTGGTGCGGATCATGGCTGCGCCTTCCGCGATGCGGCGGAGGGCTTCGCCCAGGTTACGCGCGCCACAGACGAAGGGCGTTTTGAATGCATGCTTGTCGATGTGGTGGGCTTCGTCGGCGGGGGTGAGGACTTCTGATTCATCGATGAAGTCGACACCGATGGCTTCGAGGACCTGAGCCTCAGCAAAGTGGCCGATGCGGGCCTTGGCCATGACCGGGATGGTGACGGCGGCCATGATTTCCTTGATGAGCTTGGGATTGGCCATGCGGGCCACGCCGCCCTCGGCACGGATCATGGCGGGGACGCGTTCCAGCGCCATGACGGCGACAGCGCCGGATTCCTCGGCGATACGCGCCTGTTCGACATTCATGACGTCCATGATGACGCCGCCCTTGAGCATTTCCGCCAGGCCGACCTTGAGGCGGAGGCTGGTGGAGCCGATGTTGGTGACTTCCGACATTCTGGTTTCCTCTTCAGTGGTGAATCAGACCGTGGGGCAAAAGCCCTGGGAAAGATGGGATTGGCCGTTGTAGCGGCGGGGATGCATTGCGTTCAATACCCAAGTGTATCAAGTAAGGGAATGGGCTGGGGAAGGGCGGTTTCACAGAGCGAAAAATGGGTGGGGGCCTGTGGTAGGCGCGGGCGCAAAAATCTCAGGAAAAATAATTCGAATTCCGGCAATGAAACGCACTTGAGGTAGTTTATGCATCCTGCTGAATAAAATAGGCTTGCTTGCTTGGGATGCCGGGGTATTCTGGGCGGAAAGTTTGCAGGGGCGTGAATTTGGGTTCAGGGGGTGAGATGGGGGCAGTTGAGCCCGGAAAACAGTTGTAGGATTACTGAGGAAGTTGGAGGTGGGATGGACCAAGGGGACTGGGTACTGCTGATTGCCAGCGAAGTGGGTGGAACCGACTCTGTGTCGGACCGGGCGATGGAACGGCTGGTAGATGCAATCAGCAAAGAAGGTTACGAGGTGGTGCGCACGTCGACGCCGGAGGATGGGCTGTCGCTGGTGAAGTCAGACCCCTCGTTTTCTGCGATTCTGCTGGACTGGGATTTGGCGGGAGAGCACCAGTTTGACGAGAGAGCGGCGCTCAAGATTATCCGCGCAGTGAGGCGGCGGAACGGGAAGGTGCCAATCTTCCTGATTGCCGACCGTACGCTGGTGAGCGAGCTGCCGCTGGAAGTGGTAAAGCAGGTGCATGAGTACATCCACCTGTTTGGCGATACGCCTGCGTTCATTGCCAGCCGCGTGGATTTTGCCGTGGAGCGGTATGAGGCACAGTTGCTGCCGCCATACTTCAAGGCGCTGAAAGAGTACAACGACCAGGGCGCGTACAGCTGGGATGCGCCAGGACACATGGGCGGCGTGGCGTTTCTGAAGCATCCGGTGGGGATGGAGTTTCACCGGTTCTTTGGCGAGAACATCATGCGCTCGGATCTGGGGATTTCGACCTCTCCGCTGGGCTCGTGGCTGGATCATATTGGACCTCCGGGAGAGAGCGAGCGGAACGCGGCCAGGATTTTTGGGGCGGACTGGACGTTTTATGTGCTGGGTGGCTCGTCAACCTCAAACCAGATTGTGGGCCATGGGGTGATTGGGCAGGATGACATCGTGATTGCCGATGCCAACTGCCACAAGTCGATTTGCCATGCGCTGACGATTACGGGCGCGCGGCCCGTGTATGTGACGCCGACGCGGAATGGTTACGGGATGATCGGGCTGGTGCCGCTGAAGCGGTTCAGCAAGGAAGCGATTCAGGAACTGATTGAGAAGAGCCCGTTTACGGCCGGGGCAGCATCGAAGGAGCCCACGTATGCGGTGGTGACCAACTCCACCTACGACGGGCTTTGCTACGACGTGAACAAGGTGGTGACGGAGCTGGCGCAGAGCGTGCCGCGGGTGCACTTTGACGAGGCTTGGTACGCCTACGCGAAGTTTCATCCGATTTATCGCGGGCGGTTTGCGATGGATGTTCCGGACGAAATGCCGGACCGGCCTGCGCTGTTTTCAACGCAGTCGACGCACAAGATGCTGGCGGCATTCTCGATGGCGTCAATGGTACACATCAAGCTGAGCCCGCGGGCGCCGTTGGAGTTTGACCAGTTCAACGAGGCGTTCATGATGCATGGGACGACCTCACCGTTTTATCCGCTGATTGCTTCGCTTGACGTGGCGGCAGCGATGATGGACGAGCCGGCCGGGCCGACGCTGATGATGGAGACAGTGTTTGACGCGATCAGCTTCCGCAAGGCGATGAGCTCGATTGCGCATAGGCTGCGCGCACTGGAAGGCGAGAGCGGGTGGTTTTTCCGGCTCTTCCAACCGGACAAAGTGACGGACCCGGCGGATGGGCAGACCTACCTGTTTGAGGATGCGACAGATCCGCTGCTGGCGCAGAACTCGAGCTGCTGGACGCTGAAGCCGGGCGAAGACTGGCACGGGTTCCAGGACGAGGACATTGCCGACGACTACTGCATGCTGGACCCGACGAAGGTGACGATTCTGACGCCGGGTGTGAATGCGCAGGGCGTTCTGGCGGAGTCGGGGATTCCGGCGGCAATCATTACAGAATTTCTGGATTCGCGGCGTGTGGAGATAGCCCGCACGGGCGATTACACGGTGCTGGTGCTGTTCAGCGTGGGAACGTCCAAGGGCAAGTGGGGCAGTTTGCTTGAGAACCTGTTCGAGTTCAAGCGGCTCTACGACAGCGAGGCGACACTGAGCGAGGTGCTGCCGGAACTGGTGGCGAAACATCCGCACCGATACGGCAATGTGACGCTGAAGGAACTTTCAGACGATATGCACGCGGCGATGGTGGAGCTGCGGCTGAGCGCGCTGGAAGGGGAAGCCTGCGAAGTGGAAGAAGTGCAGGTATTGACGCCGGCGCAGACCTACCAGAAACTGCTGCGGAATGGCACGGAGAAGGTGAAGTTCAACGAGATGGCGGGCAGGGTTGCGGGCGTGATGCTGGTGCCGTATCCGCCGGGAATTCCGGTGTGCATGCCGGGCGAGCGAATGGGCGCGATTGACAGCCCGGTGATGCGGTTGATTCTGGCGCTGGAGGAGTTTGGCAAGCGTTTCCCAGGGTTTGAGCGTGAGGTCCACGGCATTGAGGTGGACGGGAGCGGGGACTACTGGATGCGCGCGGTGGTGGAGCATACGGGGAGGCGGAGCAACGGGAAGAATCGGCCGCCGAACTCGGCACCGCCGGTGAAACGCCGCAGACGGAACGGGAAGACCACGAACGGAAGCAAGGCCGGCAACGGGCAGTTGTAACTCAAGCGCAGCAAAAGCCAGAAGCCTTCCCTGATGGGAAGGCTTCTGGCTTTTGGGGTAACAGGGGAGTTATGCGGCGATGTTACGGATAGGGGAGACCGGCTTGGTGTCAGGCGCTTGAGCTTCCTCAGACCATGCGGTGGGCATGCCACCGGTTTCAATGCGGAAGGCGAGGTTTTCAGATGTGTTGGCGACCTGCTCAAGGTGATTGCTGAGGGTAACAAGGATTTTGCGGGCCGATTGACGGGAGGCCAGGGGCTGGTCCATGAAGGCGCGGAGGGTGTTTTGGGCGGCTGCGAGGCGAGCCTCAAAGAGCCGGAACTCGTCAATCAGGTTCCTGTTTCCGTCGGCGGAGCGGTAGAGGATGTCGGAGAGGTCTTCCTTGGCGAGGCGAATGGAAGTTCCATCGGCGGGGCCAGCCAGCAGGGGAATCCATTTGCGGCAGTTGAGGGCAATGGTAAAGAGCTGATCGACGGCACCCTGGCGATATTTGGCGTCGTGGTTCTTTTGCTGGGTTTCCATGGACTTGAGCGCAGCAAGAATCTTTTCGGCGTCCTGGTGAGCGCGCTCAGCGAGGTCGCGAGCCCGCTCCGCGGCAATCAGTGCGACACAAGCCTGCTCGGTGGCAGCCTTGGCCTGGCGCTTTGCGGTGCGTGCGCACCAGTAGTTGAACTTGGCCAGAACCACAATCGAGATGGAGCCAGCAAGAGAGCCGATTGCGATCCAATCCGTAAATGTCGCGCTAAATATAGGATGAGCCATACATCACCTCACCGGAAGCATTGCCGTCCGTTGAGCAGCTCGCCTGGAATTGCTGGTTGCTTCCCGAAGGGGAAGGTCGAGGCAGTTCCAGGAGGATGAACAACCACCTGAGTGTATGCCACCCAGGGGACAAGAAGAGCTTACACGAGAATAGAGTTACACAATGGTGAGATTTTTACAAGAACTATGGTAACCATTTTCGAGTTACCTTAGAAAAAATGCCGGCAACTAGCTCTCGCGGCAGAGATCCAGGATGGCGGCGCCGAATTTTTCGACCTTGGCGGGGCCAAGGCCGGAGATGCCCATGAGCTCCTGCATGGATTTGGGCCAGGCGAAGGCAATCGCGGTAAGGGTGCGGTCATGGAGGACGAGGAAGGGGGGCATTCCGAGCTTTTTTGCCTGTGCGGCGCGCCAGTCGCGGAGGGATTGCTCCAGGAGCCTGGCCTTGGGAGATAGCTCCGAGAGGACGGGAGCGCCGTCTTTGGACTTGGACTTCTGGCGTGAGGGAGCTGCGGGAGTGGAGCGGGAGACCTGGCTTTCGGGTAGCTTGAGGTCGAAGCTGGAGCCGGGGACGACGAGGTCGCCGGCGGGTGTGAGGACAGCCTTGCGATAGAGGATGGTTTCGCCTTCGCGGATCCACTCGGCGTCTTCCACTGCGACATAGCCGGCCTTGGTGAGCGCGCCGAGGTAGAGGTCGAGATCCTTGCGGTTGAGCGAGTCAGGGAGTTCCTTCTGAAGACGCCAGAGGGAGAGTCCGTCGGTATTGCGCAGGGCGGCGAGGATGGCGTGGAGGCCAGCGAGTTCCTGCCGGCTGGGGGAGCGCCAGTTCTGGACGGAGTTGATGCCGGGGGAGCAGAAGTCGCAGCGGCCGCAGCGGACTGCGGCGTCTTCGAGGTCGCCGAAGTGCTCGACGAGGGCGGCCATGCGGCACTGGTGGCCGTCGACGAAGCGCTGTACGAGGGCGAACTGGGCGCGGCGGTAGTCAGACTGGCGGGTGTAGCTGGTCTTCCACGGGAGTGCGCCGCGGGTGGCGTTGTTGGCGTAGTCCACCTCGGCGCCGCCGTGGATGTAGAGCTTTTCGACGGCTTTGGAGAATGCTTCCTCCTCCATGTTGAGGCGGAGGCGGAGCTCGTCGAGGGTTTGGGATTCCGGAGTGAGGGCGCGGAAGATCTTGTCGAGGGTTTCGACGGGGGGATAGTCGCGGGTAAGGAAGAAGTCGTGGGTACGCTGGTCCGCGTAGGAGTGCATGAGGATGGTGCGGGAGGGGAGGCCGTCACGACCGGCGCGACCGATTTCCTGGTAGTAGCCTTCGAGGGTGGCGGGGAGGGCGACGTGGATGACGGTGCGGATGTTGGCCTTGTCGATGCCCATGCCGAAGGCGATGGTGGCAACGACGCAGTCGAGGGTGCCGGCCTGAAAGCTTTGCTGGACGCTGTCGCGGACGTCGTTGGGGAGGCCGGCGTGGTAAGCGGCGGTGGGGCAAATCTGGTTGAGGCGGGCTGCGATTTCTTCCGCGCGCTTGCGGGCGGGGGCGTAGATGATGGCCGGGCGGGAGGCGGGGTCGGCGAGGATTTCTGCGACGAGGTCGGGCCGCATGGGCATGGGAACTTCAAGGACTTCAATGGCGAGGTTGTCGCGACGGAAGCCGTGGATGAATTTTTTCGCCTGGGGGATGCCGAGCTGGGTGAGGATATCGCGCTGGACGGCGGGGGTGGCAGTGGCGGTGAGGGCGATGACCGGGGCCGGACGCAGGGCGGGAAGGTGCAGGCCGAGGGTGCGGTAGTCGGGGCGGAAGTCGTGTCCCCACTGGGAGATGCAGTGAGCCTCGTCAATGGCGATGAGGGCTGGCTTGCGCTTGGCCAGCATCTCAGGGAATCCGGGGACCTTGAGGCGCTCCGGGGCGATGAAGAGGAAGTCGAGGGTGCCGTTGAGGTAGTCGATGCAGGCCTGGCGGCTGATGGCGCGGTCAAGGCCGGAGTGGATGCGGGCGGCGTTGAAGCCGAGGGCGTTGAGCTTGGCGCACTGATCTTCAATGAGCGCGATGAGTGGGCTGACGACGAGCGCAGTACCCCCGCGAACGATGGCGGGGAGCTGGTAACAGAGGGATTTGCCCGAGCCGGTGGGCATGACGAGGAGCAGGTCATGGCCGTCGACGGCAGCCTGGCATACCTCCCGCTGGTTGGCGCGGAAGGATTCAAAACCGAAACGGGAACTCAGTATCTCTTGTAAGGAGGTGGAGTCCGCGATGGGAGAGGAGGTTGCGGATTCCGTAGTCACACTTCCATTGTACCGGGAATGGAAGATTTGGGCGTCCACTGGAAAATATGGACGCCCGAAGGGGTTAGTTTGCCGGGTGGAAGGATTTGTCAGGGTAGGCGGGGTGGACCGGGACGGGGCGGGGATCGGCCTGAATCTGCTGCTGGAGGAGCTGGATGGCGGCCTCGAGCTGGGCGTCAGAGCCGGCGGCGGTGGCGTGGGGCAGGTTGTCGACGGTGATGTCGGGGTCAACGCCGTGGCCTTCGATGAGCCATTTGCCATCAGGGGAGTAGACGCCGGTTTCAGAAGCGGTAGCGATACCGTTGTCGGCCTGGGGATTGTCGAAGCTGAGCCAGATTTCTCCGCCCCAGGTGCGGGTGCCGAGAACTTTGCCAAGGCCGAGGCGGCGGAAGCCTTCGGCAAATGCCTCACCGTCTGAGGCGGTTTCATGATCGCAGAGGACGATGATGTGGCCGCGGAAGGCATATTGCTGATTCCATGTGGGATTGCCGACGCGGGGTTGCCAGTAGAACCAGGCCTGGCGGAGGAGTTTGGAGAGGAGCCAGGAGTCGATGTTGCCGCCGTGGTTGTGGCGGACATCGATGATGAGACCCTGGCGGTCGAAGACGGGGTAGAAGTCGCGGGCCCATTGTTCGATATCCTGCGGACCCATGGCGCGGAGGTGGACGTATCCGATGTGGCCGCTGGAGGCCTGCTCGACAGCGAGGCGGCGGGTGTACTCCCACTCGTTGTAGCGGAGGTTGGCTTCTTCAGAGGCGCGGATGGGGGTGACGATGAGGTCGCGCTCAGCACCGGCGGCGGCTTTGACGTGGACGAGGACCTGGAGGCCGGCCTTGCCCCGGAGCAGGGCGCGCTCGTCGTGGACGGAGAGGACGGGGATGCCGTCGATGCGGGTGATGATTTCGCCCTCGTGAACCAGGGACTCGGGGCGGGCGAGGGGCGGAGCAAGGTTGGGCAGGTCGGGGTCGCTCTGGTAGATGTGGCGAACGATGGCGCCGCCGGCCTTTTCGTCGCGAACGAGAAGTGCGCCGAGGGAGGCGAGGTCGATGCTGTCGGCGGGCTTGCGCGCGTCACCGCCTTCGACGAAGGTATGCAGCGCGGAGAGCTCGCTGACGACCTGGGCGATGAGGTCGTTGAGCTCGTCGCGGTTGGAGACGCGGTCGACGAGCGGGAGATAGCGGTCGCGGATCGCGGGCCAGTCTACGCCGTGCATGTGCTTGTCGTAGAAGAAGTCGCGCTCGAGGCGCCATGCGTCGAGGAAGATGGAGCGGAATTCCTGGCGGGGATTGGTAGAGAGTGACCAGCGGCTGAGGTTGATGGTGGCCTTGGCGAGGGCCTTGGGGTCGGAGGCGGATTTGGCGTCGGAGTCGAGGATGAGGAAGGCGGGGTCGCCGGAGCCGGAGCGCTGCTGGACGAGGAGCTTCTTGCGGTCCAGGGAGACCTCAAAGGACTGGACGTCGGAGAGGACGGTGTCGGGCTCGTCGCCCTTGTTGGCTACGTCGAGGCACTGGAGTGAGCGATGGCGGGCGGAATCGTCCGCGGCGGAGAGCCAGCAGAGGCGTTTGTCCGCGGCCTGGAGCGCGCCGTAGTTGCCGGGAGGGACGGGGATCTCGGTGAGGCGGGCGGCGATGCCGGAGAAGTCGATTTTGACCTCGGCAGGCTTTTTGTCGTCGGCCTTCTTGTCATCCGATTTCTTGTCGTCGGATTTAGCAGGGGCGGGTTTGGCGGCTGGAGCTTTTGCGTCGCCTGCCTTGGAGTCTGCGGGCTTGGCTGGCTCGTCCTTCTTGTCGGCGTCCTTATCGGATTTGTCGGGGTGGAGCTCGTCGGCGGGGAGGAAGGGGGAGCGCAGGTCGGACTGGAGGGCTAGCTGGTAGATCTTCTGGGTACGGTCAAAGTGAGGCTCGGGCTCGCGCGGGCCCCACGGGGAGGTGATGGTGGTTTTCAGGTTGCGGTCAGAGAGGAAGTAGAGCCAGTGACCGTCGCTGCTCCATGCCGGGTTGCCGCTGTTGTAGCGATCTGAGGTGACGGTCTGGATGTCGCCGGAGTCGGGATTGAGGATGCGGACGCGGGAGTTGAGGTTGTCGGCGGTTTCGTCCCATGCGAGCCAGCGGCTGTCGGCAGACCATGCGAGATCACTGAAGTCACCATTGAGGGACTGGGCGATTTTTTTGTCGGCCTTGGAGCGAGTGTCGTAGAGGTAGAGGTTCTGCTCCTTGTCGGTGTGGGCGAGCCAGTGGCCATCGGGAGAGGTGATGCCGTCGAGGCGGAGGACAGTTGCGCCATGAGTCCACTGCTCGGAGGGGCCTTCGGCGTTGGCGGGGTACTTCCAGAACTCGGCCTCGCCGGATTCTGTGGAGAGGGCGAGAATGGATTTGCCGTCGGGCAGGAAGCGGGCCTCGCGATAGCGGACGGAAGAGGAGGAGGCTACCTTAACGATGCGTCCGGTTTTGGCGGGCATGACGAAGAGTTCGCCGCGGGAAGTGAAGACGGCCGAGGAGCCGTCGGGGGAGAGATGGGCGCTGGTGAGGTAGGTGGCGGGGTTGGGGACCCAGTGTTCGCGAAGCTGGTCAAAGTCGGAGACGAGGGTGATGGGGAGGGGTTCGTCTTTGCCGGTGGCCAGGTCGAAGAGCCAGAGATCGGCGGCGGCGGCGTAAACGATGCGGCCGTTGTCGAGGGAGGCGGATTGGATGTCGAATTGTTTTTGATGGGTTTCCTGACGGGGGGAGTGGCCGTCGAGGTCGATGGACCAGAGGTTCATGATGCCGTCACGGTCGGAGAGGAAGTAGATGCGGCCGTTCCAGAGCATGGGGGAGGTGGAGGTTCCGTCGAAGTCGGCGGTGAGTGGAGTGGCTTCGCCCTGGCCGTCGAATCGCCAGAGATTTTCGTTCCAGCCGCCTTTGTAGCGCTTGGTGGCGCTCCACTGCTTTTGCCAGCGGGTGAAGATGAGGGTTTTTCCGTCGGGGGTGTAGGTGGCCTGGTTGGCTTCAGCCAGTGGGAGGATTTCGCGATTGCCGTGGGCGTCAACGAGGGCGAGACGGGAGCCGGGGAGGGTGGAGTAGCGGCCGGTGGCAAGGAGGAGGCGACCATCGGGCGCCCAGGAGACGGGGGTGGCGTCGCCGTCCCAGGTGATGCGGGTGGGCAGGCCGCCGAGGGCGGGGATGGTGTAGACCTCCTGCGGCCCCTCGTAGCTGGCGGCGAAGGCGATGGTGGAGCCGTCGGGGGAGAGGACGGGGTTGGATTCCGTGCCTGGAGCGGTGGTGATGCGCTGGGCTGCGCCGCCCTGGGTCCCGACACGCCAGAGATCGCCCTCAGAGGCAAAGACAAGGGTGTCTCCGCGGAGGGTGGGGGAGGCGTAGTAGCCGCGGCGGGTTTGGTCGGGGGTTTGGGCGGAGAGGTAAGCGAGCGCGACAAACAGGAAGATTGCAGGCAGCAGGAGGCGGGAAATCCGGGGCATGGAAGGGGGTTCCTTTGAGGGGAATGAAGACTGCGGCCGGCGGGAGAAGTGGTGACCGGGTGGGGGAAGGATACAGGACGGGGTGGTGGGGAGACTAGAAATTATGGCGGCTGGGGTCGTACTCAATGAAAAGGGCGGTGGCGGTGGCCAGGACGGTGCCGCGGGCGTTGAGGATGCGGGCGGTGGGGAAGAGCTTGCGGCCTTCGATGCGGGTGAGAGATGCTTCCAGCCGGATGGGCTGGGTGGAGGGGATGGGGCGGAGGTACTCGACTTCGAGCTTGCGGGTGAGGGCGACGTGGCCCCGGGCGCGGTTGGCTTTGGACATGACTTCGTCGAGCAGGGTGGCGATGATGCCGCCGTGTAGGTAGCCGGGGGGGCCTTCGTACTGGTTGCCGACAGTGACGACGGAGACGATGGAGTGGTCGGGGGTGGCGTAGAAGGTGAGGTGGAGGCCGACGGAGTTGGCGGGGCCGCAGCCGAAGCAGAGGTTTTGTGCGCCGTGGGGCAGGGGAGTGAGGTTTTCAGCGGCGGGGTCGAATGGGAGGGTCACCGAGTGGCTCCTTGATATGGGCAGGGGCTAGATTTCTTCATTGAGGATGCGGGAGTAGAGGCTGCGGTCGACATTGCCGCCGGTGAGGATGATGCCGATGGGGCCGTGGGCGGGGCGTTCGTGGAGGGCCCCGGCGAGTGCTGCTGCGCCGGCGCCTTCGGCGAGGTTGTGGGTGTCCTGATAGTAGATGCGCATGGCCTCGGCGATTTCAGCGTCGGAGACCTGGACGATGCGGGCGACGTTGTCCCAAATGGCTTCCATGGAAAGGGCGTTGGGAGTGCGGCAGGCGAGGCCGTCGGCAATCTGCGTAAGGGCCGGGGCGGAGACGACCTGATGCTGGACGAAGGAGAGCGCGTAGGAGGGCGAAGCGGAGGAGACGACGCCGACAACCTCCGTGCTGAGGCCGAGGGCGTTGCGGGCGGCGGCGACGCCAGAGATGGAAGAGCCGAGGCCGATGGGGACGTAGACGGTGGCGAGTTCGGGTGCGGCCTGGAAGAGCTCGAGCGCGTAGGTGGCGGTACCCATGACGAGGCGCGGGTGGAAGGACTCCAGGATGGCGTGGCCGGGCTCGGCACCGAGGCCTCGGGCAAATTCGAGAGATTCCTGAAAGTCGTCGCCGTGCTCGACGAGGGAGACGCCCTGCGCGAGCATGGCGCGGTTTTTCTCAAGGCTGTTGCCGTGGGGGACGACGATGATGGCGCGCAGGCCGAGGAGGCGGGCAGCCATGCCAACGCCCTGGCCGTGGTTGCCACGGGTGGCTGCGACGAGGGTGGTGAGGCCGGGCTGGGTCTCGCGGAGCCAGGTGGCGTACACGAGCGCGCCGCGGAGTTTGAAGGCTCCGACGGGGGTGTGGTTCTCGTGTTTGACCCAGGCCTCCAGGCCGAGGCGGCGGTTGAGCAGGGGCCAACTGTACTGCGGGGTGGGGGGCATGACGCGGTAGAGGATTTGCTGGGCGGCTTGGATTTCTGCGAGGTTGGGCAGAGTCATGCCTTACAGCTTACGATAAGGGGGCGCGAAAAAGCCGAGTCAGTTGGGCTGGCGGGCGCATCCGAGCAATGTGGTACTTCCCCGCATCCTGAGGGACGGAGATTCTGAAGGGTGACAACCCCAGAAAGCTTGAAGGAGATGAAATCGATGAATCGTAGAACGGCATTGAAGGCGATGAGTGGAGTGGCAGGCGCGGTCCTGCTGGGCAAGGGAGTGCAGGGAATGGCGCAGGCACCCGCGGCGGCAGCGGCTCCGGCGGCGAGTGGGCCGTATACTGTGCCGGCGCTGGGCTACGCGTATGACGCGCTGGAGCCCTACTTTGATGCGGAGACGATGCACCTGCACCACGACAAGCACCACCAGGCGTACGTGGACAAGCTGAATGCGGCGGTGGCCGGGCACGCGGAAGTGGCCGGGAAGACGGCCGAAGAACTGGTGGCGAACCTGAGCGCGGTACCGGAGGCGATTCGGACGGCGGTTCGGAACCAGGGCGGCGGGCACGCGAACCACAGCTTCTGGTGGACGACGCTGGGCAAGGGTGGAGCGGCGCCGGTGGGCGAGTTGGCCAAGGCGATTGATACCAAGTTTGGGAGCCTGACGGGCTTCCAGGAGAAGCTGACTGCGGCGGCGACCGGATTATTTGGGTCGGGCTGGGCGTGGCTGGTGGTGACGCCGACGGGCCTGGAAATTGAGACGACTCCGAACCAGGACAGCCCGCTGAGCGTGGGCCACAAGCCGGTGCTGGGCGTGGATGTGTGGGAGCATGCCTACTATTTGAAGTACAAAAACAAGCGGGCGGACTACGTGAAGGCCTACTTCTCGGTGGTGAACTGGGATGTGGTGAGCGCGGGTTTTGCTGCGAAGAAGAGCTGAACGATGGGCAAGGGAAGCGCCGGGCTGCTGGCGATGGGGGCAGTGCTGATGGTGGCGGGGTGCAAGAGCGCTCCGCCGCTGACGCCGGAAGAGGCGGTGGGGCAGCATATGTATGCGGTGCGGTGCGCGCATTGCCACGAGGAGAATGACCTGGCGCTGAAGCCTCCGCCGCCGAGCCTGCACAATATTGCCGAGCAGAAGATGCTGCCAAATGGTGGCCCGGCGACGGATGCAGCGATTGCCAGGGTGGTGGTGGAGGGGAAGAACAAGATGCCGAGCTTTGCCGGGCGGTTTACGGATGCGCAGATGGCGGGGTTGATTGCGTATCTGCGGACCAGCATGCCGGCAGAAAAGAAATAGGCGGTACCCGGAAGGAAAATGTAATGGGCGAAAGCGGAATTGCTTTCGCCCATTATCTTTGCATACTACGACTTGCGGCTAGAACTTCAAGTTAAGTTCGTTGCCCGTGTAGGTGACGGTCTGGTCGGGGGTGGGGGTTTCCGCCGGGCCGGAGCCGTGGTCGCCGTGGACCAGGACGAAGTGAAACTCGGCGGAGCGGGGCTGGCCGGCGAAGCTGCCGTCAATCCAGCCGATGGTGAGGGTGCGGGTGCTGTCGTGCCAGGTGAGGGGGACCTCAAGGTGCTGGCCCTGCTCGTACTCATAGCCGTCGCCGGAGTCGAGGTAGAGGGTGAAGTGGGCGTCGTGGCCGGGGTAGATGCGGATTTCGTAGGGGCCGTCGGCGGACTGGTCTACGTATTCGACCTCAGGACCAAGAGGCAGGATGGATCCTGCGCGAACGTAGAGGGGGAGCTTGTCGAGCGGGGCTGCGGCGGTGATGGTTTGACCGCCGGTGAGCTTGTCGCCAGTCCAGAAGTCGATCCAGTCTTCGCCCTTGGGCAGGTAGACCAGGCGATGGTTGGCGCCGGCCTCGGTGACGGGGTTGACCAGGATGGAGCGGCCGAAGAGGTACTCGTCCGCGATATCGAAGGTGGCGGGGTCGTGGCGGAAGTCCATGACGAGGGGGCGCATGAGGGTGTCGTCGTGGGAGGTGACCTGCCAGGCGGAGGAGTAGATGTAGGGCATGAGGCGGTAGCGGAGCTTGTCGAAAGCGATTAATTGAGGCTTGACGGCGGTGTAGGTGTAGATTTCGTTGGCGGGACGATGGCCGTGGGAGCGGAAGACGGGGCAAAAGACGCCGAACTGGAACCAGCGGAGGTAGAGCTCCTGGTAGCCGAGAGAGGGGTATTCGCCTTTGGAAAGCTCAGGATTGCCCTGGTATGGGTCTGCGGTGGGCCAGTAGCCGCCGATGTCAGTGGTCCAGTAGGGCAGGCCGGAGATGGAGTAGTTGAGGCCGCCGGCAATCTGGTGCTTGAGGCCCCAGAAGCTGGAGAAGACGTCGCCGGACCAGACGGTGCCGCCGATGCGCTGCTGGCCGAGAAAGGCGGAGCGGGTGAGCAGGAAGACGCGCTTGTCTGGCTCGGCCTGCTTCCAGTGGTCCTGAATGCCCTGGTTATGGAGGAGCGGGAAGACGTTGGTGAACTGCGCGCCGTTGCCGATGGCGAGATTGCGGTCGCGGAGGATGGCGTCACCGTAGTGGGGCCAGTACTCCTCGGGTTCGGCGGAGTCGAGCCAGAAGGAATCCCAGCCCATCTTCTGGAGGGGTGCGATGAGCGAGGACCAGAACAGGTCGCGGGCGCGGGGGACTGAGGCGTCGTAGACGTGGGCGCGGGCGATGAGGAGATGCTCGGTGTCGAGCTTTTTCCAAGTCTCGGATTTTGGGTCGATCATGCCCCAGGTGGAAATCATGGTGTGGATGTGGGCGTCGTGGAGCTTGGCGAGGTCGCCGGGGACGTCGTGATAGTTGGAGTTGAAGACGGGGTCGCCTTCAGTCTTCCACCAGAACCAGTCCTGAACGATGGCGTCGATTGGGATGTGCTCGGAGCGGTAGCGGGAGGCGATGGTCTGGATTTCGTCGAGCGAGGCATAGCGGTCGCGGGACTGGACATAGCCGTAGGCCCAGCGGGGGAGCAGGGGGGCGTGGCCGGTGAGGTCGCGGTAGTGGTGGATGATCTGGTCGGGTTCGGGGCCGGCGAGGAGGAAGTAGTCGATGCCGTCGCCGGCGGCGGAGTCGAAGTTGAGGGCGAGCGGGAAGCGGTTATCAACATAGGTGAAGGCGGCGGAGTTCCAGAGGATGCCATAGCCGGCGGTGGAGATGAGCATGGGGATGGCGATGTCAGTGTTGTTCTGGCCGAGCTCGACGGTTGCGCCGCGGTAGTTGAAGAGGCCGTTCTGGTGCTGGCCGAGGCCGTAGATGCCTTCATTGAAGTTGGGATTGAAGCGCTCGACGACGTGCAGGGTGTGTTCGCCGTTGACGGTGACGGGCTCGTAGGTGCGGGGGATGGCTTCGGCTTCGCGGAAAAGGGGCGCGCCGGCGGCATCGGTGTAGGAGAGATGACCGGTTGCAAAGTGGAAGGTGGCGGAGAGTTCGGCGGTCTTGAGGGTGGCCGACTTGGCATCCTGGTCGAGAGTGAATTTAGCGCCGGGGCAGGAGTCTGCCGCGGGCAGCAGCCAGGGCTGGGAGTGAGTGGCAGTGGAGCTGGCCGGATGGGTGACGACATGAAGAGTGGCTGGGCCGCAGACGGTGAGATCGAGGACTTCGTCGCCAAAGGTGATGTGGGCCCCCTGATCGGCCTGGGCGACTTTGACGGCCGGGTGGAAGTCAGGATTGTCGAACTGGGCGCGGGCGGCAGGAGCGAACAGAAGGGAAGCGACAGAAAGCAGGCAAGTTGCTGCGAGGATGAGCCGGGAGCGATAGGACATTTTGGAGTTCTCCAGAGCGTGGCTGAGGTTGGATTTTTCCAGGAAGAAAACGTTCCCTCAGCGGCTGTCGGAACAATTGTAGACCGCTCGGGGGGCAAGTTTGTCCACGGTATACTTGAGAAGTGACGAAGACTGAAAAAACCTTTTACCTGGAGACCTTCGGGTGCCAGATGAACGCCCACGATTCCGAGAAAGTGATCGGGACGTTGGAGCAGCAGGGCTATCGGCAGGTGGACACGGAAGAAGACGCCGGCCTGCTGCTGTACAACACCTGTTCCATCCGCGACAAGGCCGAACAGAAGGTCTTCCATCGCTTGAACGAGTACAAGAAGCTGCAGGGCGAGGGGAAGAAGTTTGCCGTGATCGGCTGCGTTGCCCAGCAGGAAGGCGAGAAGATTTTCGAGCGGGCCCCGTATGTCTCCATGGTGGCCGGATCGGCCAGCTACCGGAAGCTGCCGGAGATGCTGGCGCGGCTGGAGGCGGGCGAGACGCGTGTGACGGGGCTGGACGACCGGCAGACGGAAGAGACCTTTGAGACGGAGTACACCTCGCGGAAGAATCCCTACCGGGCGTACATCACGATTATCGAAGGGTGCGACAAGTTTTGCGCGTACTGTGTGGTGCCGTATACGCGTGGCAAGGAGCGCAGCCGGGGATCCGACAGTGTGCTGGAAGAAGCGCGCCGGATTGCCGACATGGGGTACACGGAGATTCAACTGCTGGGGCAGAACGTGAACAGCTACCGGGATCCGGAAGGGAAACGGAGCTTTGCGGAGCTGCTGGGAACGGTGGGGCAGGTGCCGGGGATTCGGCGGGTGCGGTTCATGACCAGCCATCCGCGCGACTTTACGCCGGACATTGTGCAGGTGATGGACGAGGTACCAAGCCTTTGCGACCATGTGCACCTGCCGGTGCAGTCTGGGTCGACACGCATCCTGAAGATGATGGCGCGGGAGTATACGCGGGAGTGGTACCTGGAGCGGATCAGCTGGATCAAGGCGGCGAAGCGGCGGCGGATTGCGCTGACGACGGATATTATTGTGGGGTTCCCGGGGGAGACGGCGGCGGACTTTGAAGATACGATTACGCTGCTGGATGACGTGAAGTACGATGCTGTCTTCGGGTTCAAGTACTCTGCAAGGCCGAATACGCCGGCGCTGGTGATGATTGATTCGTTGGCGGAGCAGGACAAGGCAGCAAGACTTCAAGTACTGCTGGATCGGCAGCGAGAGATTCAACGATTGATTAATGAGAATGATATAGGGAAGATTGTTGAAGTAATGGTGGAAGGGGTTAATCCGGCACGTGGACAGATTATCGGACGCAGTTCGCAGAACAAGCCGGTGAATTTTACCTGGAGCCATGCGATTGCACCGGCCACCGGCAGCTACCAGCAGGTGAGGATTACGAAGACGCTGCCGAACAGCCTGATTGGCGAGAGCGTTCCGTAGAGGAGGTGGGCAAGATGGATGTGGAGATGAAAATCCGGGGCCTGATGCTTGACCCCAACACGAATATGCCGATTGTGGTGCTGAAAGACTCCAGTTCTGAGCGGGTTTTGCCGATTTGGGTAGGGATTTACGAGGCAAACGCGATTGCGGTGGAGATTGAGAAGCTGGCAGCACCGCGTCCGATGACGCATGACCTGACGCGGAACCTTATTCATGCGTTGAATGGGACGCTGGAAAAGGTGGTGATTACGGAGCTGCGGGATGACACGTTCTTTGCAGCGCTGTGGATCCGGCAGGGGAAAGACCAGGTGATGGTGGATGTTCGGCCATCGGATGCGATTGCGCTTGCGCTGCGTGCGGACTGTGCGATCTACGTGGCGCAATCGGTACTGGACAGTGCGAAGCTGAGCGCAACCGGTGGCGAAGGGCCAACTGCGGAGCACCTGCGGCGATGGCTGGAAGGGCTGAACGACGAAGACCTGGGCCGCTACAAGATGTAGGGAATTGCAGGGAAGATGTTTGGATGGATGGAAATGGGGGCCCTGGTAGCCCCTGTTTTTGCGACTCGTTTGGTTGTTACAGAATATCTGTTATCAGACATTATCAATACGAGAGCGGATTCCAGGCAATAAACGGTTATGCGGCCTGGGAGACGCGGTAGCTGTTGCCACCAGAGCCTTTTGCGGAGTACATGGCAGTATCAGCACGGTCGATGATGGCTGCAAAGTCTGCCTCGTTTCCGCGATCGGTAACAAGGCCTATGCTGACGTTCAGTTTGACGGGCTCATCGGCAAAGCTGAGACGCAAGCTTGCAACCGCAGCCTGTATGCGCTGGATGGCAAGGAGAGCCTCGGGCTCCTCGGCGCGCGGCAATATACCAAAGAACTCGTCGCCACCCCAGCGGCAGATGTAGTCCTCTTCGCGGACCGTACTGCGAAGGGCCCGGCTGACTTCGACCAGGACGAGATCCCCAGCCGCGTGTCCATGGCGGTCGTTGATGGACTTGAATCCGTCGATATCGAGGAGGAAGACCGAATAGGGCTGACCGTTTCGGATGGCAGAGGCACGGGTGCGCCGGCAGATTTCTTCAAAGGCACGGCGGTTGTAGAGGCCGGTGAGGTAGTCGCGCATGGCGGCCGACTTCATGGAGTCGTTGAGCCGCACAGAGACCATGAGGAGAAAAAGCGGAGAAATAAGGATGTTGGCGACAACGGACATGACGGTGTTGAGGCGCGCCCGGGGCTGTCCGTAGTCGTACTGAGCTGGGAAGCCGCGGAATCCGAAGTGCACCAGGATGATGGCAATCGCAATGGATAGAAAGAGATAGCAGGAACCGAGGATGCGGTCAGACCGGAAACCCAGCTTCCCTTTTGAACTCAGGAAACAAAGGCGGGTGAGCAGGATGAGAATGAAGCAATCGAAAGTATTGAAGATGAACTGCTTGATGGAGATATTTCGCTGAACAAATACGAAAAAGACCGCAATACACGCAAAGACAATCGGGGCGAAGAGAATGAGCCGGAATCTGGAATTGGCCTGTTTGATGTCTGCGATGGCGAGCACCTGAAGGGACAAGGACAATACGATGAGGGCGAAAGCCAGGACCTCGAAGAAGAAGTCGCCAATTTTGAGATGGTTCAGAGCGAGGAAGTAATAGATGCCAAAGGTGATGGTGGAAAATCCCCACGCCGTGGCGGGTCGCCGGTACTCAGTTGGGAACTGGGCACTGACAACGAGGAGCAGAATGCCGAATCCTGCCTCGCTCAAACAGCCGATAAGCCAAGTCGTATTTAAATCAGGACCCATTCCCTGCTCCGGATACGATGCCAGGTTGCCTGTAATTGGGAGATACATCGTTTAACTAATAGGGGGACGAACGAGGCTGCAGGTCGAGCTTATGCAGCCCGGCGGTAACCGGCGTGGGATTCGAGGGGGCGAAATCCACGGGCCAAGTGTACACCCAAAAGCCAGGGCGGGGGC
>CAIVDV010000018.1 GCA_903904755.1 uncultured Acidobacteriaceae bacterium | reverse complement strand
TCATGTGAAAGGCCTCTGTCTGGGTGTAAAAACTACTTCTAGACAAAGCAGTTATGACACACATTCGAAGGCCTTTCCAGCTTTTTTTGAATATTTCTATATCTCGATACTGACGCTATGGTGAGAAATGCGGGTTAGGGTTACCGGGCTCGGGCGTTGAGGGCGGTGGTGAGGGCGGGGACGATATCGAAGAGGTCGCCGACGATGCCGTAGTTGGCGACTTCAAAGATGGGGGCGTTTTCGTCCTTGTTGATGGCGACGATGCACTGGGAGCCCTTCATGCCGACGAGGTGCTGGATGGCGCCGGAGATGCCGATGGCGATGTAGAGTTTGGGGGCGACGGTTTGGCCAGAGGAGCCGACCTGTCGCTCCATGGGGAGCCAGCCGGCGTCGCAGATGGGCCGGGAGGCGGCGAGTTCGGCACCGAGGGCGGCTGCGAGTTCTTCCACGATGGGCAGGTTGGCCTGCTCCTTGATGCCGCGGCCGACGGAGACGAGGATGGGCGCGGAGGCGAGGTCGACGGTTTGTGCGGCGGCGCGGAAGGGTTCGCCGGGAGTGGTGCGGATGGCGAGAGTGTCGAGGCTGGGCTCAAATGTTTCGAGGATGGTTTCGCCGGGGATGTGGAGGTCAGCGCGGAAGGCACCGGCCTGCACGGAGAGGAAGCAGGGGTTGCCTTCGCCGAAGGCGGTGGCGCGCCAGGTGGAGTTGAGTTTGCCCTGGAAGAGCTGGCGGGTGAAGGCTGGGCCCGGTTCAATACCGGTGACGTCGGAGATGAGGACCTGGCCGAAACGGGTGGCGAGGCGGGGTGCGAAGTCGCGCACCTGGTAGGTGTGGGGGAAGACGACGTATGCGGGTTTGGTGGATTGGATGAGCTGGGCGCAGGCCTCGGTGTAGCCGTCGGAGGTGTAGGCGTGCAGCTTTTCATGCTGGACGGCGTAGACGGTGTGCGGAGCCTTGCCCTGGATGGTGTTGAAGACGAGGTCGGTGGGTGCGCCAACGAGGGCAGCGTTGAGGCGAAGGCCGAGGGTTTCGGCGAGGGTGGCGGCTGCGGCCAGGGCTTCCAGCGAGATCCGGGTTACGTGGTCGTTTTTGGATTCAAGAATGACAAGTACGGAGCTCATAGGACCCTCGCTTCTGCCTGGAGTTTATCGACGAGTTTTTGGGCGGCCTCGGCGGGCGTGCCGGTGAGGATTTCAGTGGTGCGCTGCTTGCTGGGGAGGGTGACGCGGTCGCGGACGAGGACGGGAGCGACGGAAGCGAGGTCTGCGGTGACGGCGCGGAGTTCCTTCATCTTGGCGCGCTTGATGCCCATGAGGGTGGCGTAGCGGAGCTTGTTGGTGCCGGACTGGATGGTGAGGAGAGCCGGGGTGGGCATGTCGATGTGCTGGAACCAGCCGTCTTCGAGCTCGCGGAGGACGCGGATGCCGGTGGATGTGACCTCGGTTTTGAGGATGAGGGTGGCGTGGGGGATGCCGAGGAGTTCGGCGAGGATGACGCCGGTTTGACCGAAGCCGAGGTCGTCGGACTGGAGCCCGGTGAGGACGAGGTCGGGCTGCTCGTCGCGGATGGCGCTGGCGAGGAGGCGGGCGATGGCGAGGGAGTCGAGGTTGGTGAGGGCGTCGGGGTCGGAGACCTCGACGTGGATGCCGCGGTCTGCGCCCTTGGCGAGGGCTTCGCGGATGGTTTGGCCGGCGCGCTCGGGGCCGACGGAGATGGCGACGACTTCGCCGCCCTGGGCCTCCTTGAGCTGGAGGGCTTCTTCGAGTGCGTAGGCGTCGGATTCGTTGAGTGCGACTTCGATGTCCTGGAGGTCGATCCACTTGCCGGCGGCGTCGATGCGGATGCGGGCATCGCGTTCGGGGACTTGTTTGATGGCGACGATGATTTTCATGATGGCAGGAATCCTCGCTGATTTGACGACGAATGAATGGTTAAGGCTGAGTTGGGTCGGATTTTGGAGGTAAGGAGGCAGCTGCGATTTGGGCGATGTCGAGGAGCTGGGGCGGGTTGGGGCCGGAGTCGGCGAGGGCATCGCGGAGCATGGAGTTGCAGAAGGGGCAGGCGGCGGCGATGGTGCTGGCGCCGGTGGCGGTGAGCTGGGCGGTGCGGACCTGGCTGACGCGCTCGCCGTGCTCTTCGCCGAGGAAGGCGAGGCCGCCGCCGGCGCCGCAGCAGAAGCTGCGCTGGTGGGATTGCTCGGCTTCGACGAGTGGGCCGGCGAGGGCGGCGATCTGGCGGGGTTCCTCGGTGATGCCGCGGTAGCGGTCGAGGTAGCAGGGGTCGTGGAAGACGACCGAGTCTTGCGAAGGGTTGCGGGGCAGGCGGGCCTGGTGGCGGGCGAGGAACTCGGAGTGGTGCTCGACTTCGGGCGGGGTGCCGAACTCTTTCCAGTCTTCCTGGATGGTGCGGACGCAGTGGGGGCAGATGGTGACGATCTTTTTGACTTTGTTCTGCTTGAGGGCTTCGAGGTTGGCTTCGGCGAGCATCTGGAAGACGAGGTCGTTGCCGAGGCGGCGGGCGGGGTCGCCGGTGCATTTTTCCTTGCGGAGGACGCCGTAGCTGGTGCCGAGGTAGTTCATGACTTCGGCGAAGCTGGAGACGATTTCGCGGCCGTTGGGGTCGTAGCCGCCCATGCAGCCGAGCCAGAGGCAGTAATCCTGGGAGCCGTCGAAGATGGGGAAGGCCTGTTTCTGGATGAATTTATCGCGGTCGAGGGCGGAGAGTCCGAGGGCGTTGGAGTTGCGCTCCATGGCGTTGAAGAGCTTGCCTGCGTAGTCGTCTTCCCAGGTGCCGGTGTTGGTGGCGCCGCGGCGGAGGCCGATGATGATGGGCAGATGCTCGATGCCGACGGGGCACTGGTACTCGCATGCGCCGCAGGTGGTGCACTGGAAGACGGCTTCCTGGGAGATGTATTTGCCGAGGAGGGGTTCTTCGCTGGTGGGGCCGAGGTCGTTGAGGTAGCTGCGGAGGCCGAGGATGATTTCCTTGGGATTGAGGGCCTTGCCGGTGTTGGCGGCGGGGCAGTGCTCGGTGCAGCGGCCGCACTCGACGCAGGAGTAGGCCTGGAGGCTGACGAGCTGGGTGAGGTCGCGGCCGGTGACGAGGCCGAAGTCTTCATCGCCTACGAGCGGGGGAATGCGGCTGAAGCCGCCGCGGGAGAGGAAGACGGTAAGGGGGGAGAGGATGAGGTGGAGGTGCTTGGTGTGGGGGACGAGCGGGAGGAAGACGAGGAGGGAGAGGGTGTGTGCCCACCAGAGGATGGTGGCTGAGGGGGAGCCGTCGGGGACGAGGAAGCTGGCCAGGTAGGTGGCCATGAGGGTGAAGATGAGGCCGGCGATGAGGCCGGACTCCCAGGAGATTTTGTGACCGACACGGGCGAGCCAGACGGGCTGGATGAGGAAGCGGCGGACGAAAAGGGCGGCGATGGAGATGGCGCAGGTGACGGCGA
Organism: uncultured Acidobacteriaceae bacterium; assembly: GCA_903904755.1. Lineage (GTDB taxonomy): Bacteria > Acidobacteriota > Terriglobia > Terriglobales > Acidobacteriaceae > Acidicapsa. The sequence continues at coordinate 5,580 of CAIVDV010000018.1, read as the reverse complement.
AGCAGGCAGCGAAGGCGAAGTAGAAGCGGCCGAAGATGCCGGTGGAGGAGAGGAACGGGAAGCCAAAGCCGACGGCGAAGTGGTTGAGAGTGACGAGGGCGAAGGCGAGGAATCCCCAGAAGACGAAGGCGTGGGCGAGGCCGGGGAGGGGCCGCTCGCGGATGACCTTGGCCTGGCAGAGGACTTCCCATACGAAGTCGCGGACGCGGGGGGCGATGGGGGCCAGCGAGAAGTTGGGATCTTTGCGGGAGGCGCGGATGCGGGCGACGACGACACCGAAGCGACGCCAGAAGAGCCAGGCGCAGGTAAGGATGAGGGCGAGGAGGAGGGCTTTTTCCGCGAGGAGGAGGGGTGCGGGTTCCGCGAGAGAGCCGAGGCTGAACGCAGGTGAGGCGGCGGGGAGTGCGAGGAGGAGAGCCATGGCGGTGACCGTAGAAGTACGGTGGCTACCTTTGTAATTGATTGGGGGTTGGTTGGGGAAGGAGGGGCGCGAGCGGAGGTGTCAACTGCCAGCTTTTAGCTGAATTGAGCTGCGCTCGATTGGGTCACCGTTCCCCAGGTGCGAGGGACCGGTGGCACCCGGCGCTCGATAGGGGTAACAGCAGATTCTGTTCGGGAATGACAGACAGAAAGGAAACGGGAACGAGCGGTTCTAGCCGGCTTTGCAGAGTTCGTTGGAGAGGGTTTCGCGGTGGTCTTCTGCGATGAGGTCGAGGCGGCGATAGACGAGGAACCAGAGGAATGCGGCGACGCCGGTGAGCAGGGCGAAGGTGAGCGCAGCGGGCCAGTTGGAGTGGAAGAGGAATCGGCTGCCGAAGAAGGTTCCGTAACAGAGGGCGCCGCCGATGATGGTGACGGCGAGGCTGATGAGGGAGTTGAGGCCGGAGATGTTCTGTTTGCGAACCTGGGTGGGGTCAATGACCTTGGGGGAGACGATGGAGCGGACGTTGCCGATGGAGCAGCCGATGAGGAAGAGGAAGAGGGAGGCGAAGACTGCGGCGACGGTGATGTCGAGGGGGGGCAGTTGGGTGAGGGAGGCGGTGCAGATGTAGATGAAGACGAGTTCGATGAGGAGGATGAAGAAGGTGAGAAGGTTTTTGGCGAAGAGGACCTGTCGGAGGTGGATGGGGGCCATGAAGTAGAACTGGATGCCGCGCGCGTCCTGGCCGAGGGAGTTGTAGAGCATGGCGACGAGCATGAGCTGGAGGTAGGCGCATGCGGAGGGATAGATGTAGAGGGCGGTGTTCTGGTGAATGCCGGCGTAGCCGAGCCCGGAGGCGCGGCCGGAGAAGAGGAGGACCATGAAGGCGGGGAGGACGAGGGCGTAAAGCTTGGGGCCGGAGCGGAGGAGGTACTTGAACTCCTTGAGGACGAGGGCGGAGGTGGCCGGAGAGAGGAGTCCAGCGAGCGGGGTGGAGAGCGAGGCGGCGCGGACGGGCTTCTTGGTGTCGGGTTTGGAGGCGGACGGCGCTTCGCTGAGGTTTTCGCCGTGGTATTGGGCGAGGAGGCGGCGGTGGAGGGCCCAGGTGAAGGCGGTGGCCCAGGTGGCGAGTCCGAAGAGGGATGCGAAGGCGAGGGGAGTTGCGCCGGAGTTGAGGCGGGTGATGGCTGAGGCGGCGAGGCCGGGAGGCAGGAACCAGTTGATGGCGAGGAGGTTGTGCCCGATGGAGGTGACGAGGGGGCTGAAGTGGGGTCGCTGGCCGTGATGGGAGGAGAAGCGACCGGCCATCTGGCTGAGGACCTGGATGCCGAGGGAGATGAAGAGGATGAGGACGGTGACGAGCTCGCGGGTTTTGCGCTGGGCGAGGAAGCGCTCAAGCCAGGCGTAGAGCATGCGTGAGAAGAAGAGGTTGGTAGCGCCGTAGGTGAGCAGGGTAAGGGCGGCCCATGGGGTGAGGGCTGGGGCGGCGATGGCGACGCCGACGGCGACCCCGGTGAGGCAGGAGAAGCCGACGAGGTTTTGGGGGTCGAGGAGACCGAAGGAGAGGCGCAGGAGGAAGTAGTCGCGGTAACGGATGGGGAAGCGGATGAGGGAGGTGAGGTCGAAGGATGGGCCGGTGGCGGAGGTGGTGATGCCGATGACCTGCCAGAAGAGGAAGACGCCCCAGAGGATGGCGGCGAAGAAGACGGGGTGGTGGTTGGTGACGGTGTACCAGGCACCGAAGCCGGCGCCGATGGAGGGGCCGAAGACCATCATGGCGAGCATGGGGTAGGAGAGGATTTTGGCGATAAGTTCGCCGGCAGCACCCTTGCTGCGGAAGGCGTTGACGAAGATGCGCCAGCGGAGCCAGAGGACGGTGAGCATCTGGCGGCGGGCGAGGGCGACGCCGGTGAGGATGGGGGGAGTGGAGGTGGTTATCCCAGCCATGAGAGCTCCTGTTCGGGGCTGGAGGCGGGAGCGCCGATGGTGCGGATGAAGATTTCTTCGAGGGTGAGGCGCTGGGCGGGCGCGTCCTGAGTGGGGTCGAGGGCCTGGACGCCGGCGCGGAGTTCGTCGAGGGAGCCGTTGGCGATGAGGCGGCCCTTGTTGATGATGGCGACGTGGGTGCAGAGGCGCTCGACGATTTCGAGGACGTGGGAGGTGAGGAAGATGGTTGCGCCTTTGGCGATCATGCCCTGGAGCATCTGCTTGAGGGTGCCGGCAGCGATGGCATCAACCCCTTCAAAGGGCTCATCGAGGAAGAGGATACGGGGGCCGTGGATGACGGCGGCGGCAAGGGCGAGCTTTTTCTGCATGCCGTGGGAGAAGTCGGTGATGAGCTTTTTGCTTTCGTTGGCGAGGTTCATGAACTCGAGGAGTTCCTGGGAGCGCTGGACGGTGACGGCGCGGTCGAGGCCGTACATCTGGCCGACGAAGTGGAGGTATTCGATGGCGGTGAGGCGACCGAAGAGGGCCATGCCTTCGGGGACGACGCCGATCTGTCGCTTGACGTCGAGGGAGTTGGCGGCGAAGTCGAGGCCGAGAACCTCAATGGAGCCGGAGGTGGGGGCGAGGAGGCCAGTGAGCATCTTGATGGTGGTGGATTTGCCGGCACCGTTGGGGCCGAGGAATCCGTAGAACTGGCCCTGAGCGACATCGAGGTTGATGTTGTCGACAGCGACGAAATCGCCGAAGTGGCGGGTGAGTCCATTGGTGCGGATAGCCTGTGTCATGGGTACAGCAAGGATACCGCGAAAGGGATGGCTGGGAGGGTGGAAAGTGAAGGCGGGAAGCGGGGAAAGCGGGGGTGAGGATGCGGGGATGCGCTATCGCGTGCGGGGCTGGCTGCGATAGAGTGTTGCGGAGTAAGTGGTGAGGTTTGGTGTGATGAAGAAGATTCTGGTGTGGATGTTTCTGGCGTTGATGACGGCTGCGGCAGTGGGGCAGACGGGTTTTGTGCATGCGGACGGGAAGAACCTGGTGGACGGGCACGGCAAGACGGTGCTGCTGCGGGGGACGAACCTGGGCAACTGGCTGGTGCAGGAAGGCTACATGTTCAAGCTGGAGGGCGGGCCGCAGTCTGCCAGGGAGATTGAGGCGCTGGCGAACGATTTGCTGGGGCCGGCGGAGGCAGAGGTCTTCTGGCACAAGTATCGGCGGGCGTATGTGACGAAGGCGGATATTGACTTTATCGCCAAGCAGGGGTTCAACACCATCCGGATTCCGTTCCATTACAAGTACTTTGTTGCCGGCAATGATGAGGGACTTGAGCTGGTGGACAAGGTGGTGGAGTGGGCGAAGGCGGATGGGCTGTACGTGATTTTGGACATGCACTGCGCGCCAGGGGGACAGACGGGGGCGAATATTGACGACAGCTGGGGGTATCCGTGGCTGTATGAGAGCGAGGCGAGCCAGGTCGAGGCGGTGGCGGTGTGGAAGCGGATTGCGGCGCACTACAAGGGCAATCCGACAGTGCTGGGCTATGACCTGATCAACGAGCCAATTCCGCACTATCCGCAACTGCAGAAGTACAACCCGATGCTGGAGCCGTTGCTGAAGAAGCTGGTGGCGGCGGTGCGCGCGGTGGATACGAATCATGTGGTGATTATGGAAGGGGCGCAGTGGGACTCGAACTTCAAGGTGTTTGGCGCGCCGTTTGACAAGAACATGATGTACCAGTTCCACAAGTACTGGACGAGCCCGACGAAGGACGTAATTCAGGAGTATCTGGACTATCGGGAGAAGTACAACGTGCCGATCTGGATGGGCGAGTCGGGCGAGAACACGGATGAGTGGATTACGAAGTTCCGGACGATGCTGGATGAGAATGGGGTGAACTGGACGTTCTGGCCGTACAAGAAGATGGATGCCACATCGTCGCCGGTGACGTTTGACAAGCCGGTGCACTGGGACGCGATTGTGGCGTATGCGGCGAAGCACTTTGGGATGGGGGATACGGAGAAGTCGGTTGCGGTGCGGCCGAGTGTGGAGGACAGCCGTGCGGCGTTTGCCGACCTGCTGGAAAAGGTGCGATTTGAACATGTGCACGTGAACCAGGGCTATCTGAACGCGCTGGGAGTGGCGGCGAAGTAGCTTGTATGGGCGAGGTAGCTTGTATTCTCAAGGGGTGAGGGCCGCCGATGATTGTGAACCTGGCAGAGCGGGCGCATAACCATAACTGGCGGCTGGACCCGATTATCCGGTCGCTGCTGGATACGGACTTCTACAAGCTGCTGATGCTGCAGTTTGTGTGGAAGCACTTTCCGGCAGTGGAGGTTTGCTTTACGCTGCAGAACCGGACAGTGAGCTTTTCGCTGGCGGAGCGGATTGGCGAGGAAGAGATTCGGGCGCAACTGGATTATGTGCGGCGGCTGAGGTTCCACAAGAGTGAGCTGATATGGCTGGCTGGCAACACGTTCTATGGGACGCGCGGGATTTTTGAGCCGGGTTTTCTGGAATGGCTGGACAAGGATTTTGAGCTGCCGGATTATGAGCTGTCGATGGAAGGCGGGGAGCTGAGTTTGAGCTTCCGGGGGTTGTGGACGCAGACAACGTTGTGGGAGATTTACGCGCTTTCGATCTTGAGCGAGCTGAAGACGCGGGCGGGGCTGCGGGGGATGAGCGAGTTTTCGCTGGACATCCTGTATGCGCGGGCGAAGTCGAATTTGTGGGAGAAGATTGCGCGATTGCGGGGTGTGCCGGGGCTGAAGGTGGCGGACTTTGGAACGCGTCGGCGGCACAGCTTCCTGTGGCAGGAGTATGTGGTGAAGGCGATGCGGGATACGCTGGGCGAGGCTTTTACGGGGAGCTCAAATACGTATCTGGCATACAAGCATGACCTGGAAGCGATTGGGACGAACGCGCACGAGATTCCGATGGCGCTGGCGGCGATGGCGGAGACGGATGAGGAGTTGCGCGAGTCGCAGTACCGGATGCTGGAGCTGTGGCAGGCGACTTACAAGCGGGACTTGCTGGTGCTGCTGCCGGATACGTACGGGACGACGCAGTTCCTGGAAGGCGCGCCGGACTGGGTGGCGGACTGGACGGAAGCAATGGACAGGCAATGGTTTCGATCGGGGGCCATATGTTGGTGCAAGGGTCGACCACACACCCATTGATCACCACCGTGGACACCAGCAATAATAATTTTCGCAATGTGC
>CAIVDV010000017.1 GCA_903904755.1 uncultured Acidobacteriaceae bacterium | reverse complement strand
GCGCCGAATCAACTTCGGCACTCCCCAAAGAAAAATGCTTGTCCGTGAAATCAACGCCTGGCGGGGTGGTCTCCTTTTACTCCGCCACGTCACGCCGCTAACGCGGCGCCATGTGGTCTATTTTTGCTCCGGCGCGTACACCAGGTTGGATGACGTGCATTTTTTGGGTTAGCTCAGCCATGGCTCGGCTCATTGGAAATTGAGCAGATCTGGTCATGTCATAGTCGATCAACTCAGAAGGCGTCATGATGCCGCTCACGCATACAACAAAGATCACTCTGCTTTCGCCCTGGCTGAGCATCCCTCGAAACGAAATCGGAAGCCACAGGATCGCTTTCTCCATGAGTGATAGATTGCCAAATCGCTCGTCGACGGCAGATTAGTCCTCCCTAGTCGGCTTTGCGACGGTAATCGAACTGATTCCGCACCGGCTGTCGATTCTCGTCAGAATGCGGGAACCGTTTTAAGTAAGGGGTGAGCTACCCCTTCTTCGGTGGTCCTTCGCCTCATTGGTGCATCACTTGGCCCTCGTTAAGACAAGCATCCCAGGCGACTGCGCAGTGACGGCACCAGCCTGGGGGAAGGCAATGGAGTGCCGTGCAGAAGCAGGAGTTGGGGCGAAGATGCCGAAGCACGGGGACCAGGACCCTTGCGTCAGCATGGCCGCACTATCGATTTTGGTCTGGGCGAAGATCCAAGAACAATTGGGAGTTTTCATTCGCCTTTGGCACCGAGCAGAGTGGCGTCGTCTGTTCAGCGAATTCTGCGCCACTCAAGGGTTCCCGAAGCAACCGAAGCAAGGTTTTTTCGCGAATGTGCAACCAATGTGCAACGCGGACCCCAAAAATAGTCGAAAACCGAGCAAATTGTGATGGGTTTTGTCTTCTGTAAGTTATTGATTATAAAGTAGTTATGGCGGAGAGAGGGGGATTCGAACCCCCGATAGAGCTTTTGACCCTATAACGGTTTAGCAAACCGCCGCCTTCAGCCTCTCGGCCATCTCTCCGACTCCTTGGATTATACCCGAAGCTCTCATAAATTGGCGCCATCCCCTCTGCTTTCCTCTTCTTCGAGCCTTGCTCCGGCAGCCTCTGCCACCACCCCGGTCGCTCACGTTTGCTGCCCCAATCCGCCAACCGCCTCCGGCTCAAATTTCCCCCACCAAAATCCCAACTTTCCCTCCATTTGCCACCCCCAAGTTGGTACAGTCACAATCATGCGCCCTGTCGCAAAACACGCCCGCCGCAAGCTGCGGATCATCCCTCTTATCGCCGCCACCTACTTCATGGTCTCTGGCGGGCCCTACGGTATTGAGGACATCCTCGGCGGCGCCGGTTTTGCCCACGCCATCCTCATTCTCGCCATTCTCCCGTTCCTGTGGAGCCTGCCCACCACACTGATGATTGGCGAGCTCGCCAGCTCCATCCCTGCTGAAGGCGGTTTCTACGTCTGGGTCCGCCGCGCTCTTGGGCCCTTCTGGGGATACCAGGAGGGGTGGCTGTCGCTCTCTGCCAGCGTCTTTGACATGGCGCTGTACCCCACCATCTTCGTGCTGTACCTCACCCGCTTCTCGCCGGAGCTCACCGCCGGCCCGCGCGCCTACTTCTGGTCGCTGCTGGTCGTGGTTGTCTGTTGCGTCTGGAACCTGCGCGGGGCACCCGCCGTGGGTGAGGGCTCTGTGGGGCTCTTTGTACTGCTGCTCGCGCCCTTCGCCGTCTTTGTCGCTATCGGTTTCTGGCACGGCTTCACGGTGCATCCCGCCATCCAGTGGCACTCCGCCTCCACCAGTGCAACTCTCTCCACCGCCATCCTGGTGGCCATGTGGAACTACATGGGCTGGGACAACGCCTCCACCGTCGCGCAGGAAGTCGAAAATCCCCAGCGCAACTACCCACTGGCCATGGTTTCAGCGGCCATGCTGGTGGCTGTCACCTATATTCTGCCGCTGCTTGCCGTTGCGCTCATGGGCATCTCAGTGGCGAATTTCTCCACCGGCTCCTGGGCCGACGCGGCACGCGCCATGGGCGGCCCGCTGCTGTGGGGCGGAGTCGTTATCGGGGGCATCATCAACGGATTTGGCATGTTCAACGTGCTGATGATGAGCTACACCCGCCTTCCCGTAGCCATGGCGGAAGACCGCATGTTGCCGCAGTTCGTGACCCGCAAAAACTCCCGCGGCGTCCCCTACATCTCGGTCGTGCTCTGCGCCATCGCCTGGGCGCTGGCACTGAAGCTCCCGTTTGAGCGGCTGATCTCCATCGACCTCATCCTCTACGGCGCATCGCTGCTGCTGGAGTTTGTCGCCCTCGTCGTGCTCCGCCTTCGCGAACCCAACCTGGAGCGCCCCTTCCGCGCCGGCAACCTCGCCGTCGCCTGCGCCCTCGGCGTCGGCCCCACGATTCTCATCCTCTACGCGCTCTACGCCTCCCGCGACGAGCATGTCGGCCCCATCTCCGCCGCCCTCTTCGCCACGCTTGTCGCCCTGCTCGGTCCGCTGCTCTACTGGATTACCACCTGGAGGCTGCGGCGGCTGCGGCTCTCGCCCTCGCCAGCGGATTAGCCTTCTTCCCCGCACAGCAAAAAAGGAGAACCCGTCTCCGGCTTCTCCTCGCTTGCGTTTCTGCTTTTTCCCTGCGTTTACTTCGCGGCTTCCTTCTTCTCCTTGTTCTCCCTGAAGAACTTGGCCGCGCGGTTCACGTGGTCGCGCGCGTAGGCCGCGTCGTGCCAGCCCTTGATCTCAACGCGCTTCCCTTCCAGATCCTTGTAAATCGAGAAAAAGTGCGTAATCTCCTTGAGCATGTGCGGGTAGATATCGGTGTAGTTCCACACGTCGTTGTAGCGGGGGTTGTTCTTGCCAACGGCCAGCACTTTCTCGTCGAGCACGCCCTGGTCCATCATCTCCATCAGGCCAATCGGACGCACTTCCTGCACGCATCCCGGAAAGCTGGGCGAATCCACCAGCACCAGCACATCCAGCGGGTCACCGTCGTCGCTCAGCGTTGAGGGGATAAACCCGTAGTCGCCGGGGTAATGAACCGGCGAATACAGGTTGCGATCCAGCTTGAATACATGCAGTTCCTTGTCGTATTCGTACTTATTGATGCCCTCATACGGAATCTCAATGATGGCGCGAAACACTTCGGGGGATTTGTCGCCAATCGGCAACTCAAGGTAATTCACCATGGTCAGGAGCTCCTGTCTTCCGCTACGGGGTTCAAAAAAAATGCGGTCCCGGTCCACTCTTGCCACTGCCTGCACCGCTCAAATACCGGGACTTTTATCATCAATGCCACGTCCCACAAATGGCAACCACCCGGCCCACAATGCGACGTACCACTTCCGCGCTACTCCACTCTGCCTGACCTATAATTGTTCCTATGAAGGCTTACGTCTACGTCACTCTGAAGGCTTCGGTGCTCGACCCCCAGGGGCAGACCATCCAGAACGCCCTTCGCAAAATGGGGTCCACCAGCACTGACAGCGTCCGCCAGGGCAAGTATTTCGTCCTCTCCCTGCAAGATGGCCTCTCCCCGGAACAGGCCCGCGCTGAGGTGGAACACATCGCAAAAGACGTCCTCACCAACACCGTTATTGAGGACTTCACGTACCGCATCGAGGAGTAGCCTCCCGCTCTCTGCTACTCTGCCGCCCCGCACAGCTCCTCACCTCTGCGCGGGGCGTCTCATTTTCCTGTCCACCGTCCCCGCTTCCCAACTCCCATCAGCACCCTCCGCAACTCTCCCCAGGCCCCCGTGTCTTTACGCCAGAGGCTAGAATCGAATCATGTGCGGAATCGTTGGTTACGTTGGCTCCAAGGAAGTGGTCCCCGTCATTCTTGAGGGACTCAGGCGTCTGGAATATCGCGGCTACGACTCGGCCGGCATCGCTGTCGGCCAGCCCGGCGCAGAGAAGCTCACCATCGTGCGCGCCCCCGGCAAGCTGCGCAATATTGAGGGCGTTCTGGCCCAAACCCCCATCCATGGCACCTACGGCATCGGCCACACCCGCTGGGCAACCCACGGGCGCCCCACAGAAGAAAACGCCCACCCCCACCGCGACTGCTCCGGCCGCATCGTCGTCGTCCACAACGGGATCGTGGAAAACTACCTCGAGCTGAAGCGCGAACTCACCGCACTCGGCCACAAATTCGTCACGGAAACCGACACCGAAATCATCGCCCACCTGATTGAAGAGGTGCAGAAAGTCGCCGCTCTCGCCGGCTCGCCCATCCCGCTGGAAGCTGCGGTCCGGCTCGCCGTCCGCCGCCTTACCGGCGCTTTCGCGCTCGGCGTTCTCAGCTCTGTGGAGCCCGACAAGATCATCGCCGCCCGCTTCGGCCCGCCCGTTGTCCTCGGCATTGGCAAAGACGACCAGGGCCGCGGAGAATACTTCGTCGCCTCCGACGTGCCCGGCATCCTCCACCACACCCGTGACATCTGCTTCCTGAACGACGGCGAAATGGCCGTCATCACCCTCAACGGCGTCGAACTCACTGACTTCGACGGCAACCCCCGCGAACTCAAGGTCCAACGCATCCTCTGGGACCCCATCCAAGCGGAAAAGGGCGGCTACAAGCACTTCATGCTCAAGGAGATCTGGGAGCAGCCCCGCGCCATTCGCGACACCACGCTCGGCCGCGTATCGCTTGAAACAGGCCGCGTCTTCCTGGCGGAAATGGGCATCACCCACGAGGAGCTTGCCGAAATCACCAGCGTCAACATCGCCGCCTGCGGCACCAGTTGGCACGCCGCCACCGCCGGCAAATACATGATCGAGCGCCTCGCCCGCATCCCGGTGGAAGTGGACTACGCCAGCGAATACCGCTACCGCGACCCCATCGCCGACCCCCACGCCCTGGGCCTGCTCATCACGCAATCTGGCGAAACCGCGGACACGCTGGCCGCCCAGCGCGAAATGATCGCCCTCGGCTCCAAGACCGTCGCCATCTGCAACGTCGTCGGCGCCATGATCACCCGCGATGCCGCCGGCACCATCTACACCCACGCCGGGCCGGAAATCGGCGTCGCCTCCACCAAGGCCTTCACCTCGCAAATTGTCGCGCTCTTCCTCTTCGCCATGCACCTGGCCCAGGCCCGCGGCACGCTCACGCCAGCCCAGTCCCTGCACCTCGTCGAGGAGCTCGGCCGCATCCCCGCCCGCATTGAAGAGATGCTGCCCGGCATCGCTGCCCAGTGCGAGGAACTCGCCAAGAGCTTCTCCACCGCCCGCGACTTCCTCTACCTTGGCCGCGGCATCCACTTCCCCATCGCTCTGGAAGGAGCGCTCAAGCTCAAGGAAATCAGCTACATCCACGCCGAGGGCTACCCCGCCGGCGAAATGAAGCACGGCCCCAACGCCCTCATCGACGAGACGCTGCCCGTCGTCGTCCTGGCCACGCAGGACCACAACGACCCCGGCTCACGGCTGCGGTACGAGAAAACCCTCTCCAACGTACAGGAAGTCACCGCCCGCTCCGGTCGCGTCATAGCCATCGCCGTCGAGGGCCAGCAGGACATCGCACAACTCGTCGAGCACGTCATCCAGATTCCCCGCGCCCCTGAAATGTTGCTGCCGCTGCTGGAAATCGTGCCGCTCCAACTCCTCGCCTACTACATCGCCATCCGCCGGGGCTGCGACGTGGACCAGCCGCGCAACCTCGCGAAGTCGGTCACGGTGGAATAGCTACTAGTTCATCCGCATCCGGTGTGCCTCCCGCCAATCGCTCGGGGGCACACCTTCCCACTGCCGAAACTCACTCCCCTGGCGTAGTCCGCCCCCCACTGCTGAAAATTCCCCCGCCAAAACGGGAACTGCGCGACGCTGCCATCCGTATCTCCGCTCTGAAATACCAGGCAACCCCGGCTCCCACCCCCTCCGCGGCAAACCTCTGCTGCCCACTTTGAGGTAATCGATGAAACACTCCCTTCGCGCCCTCGCGTTTGCGCTCTTCCTGCTTACTCTCGCCCTTGGTTCGGGCGCTGCCCAGCCCCCCGTGCAGCCCACCGTCGATATCACCCAGCCGCCCGCAGCAGCCCAGCCCTCGGCCCATTTTGACCCCGACGCTGCCACCGAAGCCTACTTGGCCACCATGCCCGCCGCGGCCCGGGCACGCTCCGATGCCTATTTCGAAGGCGGTTACTGGTTAATCCTCTGGGACTTCCTGCTCGCTTCCGGCATTTCCCTTCTGCTTCTCTTCTTCGGCTGGTCCGCAGGCATGCGCCGGCGCGCCGAGCGCGTCACCCGCCTCCGCTGGCTGCGGGACGCGCTCTACTGGGCACAATATCTCGGGCTGACCTATGCGCTCACCTTCCCCCTCAACTACTACGAGGGCTTCGTCCGGGAGCACGCCTACGGGCTCGGCACCCAATCCTTCGGCGCATGGCTGGCAGATGAGGCAAAGGGCCTTGCCATCAACCTCGTCCTCACCGGAATTGCCCTGATACTCCTCTTTGCCATCGTCCGCAAATTCCAGCGCACCTGGTGGATCTGGGGTTCGCTCGGCACCTTCTGCATGATGGTTCTGGGCATCGCAATCGCCCCCGTGTTCCTCCAGCCAGTCTTTAACAAGGTCACGCTGCTCAGTGACCCAAAAGTGACTGCCCCTGTTCTGCGCCTTGCCCACGGCAACGGCATCGCCACGGACAGTGTCTACCAGATTGACGCCAGCCGGCAGACCAACCGCATGAGCGCAAACGTCAGTGGCTTTGGCAGCACCATGCGCATCACCCTCAACGACAATCTGCTCCGCCGCGGTTCCGTGGAAGAGATCCAGGCCGTAACCGGCCACGAGATGGGCCACTACGTCCTCAACCACATCCCCAAATCCATCACCTTCTTCTTCATTGTCATCGTCGCCTCCTTCGCTTATCTGCGCTGGACACTGGACTGGTCACTCTCTCGCTGGGGTGCTCGCTGGGGAATCCAGGGCATCGGCGACACCGCCGTACTGCCCCTGGTCATGCTGCTCTCCGGCGTCCTCTTCTTTGTATTGACACCCATCCTGAATACCCAGATCCGCACCCAGGAAAAGGAAGCCGACATGTACGGGATCAATGCATCCCGCCAGCCGGATGGCTTCGCCCAGGCAGCCATCCACCTCGGCGAGTACCGCAAGATGCGCCCCGGTCCCATCGAGGAATGGATCTTCTTTGACCACCCCAGCGGCTACGATCGCATTCACTCCGCCATGGTCTGGAAGGCCAACAACCTTGAGCTGTTCCAGCCTGGGCCCCAGACGGCGGCTGAAAAGCCCTAGAAGTCAGCTCACAAACGCACAGGCGCTCAAGGCACCTCGTATGAGACCCGCAATCAAAGCGGGTCTCGCACCATTCTGAGGAGCCCCGATCCCATAGATGAAATGACTTCTAAATCACCCGCATCCGGTGTGCCTCCCGCCAATCGCTCGGGGGCACACCTTCCCATCCGCGGAACGCCCGCCCAAACGAGTTCGGATCCTCAAACCCCAGGAGATAGGCTGCTTCATTCAGCTCCAGGACGCCGTTTGACAGGTAGTAGCGCGCCATCTGGTGCCGCGCCTCATCCAGAACCCGCTGGTAGTTGTACCCCGCCTCCTGGAGCCGCCGCTGCAGCGTCCGCTCACTCATGTGCAGCGCCTGGGCGATCAACTCCACATTCGGCCTGTGCCCAGCCAGCCGGTCCTGAATCGCCCGCCGCACCAGTTCCACAAACGAATGCTCCGTCTGGGCTTCCTTCAGTTGCTTCTCAAACTGCGGCGCCAGCAGCTCCAGCAGGTCCCAATTCCGCGTCGCAAACGGCATCCTCGCGTCTTCCGCTCGAAACACAATCGCATTCCGCGCAGCCCCGCAAACCACCTCGCACCCAAAATGCCGCTCCAGTGGCCGCAAGTTCTCCCGCTGCTGCATATACTCAATCCGCAGCGGCTTCAGTTGCGCCATCCCGGTGCCCACCCGCGCCGCGGAAAGCATCCACGCCAGGCAGTAATCCGCCAGAATCGGCGGCTCGTCTTCCACCGCCAGCAACCACCGGAAGCTCACTCGAAACTCCGTCTCGCTGAGCTCATTGAAGATGTCCTCCGGCGCGGTCAGCTTCTTGTAGCGCGCAATCGTCCTCACCGCCGTAACCAGGTTCTCAGTGCACAGCGCCGCAATCGCCATCGGGTGATAGCGCTCCACCTTCGTCTCCACGCCAAGTTTGAGACCCAGGAAGGGATCGGCGCTCACAATCGCAATCGCGTTCCATAGCGCGAAGAGCTCCTCGGTCGACACCAGCGCCCGCTTCTGCTCAAACAGATCCTGCGCCAATCCCGCCCGCCGCAGCACTGCCGGAATGGACACCTCAAACTCCGCCAGCTTCACCGGCAATCGCCCCGGAACGCGAAAATGCTTCACCATTTCACCAACCTCCTGCCACCCCAGCCTACGCCGTTACTCAAACCTCCGTCACGCAAAACGCGCCAATCCTCCTGCTGATTCCGCCAACCTTCCCCCAGACATATCCTCAGTCCGCGCCCCCGCAAATTGGCGGCATCTGCCGGGACATTGGCGCATCTCGCAGGGCAATTCAACCTCAGCAGCGTTATCGTCAAGTCATCGCAAAGGAGCACCATGAAAACCCTCACATTCGGTCTGGTACTGGCAGCACTCTCGGCATCATCGTCCTACGCACAGCAACCGCCCGCCCCACCAACGGAAACAATTGCAACTGCCGCTGCGCACACCCCCGAGCAACAGGAAGTCATCAACCTTTCCACCACAAAGTGGGCTTGGATGGCCGACAAGGATGTCGATTCCCTGGAGACGCTTTTTGACGACAAAGCCATGTTCACGCACATGGGAGGAACCTAGGGGAAAACTCAGGAACTGGCCACCATCAAGAGCGGCGGCATCTGGTACAAAAAAGCCGCAGTCTACGCGGTGGACGCGCGCATCTTTGGGAACACCGCCATCCTGCTGGAGGACATTGATCTGCAGGCAGCCGTCGGCGAGCACGAAGTCACCAACCCCTTTATGGTGACTGAGGTTTATATCAGGGAAAGCGGCAAGTGGAAGCTGGCCCAGCTCACCTTTTCGCATCTGCTCAGACCGGTCAAAATGAATAGCAGTACGAAATAGCCCAGCGCGCGCTCAGCAATTCCGCGCAACATACCTCGCAGCGAATCAACGGGAGAAGACAATGCAACTTCGCACCCTCGGTCAAAACTTTCAGGTCTCCGCCATCAGCCTTGGCTGCATGGGCATGAGCTCCGCCTATGGCCCGCCTGCCGATGCGGCCGAGATGATCAAGCTCATCCACGCTGCACACCAGCTCGGGGTCACCCACTTTGACACGGCCGAAGCCTACGGCCCCTTCGCCAACGAAACCCTCCTTGGCGAAGCGCTCGAGCCCATCCGCGCGCAGGTCACCATCGCCACCAAATTCGGCTTCGATATCGATCTCGAAACCGGCGTACGTCTCCCAGGCGGCACCAACAGCCGTCCCGAGCACATCAAACTCGTCGCCGAAGCCGCTCTCCGCCGCCTCCGTACTGACCACATCGACCTTTTCTACCAGCATCGTGTCGACCCAAAAGTCCCCATCGAAGACGTCGCCGGAGCGGTCAAGGACCTTATCGCCGCCGGCAAGGTCCGCCACTTCGGCATGTCGGAGGCCGGCGTCCAAACCATCCGCCGCGCCCACGCCGTCCAGGCCGTCACCGCCGTCCAAAGCGAGTACTCTCTCTTCTTCCGCGGCCCCGAGGCCGAACTCCTTTCCGCCCTGGAAGAACTCGGCATCGGCTTCGTCCCTTTCAGCCCCCTCGGCGCAGGCTTCCTGACCGGCAAGATCGATGAGGCCACCACCTTCGGCCCCACCGACTTCCGCAACTTCGTCCCGCGCCTGATGCCGGAAGCCCGTAAAGCCAACATGGCCCTCGTCAACCTCGTCAAATCTGTCGCGGAAACCAAAGGCGCAACCCCGGCGCAAATCGCACTCGCCTGGCTCCTTGCCCAAAAGCCCTGGATTGTCCCCATCCCCGGCACCACCAAACTCCATCGCCTTGAGGAGAATCTTGGTGCGGTCAACGTCCAGCTGTCCGCGGACGAACTGCGCGGCATCGACGCGGCAGTTTCGAAGATTGAAGTTCAGGGGCTGCGCTTGCCGGAAGCTGTCTTGAAGATGTCGGAACGATAGCTCGTGCAACACCTTCGCTCATTCGCCACCATCCCCTCTCGCGGATACAGCAGAAAGAGGGGGTACAGGCCATTGCCCGTACCCCCCTCGTCTTTCCAATTTCCCGGCCAGAAACTATCCGGCCTCTCAGCCCCGCCTATTTCCGCCGATGCCGCCGAATCCGCTTCCCGTGCCGGCCGGCAAAGGTCCACTTGCGTACCCGGCCTGTATCCACGTGGATGAACTGGCCCTTGGGGTAGTACCCCACCCCGCCTGCGCCCACGGCCAGCGCCGCATCCCGCAGCAGAGCCGCCGACACTCCCGGAACCCGGATATCCAGCGCCGTCGCTTCAATATGCTGCGAGTGCTTGGCCGCGTTCGTCGTCCCCATCCGCCGCAGCTCGTCGTTCGTCTCCTGCGTCCGGTAGCCGCTCAGCACCTCAATCACGCTGCTGGTCTGGTCCAGTTTCGCAAGAATCGTGTACAGCACATCAAACGTCCGCGGATCGTAGGTCTTCACCTCGTCGTTGTGGCTGTCCCGCAGATAATCATTCAGCTTGTCCAGCGCTTCCGGCACGTAAGTGTCGCCCACGCGGTAGGTCACGTCAATCGTCTCTTCGCCGGGACGCGCCAGCTTCAGCTCATAGCGGGGCCCTTCGTCCGGAACCATGCTGGAGAGAATGCCCTCTTCCGGCAGCTCCACCGGCCGCATGATGGCCTTCTTCGCTGCGCTGTGCCCATGTCCCGCTGGACCGCCCTTATGGACGCCCTTGCGCACGCCGGCCGCTGATCCATTCCCCGCCAGCAAGGCCAGGGCGATCAGGGTGCAGCCCAAACGGGCGGCATGGCGGCAATCAAAAGGCATGGCAATTTGCAAAGGCAATCAACAATACTCCTGGACTTTTGTATCGGCAGCCGGGCCCCTGGCACATCCCCATGCAAGATATCTGGGACTCGCCTCATCAGGCGAAGTGGTTCCTGGCAGCACTTTAGCTATGCCCTCATCTTACTGGAACCGCAACCCGCCCGTCGAAAAATCCTGTCATCTCGCCGCTGTTTTTCCCGTCCGCTCGCCCGCAGCGCCGCCCCTCGTCTCCCTCCGAGTACCCCTTCGCGAATATTCACAACCCCCCTCCCCTCCGCACCCACCCCTGTTCTGGCAGAATGACCCAATGAGCTCTTCTTTCACACCCCTTTCCACGGCCGCCGTCCGCATCCTCGGTGCCCTGGTCGAAAAGGAAGCCACCACTCCCGAGTACTACCCGCTCTCCCTCAACGCGCTGGGCAACGCCTGTAACCAGAAGAACAATCGCGAGCCCGTGATGGCGCTTGACGAAGACGACCTGCGCCGCGGCGTCCACGAGCTGGAAGACCGCCGCCTCGCCGGACTGGCCCGCGATGGTGGCCGCGTCGCCAAGTACACCCACTCCCTCGGCGAAGTCTTCAACGTCACCCGTGGCGAATCCGCCGTCCTCTGCGTTCTCCTCCTGCGCGGCCCCCAAACCCCCGGCGAACTCCGCTCCCGCACCGAGCGCATCTACCCTTTTGAAGAAATCGCCGACGTTCAGGCCGTCATCCACAAGCTCATGGCCCACGAACCGGCCCTGGTCAAAGCCCTCCCCCGCCAGCACGGCATGAAGGAGATCCGCTACACCCACCTCCTCGCCGGTGACATCGAGGCACCCGAGCTCTTCCCCCAGGCCGTCCCGTCCTCGCCGCAGGACGACCCATGGTTTTCTCCCCAGTCCCGCTCCTCTGCCCCGGCAGACTCCGCCGCCCGCTCCCGCGCCGTGGTGCCCTACGAGAAACCCGTTGCACCCATCCTCTCCGAAGAGGACCTGGATCTCCAGGAGCGCGTGACGCAACTGGAAGCGGAAGTGGCCGTTGTCAGCCGCGAACTCGCCGAGCTGAAAGCGCAAATCGCCAAGGTCCTGAAGCGCGGCGAATAATCCTCCAGATACCTCCGGGCCAGCCCTCCCCGCCGCACCGTATAATCAACGCGGGTTCACGGCTGGCCCTAAATTTCTGATAGTGAGATTCACCTTTGGCACGCGAAACCAGAACCGCCCGTCTTCTCAAAAAGACCTGCATCTCCGAATCTGCCCAGTGCTACCACTTTGAATTCGCCATTGAGGGCGTGGAGACCTTCGACTTCCACCCCGGCCAGTTCATCTCCACCGTCGCGGTCGACCCCAACGGCAAAACCCAGACGCGCGCCTACTCCATTGCCTCGGCTCCCAGCAACAACCGCTTCGAGCTCTGCGTCAACCGCGTGGAAGGCGGCTTCTTCTCCAATCACCTTGCCGACCTAACCGATATGCCCGTCGGTGGCACCCTGCAGGTGCATGGCCCTTACGGCCATTTCATCCTCCAGCAGCCGGTTACCGATGCCATCTTTGTCGCCACCGGCACTGGTATCGCCCCCATGCGCGGCTTCACCCAGTGGCTCTTCCCGGAAGACGGCCCCGACCGCTCCGAAGGCAAGGAGATCTGGCTCGTCTACGGCACCCGCCACGAGTCCGAGATCTACTACGCCGACTACTTCCAGCAGCTCGCCGCCAAGCACCCCAACTTCCACTACGTCTCCACCCTCAGCCGCGCCCAGGAAGCCTGGACCGGAAACCGCGGATACGTGCAGCAGTACGTCGAGCAAATCGTCGACGTGCGCGGCGGCGGCGCCAACATCCCCGACGACACACCCAAAGACCAGCTCCCCGCCTTCTCCATCTACACCTACATCTGCGGTCTCAACAACATGGTCTCCGCAGTCCGCACCATGCTGGCCGAGCACGGCTGGCACAAGAAGCAGATCATCTTCGAGCGCTACGACTAGCTTTCACGCTCCCAGGCGCACAACCTCCAAACGCAAAAAGGGTGGGCCAATGCCCACCCTTTCCTGGTGCCTTCAAAAATCCCTTTCGGCTGACCCCAGCCTTATCCCACCATCCGCCCCACCAGCAGCAGGAAAACCGCAGCCACCACCAGCACCGTCAGCACCGACAGCCCAAAGAGAATCCACGCATACTTCCCCTCTTCTTCGGGAGTCGGCGGCGTAATCCCAAACAAATCAATGAAGATTCGCGCTGTCAGCTTTACCAGGCCCATAATTCATGCTCTCACAACCCGTTGCAAGCCAGCCGACAAGGTCAAGAAACTTGTTTTTCCGCGCCCCGCAAACACACTGACCTTCCCGTATTCGAGCGCAGCTCGATTCCCTGACCCCTCAAAGACTAAACAACTCCCGCAGCCGCTTGGTCTGGTTCCGGCTCACCGGTATCTCCGTCTGCCGCTTGTCCGCCATCCGCAACTGGTAGCTTGACTTAAACCACGGCACCACCTCGCGGATGTGGTTCAGATTCACCACAAATCCCCGGTGGGCACGCCAGAAGACCGCCGGGTCCAGCAGCTCCAGCAAGTCCTCGAGCGTCCGGCACTTCGACTGCCCTTCCATCGTCGGCGTCACCACGCGTATGACCCCGTCTTCAATCGAAGCAAAGCAAATCTCCGCCTGGTCCACCAGCAGCAGGCGGCTCTGCACCTGCACCACCAGCTTGCTCGGCGCTGCGGGCCGTGCCGCCGGGGCGCGATTCAGCAGATCCAGCAGCGCCTGCATCTTCCGCTCACCGCCCGCCACGCCCACTTCCGCCACATCCAACTGGCTTTCCGCCAGCCGCCCGCGCACACGGTCCAGCGCCTGCTGTATCCGCTTCGCGTCAAACGGCTTCAGCAGATAATCCGCCGCATTCACGTCAAACGCCCGCACCGCGTACTGGTCATAGGCCGTGGCAAAGACAAACTGCGGCAGCCGCTCCAGCTTGCGGTGGTCAATCAGTTGCTTGATGACGGCAAACCCGTCCATGCCCGGCATCTGCACGTCCAGAATCACCAGGTCGGGCTGGTGGGCTTCGATCAGCTCCACCGCCTCAATGCCGTTCGCGCCCTCCGCCACAACCTCCACCCCGCCGCACTCCTCCAGCAGGTAGCGCAGCTCTTCCCGGGCCAGTTGCTCGTCATCCACAATCAGCGTCGTTATCAGCGTAGTTGTCGGCACACTCATTGGAGACTGCTCTCCACAAAAAGGTTGCAGGGATTCCGCTTTTCAGTTCCCCGGCCCGCGCAGCCGCGCCGGCATCTGGTCTTCCGCCAGCCCGTGGCCGCACCGCGTGCAGTACTGGTCCGTCGTCCGCACGCTCCGGTAGCACTTCCCGCAGCTGGCCATCAGTTGGTACGCGCACTGCGGGCAGAAGTGGTAATCACTCTGTGCCATGGACCCGCAGGCCGGGCAAGTGGTGAGCAGCGGCTGACGCAGCAGCACATACAGCACCGCCCCAATGCCGCCCGGCAACACCACGCACACCAGCATCCAGAAGCGGGTGCTCATGCCGCGCCGCGGTGCGTCCTTGCTGACATACCCAACCAGCAGAAAATACAGCGCCACCAGGATGCCCCACGACAGGTTGAAGTAGATATCCAACCCCAGCGGCCCAGGCCCGTGGTGCCTGTACTTCGGCAGGACAAACCAGAAGTAGTACTCCACCAGCACAAACGCCACCCCGGCCAGCACCATCGACCACACCGGAATCATCCGTGCATCGTCGTGCCCTGTCGTGTGTCGTGCTTCCTGTGTCATCCGTTCACTCTGCCGGGCCTGCACCGTCGTGCGTGCTTCCCATTTCTTCGGACGAGTCGGCCCCGGCTTAAGTTGCACACCCCAGCCAACTTTCCCATCCCCTTACCTGTCCCGGCGGCGCAGCCAGCCAACCACCAGCACCGCCGCCAGCATTGCCGCGCAGGCAATCACGCCCCACAGGGCCATTTGCGACCCCGGATCTCCCAGGTGCTCGTCCCCGCTCAGGCCTTCCACCGCCTCCCAGGCCAGCGGAGCCAGCAGCAGCAGCAGCACAATCACCCCGGCCAGGGCATAGGCGCGGGCACGATTTCGGCCTGCCTCCTGCTCCTTCAACACGCCCTGCGAGCTCGCCACCACCCGGCGCGTGCGCTCGGCCACCGCGCGGGTTCGCCCGGCATCCAGCCCCGCAAGCGCCTGCAGCAAATCCTCGCCCGCAGCTTCCCGCGGCGCGCCTTTGTTTTCGGAATCCCCTGAGCCGGTCTGTCCAGCAGTCGTCACGGCCACTCCCATCTGGAGTCTCGCCCTCAGGCCGCGCCCTTCGCCCCAGACCCTACCGCGATGTTCCCATCGCTGCGGCCATCTTCGGCTTCATCTGCGCCAGCCCTCGGTACAACCGCGATTTTACCGTGGAAAGCGGCGCACGCGTCACTGCCGCAATCTCTTCCAGCGCCATATCTTCCTGGAATCGCAACACCAGCACCTCGCGGTGCAGCGTATCCATCGTCATCAGCGCCCGCGCCAGCCGTTCCCGGTCCTCAACGCTCGCGTACTGGTCAAAGGGCGAGGGCCCCTCGGCCTCAATCTCCACCGTCATTGCGCGGTCATCTTCCCCCGCGCTTTCAAACATCTCTTCCAGGCTCACCGTGGTCCGCTTGCGCCGCAGGTCAATCAGCAGGTTCCGCGCCACCGTAAACAGCCACGTGTCAAACCGCGCCGTACCCTGGAACTGCCCGCCGCGCACCAGAACCCTCATCCACACTTCCTGGAAAAGATCCTCGGCCTGCTCCCTATTCCCCGTAAGATACAGCAGATACCGCATCAGCCGGTGCTGGTAGCGCACAATCAGCTCATCCAGCAGCCCGGCGTCCTGCCGCTTCAGCCCCGCGGCAATCGCCGCGCTCTCCTGCCGAACCAGCTCCTGAGCCTCCCGCGCCGCCAGCGCGTTCACACCCATACCGCCCGCGGTTTGTCTCGTGCCTGAAAACGCATTCATCTGCTTCACAAACGATAAGACGCCGGAAAGCGTTCCCGCGTTGACAGGAATTTCCTCCTTTTTTGCGATATGAATCTTTCCCGGCCTCAATTCCACTCCGCAGACACGACCACTCTCCGGCAATCCACCTTCGGCCAGGTCCGGCGCCCGTCACTTCCAGAACGGCGAGGGCCCGATATCCCGCGTCCCGTAGTACCCCTCAGGCCGACTCGACCACTTCTTCGGGCCATCCACGAAGTACTGCTCCATCCGCCCGGCCGGGGTAAACCCAATCAGCAGCCTTCCCGGAAGCTCGCCCACCGAAGCAAACGAGTGGGGAACCATCCGTGGTCCCAGCACCGACTCGCCTGACTTCAACACAAGCCGCCGATCCCCCACCTGGAAAGCTATCTCCCCCTCCAGCACGTAAAACCACTCCTCCAAATCCGTATGAAGATGCAGATTCGGCCCCTTGTTCGACAGCATCTGCTGGTGCTCCATCAGGAACACCCTCCCCTCGCTCTGCGCGGTCGTCACCCGGAAAAGAATCGTGCTGAACCCCAGCGAGTGCGGCGTCCCCGTCCGGTCCTGATGCGCGCCCAGCGGCTGCACTTGTACCGCCAGGGGCATCTCCTGCGCCTGCCTCGCCAGCGCCTGCGGCAACACCGCCGCCGGTACACACCCTGCCAGCGTCCTCAGAAAACTGCGTCGCTTCATCCCAACCTCCTGCTGCCCTGGCCTTTTCACCCCATCCTCAGCCTGAACGCATTCGTTGGCAAGCGCTTTTTCACTCCATCCCGAAGCTACTGCACGCTATCTGCCAGCAACCCGTTCTTCCACAACGCAAACACCACATCCAGTTGGCAATCCTGCTTCCGGCCGCCACCCGTCGCCGCCGTCCACAGCGTCCCAATCGAGTACTTCTCCGTCCCGGCCAGCAGCAGACGCGCCGCCCGCACCGCAATCGCCTTGTTCTCCTTGCCGGCCTTGTACTCGCCCGCAGGAATCCCCTTCACCAGCCCCTCTTCGCACAGCCCCAGAAACGCTGACCGCGCCGACCCGCGCATCCGCGCCACCGGGCTCGTCGGATACAGCTTTTCCAGCGCCGTCTCCCAGCTCACATTCGGATTCCCGCCCGACTTCGCCGCCAGTATCGCGGCTTCTCCATATCGATTTGCCATGCCGTCTCCCTCTCGCCTTTCCCGCGTCTTCACGCACCGTTCGATTCTACCCGCCCCGCCCCCGCCCCAAATTTGCCACACCCCGCCGCCATCAGCGACCATTATCCGTTCGCCCGAAAGGTCCCCTGCCATGAAGCTTCTCTCCGCCGCCCTCCTGCTTGCCCTTGGCTCCACACTCCTTTCCCAGGCTCAGGGCCCCAAACAGCCCGCCCTCGGCCATCGCTCCGCCCCCATCCTCACCGTCGACGCACTCCAGTTCCGCGACCTCAACCGAAACGGCAAGCTGGACCCCTACGAGGACTGGCGCCTCAGCCCCGAAGCCCGCGCCAAAGACCTGCTGGCCCGCATGACCCTGGAAGAAAAAGCCGGCCTCATGATGCACGGCACCATCGTGGAAAAGCGCGGCGCGCCCGCCGGCACACCCGGCTCCTACGACCTCGCCCTTATGGAGAAGCTCATCCTCCAGACCAACGTCAACAGCTTCATCACCCGCCTCGGGGGCGATGCCGCCAACCTCGCCCAGCAGAACAACGCACTCCAGGAACTTGCCGAGCGCGCCCGCCTCGGCATCCCGGTCACCGTCTCCACTGATCCCCGCAACCACTTCCAGTACACCCAGGGCGCCAGCGCCGAGCGCGGCAGCTTCTCGCAATGGCCGGAGTCGCTGGGGCTGGCAGCCCTCCACGACCCGGCCACCATCCGCCGCTTCGCCGACATCGCCCGCCAGGAGTACCTCGCCGTCGGCATCACCGAAGCTCTTTCGCCCCAGGCCGACCTCGCCACGGAACCCCGCTGGGCACGCATCAACGGCACCTTCGGCGAAGACGCCGAGCTCGCCAAACAGTCCGTCCAGGCCTATATCGAAGGCTTCCAGAACGGCTCCACCGGCATCCATCCCGGCTCTGTCATCGCCGTCG
Source organism: uncultured Acidobacteriaceae bacterium (assembly GCA_903904755.1). Taxonomy (GTDB): domain Bacteria; phylum Acidobacteriota; class Terriglobia; order Terriglobales; family Acidobacteriaceae; genus Acidicapsa. The sequence goes on along the minus strand of CAIVDV010000017.1, from coordinate 3,895 downwards.
TCAAGCACTGGGTCGGCTACGGCGCACAGCTCAACGGCCTCGACAGCCACAACCCCTACGGCCGATACGCCACCTACCCCGGCAGCAACTTCGCCTACCACGTCATCCCCTACGAAGGCGCATTCGCGGCCAACGCCGCCGCCATCATGCCCACCTACTCCGTCCTGCTCGGCGTCAAGGTCAACGGCAAAGACGTTGAACCCGTCGGCGCCAACTACTCCAAAGTGCTGCTCACCGACCTGCTCCGCGACCAGTACCACTTCCAGGGCGTCGTCCTTACCGACTGGGGCGTCACCCAGGACTGCGGCAAAACCTGCCTGCAGGGCACACCCGCCGGCACCCCGCCCAGTTGGGCCGACTTCGGGACCGACTGGGGCGTGGACTACATGACCAAGCCCGATCGCTTTGCCACCGCCATCCTGGCCGGCGTTGACCAGTTCGGCGGCACCGAAGAGGCCGAGAACGTCGTCGCCGCCGTCAAGGCCGGCAAAGTCACTGAAGCCCGGCTCGACATCTCCGTCGCCCGCATCCTCACCCAGAAGTTCGCCCAGGGCCTCTTCGAAAACCCCTACGCCGACCCCGACGCCGCCGAGAAAATCGTAGGCAGCCCCGCCCTCCAGCAGGAAGCCGATACCGCCCAGCGCCACTCCCTCGTCCTGCTCCAGAACAAGGCCAACCTTCTGCCCATCCGCACACCCGGCAAAAAGGTCTTCCTGGTGAACGTTGACCCCAAAGCCGCCACCGCCGCCGGTTTCCAGCCCGTGGACGCCCCGGAAAAGGCCGACTTCGCCCTCATCCGCACCTCGGCACCCTTCCAGACCCTGCACCCCGGCTACGCCATGGGCCACATGCAGCACGAGGGCGACCTCGACTTCAAGGCCGACAATCCCGACTACCAGGCCCTGGTCCGTGCCGCCGCCGCCAAAATCCCCGTCGTCCTCACCATCTACCTCGACCGCCCCTCCATCCTGACCAACGTCGTCGATAAAACCGCCGCCATCCTCGGCAACTTCGGCGTCAGCGACGCGGCCCTCTTCGCCGTCCTCACCGGCAAAGACAAACCCCAGGGCCACCTCCCCTTCGAACTCCCCAGCTCCATGGCGGAGGTCCTCGACCAGAAGAGCGACGTCCCCCACGACACCGCCCACCCGCTCTTCCCCTACGCCTACGGCCTGACCTACTAGCCGTCCTCTCAACCCACTACGCTTGCCCCAGGTCTCGCCTATGAAACCGGGGGCAAGCGAATCCCCCGTCACAAGACCCAATCAAGCGAAGCTCGATTCCCAGCTCCGCTAGCTCCGCTCTCGCAAAACCCACTACACTAGAAAGATGCAAACGCTCTACGGACTGCACCCGGTGGAAGAAGCCCTCAAAGCAGGCAAACGCCGCTTTGACCATGTCATCGTCGCCCGCGAACGCCGCGACGAACGCCTCGAAGCCATCGTCTCCCTCGCCAAGGAACTCAAGATCCGCGTCCGCACCGAGCCACGCGAGACCCTCACCGACATGGCCCACACCGCCGCCCACCAGGGCGTCGTCGCCATCGTCCGGCCGCAGCAGTTCCTCTCCATTGAAGATGTCCTTGAGCCCACCGGCTCCCCGCGCCTCGTCCTCGCTCTCGACGGCGTGGAAGACCCGCAGAACCTCGGCGCTCTCCTTCGCTCTGCCGACGGTGCCGGCGTCGATGCCGTCATCATGACCGAGCGCCGCGCCGCACCCCTCTCCGCCGTTGCCGCCAAGGCCGCCGCCGGCGCAACCGAGCACCTCCGCATCGCCCGCGTCGTCAACCTCGTCCGCTCGCTCGAAGAGCTGAAGCGCAAAAATATCTGGGTCATCGGCCTGGACGAGCGCGGCTCCATGGACTACGACCAGTTCAATTTCTCCGGCGACTGCGCCCTCGTCATGGGCCGCGAAGGCGACGGCCTGCACGACCTGGTCCGCAAAACCTGCGACCATCTCCTCCGCATCCCCATGGCCGGCGGCGTCAGCTCCCTCAACGTCTCCGCCGCAGCCTCCGTCGTCCTGTTTGAGGCCGCCCGCCAGCGCCGCGCCAAGGCCCGCCCCGCCGGCAACTCTGACGATTCCCCAAAATCCGCGTCCAAACCGAAGAAGCTGAAAGGTTTGGGTTCCTAGGATGCACCGCGCTCTCCCGGTCTTCGCACTCTGCCTCGCCGCCATCGCGGCCCAGGGCCAGACCACGTCCAGCGCGCCTCCCGTCTCTTCCCAGTCGATCAAGGAAACGGATAAGGACCTCGCCAAAAAGGGCAAAGTCCTCTTCGAGCGCACCACCGACGAAAACGGCCAGACCACCGAGACCACCCCAGCCAAACCCGCCGCGCCCGCCAAGCCCCAGATCTCCCTGACCGCCCCCGCCGGATCGCAGGCTGCCCTGGCCGCCGAAGACGCCGAGCGCACCGCCGAAACCATCACCGACTTCGACCTCGACCTGCGACTGCGCCCTGCCGACGCCCGCATCGCCGTCCGCGCCCTGGTCACAGTCCGCAACGACGGCCGCACCCCCCTCACCCACCTCCGCCTGCAGCTCTCCTCCACCCTCGACTTCGAGCACATCCGCATCCTTGCCCAGCAGGTCCCCTTCACCCTGGTCACCCTCAACTCCGACGCGGACCACACCGGCCAGCTCCACGAGGCCGTCGTCACCCTCGCCCGCCCCATCGCCCCCAACGGCATCGTCCAGGCTGACGTCACCTACTCCGGCACCATTCCCCAATCCGCCCGCCGCCTGCTCGCCCTGGGCACCCCCGAGCAGGCCGCCAACGACTCCGACTGGGACCGCATCTCTCTCGACTTCACCGGCCTGCGCGGCTTCGGCAACGTTGTCTGGTACCCCACCGCCTCGGTCCCCGTTATCCTCGGCGACGGCAACCGGCTCTTCAACGAAATCGGCGAGCACAAGCTCCGCTCCTCCGGCGCGCACCTTACGCTTCACCTCACTGTGGAAACCCCGCTCGGCGAAGCGCCCACGGTCGCCCTCGTCAACGGCCACCCCGTCGAGCTGCTCAGCCCGCAGGTTGCCGACGCCTCCGTGGACCAGGTCACCACCGCCACCGTCACTGACGCCACGCTCGGCTTTGAGGCCCTCAGCCTCTTCGTCGCCTCCCGCGTCCCCCACTCCATCACCAACGGACAGGTCTTCACCCGGCCGGAATCCGGCGACCTCGTCACCAAGTGGGGCGCTGCCGCTGACCGCGTCACCCCGTTTCTGCAGTCATGGCTCGGCAAATCTCCCCGCTCCCAGCTCACCGTCCTTGAGCTGCCCGAAGACACCGACATTCCCTTTGAGACCGGAGCCCTCTTCGCCGCCCCCGTTCGCGCCGCCTCGCCCGAGGTCCTCGACTCAGTCCTGGCACACGCCCTCTCCCACGCCTGGCTGCAGGCACCCCAGGCCTGGCTCAACGAGGGCGTAGCCCACTTCATCGGCACCCTTTGGACAGAAAAACAGCAGGGCCGCGAGCGCGCGCTGGCCACCCTGGAAGCCGGCCGCCAGGCACTCATTCTCGTTGAGCCGGAAAGCCCCGGCGCAGCCGATGGCCAGCCCCTCACCCGCGCCATCGCCCCGGTCTACTACCGCACCAAGGCCGCCTACGTCTTCTGGATGCTGCGAGAGCTCGTCGGCGACCAGGCGCTCTCCGCCGCCCTCCGCGCCTACAATCCCGCCGACCCCGCCCCCGATGCCTTCGAAAAGCTGCTGGAGCAGGCCGGCGACCGGCGCAACCTCGCCTGGTTCTTCTCCGATTGGGTCTACGCCGATAAGGGACTCCCCGATCTGGCCATCGACAGCATCTTCCCCAGCCACACCACCGTCGCAGACTCCTGGCTCGTCGCCGTCAACCTCTCCAACAACGGCTATGCCGCCGTCGAGGCCCCCATCCAG
>CAIVDV010000016.1 GCA_903904755.1 uncultured Acidobacteriaceae bacterium | reverse complement strand
GCGCCGAATCAACTTCGGCACTCCCCAAAGAAAAATGCTTGTCCGTGAAATCAACGCCTGGCGGGGTGGTCTCCTTTTACTCCGCCACGTCACGCCGCTAACGCGGCGCCATGTGGTCTATTTTTGCTCCGGCGCGTACACATAAAGGCTCATGGCAGCCTGGAATGCGCCGTAGACGGTGGCAAAGCTGAGGCCTCCGCCGATGATGCCGACGCCGTCGAGGGAGACTTTGGCGATGGAGATGGCGCAGGGGTTGAGCTCGACATTGTTCTGTTTAGCGATGACCTCCATGATGTCAACCACCCCGGAGAGAGCTGTGGCGACGCTGAGACCGCGGGCGTCGAGAGCAACGTCCGTAACCATGCCGACCTTCGCTTTTCGCGCGATGTAATCCGATATCGCGACGGCCTCAGAGACTCCGGTTTTGATGTCTTTGACATCCTTGAGGAGCTTGTACTGGAGGAGTGCCTTTTTCAGGGTGGGATCGTTCTGGATGAAGTTCTGGACCCCTTCGGCGAAGAGCGCGTAGTTGACGGCCTGGTCCGGGGGCATTCCGGTTTTGATGAGTGAGTGGAAGATGAAGGAGCCGAGTGGTGCGACAGGCGCGGCATAGCAGGCATTCTGGGATATATAGCTCATCTAATTTCTCCATGGATTTGTTGCAGAGAACTTTAGCACCGGTTCGCTTGTCGCGCCGAAACTATTTTTGGGAGGAAGAGCGCGACGGGCAAGGGTTGTGGAGAGCTGGTTCGTATAGTCTGGTTTCGTCATGAAGCGACATGCGTTGATCTTCGGGGTGGTGGGCGGACTGCTGATTGCGGTGTTGCAGTGGATCGAGTATCGGTTTCTGGTGATTGAGCACTCCGGCGAGGTGTATGGGGCACTGATTGCGGTCGTTTTTGCCGGGTTTGGGATTTGGCTGGGAACGCGACAGCGGGGTGGGGCAAACCAGGAGCCGCAGGTTGTAGAAGAGGAGCGGGAGACCGGGGGTGGACCGGGCTTTTCGGTAAACCGGCAGCAACAGCAGGGTTTGGGGATAACGGCGCGGGAGCTTGAGATATTGACGCTGGTGGCACGGGGACTGAGCAATCGTGAGATTGGCGTGGCTCTTTTTGTCTCAGAGAACACGGTCAAAACTCACTGTGCTCGCGTTTTTGACAAGGTAGGAGCTGTGCGGCGCACGCAGGCTGTACAACGGGGCAAGGAACTTGGTTTGCTGCCCTAAGCGCGGGAGTGCTTTTGGATGATTTTGAGGTTCGCGGGAAAAATCACCCGAAAGGATGACTCTTTTACGACCTGTGCTGGGGCATGGTGGGGATGACCCAGATTGGGGACTTTGGGAGGTTTGGATGAAGCGGATTGTGTTGCGGTATGGATTTGGCTCAGGACTGATGATCTCAGCGCTGATGGGGTGTTCGATGCTGCTGGCGCACCGGATTGGGCCGGGCTACAGCATGTTGATTGGCTACACGATTATGGTGGCCTCGTTTCTGCTGGTGTACTTTGGGGTGCGAAGCTATCGGGACACCGTGCTGGGAGGAGGAATTAGCTTTGGGCGGGCTTTGGGCTGCGGATTACTGATTATGCTGATTACCACGATTTGCTATGTGGGCTCGTGGGAAGTGATGTACTTCGGGTTTATGCCGCACTTCATGGACGGGTACTTTGCGGCACAGATTCGGCATTTGGAGGCTTCCGGGCTGGATGCGGGGACGTTGGCGCGGCGAGTGGCGGCGACACGGCGATCGCAGGAGATGTACCAGAATCCGCTGGTGAATATGGCGTATACCGTGGTGGAGCCGTTGCCGGTGGGGCTGTTGTTTGCGGTGTTGTCTGCGGCTGTGTTGCGGCGGAAGCCGGCGAGTGCGTAAAGAATTGTCACGAGTGTGTTTGTTCCGCAACCGGGCAGCCAGTTCTGGGTTGATACCAGGCAGGGAGGAATGTGGAATGCGGAAGTGGATTGCCTTGTTTGGGTTGGTTTTGTCGGGGTGCGGAAGCGGCTGGGCGCAGCGGCAGGTGGAAGCGCCGCGAGGGGATGGGAAGCTTACGCCGTTTCTCGTTTTCGCCGGAAAGGGTGATGGCGGGGGATGCGCGCCGCTGGCTGTCTTTTCGCATGGGGCTGGCGGGTCAGAGCGGGGCTACCGATACATCGCAGATGCGCTGAGCGGGATGGGATATACGACGATCATGCTGGACCACCGGGAGAGTGGGATGAAGCCCCTGCTGAAGGATATGCGGGCTGAAGGGCGGGCCGGAATTAAGGAGCTGGTGGTGGACCCGACGGCAGAGCAGGACCGCCTGCTGGATGTGGGCGCGGCGCTGGCCTGGGCTGACAAGCAGTGCAAGGCGCCCTTCAAGGTGCTGCTGGGGCACTCCATGGGTGGGATTACCACGATGCTGGAGGCTGGAGCCAAAGACCAGATTGGCGTGGCTGCTCCGCCGGCAGGGCAGGACCGGTTTGACGCCTATGTTGCGCTGAGCCCGGAGGGACCGGGAGTGGTGTTTGCCGATGGGGCGTGGAAGAAGATTCGCAAGCCGATGTATACGCTGTCGGGTTCTCTGGACCGCGGGCTGAGCGGCGGGCCGGAGACACGGTTGATTCCGTGGAAGGAAATGCCGGCGACGAGCAGCGGGTGCCACTGGAGCGGGTATCTGGAGGGCGCAACGCACATGAGCTTTGGCGGGCGGGGAATGGAGCAGGGCAAGCTGGACCCGGTGATTACGGGGTCGATTGGGGATTTTTTGCAGGGAGTGCAAAGCGGCAGGTGCACACTGCCGGCGGCGAGACCTGAGTTGAAGCTGGAGGCGAAGTAGACGGATCAGACCGTGCTGAGGGGCGGGTGCTGGCGGATGTATTGGCGCGCGTCGAATTTTTGGGCGGCGCGTTCGCCGGACATCGGTCGGACGAGGCCGAAGACGGGTTTATCGAACCAGGGGCGGTCGTGCTTGCCGACGATGGCCCATGCGATGCCGGAGTAGCCGTTGGGGTCGCGGCCGTCGAGTTGGTAGCGGTCGTTGAGGGTGACGGCCCAGTCGAAGGCGGTGGCGGGGTTGGCGGACCATTCCAGTATCTTCTTCGCCCAGTACATGCGCATGTAGTTGTGCATCCAGCCGGTGGTGACCATTTCGCGCTGAGCGGCGTTCCAGAGCTCGTCGTGGGTTTGGGCGTGTTCGAGCTGGGGGAGCGTGTAGAGCCAGGGGCGGGGATCGCCGGCGTGGGCGAGGAGGGTCTTCTTTGCCCAGGGCTCGGCGCACTCCCAGTTATCGTAGTTGGGGTTGTGGCGGACGAAGAGGACGGCGAGTTCGCGCCAGCCGATGAGCTCGTCGAGGTATTTGTCGGCGATGGCCTGCGTGACCGAGCCGCGGAGGGCGGCTCTCTGGACTTCGAGGGCGATGGTGAGGGGCGAGATGTGGCCGAAGTGGAGCCAGGGGGACATTTGGCTGGTGCCGCGGACTTCGGGATGGTTGCGCTGGGGGTCGTAGGTGCGGAGCTGGGTGGTGGTGAACTCGCGCAGGCGGGCGAGTGCGGCGGTGGTGCCGCCGGTGAATGTGTCAACGGGGCCGATGGAGCGATCGAGTTTGGTGAATCCGGTGGTGATGTCCTGGTTGGGGTCCCAGGTGGGGAAGGGCTTCCAGGGTGCCCAGGGGTGAGTAGGTGTGAGGGGGGTGATGGGCTGGAGCCAATCGGGCAATGCGCGGTGCAGGTGGGGTCGGAAGTGATGGAGGAGGACGTAGGCCTTGTTGAAGAGGGCGGAGGGGGCGACGACGTCGGCATCGACGGTCCAGAAGGGGATGCGGAGGCGTGAGGCGAGCACCTGACGCCAGCGCTCGGGTTCGCGGCAGGGGTTTTCGTCGCCGATGAGGATAGCGGCTTCGGCTTCTTCGAGGAAGGCTTCCAGCGAGGCTTCAGGGGCGCGGCGAAGGACGAAGCCGATGTTGCGGGCGGCGAGAGCACTTGCGAGGTCAACCAGGCCCTGCTGCATGAAGTGGTAATGGCGCAGGTTGGCGTTGGGGTAGTTGGAGATGACCTGGAAGTAGACGACGACGGGGAGGCCGAGGGTGTTGGCGACGGCGATGGCGGTCTCGAGAGCCGGGTTGTCGAGGGCGCGCTGGGAGCGCTGCATCCAGTAGACAACGGAGCGGGCTGGGGTGCGGGGCGAGCCGGGGCGACGAACCAGGATGCGGGGGGAGTCAGCGATTGTGGCGAGTTGGGATGGAAGCCCGGTCATGGAACCAGTTTATGGAAGAGACGAGGCCGGATGGGGAGGAAAGAGAGTTTGGATTTGATGGGTTGAAAGGAAAAGGGCCGCTGATGGGCGGCCCTTGGGGGTGGTGCGGGTGCGGGTGGGGTGTTTACCACTGGCCCCAGGCGCGGGAGATGTAATCGGACAGGCTCATGCCGACGAGGATGAGGAAGGTGAAGACGCCGGAGAGGACGGTGAGCTTCATCAACTTGGAGCTGTACTTGACGTGCATGAAGTAGAGCACAACCAGTGTGGCCTTGGTGACGGCGATGGCGAGAGCGATAACGGGATTCCAGGGGCCGAGGTCGATGTAGGAAGCACCCACCGTGATGGCGGTTCCGACCAGGAGCGCCAGGAAGATGAGGGCGTAGACCTTGGGGCTGACGATGTGTTCGCCGTGGGACTCGGGGACTTCGGTGATTTCAGACATAGTGGACAATCCTTGTTCTCGATACTTGGTGTTTTCGGTGGCCAGTTCCCGGGGCTATCAGTGGCGACTGATGAGGTAGAGCAGCGGGAAGAGGAAGATCCACACGATATCGACAAAGTGCCAGTAAAGGCCGAAGAGTTCGATGGTGGTGTTGTGCCCGGTGGTGTACTGCCCCTTTGCGGACTTGATGAGGAGCGCGAAGAGGATGGCGATACCGAGAATCATGTGCACGGCGTGCATGCCGGTCATGGCGAAGTAGAGGCTGAAGTAGACCTCAGTGTGGATAGCCATGTCGGGAGCGAGCGGAGTGTCCTTGGGCTTGCCCTGCGCGTCCAGCGGAGGGTTGACGAAGGAGGCGGCGCTGAAGCTGGAGCCGGGTACATGGTGAAGCTCGAACTTCTCCTTGTACTCGATGGTCTTGATGCCGAGGAAGCCGATGCCGAGGATGATGGTGGCGATGAGCGACCAGACCAGACCGGACTTCCGGCGAGTCTCAGAGCACCACACACCCATGGCCATGGTGAAGCTGGAGGTGATGAGGAGCAGGGTGTTGAACATGCCCAGCTTGATGTCGAGGGTGTGGGAGCCGGCGACGAAAGCGGGGTAGTACCAGTTGCGATAGACCAGGTAGGCGGTAAAAAGGCCGCCGAAGAACATGATTTCCGTGAGCAGGAAGAGCCACATGCCAAAGGTGGCCGACTCCTTCTGCTGCGCGGCGTCCATGAAGTGATGGCGCAGGTGTGCCGGGTGTTCGTGGGCTTCGCTGTGAGCGGTTGCGTGGCTATCCAACGTGCGTCACCTCGTGTTCTTTCTGGCGTTCGAGCCACTCATAGTCGTAGACATCCTGGGTCACAACGGGGATTTCAGTGAAGTTCTCAGTGAGCGGCGGGGACTGAATCTGCCACTCAAGGCCGGTGGCCTGCCAGGGGTTGTCCCCCGCGACCTGGCCGTACTTGAGCGACCAGATGAGGTAGAGAACCGGCAGCAGGTAGCCAACGCCGAGGATGGAGGCGCCGGCGGTGGAGAAGACGTTCAACACCTGGAACTCCGGCGGATAGGCGGCATAGCGGCGGGGCATGCCGAGCATTCCGAGGAGGAACTGCGGGAAGAAAGTGAAGTTGAATCCGATGAAGGTGACGACAGCGGCGAGTTGGGAGATCTTCTCGGGGTACATGCGGCCGGTCATCTTGGGCCACCAGAAGTGGATGCCGGAGAGGAAGGCCATCAACATGCCGCCGACCATGACGAAGTGGAAGTGGGCGACGATGAAGTAGGTTTCCGTAAGGTGAATGTCAGTACCGGAGACGCCGAGAAAGACGCCGGTGAGACCGCCGATGGTGAAGAGTCCCATGAAGCCGAAGGCGTAGAGCATGGGCGTCTCGAAGGTGATGGAGCCCTTGTACAGGGTGAAGGTCCAGTTGAAGATCTTGATGGCCGAGGGCACCGCAACCAGCATGGTGAGCAGGCTGAAGACCAGTGCGGCGTAGTTGGAGACACCCATGATGAACATGTGGTGGGCCCAGACGAAGAAGCCGAAGATGGCAATGGCAACCGAGCTGAAGGCGACGGCCGAGTAGCCGAAGACGCGCTTGCGGGCGAAGGTGGAGATGACTTCGGAGATAACTCCCATGCCGGGAAGAATCATGATGTAAACGGCTGGGTGGGAGTAGAACCAGAAGAGATGCTGGAAGAGCAGGGGATCGCCGCCCTTGGTGGGGTCGAAGACGCCGATGCCGACGGTGCGCTCAAGGGCGACCAGGACAATGGCGATGGCGACGACGGGAGTGGCGAGGACCATGAGAATCGCAGCGGCGTAGTTGGCCCAAAGGAAGAGAGGCATCTTGAACCAGGTCATGCCCGGTGCGCGCATGCGGTGGATGGTGACGATGAAGTTGAGACCGGTGAAGATGGAGCTGAAGCCGGCGATGAAGGCCGCGAGTCCGGTGGTGACTACGTTGGTGTTGACGTAGTGGGTGGAGAGCGGGGTGGTGAAGGTCCAGCCGGTGTCAACGCCGCCGGTGATCATGGCGTAGAGGGCGAGGCAACCGCCAGCCATGTAGAGGTACCAGCTGAGAAGGTTGATTTTGGGGAAGGCGAGATCGCGCGCGCCGACCATGAGTGGCACGAGGAAGTTGCCGAGTGTGGCCGGAACTGAGGGCACGAGGAAGAAGAAGATCATCACGATGCCGTGCATGGTGAAGACCTTGTTATAGGTATCGGAGGCCATCAGGTCGGACTGCGGGGTGAGCAACTCCAGCCGGATGAGCGCGGCCATTGCGCCACCAATAAAGAAGAAGAACGTAAGTGAAATGAGGTAGAGGATGGCGATGCGCTTGTGATCTCCGGTGAGGAGCCAGCTCATGATGCCATTTTCGTTCGTTATGTAGTTCTTCTTGGGCACGCGGGCCGTTGACTGATCGGGTAAGGAGATGAGAGTGCTCATTATTTTGTTCCCCCCTGAGCGGCACTGGATTTGCCCGGCTTATCGGGGCCTTCGGGCAAAAGTTCCGTGGTGTTCGTTGTTTGCTGGACGCGGTAGTTTGAGTTGAGTGTCTTGATGTACTCGACGAGGGAGATGAGACCTTCTTCGCTGATCTGGCCTTGGTATGTGGGCATGATGGGAGCGAAGCCCTGGGTGATGTGCGCCGAGGGATTGAGGATGGCCTGACGGAGGTAGGCTTCATCCACCAGCACCGGCTGGCCGGTGGTGAGGGTGAGCTTGGAGCCGTAAACGTTGGCGAGGTTGGGACCGCGCGCGTCGGGCGCGCCATTGTGGCAGGCTGCGCAACTGAGGCTGGAGAAGAGGCGCTCGCCATTCTGGGCGAGCGAGACGCCGCTGGTGGAGGAAGCGAGCCAGGCCTTGTAGTCCTCAGGGGTCTGCACGACCACTTCGCCGATCATGGCGGAGTGGGCCGTACCGCAGTACTGGGTGCAGAAGAGGTGGTATGTGCCGGTCGTGGTGGCTTCAAACCAGACTGTGGTGTAGCGGCCGGGGATGGCCTCACGCTTCACGCGGAATGCGGGAATGGAGAAGCTGTGGAAGACATCCTGGGAGATGAGGGTGAGCTGCACCGGCTGGCCGGTGGGCACGTGGAGCGAGTTGATTTCGTGCTGGCCGCCGGGGTGCTCGGCCTTCCACATCCACTGCTTGCCGACGACATAGATGTTCATGGCGTTTGCCGGAGGCGTGAAAATGCGGAAGTACAGGACCGATCCCCAAACGAACATGATGAGGAAGAGGCCGAGCGGAATGATGGTCCAGGTGGCTTCAAGCAGCGTTGAGCCCTCAATCTGGGTGGCCTGCGGGTTGCGGTCCTTCCGATACAGCACCGAGAAGGTGGTGATCAGCAGCGCCACGATGGTGAGGCCAATGATGCTGACCAGCGTCATGAAGACCAGCAGCGCATCCATTTTGGGCGCGATGGTGGAGGCCTCCGGCGGGATGATCGCGAAGGTGGTCATCCACTTGACGAGAAATTGCCATAAAACTGGACTAATGTGATCCATTCCGTTATCCGTTCACCTTTGTTCCATTCCCTGGTTTTTCGGCCTGTTTGCTGTCGCGGCGGAACATGACAACCATAAAGCCGCCGAGCAGCATGACAGTAAGGAGTCCTGCAACCTGCACCACACGAGCGATTACGAGACTCTGCGAGTTGGTCTTGGGGTCGTAGTGGTAGCAATACGTAAGGATGTTGTCTACGGGCGAACCAATCTGGTTCGACGAGGCCTCGACGAGTCCGAGGCGAAGATCTTTGGGGCTGTACTCAACGCCCATGTAGTACTGGGCGATTTTGCCCTCGGGGGTAATGATCTGGATGGAGCTTGCGTGGGCAAACTGGTTCAACTTGCCATCTGGGCCGGGGATGCGGGTGTATGCGAAGCCGACAGCCTTGGTCAGGGCGTCAATGGCGGGCTGGTCGCCGGTGAGGAAGTGCCAGCCGTCGGCAGTTTCAAGCTTGCCGTAGCGCTTGACGTAGCTGCGCTTTTTGGCGGCGGCGAGATCGGGGCCTTCGCTGGGGTCGATGGAGACGACCAGGATGTTGAAGTCCTTGCCGGGCTGGAGCGAGACCATGCGAAGCGCGCCGGTGAGGCCGTTGAGCTCCTCAGAGCAGAGCATCGGGCACTGGAAGTAGACCAGGGCGAGGATGGACGGCTTTTTGCCGAAGTAGTCGCCGAGGAGAACCTGCTTGCCGGTTTCGTCGCGGAACTGGACGGCGGGGGGCAGGGGGGTATTGAGCCGCTGATTGATACCGACGGCGGAGAGGAGGGCGGGCGGCTTGTCGCTGCGCTCGTCAATCTGCTTGTCGCCGTAGCTGGAGACCTGCGCGGAGGCCGAAGACAGGCACGCGATGGCAAAGGCCGCGGCCAGAAGGGCGGCTTTGCCATTTCGGATTGTCTTGAGCTTGCGCATGGTGTTTCCTGTTCCAGACTGGCTGCCGGGGCAGCGGGTTCACTTACTCTTTGGTTTTGGCGGCTTCGTCTTTGGCCATCTGGTCCTGCTCGTAGCCGGTGCGGGCAAAGCCGTTGGTGAGGGGAACCTTCACGACGAGCTTGTGCTCCTCGGCGAGAAGGGGACGGTCAGCAACAGTTGAGGTGGCAACGGGCAGACCGCGCTGGGCGGTGAGCTCGATGGCGCGCTCGATGGGGATGCGGACCTTGCCTTCCGCCGGGTTGACCCAGCTGTAGTCCTCCAGAAGCAGATCTTCGCGCTGGTGCATCTCGTAGATTTCCTCGTAGCCGTCGTCATTCTGGAGACGCGGGGTGGGGAAGCGATCGGCGAGCTGCTGGAACTGCTGCTGAATCCTGGGGCTGGGAGCCAGGTTGCCAAGGTTGCGGACATCAACCGGGTGGGACCACTTGTTGACGGGGCCGTCGGCCTTGGCGATCTGCGAGTTGATGACCTTGCCGATGCCGATGCAGAGCACTGCGGTGACTACGACAAAGATGGTGAGCGCGGTGAGGAAGACGACGACGCCGGATACTCGTACGTCTGAATCTTCGTAGCCTTTGGAGGCGTCGACCTCAACGGGTTCGGTGGGGCTGTGATGCTCATGCATGTGCATGTTCGGGCTCCAAAATCTCCGCCAGGTGCGGGTCGTTGGTGGCTACCAGCGGACGGCTCTTGAGCTGCGTGCAGTAGAAGGCGACCCAGAGGGAGACCATGGCCACGGGCACTGCGATGTACTCAAGGATGCCGAGCGAGAAGTGGAGGTTCCGAGCTGCATCGTTGAAGTTCGGCTCCACCAGCCAGAAGAGATCGAAGGCCTTGGCGAAGATCATCCACTGGGCAACGCGGATGAGGCGCTTCTTGTTGCGCTTGATGTCGCGCGAGAGAAGCAGGGAGAAGGGGATAAGCCAGTGGAAGAGGAAATCCAGGGTGATGATGATGGCCCATCCGCCGTTGAAGCGGTTCATGTACCAGTGGATTTCTTCCGGCTGGTTGCCAGACCAGATGATGAGGAACTGCGAGAAGGCGAGGTAGATGTTTAGCATGACGAAGGCGAAGGTGAACTTGCCGAGGTCGTGCTGCTCGGTGGTGCGAAGGACGGTCTTGAAGGGCTCGGCCTTGGAGAGCGAAATGACGGTGATGAGCGAGAGCGCGAGGGTCTGGTAGCCCTGGCCGACCAGGAAGAGCAGGCCGTAGACCGAGGAGGACCAGGTGACATCGAGGCTCATGACCCAGTAGATGACCATGGCGGTCATGGTAAGCGCGTAAACCACCAGGCCGAAGCCGGAGAGGTTTTCCATGCGTTTGATCCAGATGGGGGTGTTGCCCTGCTTGTCAGCATCGCGCTGGAGGCTGAGGGAGTTGAGACGCCAGGTGTAGAAGCCCCAGATGGCGAAGCAGAGGATGCCCGAACCCCAGAACGCCTGGACGTTGAGCATGGGCGCCTTCCAGACGATGGCGTGGACGGCGGCCTCGGGGAGCTTGCCGGCGACGACGGCGGCCTTGGCGAGCTCTTCGGTGGGGAAAGCGGCCCACTGATAGAGGCTCTTGACCATGGCTGCGAGAACGACCCAGTAGGCGAAGACCAGGGGCAGGCAGCGGCTCATCGCCTCAAGCGGGCGACGGAGCAGCAGGCCCCACTTGCCGCCGGAGACGTGCTGAACCATGAGCAGAGCCATGCCACCGCAGGTGAAGCCGAAGGTGAGCATGAGTCCGACGATCCAGGCGCGGAAGAAGTGATCCCAGCTCTTTTCGGCGATGGCGAGAACGACCGCCGTAACCGAGAAGAGAACCGCGACCATGAGAGCGCGGGCGCGCCAGGTGTTGACGAAGGCGGGCGCCGAGAGGTCAGCGGGTAAGGTTTTAGCGTGAGGAGCGTGTGTCATCTTGGTTTTCCTGGCTCCTTAGTTCCCCGCCTTGGGTGCTTCAGCGGGCTTGGCAGTGCCGGACTTGGCCGGAGCTGCCTGGTTGGGGATAAAGACCTTGGGGTCGACCGGGTAGGCCGGAGCCATGCCTGGTGTTCCTTCGTTCTTGTTGGCCGGGTAGGCCTGGACTGCGGTGTTGGGAATATCCCAGGGACCGGCGAAGCTGGAGGGCAGGCCCTTGGCAGCTGCGAGGTTGGTGAGGCTCTGCGGCTTGGTGCCGGTGGGCACGTCGGCGGCAGTGGCATCCTGCGAGAGCTGGAGAGCGCGGATGTAGGCCGCGACGGCCCAGCGATCTTCCGGAGTGAGCTGCGAGGAGTAGTCGGGCATGGCGCCGTAGCCGTGGCTCATCACATAGAAGTAGTGGCTGAGTGGCTGGGCGCGGCGCACCTGATCCTGCAGATTGGCGGCCTGCTTGTATCCACGCTGGACGATGGCGCCGAGGCCGTTGCCCACGCGGGAGTGGCAGGGAGTGCAATAGATATTGAAGCGCTCCTGGCCACGCTCCAGCACGGCAACGGTAGCGGGGAAGGGCAGTTCGTTGCGCTCTTCCTTGTATCCGTTGGCGGCGATGACGGTGCCGGTGTAGAAGTAGGAGTCTTCCTTGAGCTGTCCGCGTGCGATGGTGTTTTCCACCTGGGGACGAGCCGAGCGGTGGTCCGCGAAGAACTCGGTACCGCGCTGGGGAATGAACTTGGGCTGGTCATGCATGTCCTGTCGGCAACCGACGACAGCCAGGAGGCTGGCGGCGGCGGCAACGAGGGCAAGCTTGCGGGTGAAGGTCGTGTTCATTTAGTACTCCACCTCCACAACCGAGTTGGGCTTGAAGCTTTCAAGATAAGCCTTTGTCTCTGCAACGTCGAACTTGGGGTCGAGCGCCTCAAGGCACAGGAAGAACTTGTCGTCGAGCGCGCCAGAGCGGAAGTTTGGTGCGTTGAAGAGCGGGTGATAGAGGCTGGGCAGACCGTTGAGAGCGATCATACCGAAAGCCGCCGAGAGACCCGCGAAGAGGATGGTCCACTCGTAGGTCGGGATGATGAATGCCGGCCAGGAGTAGGTGGGGCGGCCGCCGATGTTGAGCGGGTAAGCCAGGGTCGAGACCCAGGTTTCCAGCGAGAACATGGCGACGAGGCCCATGATGCCACCGACAAGGGTGAGCAGGGGCACCTTGTTGGTGTGGAAGCCGATAGCTTCGGCGGCTTCTTCGACCGGGTACGGGGTGTAGCAGTCCATACGGCGCCAGCCGGCATCATGTGCGGCCTTGGCAGCGCGGACCAGCTCCCCTGGAGTTTCGAATTCGGCGATTACGCCGTAAAGTCCTTCCCTTGGCTCTGGCATCAGTCACCCGCCCCGACTGCCTTTTCGGCCTTAGCGGTAAGCTTGGCCGAGGGCAGCATCATCTTGATTTCGTTCATGGGAATCATGGGCAGGAAGCGCACGAAGAGCAGGAACAGTGCGGTGAACAGGCCCATGGTGCCGATATAGGTCATGTAGTCCCACTTGGTAGCGCGATAGGTTCCCCAGGAAGAAGGCAGGAAGTCGCGGTACAGGCTGGTGACGACGATGACAAAGCGTTCAAACCACATTCCGATATTGACGATGATGGAGATGAGGAACATGAAGCTGATGTTGGTGCGCAGCTTGCGGACCCACAGGGTCGTCAACGGGAAAGCGATGTTGCAGAAGATGAGGACCCAGTAGGACCAGCCCATGGGGCCGAACATGCGGTTCCACATCATGAAGGCTTCCCAGTGGGAGGCCGAGTACCAGCTCATGAAGACTTCCATGCCGTAGCCGTAGGCGACGATGGAGCCAGTGGCGAGCATGACCTTGCCCATGTTGTCGATGTGGCGCTCGGTGACCAGGCCCTCAAGGTGGTAGACCTTGCGGAGCGGAATGGCGAGGGTGAGCACCATGGCGAAACCGGAGTAGACGGCGCCGGCTACGAAGTAGGGCGGGAAGATGGTGGTGTGCCATCCGGGCAGGACGGCGACGGCGAAGTCGAAGCTGATGACGGTGTGTACGGAGAGCACCAGAGGCGTTGCGAGACCGGCCAGCAGAAGCGAGGCGGTTTCATAGCGCATCCAGTGGCGGACCGAACCGCGCCAGCCGAGAGCGACGAGGCCGTAGATGTACTTGGCGAAGTTGGAGTGAGCCCGATCGCGGAGGGTTCCGAAATCGGGGATCATGCCGACGTACCAGAAGACGATGGAGATGGTGGCGTAGGTGGAAACCGCGAAGACATCCCACAAGAGCGGCGACCGGAACTGCGGCCAGACGTTCATGGTGTTGGGATAGGGGAAGAGCCAGTATCCCAGCCAGGGACGGCCGACGTGGATGAGCGGGAACATGCCCGCGCAGACCACGGCGAAGATGGTCATGGCTTCCGCAAAGCGGTTGATGGAGTTACGCCAGCTCTGCTTGAAGAGCAGGAGGATGGCGGAGATGAGGGTTCCGGCATGGCCGATACCGATCCACCAGACGAAGTTGATGATGGCGAAGCCCCAGGCGACCGGCTGGGAGATGGCCCAGATACCGGTGCCCTTGAGGAAGAGCCAGGTGACTGCGACCAGAACCAGCGTGGCGACCGCGCCGCCAATGGCAAAAAAGAGCAGCCACCCGAGCGAGGTCTTGGGCGTGAGGACGATGTCGGCGATTTTTGCCGTCACCGACTTGAAGCTGAAACCCGGCGCAATTACCCGGAATTCTCCGGTTGCCGGGTCGAGCCCCGGATCTTCTGTCAGAATTTCGTTGGTTGCCATCGACAGTTCGAGCCTCTTAGCCCTTTGCCGGGGCGTGTTCCACAGGTGCCTCGGCAAGTTCGGGGTTCGGATTCAGGACCGCGGCGACATAGGTCGTGCGCGGACGAGTGTTGAGATCGGCCAGTACGGAGTAGGTGCGCTCGTCTTTGGCGAGCTTGGCTACGCGGCTGGATTTGTCATTCAGATTGCCGAAGGTGATGGCGGAAGCGGGGCAGGCCTGCTGGCAAGCCGTAACCACTTCGCCGTCGCGAACTTCGCGATTTTCCTTGTCGGCTTCAATCTTTGCTGCGGAGATGCGCTGGACGCAGTAGCTGCACTTTTCCATGACACCGCGGCTGCGGACCGAAACATCCGGGTTGCGCATGAGCTTGAGGCTCTCGGTCTCAAAGTCGGAGAAGAGCAGGAAGTTGTAACGGCGCACCTTGTAGGGGCAGTTGTTGGAGCAGTAGCGAGTGCCCACGCAGCGGTTGTAGACCATCGTATTGAGGCCTTCCGGAGTGTGGACGGTGGCACCGACAGGGCAAACCTGTTCGCAGGGAGCGTTTTCGCAGTGCTGGCAGGCCATGGGCTGGAAGTGTGCCCGCGGGGTGGCCAGGTCGCCTTCGAAGTAGGTATCGATGCGGAGCCACTGCATGTTGCGTCCGATGCGAACCTGTTGCTTGCCGACGACGGCGATGTTGTTCTCTGCGTAGCAACTGACGATGCAGGCGTTGCAGCCCACGCAACTGTTGAGATCGATGGACATGCCCCAGGCGTTGCCGTTGTACTCCCAGTTGGGGAACAAGGTAACATCGCGCTCGACCTTGGGGTGATTCTCACCCTCGTTGGCAAAGCCGGGGTTGGACTTGAACTCCTCAAGGGTGGCCCAGCGGATGATGCCGCGGGTCTCCGCTTCGTTGCCTTCGAGCGAGTTGTTGCCGCTGCCTTCGCCGCCGAAGAACTTGGAGCGGTGGTCCTGGAAGTGGCTCTTGGTAACCGCGAAGCCCCACTTGCCGTCCGTTTTGGCGAGCTTGGCGCCGGTGGCCAGGAAGGGGGTTGCCGAGGTGCGGAGCAGGTAGGCATTGAAGCCTGCTCCGGAACCCACGCGGCCGGCCTGCTCACGACCGTAGCCGAGGTAGACGGTGACCGAGTTGTCCGGATGACCGGGGACGACGAGGACGGGAGTTTTGACCGTCTGGCCGCCGACGGTGACCTCGAGGATGTCGCCTTCCTCAATATTCAGCTTGGTGAGGGTTGCGCCCGAAAGAAGTGCGGCGTTGTCCCAGCTGAGATTGGTGACCGGCTTGGGAAGTTCCTGGAGCCAGCCGATGTTGGAGAAGCGGCCATCGTAGATGGACGGGTCGGCGCGGAAGATGACTTCGACGGAATCCCTGGAGGAGGGTGCCGGAACCGGCAGAGATGCCGCGGTGACCGCGGTGCCCTTTTCAAAAGCAGTGCCTTCGACCCAGCCGGCGTGGAGCGCCTTGCGCCAGTTGGCTTCAAACTCGCCGGACTTTGAAAGCTGCGCGCGCCAGGTGGTGCGGACGGCTTCGTAGGGCGAGAGGGAAGGCTCGTCGGAGAGGAGCTGGACAAGCTCGTGCGCGGAGTGACCGTGATAGAGCGGGTCAATCAGCGGCTGCACGATGGAGACGGTGCCGTCATAGGAACGGACATCGGACCACGTCTCAAGGTAGTGGGTGCCGGAGAGGTGCCAGAGGGTCTCGGAGCCGGTCTCGTCGATATGAGTGCCGAGGTGAACCGAGGTCTTGGCCTTGTCGAGGGCAGCCTTGAAGTTGAGGTCGGCGGGAGCGTTGTAGACCGGATTGGCATTGAGGATGACGAGCCAATCGACCTTGCCGGACCAGAGATCGGAGACGAGAGCCTTGAGCTCGGCGGTCTGCGAGGTCGGGAGGGGCTGAACGGTTTCCGTAGCGAAGACGGTCTTGCCGAAGTTACCGAGGGCCTGGTTGATGGCGACGGCGAGGGCGAGGACCGAGGGGTCCTGCTGCTCACCGGCGATGACAACGGACTTGCCGGCGTTGGCCTTGAGATCCTTGGCGAGAGCCTTGACGAAGTTGGCTTCAGAATCGGGCCAGGTGGCGGCGGGAGCGTTGACGCTGACGCCGAGTTCCCTGGCGAGAGCAGCGGTGAAGGCAGGAACCTCGCCGGCGCGGAGACCGAGGCGATGCTCTGCCTTGAGGCCGGTGGTGGAGGTGGTGCTTTCCACCACATAGAGACGATTCAGGCCTTTTTCCGGCGACTTGCGGCGGGCGACAAACTCGCGCACCAGCTTGTGGAAGCCGGGGAAGGCAGCCGTGGAGAGGAAGTCGGCATCGAGGGAGACAACCACATCGGCGGCGGAGAGATCGTACTGAAGGTCTTTGGCACCGATGGCGGCACGGACAGCATCCCGGTTGATGGGGTCATACTGCACCAGCCTGGCCTTGGGATAGGCGGCCTGGGCTTCCTTCCACTGGCGGGCGAGGGTGGGGGAAGTGATGGTGGAGGTGAGGAAGTAGAGACCCTCGCCACCATTGCCACGGGAGGCGATGAGCTTGTCGCGGAAGACCTGGACAAACTCCGCCCACTCGCGGCGCTCGCCCCGGAGGGTGGAGTGCTGGGAGCGGTCGGGATCGTAGAGATCCAGCAGGGTGCCCTGGGTGTAGGGGTCGGACGAGCCGAGATTGTAGGGGTGATCCGGGTTGCCATCGACCTTGATGGGGCGATAGGCATCGGACTTGACCAGCAGCGGCACGCCGCCGGTGGGCGACGGATAGGCGGTGGCGAAGTAGTCCGGACGGCCGAGGAGGAGATCCTCAGGCTGCTTGACGTAGGGATAGATGGGCTCATCGGGCTGCTTGGTGCAACCAGCCAAACCGGCGAGGGCAAGCGAGGCGCCCATGAGCTTCATGAATCCGCGGCGGGAGACGGGGTCGACCCACTCCTGCGCCTGGTCGGGGAACTCCCGGGCGACGGCGGCTTCAAACTCGGGGGTGCCGGCCAGCTCATCGATGGAGCGCCAGTAGCGCTTGCCCCTGGAGCCGTTGAGCTTGGCGCGAACCTCGGCCAGCGTCATGCCATTGTCTTGATTCATCATGTCGTTTCCGCGCTCACTGGTCATCGGTGGCAGACCTCGCAGCTTGAGAGCTCATTGGGCTTGCGAATCCGATAGTGGTCGATGAGGTAGTTGCCGAGCTCGCGCTGGCTGGTAAACCTGGTGTAGGAGACCGCGGCGGGGAGCACTGCGGCTTCCGCAACGGGCTTGACGCCGGGCATGGCGGGGAGGTTGAGGCTGGCGACTTCAGTACCGGCGGTGCCGGGGTCCCTGGTAACGCAGTTCACGCTCTGGGCGGTGGGCTTGCCCGACTTGTCGTCGGAGACCGAGCACCAGACGGGCTTCTCGCTCGACGGACCTTCCCAGGCCATGTTGTAGATCTGGGAGGTGGGGCGAAGGTTCTTGGCCGGGTCGCGGTGGCAGTTGAGGCACCACTCCATCTGCAGGGTGTTCTGGGCGTACATCAGCGGCATCTGGTCGACGCGGCCATGGCAGCTTGAGCAGCCGATGCCCTTGTTCACATGGATGGAATGATTGAAGTAGACGTAATCCGGAAGGTCGTGCACCTTGGTCCAGACCAGAGACTGACCGGTGGCCCAGCTCTGGCGAACGGGCTCAAGCAGGCCAGCGTTGGTCCAGATCTGCGCATGGCAGTTCATGCAGGTCTTGGTCGGCGGGATGCCGGCGTAGCTGGACTTCTCTACGGAGGTATGACAGTACTGGCACTGAACGCCGAGTCCCTGTACATGGTGCTTGTGGCTGAACGGCACCGGTTGGTCCGGGCGTTGTCCCTGCCGGGTTACCCACGGAGAACGCTGCAACTGATCGAGCGTTACGCCGAGGGCAATCACGATCAGACCCGTCAGGACCAGGCTCATGCGTGCCAACGCGTTCGAGCTGCGGTCAAAAATCTGCGCCATGAATGCTTCCCTGCTTCCGGTTGGCTGTGGGCCCGAAAAGGTGATTTGGGTCACACAGAGATGTGTTCGTAGAGATTGTGCTTTAGCCCGGGGCGGCGTATAAAGGTCTGCCCCGAAACTTCAATATAGCAGTGAGAAGGTGCTAAATGCACTGTGTTGTGCGTTGTGCTGAAAAAAGTTATCTGTAACACGAATCGATATAAGCACTTGAAAACAAACATCCTCCCGAAACAGCACTCGCGCCGGAAGAGGCTGCGGAGTGTGCCGGTCGGGACTGCAAATCACAGGATGTTTGGGCCTGCGCACGGAATAGCCCTACAGATAGTGTTTTTGCGCCCTGAAATTGGTGCACATGGCACCGTTTCAGTGGGTGAAACGCTGGGGAGGGAGATTTGCGTCCTGCGGAAGGGAAGGGGGGCGCGGGGGTTCCCTTTTGAGGTACGCCCCCGGTCGGTGAGAGGAAACATTATTCGCGGATGGCCATGACCATCATGCGGGGTTCGGTCATTTCTTCAATGGCGGAGCGGATGCCTTCGCGTCCGAGGCCGGAGTCCTTGACACCGCCGTATGGCATGGAGTCCATGCGCCAGGTGGGGGTGTCGCCGACGATGAGTGCGCCGACTTCGAGTTCGCGGTAGGCGGTCATGATGCGTCCGGCGTCGCGGGTGAGCAGGCCGGCCTGGAGGCCGAAGCGCGACTGGTTGACGAGCTGGAGGGCCTGTTCGAAGTCGTCGTAAGGCTCAATGGCAAGGACGGGGCCGAAGACTTCCTCGTCGTGGACCTTCATGCCGGGGCGGGTGGAGGAAAGGATGGTGGGCTCGAAGATGGGCCCGTCGGGGCTGCCGCCCTCGACGAGCTTGGCGCCGGCGGCGATGGCTTCCTTGATCCAGGAGTCGATGCGGGCGAGCTCTGCCGGGCGGATGAGGGGGCCGAGGTCCGTGGCTTCGTCGGCGGGGTTGCCGCGGACGAGGCGATTGGCGCGATCGACGACCTTCCAGAGGAAGTTCTGGAAGACGGGGCGGTGGACGTAGACGCGCTGGACGCTGATGCAGCTTTGCCCGGCGTAGCCGAAGGCGGCGTTTGCGGTGCGGAGGGCGGCGGTTTCGATATCGCCCCAGTCGGAGTGGACGATGAGGGCGGCGTTGCCGCCGAGTTCGAGGGTGACGCGCTTTTTGCCGCTGTTGGCCTTGAGGTGCCAGCCGACGGCCGAGGAGCCGGTGAATGAGACCATCTTGATGCGGTCTTCGCGCTCGGCGAGCCAGACGGTGTCTTCGTTGGAGAGGGGGAGGACGGCGAGGGCTTCGTCGGGCCAGCCCGCCTTGAGGATGACTTCGCCGAGGGCGAGGGCGGTGAGGGGGGTTTGGGGGGCGGGTTTGATGAGGATGGGGCAGCCGGCGGCGATGGCGGGTGCTACCTTGTGGGCGACCAGGTTGAGGGGGAAGTTGAAGGGGGTGATGGCCAGGATGGGGCCGACGGGGAAGCGCTGGACGAGACCCCAGCGGCCTTCGTTGCCCTCGGTGAGGTCTAGGGGGATGGAGTCTCCGCCGAGGCGGATGGCTTCTTCGGCGGCGGTTTTGAAGATGAGGATGGCGCGCTCGACCTCAATGCGGGAGGCGCGGATGGGTTTGCCGGCCTCGGCGACGATGAGCTGGGCGAAGCGCTCTTTTTGTTCGAGGAGAGCGGCGGCGATGTCTTCGAGAATTTCCTTGCGCTTCCAGCGGGGCAGGGCGCGGGTGCGGCGGAGGCTGGCGACGGCGTGGGTGACGGCCTGGCGCGCGTCTTTGCGGGTGGCGAGGGTGACACGGCCGACGATTCCCTGATCCCACGGGGAGCGGACTTCGAGGATCTCGCCTTCGGTCCACTCTCTGCCGCCCATGAGGTAACCGGTTGGTGTGCCGGGGCGCATCTTCATAGCCGTTGTCTCCTTTGGCGGGCGGGGAGGAAGCGGGGCCCGTGATGTCCATGTTAGGCGATTGGGGCTGGGGGATGACGTGGCGCACAAGTGGGGAAGTTGGGTGCAGGGTATAGTGGTTGGTTTGTGAAACGGGCGGAGGATTGGATGTTGCGTGCGAGGAGCTTGGCTGGCGGAGCGGTATTTTTGTCGGCATTGTTGCTGTTTCTGGTGGAGCCGATGGCGGCGCGGGTGCTGCTGCCGGCGCTGGGAGGCTCCTCTGCGGTGTGGCTGACATGCCTGGTTTTTTTCCAGGGCGTGCTGCTGCTGGGGTACCTGTATGCGGACTGGCTGACGAAGCGGCTGAGCGTGCGCCGGCAGGAGCTGGTGCATGGAGCGCTGCTGGCGCTGGCGGTGGGGATGCTGGGCTGGGAGTGGCGGCATCCGGTGGATTTGAGCGGAGCGGGGGCGCATCCGGCGGCGACGATTTTCTTTGCGCTGGGGGCAGGCGTGGGGTTGCCGTTTCTGCTGCTGTCGGCCACAAGTCCGCTGGTGCAGGTGTGGCTGGCGGGCAGGGAGCAGGGCGGGGTGCGGTTCCGGCTGTATGCGCTGTCGAATGCGGGATCGCTGCTGGCGCTGGCGGCGTATCCCCTCTTGGTGGAGCCGGGGCTGACGCTGAGCGCGCAGAAGGCGGCCTGGGCGCTGGGATTTGTGGTGTTTGCCCTGGTGCTGGCGGCGGGGCTGGGGATGAGCGGCAGTGCGGCCGCTGTGGAGGAGATTGCGGAGGAGAGCGGACGGCGGGCCTCGGGCTGGGAGAAGCTGCTGTGGTTTGCGCTGCCGTTGGCGGCGGCGATGCAACTGGCGGCGGTTACGGGATACCTGACGCAGAACATTGCGGCGATTCCGCTGCTGTGGGTGCTGCCGCTGGGGGTGTACCTGGTGACGCTGATTGTGGCCTTTGATGCGCCGCGGTGGTACCGGCGGTGGCATGTGCTGGGGCTGGTGCTGGTGTTTCTGGTGAGCCTGGGGTATTGGATAACGCAGACGAAGCTGAGCTTGCCAATTGGGATAGCGGTGGGGATGTTCCTGGCTGAGGAGCTGGTGGCCTGCTACCTGTGCCACGCGGAGGTGCACGCGGTGCGGCCGAAACGGCGGGATGAGGCGACGAGCTTTTACCTGCACGTGGCAGCCGGTGGAGCGGTGGGCTCGGCGGTGATTGCGATTGTGTGCCCGCTGGTATTCCGGGCGAACTATGACATTGCGCTGGCGTTTGGGGCGACGGCGGTGGCAGGGCTGCTGGCGATGTGGCGGCTGGGCTGGCCTACGCGGGTGGTGTGGGCGGCGGCGGTGGTGGGCATGGGGATGTCTCTGGGAGCGATGCACACGGCGTATCACCAGAACACGATGGCGCTGATTCGGAATTTCTACGGGCCGCTGCGGGTGGAAAAGAGCCTGTTCCCGCCGCAGGCGTTTACGGTGCGGATGCTGATGAACGGCAGCGTGGAGCACGGCACCCAGTGGTTTGCGCCGGAGTTCCGGCAGGAGCCGACGACCTACTACGGGCGGGAGTCGGGCGTGGGGCTGGCGCTGACGAATTGCTGCGCCGGACGGCCGAAGCGGGTGGGGGTGATTGGGCTGGGCGTGGGAACGCTGGCGGTCTATGGGCAGCCGGGAGACTGGTTCCGGTTCTACGAGATAAACCCGGCGGTGGAGCCGATGGCGCGGGGGCTGTTTACCTATCTGAAGGAGAGCAAGGCGCAGGTTTCCGTGGGGACCGGGGATGCGCGGCTGCTGCTGGCGGGCGAGGCGGACAGCCACTATGACGTGCTGGTGGTGGACGCCTTTACCGGCGACGCGATTCCGGTTCATCTGCTGACGCGGGAGGCGATGGCGCTGTACCGGAGGCACCTGGCGGAGGGTGGGGTGCTGGCCTTCCACGTGAGCAACGACTACCTGGACCTGCCGCCGGCGATTGCTCTGGTGGCCAAAGATGCCGGGATGGCGGCGCGGGTGGTGCACTCGGCCGCGCAGGAGGAGCGCGGGGTTTTCCAGTCAACCTGGGTGTTGGTGAGCGCGAATGGAGAGCTGTGGAATCAGCCGGCGATAGCGAAGGTGGCGAAGGAGATCAAGCCGGTGGCGGGGCTGCGGGTGTGGACGGATGACTACTCGAGTCTGCTGCCGGTGTTGAAGTGGCTGGGGAAGTGAAACACCGGTCCCCAAGTGCGAGGGACCGGTGGCACCCGAAATGTGGTTTTGGGTGGGGATGTTATTTGATGCGCGCGACGAGGACGCCGTAGGGCTCGAGGAGGAGTTTGGTGAGCTTGACGGTGCCGTTGGCGGGGCCTGCGGTGCGGTAGAGAACCTGGGCCTGGCGGGCGGTGCCCACCTGGACGAGGACGGAGCGGGGTTCGGCGCTCATGTTGAGGGCGACCAGGACGGTTTCCTTGTCTGCGCGGCGGAGATAGCTGAAAACATGCTGGTCGTCGTCGTTGATGGACTCCTGCGCACCGTCGCGTAGCGCGGGGTCGTTTTTGCGCAGGAAGAGCAGGCGCTTGTAGGCGTTGAAGATGGAGTTGGGGTCGGCGCGCTCGGTATCCACGTTGTAGGTGGCCGCGCTGGGCGGGATGGGGAGCCAGGGCTTGGCGGCGGTGGTGAAGCCGGAGTGTGAGCCGGGGGTCCACTGCATGGGGGTGCGCTCGCCGTCGCGGCCTTTCTCCCTGGGCCAGCCGAGTTTGCCGATGGGGTCGTGGACCTCCTCGATGTTGGCGGGGGGCGTTGTTCTCATGCCGAGTTCTTCGCCGTAGTACATCTGCGGGGTGCCGCGGGTGGTGAGCAGCAGGGTGGCCATGAGCTTGGCGATCTGGTCGTTGTGGGTGCCGTCGCCGTAGCGGTCCCACTGGCGGGGCTGGTCGTGGTTGCTGAAGAAATATTCCGGCTGGCCATGGGCGGAGTTGTTCTCCACCTCATTGAAGAGCTTGCGGAAGCGGGCGGGGGAGAGCTCGTTGACGTCGGCAATCTGGAAGTCCATGGGAAGCTGGACCTCATCGTTGTTGCCGTACATGCGGGTGAGGTCGGCGATGGTGGGCTCGTCCGCTTCGGTGACCAGGACGGGGTTGCCTGGGAAGGCGGCGACGACTTTGCGAACTTCCCTGAGGACGTCGTGGACCTCGGGGAGATCGTCGGTGTATTTGTGCTGGATGTTGCGGTCGCCGTAGGCGTTGGTGCCTGGCAGGTAGGGGTCGTCGCGCATCTCGGGGTCTTCAAAGAGCCGGGAGACAGCATCGATGCGGAAGCCGGAGACGCCGCGCTTCATCCAGAACTGGAGGACGCCGTACATGGCCTTGCGGACCCCGGGGTTATTCCAGTTGAGGTCGGGCTGCTGCACGTAGAAGTAGTGGTAGTAGTACTGGCGGGTCTTGTCGTCCCAGGTCCAGGCGGAGTGGCCGAACCAGGATTGCCAGTTGTTGGGGGGCTGGGGAGTGCCGTCGCGGCCGGGCTTGCCGTCGTGCCAGACGTACCAGTTGCGTTTGGGGTTTTCGCGGGAGGATCGGGAATCGAGGAACCACTGGTTCTGGTCGCTGGTGTGGTTGATGACGTAGTCCATGAGGACGTGGATGCCGCGCTTGTTGGCTTCCGCGACGAGGTGGTCGAAGTCGGCGAGGGTGCCGTACTGGGGATCTATGGCGGTGTAGTCGGAGATGTCGTAGCCGTAGTCGATGCCGGGGGAGGGGTACATGGGGGTGAGCCAGACGCAGTCGATGCCGAGGTCTTTGAGGTAGTCGAGGCGGGCGGTGACGCCATTGAGGTCGCCGGTGCCGTCGCCGTTGGAGTCCTGGAAGGAGCGGGGATAGATTTCGTAGATGACGGCGTGCTTCCACCAGGGGTCAGCGGCCGGTGCGGCGGGGGCCTGGGCGTGAAGGACGAGGGGAAGTGCGAGGAGGAGAAGGGCGAGGGGGCGGACGAGGTGCTTCATGAGTGGACTCCGTGGAACAGGCAAGTATAGCGCCGGGGTGAGTGGCCGTTTTGGTCCAGACGAGTCATTTTGAAACTGGGCGTTGGAAGAGTGGGTATGGGTTGGAGATAGCGGAGCGTTGCGGGGTTAGGGTTGGGGTAGTCTCCGATGCCTGTAGTTGCCACCAGCCCGCTTGCTGAAGCCCGCAGTCTCCATGCGGTGGGCCAACTGCTCGAGGCTGCGGAGCATTATCGGGCGACATTGGCGGCGGAGCCGGGAAACCTGCCGGCATTGCTGGGGTTGAGCCTGATTGCACGGCAGACGGGGCAGGCTTTGCCGGCGCTGCGGATGGGGTTGGCTGCGGTGGAGGCGGACCCGCAGAGCGCGTTGGCACATACGACGGTGGCGCACGCGTATGTGGCAATGCAGGAACGGGGCGAGGCGGAGCGGCACCTGCGGGAGGCGCTGCGGCTGAATCCGTATGAGGTGGCGGCCCTGCTGGCGATGGGCGACCTGCTGACGGCAGAGGGGAAGGCGGGGCTGGCCTCGACGCAGTATCACCGCGCGCTGGCGATTCGGCCGAACCTGGCGCAGGCGCATTTTGGGCTGGGCAATGTACTGGCGCTGGAGGAGAAGTATGCCGCGGCGCTGGTGAGCTTTCAGCGGGCGCTGGCACTGAAAAGCGAGGACAAGCCGGACGAGCCGAAGATGCCGGAGGCAAACCAGGCGCAGCGGCACTTTGCCATTGGGTATGTGTACAGCAAGCTGGGGGAGCACGCGCAGGCGATCCACCATTACCGGGAGGCGGTGGTGCTGCAGCCGGGGTTTGCCTCGGCGTGGCTGAACCTGGGCGTGGAGCTGGTGGCGGACGGGCGGGATGTGCTGGCGGAGCTGAGCTACAAGCAGGCGCTGGAGGCGAATCCGAAGCTGGTTTCGGCGTGGCTGAATTTGGGAAATCTGGAGCGGGCGCGGCACCGGTTTGCCGAGGCCGCGGCGCACTATGAGCGCGCGCAGGAGCTGGCGCCGGGGGACAGCAATGTTCTGGTGGCGTTTGCCTACCTGTACATGGAGAGCGGGAGATATGAGGAGGCGCGCCGGGCGCTGCAGTGGGCGGATGCCTGTGATGCGGTCGGAGAGGGCGGGATAGCCGGGGTTCATCGCTTCTCAGAAAAGCTGGGTGGGATGGAGGCGGGGCTGGAGTGCGGGCAGGAGGCGGAGGCATGCGCGGCGGAGGAGAGCGGGCTGAACCCGAAAGAGACTGCTGAGGCCGTGGTGGCTGTGCCGCTGGCGTGGAAGGAGGGGGCGCGGAATGCGGAGATAGCGAATGCGCGCGGGATACTGCTGATGAGCGAGACCGCAGGAGAGTTTGACGGGGGGAAACTGGGGGCTGCGGTGGAGGCATTTCGCGAGGCGGAGCGACTGGGCCACCGGACGGCGGCCTCAAACCGGGGGAATGCGCTGCTGCGGCTGGGTCGCGTGAGGGAAGCGATGGCCGCGCACCAGGCGGCGGTGATGCAGGACAGCACGCATGCCGGCGCACGCTACAACCTGGCGCTGACGCAGCTGCGGCTGGGGGATTTTGCGCATGGGTGGGCGAACTATGAGGCGCGGTGGCGCTTTCGGGAGGTGCATCCGCGGCCGAGGCGGTTTGCCGAGCCGCGATGGAAGGGGGAGCTGCTGCTGAAGCGCCCGGCGCGGGAGCGGAGGCTGCTGGTGTATGCCGAGCAGGGGCTGGGCGACACGGTGCAGTTTGTGCGGTATTTGCCCAAGGTGGCCGCGATGGGCGCCGAGATTGTGCTGGAGGTGCAGGCACCGCTGGTTCGGCTGGTGGAGCCGCTGGTCAAGGCGTTGGGGGGTGTGGTGGTGGCACAGGGAGAGCCGTTGCCGGGGTTTGATTTGCACTGCCCGCTGATGAGTATGCCGGCAGTGTCGTTGACGACGGTGGAGACGGTGCCTGCGCCGATTCCGTATTTGCGCGCGGAGGCGGAGCGGACGAAGGAACGGGCGGCGGAGTTGGGACTGGATCGGGGTGGGCGACGGATTGGGCTGGCGTGGGCAGGGAATCGGCTGTACCGTGCGGACAAGGAGCGGTCTACGAAGTTGGAGACTTTGCTGCCGCTGGTGCGGGAGTTTGCGGGTTTCGGGTTTGTCTCTTTGCAGAAGGGCGAGGCGGCCGGGGAGTTGGCGGGAGTGCCAGCGGATCCGCGGGTGGCGGACGGATGCAGCGGAGACCGCGACCTGGCAGATGCGGCGGCGGTGATTGCGAATCTTGACCTGGTGATTACGACCGATACGGTCATCGCGCACCTGGCGGGAGCGATGGGCAAGCCGCTGTGGCTGCTGCTGCCTTGGCAGGCGGATTGGCGATGGATGCAGGAGCGGGAGACGACCCCGTGGTATCCGCAGGCGAGGCTGTTTCGGCAGAGGGCTCCGGGGGATTGGGCGGAGCTGGTTTGGCGAGTGGCGGGAGCGTTGCGGAGGCAGCGGTTTGGGCAATGAGCTGCGGGAAAAAGCCGAGCGGCGCGGGCCTGGGATGAGGCGCGCGCCGCTGGTGTGTTGTGCGTACTAGTACGGACGTGAATCAACGGACAAACGTTACGTAAGTACGGCCACTGTAGAGGCGATAGCCGTCCTTGGCCGCTTCCACCTTGAGGGGCTTGGGGCGCTTGAGGTCGGCGTCGTTGTGGCTGGTGACGGTGAAGAGATCGTGGGAGCCGACATCGAGAACGACGAACTTGTTGTCAGCCAGGAAGCCAACCCCGTAGATGCCGGCGGGAAGCGCGTGGCCTTCAATGGTGACCGGGACTTCTGCGATGAAGTAGGCCTGGTATTTGCCGGCAATCTCAGAGGAGTAGCCGCTGGTGTCAACCAGGGTGGCAAGGACCATGTATCCGTCAGCGAACTTGACGCCGCCGGAGTTGCGGACCTGGATGGTGGCGGACTGGCCCTTGAAGTAGACCTTGGCGGGGAGGAGCTTCTCCGTTTCAACGGGAGTGAGGACCTGGTTGGTGGCGGGAGCTGACTGAGCGCGGGCGATGAGGCCAGTGACAGCCATGAGGCCGAGCGAAAGTGCCAGTGCCGAGTTGCGGATGGATTTGGAAATCATGGGGAATACCTCGCGCGGAAACGCCGCACAGGGAGTATACGCGAGGGGGAGAGCGGGCGTCAGGGGAAGGGATTTTGACAGGAGTAAAGCTTGCTTTCGCATGTGTGGGTGTGGTGGTGTTTACTGGCGTGGAGATAGGAGATGCCTTTGCGCTTGCTTTGGAAGATTGCTGTGGTGGCCGGATGTGTGATTGCCCTGGGTGGTGCGCGGATGGATGCGCAGGCGGCCGGGGAGGAGTCGCCTGCGAAGGCCTTGCGGGTATGGAAGATTTCTGACCCTGTCGAGGTAACCGCAACGCCGGAGATGGAGCCGCAGCAGGAGACGCCGACGGATTTGATGACGGCCTCAGCGCCGAAGGCTGTGTTGCCGCTGACGTTTGGGGAGAAGGCGCGGTATGCGGCGCACCTGAATCTGGGGCCGCCGGCGCTGGTGGCTCCCGCGTTTCCGACGATGTTCATTCTGGCTTCGCCGCCGAAGGGGTATCCGAGGAGTTGGCGGTCTGGCGTTGGAGCCGGGGCGCGGGTGTACGGCGCGGAGTTTGTTGGAAATACGGCGATGGGGGCTGCGGGCTTTCTGACGGGTGCGCTGACGCATGAGGATCCGCGCTATTTCCCGGCGCAGGGGCGTGGTGTGGGCGGTCGGCTGGCGCATGCGCTGGCGTTTACGCTGGTGGACCGCAATGACCGGGGGAAGCGCTGCTTTGCGTGGAGCAACCTGGCAGCGGCCGCCGGTGGCGGATTTGCTTACATGGGGTTGCAGCCGCCGGCGGGCAATAACGTGTCGCATGGGTTGCAGTTTTCCGCTATCAATCTGGCGGCACTGGCGGGGCGGAATCTCTTTACGGAGTTTGGGCCGGCGCTGGGGCGGCTTGTGCACAAGCGGATTTCAAACGAGCCAGAGACGGCGGCGGAGACGCGGGCTGAGCATTGGCCGGCGTGGTGGCGTGTGGGGCCGAAGAGCAAATAGAGCTACAGGTGAGATTGGGCTAACCGGGCAGGCGACGGATGGGCCGAGGGGCCGTGCGCCTGGACAGCGCTTAGTTTCAGCACTGGTTTTCCACGGAATTTTTGCGGGGTGTGGCAAACGTGGATATCGGTGTATCCGTGCAAAAGAGATGCTGCGGGAAGGTGCTTGGTTATTGGGTGGGGACGCGGTTTCCACGGAACGGCCCAGGAAATCCACATGGGTTTGCGAGTGGATTGTGGGAAGCGTGGGAAGGCGGGGACGCAAGGGATGGTGTGAAGACGGGGTTTCCACTTGCCCTCAATTCCACAGCCGGGTTTTCTAAAACGGGGGCATGGGATTAAGCCAGTATTCATGCGGTTTGGCTCGATATTTCCACTTTTCCTTCGAGAGAGACTGGGGTCTGCTGGGGGGATTATGTTTTGTGTTTGGTTTCTCCACATCCCTACTAGCGACGGGGCTGTGGACGGAGTTGAGCACCGGTTGACGCAGGTTCGGGAGAGTTAGAATCCGGTTGAGGGAAATGCCCATGTCACTCCGCATCGCGATTCCAGAACCGACCAGCTTTGACACCGCCTACAACCAGCGGGCGTTGCCGCAATACCTGGCGGCGTTGCACTCGGCCGGGTTGACGCCGATACCGGTTCCGCTGCATGAGAGCCAGGCGCGCGTGGCGAGGCTGCTGGGGAGCGTGCAGGGGATTCTGCTGCCGGGAAGCCGGGCGGATATTGAGCCGGAGAAGTATGGGGCAACGCGGCACGCGAAGTGCGGGCCCGCGGATGCGGCGCGGACGGCGGTGGACGAGTTGCTGATTCAGGAGGCGTTTAACCTGCACAAGCCGCTGCTGGCGATTTGCCAGGGGGCGCAGAGCCTGAATGTGTGGCTGGGTGGAACGCTGATACAGGATTTGCCTACGGAGCTGGGGACGAAGGTGAATCATGCACCGGGCCGCGAGGTTCTGGAGGCGCACGAACTTGAAGTGGTGGAGGGATCGCGGCTGGCGCGGTTGATTCCTGCGAACGAGCCGAGGCCGGTGAGGGTGAATTCCAGCCATCACCAGGCGATTGACCGGGTGGGAGACCGGATGCGGGTGGTGGGGCGATCGCCGGAGGACGGGGTGATTGAGGCACTGGAGTTGGAGTCGCAGGGTCATTTTGTGCTGGCGGTGCAGTGGCATCCAGAGCGGAGCTATGTGGCGAGCGCGCTGTCGCGTGCCGTGTTTGCGGGGTTTGCGCGTGCGGTTGAGGCGTGGAAGCCGCGGGCAATCTCAGAGAGCGTTGTTGGGAGTGTGGCGTGAGCGGGGCGGCGGGGGAGCTGAACGCGCTGCTGTCGGCGGCGGGGGAGCCGCGGTTGACTGAGGATGTGGTGGCGCAGTTCCAGGCGTATCTGGACGTGCTGGTGAAGTGGAATGGGCGGACAAACCTGACGGCGATTCGGGATGAGGCGGGGATTGTGCAGCGGCACTTTCTGGAGTCGGTAGTGGCGGCGCGGATGCTGCCGGCCGGGGTGCGGACGGTGCTGGATTTTGGGTCCGGCGCTGGGTTTCCGGGGCTGCCGATTGCGCTGGTTCGACCGGAGCTGGAAGTGACCCTGGCGGAGAGCCAGAACAAGAAGGCGGCGTTTCTGCGGGAGGCGGTGCGGACGGTGGGGGCGCGGGTGAGGGTTCATGCCGGCCGGGCTGAGCAGCTGAAGGAAAAGTTCGATTGTGCGGTGATGCGGGCGGTGGACAACATGGAGGCGGCGCTGCCGGCAGCGGTGGCGCTGGTGAAGGCGGGCGGATGGGTGGCGGTGATGACGACAGTGGGGGAAGTTGCGGGGCAGAAAGCAGTGGCCGAGGGGGCAGGGAGGAGGATTCTGTGGGAGCCGGGTGGTGAGTTTGGCGGGGATGGCGGGAAAGTGCTGCTAACCGGTCGGGTTGATGGGTGATTACCAGATAAGTTATTGAAAATAAATATCTTATGTTAATTTTTCGGGTGATTGGGTGTTGATGTTCCACGTGGAACACTCTCTTTCATGAATTTCAGCCTGGAGAGCCTGATGTCCTCAGGAGGCAGGGGATTCTTCAATCCTTGCGGGGGAATCTTGCCGGGTTTTCCACGGTTGCGAGGAAAGTTATCCACTGCGGCTTCAGGATTCCAAATGCGCGGAAACTCAAGCAGGGATTGGGGATTTGTGTGGTGATGGCGGTTGGGCTGGGAATTTTGTCCACAGTTTCCCTCAGAGCGTGGTTTTGGCGGAGAGATGCACTGAGCGGGCTGGCTATTAGGCTTATCCGCTATGGGCAAGATACTCGGAATTGTGAATCAGAAGGGTGGCGTGGGCAAGACCACCACCGCGATCAACCTGGCGGCCTGCCTGGCTCTGGATGGGCTGAAGATTCTGCTGGTGGATTGCGATCCGCAGGCGAATGCCACATCCGGGGTGGGGGTGGCGCGGGATGATGACCGTCACTCCATTTATGACGTGCTGATGGGAGACGCGGTAGCGGAGCAGGTGCTGCTGCCGACCGAGATTCAAAACCTGACGCTGTTGCCTGGGAGCAAGAATCTCGGCGGCGCGAACATTGAGCTGGCGAATGACGAAAACCGCACAACCTATTTACGAGCAGCGTTAGAGACGGTTCAGGACCGGTTTGACCTTGTGGTGCTGGATTGCCCGCCGGCGCTGGATTTGCTGACGCTGAATGCGCTGGTGGCGGCCGAGAGCCTGATTGTGCCGATGCAGGCTGAGTATTTTGCGCTGGAGGGGATATCGGAGTTGGTGTCGACGCTGGAGCGGGTGCGGGCGAGTTTGAACCCGCGGTTGACGATCGAAGGCGTGCTGCTGACGATGTACGACGACCGGACAAATCTGGCGCAGCAGGTGACGGAGACGCTGCGGGAGTATTTCAAGGACAGGTTGTTTCGGACGGTGATTCCGAGGAATATCCGGTTGGCGGAGGCGCCGAGCCATGGGAAGCCAGTGGCGCTGTATGATGCGCGGTCGCGGGGTTCGGAGGCGTACTTTGAGCTGGCGGCTGAGTTTATGGAGCGGAACAAGATGACGACCGAACGGGCACGGGAGCGGCGAAGGATAGCTGCCGAGGTGGCAAGCGCGGGGTCGAAGCCGAAGTTCTGGCCGTACGGCGGCTAGGCTGAGGGGTGTTCCACGTGGAACATGAATGTGAATTCGGATTGAGTAGCGATTCCAGGTGTGGCGAAGAGCGCCGGCGGAGTCGAGAGGAAGAGGACGAAGAGTATGTCAGCAACTGGATTGGATGCAAAGCGCGCGAACAATGACCGCCGGGCCCTGGGCAAGGGGCTGGATTCCCTGTTGCCGCGGGTGCCCAAGCCTTCCGGACAGGGTGGGGAGAGCGACGGCGGCAAGCCTCTGGATGTGGCGATTGGGCAAATTGACCGCAATCCCTTCCAGACGCGAACCAACTTTGACGAGCGGCAGATGGAGGAGTTGACGGCCTCCGTTGCGTCGAATGGGGTGGTACAGCCTATTTTGGTACGGCCGCTGCCGGGCGGGCGATTCCAGTTGATTGCCGGCGAGCGGCGTTGGCTGGCCTCGCAGCGGGCGGGAAAGACTACGGTGCCGGCGTTTGTGCGGCAGGTGAGCGACGAGCAGGCGATGGAGATCACCATCATCGAAAACCTGCAGCGCGCGGATCTGAACCCGATTGAGCAGGCGCGGGCCTACGAGCGGCTGAGCCGCGAGTTTGGGATGACCCAGGAGCAGATGGCGACGCGGACGGGCAAGGACCGCGCGTCGGTGTCGAATTTCCTGCGGCTGCTGAAGCTGCCGGAGCCCGTGCAGAACAAGGTAGCGTCGGGCGCGCTCAGTTTTGGGCACGCCAGGGCGCTGGTGGCGCTGGAGACTCCCGCGGCGATTGAGCAGGCTGCGAACCGGATTATTGCGCTTTCCCTGTCGGTTCGGCAGGCGGAGACGATGATTCAGGGCATCCTGCACCCGGAGAAGGCGGCGAAGAAGAAAAAGGAAGTGCCGCCAGTGGACCCGAATGTGCGGGAGGCGCAGAACCGTTTGCAGCACGCGCTGGGCATGCGGGTGACCGTGGAAGACCACAACGGCAAGGGCAAGGTGATTATTGAGTATGCCCGGCTTGAGGACTTTGACGCGCTGATGGAGCGGCTGGCGGGGTAGCGTGCCCGGCTAGCGGCGCTTGAGGGCCTCGAGCTCGTCGAGGGTGCGGGGCCAGTCGGACTTGAGCAGGCGGGAGAGGCCGCGGTCGGCGAGGAGCTTGCCGCCGGTCTGGCAGGTTGGGCAGTAGTTGGTCTCATTGTCGGCAAACTGGATGCGCTGGATGGGGCTGCCGCAACGGGGGCAGGGCTGGTTGAAGCGGCCGTGCACGGCCATCTCCGGGCGGAATGCGGTGACTTTCTCGGGAAAATTGCTGGCGGCTTCGGTGCCGAGGCGGGAGATCCAGGTGTTCAGGGTCTGCTGGGCTGCATCGTAGAGTTGAGCCCAGTCGGCTTCGGTGAGGCGGCTGGTGAGCTGCACCGGGGAGAGCCGTGCAGTGTGCAGGATCTCGTCGGAGTAGGCGTTGCCGATGCCGGAAAGGATGCGCGGGTCAGTCAGGGCGCGCTTCAGGGTGCGGTTTTCCCTGGTAAGGGCCAGCCGGAAGGCCTCCAGTCCGCAATCCAGGACTTCGAGGCCGCCGGGGTCGATCTCTGAAAGAGCAGATTCTCCGCGGAAGAGGTGGAGGGATGCGCGGCGTTTGGAGCCAGCCTCAGTGAGTTGCAGGGAGCCGGAGGGGAAGTCGAAGGCGGCGAGGGTATTGCGGCCGGCGAGTTTGGCTGCGGGGGCGCGCCAGTGGAGGCGGCCGGCAATCATGAGGTGAAGCACGAGCCAGATGTCGTTTTCGAGGCCCAGGGCGATGCGCTTGCCGATGCGGCGGAGGCGGGTGACGCGCTGGCCTTCAGCCTCGCGGATGGGCGAATCCACGGTGCGGAGAAGGAAGAGGCCCTGGATGCGGACGGCCTGGAGGGGTTGGCCGAGCACGCGGGGCTCAAGGGCGGTGAGA
This sequence comes from uncultured Acidobacteriaceae bacterium, assembly GCA_903904755.1. Taxonomy (GTDB): domain Bacteria; phylum Acidobacteriota; class Terriglobia; order Terriglobales; family Acidobacteriaceae; genus Acidicapsa. The sequence goes on along the minus strand of CAIVDV010000016.1, from coordinate 14,646 downwards.
TAGGCCGCGATGTCGGGGAGTTCGGGCATGGGTCAAGATTGCGGCTTTGCTTGGATTTGCGCAAGAGGGATTTGTGCGCGGAGGGGGCTGGGGAAGGTAGAATTCTGGTGCCCCTGGAGCTGGCCGGCAGGCCGTGATGAAGGGGTGCCAGTTTCTTCCCTGAAGTGAGGTTAAGTGCCATGAAATCAATGATTAAGGCTGTTCTATGCCTGCTGGTTGCCGGGTTTCTGTTGAGCTTGCCGGGGTATGCGGCGACGCCGAGCGACGGGAAGCTGCGGGTGTGGTTTATTGACGTGGAGGGCGGCCAGGCGACGCTGTTTGTGACGCCTGAGGGGAAGTCGCTGCTGATTGATACGGGCTGGCCGGGGAACGATGGGCGGGACGCGGACCGGATTGTGGCGGCGGCGCACGAAGCGGGGCTGACGGGGATTGATGAGGTGCTGATTACGCACTATCACATGGACCATGTGGGGGGCGTGCCGCAGTTGGTGAAGCGGATTCCGGTGGGGATTTTTGTGGACCACGGGCCGCTGCGGGAGCTGGGGCCCGAGACGGACGGCATCTATGCGGATTACAAGAAGGTGCTGGCGGCGGGGGAGGCGAAGGAATTGACGCCGACGCCGGGCGACCAATTGCCGATTGCGGGGATGAAGGTGACGGTGGTGGAGACGGACGGGCACCCGATTCTGCAGCCGCTGCCGGGCGCGGGAGAGACGAATAACTACTGTGCGCAGAGTGAGATACGGGAGGCGGACCAGACGGAGAATTCGCGGAGCCTGGGGACGCTGATCGAGTTTGGGAAGCTGCGGATTCTGGATTTGGGCGACCTGACCTGGGACAAGGAGCGGACGCTGGTGTGCCCGGTGAACCGGCTGGGGCGGATTGATGTGCTCATTGTGAGCCACCACGGGTGGATGCAGAGTTCGAGCCCGGCGCTGGTGGATGGGGTGCATCCGCAGGTGGCGATTATGGATAACGGCGCGAAGAAGGGCGGGTCGCTGCCGACGCTGAAGACGGTGCGCGAGATTCCGGGGCTGGAGGCGCTGTGGCAGTTGCACTACTCCGAAGAGGGTGGCGCGGCGGGGAATACGGCGGCGGGGTATATCGCAAATGTGACGGACAAGCCGGATGCCGGGTACATGATTCGTCTGGTTGCGAGCCCGGATGGGAGCTACACGGTGGAGAACGGGCGGACCGGGGAGAAGAAGAGCTACATTCTTCGTAAGTAATTGAGTTTAAGTATAGTTAATGTGGAGTTGGCAGGTGCCGGCTCCCCCATTTTTGCTCGGGTGGGCTATTCAGCCGGCAGGGTCATGGGCTCAATGGGTCCCATCAGGACGAGGTAGCCGAAGATGCCGGCGGCGAGGTAGGCGGCGGCGATGCTGAAGGCCAGCACGAAGGAGTGCAGGGACTGGACGGCGTATCCGGTGATGACGGGGGCGGCGATGGCGGAGACCTGGCTGGAGAAGTTGGCGATGCCGCCGACGGCGCCGACGGATTGGCGCGGGGCGATGAGCGAGGGGATTGACCAGCCGATGGGGGCTGCGGCGGAGACACCGCCAATGGACAGCGAAATCCAGAGGACCGCGGAGACGGCGGTGTGGGCGTAGGCGGCGCCGAAGATGCCCATACCGCAGGCCAAGCCCAGGGCGAGGATGGTTTTGCGGACGGTGTTGGGGTTTGCGCCGCGCTGGATGAGGAAGTCTGCGAGCCAGCCGCCGATGAGCAGGTCAGTAATGGCGGCGACGAGCCAGGGGACGCCGGTGTAGAGGAAGGCGTGAGCGAGGTCAATGCCGAGGGTGCTGGAAAGGTACTTGGGGAGCCAGGTAAGTAACAGATAAAACGTGTAGTTATAGGCGCCGAAGCCGAGCATGAGGGCGATGGTTTTGCGGTTGGCGAGCAGGGAAAGGAAGCGCGGGGTGGGTGGCCGGGGGCCGGGTGTGGCGTTGGCGGGCAGGCCGGTGATGTAGGCGCGCTCCTGGTCTGAGAGGCCAGTGTCGTGCTGGGGGTCGGTATAGACGCCCCAGAAGAGGGCGAAGTAGGCGAGCGAGATGATGCCGGTGGCGGCGAAGCTCATCCGCCACCCGATGTGGAGCAGCAGGATGCCGAGAACGGGGACGCCGATGGCGGAGGCGAGCTTGGCCATGGAGTCGTTGATAGCGGTGGCGAAGCTGCGCTCGTGCGGCGGGAACCAGGAGCCGATGGCTTTGCCGTTGGCAGGGAAGGTGGGGGCTTCTCCAACGCCGAGGAGCAGGCGGGCGGCGAAGAGGGACTTGAGGCCGGGGCTGAGGGCGGCGGCGAAGGAGGCGAGGGACCAGAGGAAGATGCTGACGCGGCCGACGCGGCGGATGCCGAATTTGTCGAGAATGAAGCCGATGGGGAGCTGGAGGGCGGCGTAGGTGAAGTTATAGGCGGCGGCAAGCCAGCCGAAGGTGACGAGTGTGATGCCGAAGTCGTGGGCGAGCGCGTCTTGGGAGACGGAGAGGTTGACGCGGTCGAAGTAGTTGACCAGCACGCCAAAGCCGAGAAGCAGGGCGATGCGCCAGCGTCGGCGGGGGATGGATGGGGAAGATGCCATGGGTGGGTGGGACCGCCTGTTGGAATTCCACGTGGAACCACCCAATCGTACAAGAGAAGAGGGAAGATCTGCGGGCTAGGCTGCGCCGAGAGCGGCACGCATGGGGGTCAGCAGGTTCATCAGTTGCACGCGGCCGCGGCTGGTGCGGGATTTTACGGTGCCTTCGGGAATGCGGAGGCGGTGCGCGATCTCCTGATTGTCCATTTCAAAGATGAAGCGGAGCTTGATGACTTCGCGCATTTCCGGGGCGACCTGTTCCACGGCGCGGGTGACCATTTCAATCACCTGGCGGGTGGCGGCGGAGTCGGCGGGAGAGGGATTGAGGTCGGGGAGACGGTCCGAGAGAGAAAGCGTGTCGCTGTGGTCCCAGCCTTCGTCGAGAGACTGTGTATGCCGCTGATTGGAGTCGCGACGGAAGCGGTCGACGCGCTGATTGCGGGCGACGGTGGAGATCCAGGATTTGAGCTCGCCACGGGAGGGGTCATAGCTGCCGAGGTTATGCCAGATTTTGACAAAGGTGTCCTGGACAAGGTCTTCTGCGTCTTCGCGTGAATTCGCGAAGGGGAGGCAGATGCTGTAGACGAGACCGCGGTACTCGGCGATGAGCTGCTCCCAGGCACGGGAGTCACCTTGGCGGCATTGCTGCACGAGGTCGTAATGGGCGGTCTGCATGGGGGTCTCCTCCATTGGGTGGCGTGCCTGCGCAATAAAAACGGGAACAAAGGAAGGGCACATGAGACTCGCGATCCGATGGCCTGAACGCAGCGAGCTGCGGAATTGCTCCCGAGGGGAATAGGCCGGAACGGAGTTCAGAGCCGATCCCCATCAAATCCATCACACCACCCATGGAGTGAGATTGCGGTCATGATACGTCAAGATTCGTAAAGAACTGTAATGGGAAGGTGGCTAAGGTGTTACAAATCGTTACGGCGTTGGGACGGGGATTGCGATACAACGGGAATGGGTGTCTGTAAATAGAGATATTGTTTCAGGGGAGGAAGGCAGTCTTGGAGCCGTTGCTGATCATCGACGATGACACGGAACTGTGCGGAATGCTTGAGGATTACCTGGGGCGGCATGGGTTTCGGGTTACGACGGAGCATCATGGAGAGCTGGGGTTGCACCGGGCGCTGACGGGGGACTTTTCCCTGGTGCTGCTGGATGTGATGCTGCCGGGGATCGATGGGTTTGAAGTGCTGCGGCGATTGCGGGGGAGTTCCCAGGTAAGCGTAATGCTGCTGACGGCGCGCGGGGAAGACATTGACCGCATTGTGGGGCTGGAGATTGGCGCGGATGATTATCTGCCCAAGCCGTTCAATCCGCGGGAGCTGCTGGCGCGGGTGCGGGCGATACTGCGGCGCAGCCAGGCTCGGCAGGTGAAGGACGAGCGGCCGGCGATACGACACTTGTCTGTGGCGGGGATTGAGCTGGATACGGGATCGCGTACGGTGACGGCCGGCGGGCAACTGGTGGACCTGACCAATGTGGAGTTTGAGCTGCTGGGTGCGCTGATGGAGGCGCCGGGGCAGATTTTGACGCGTGAGCAGTTGACGGAGACGGTGCTGGACCGGCAGTTCAACCCGTTTGACCGCAGCCTGGATATGCACGTGAGCCGGTTGCGGCGGAAGCTGGACGATGTGGCGCAACTGGGGGACCAGATCAAGACGATTCGCTCGGTGGGCTACCAGTTGGCGATACCTGCCCATGGCAGGGAGGCGTAGGCGATGCGCAGTACGTTTACCAAGATTTTTTTGTCATTCTGGCTGACGCAGGCGCTGATTATGGTGGCCACGTTCTTCCTGATGTATCGCGACTTCAAGGTAAACGAGGCGGTGTACACGGCGGTTTTCGGACTGGTGCAGTCGAATGCCCGGGAACAACTGAGGGCCTATGCCGTGGGCGGCTGCCCGGCGATGCTGGCGGTGCCGAGCGAGTACTACGGAGACGGGTTTACCGAGCCGAAAGGCCCGATGCTGGTCTTTGACGAGCACGACCAGGCACTTTGTCGGCAGGTGGACATGCGCCAGTATGAGCCGATGTTGGCGAAGATGCACAAGTTCGGGTTCCTGGTACCGGAAGACCTGAACGGCGGGTATGTGATGGGCCTGGAGCTGAAGGACACCCACGGGCAGAAGTATCGAGTTCTGGCTCAGGGCGGGTATCCCAAGGGCTTTTACATTCCATACCGCGAGATGACGCCGCGGCTGGGGATTGCGCTGGTGATTTCGCTGCTGGTGACGTCTCTGATCACGATTGTGATTACCCGGCCGATTGGGTACCTGCGGAATGCGGCGCGGGAGCTGGCGAGCGGGAAGCTGAAGACGCGGGTAAAGTCCAGCGGGAAGCCGCCGAGCAAGGGCGACGAACTGCAGGCACTGGTCTACGACTTCAACAACATGGCAGACCGGCTGGAGAGCGTGGTGAACGCGCAGACGCTGTTGCTGCGGGATGTTTCGCACGAGCTGCGGAGCCCGCTGGCACGGCTGAGCGTGGCGCTGGAGCTGGCGCGCGAAGAAGCGCAGGCGAGTTTGCCGGGACTGGACGAGCAACTGGACCGGATTGAGCGCGAGGCGGCGCGGTTGAATGCGCTGATTGGGCAGTTGCTGAGTCTGTCCCATTTGGAGTCGACACAGAAGTTGCCGGCTGAGGCGCGGGTGGATTTGCGCGAACTGATGCAGGAGCTGATGCCGGATATGGAATACGAAGCGCGCGGACGCAACTGCCACGTGAAGCTGGTGGCGCAGGGTGCGCCCGCAGTGAAGGGAAACCGCGAACTGCTTAGCCGGGCAATTGAGAACGTGGTGCGGAATGCGATCGCCTACACCGCAGAGGGAACGACGGTTGAGGTGAATCTTCACGCTGAGGAGCTGGTGGCCGGGGAATTTGCGGTGCTGGCGGTGCGGGATCACGGGCCCGGAGTTCCAGAAGATGGGCTGAAGTCAATCTTCCGACCGTTCTTCCGGCTGGATTTGTCACGGCAGCGCTCCACAGGTGGGTATGGCGTGGGGCTGGCGATTACCGAGCGGGCGATCCGGCTGCATGGCGGCGAAGTCGTGGCTTCCAATGCGGCGGATGGCGGGCTGGTGGTGACGATGCGGTTGCCGCTGGCGGAGTAGGGCGGCGGGGGAAATCAGCGGAAAATCCAGCTTTTGGACTACTGCATCAGGCGGCGGCAGGCGGCGGCGCGGGCCTTCAGTCCGCCGGAGAGGCCGGCGAGGGTGGGGTGCGCGTTGCCCTCGGTCTCCAGTTGATTTTCGATGGACAAAGCGTGTTCGAAGAGGCTTTCGGCCATCTCGCGGATACGTTCCACGAGGAACTCGTCGTCGATTTCGACTTCGGCGGCGAGCTTTTGCCAGTTGCGCATGCCAATGTAGCGCAAGCTGTACTCGCCGCCAATCTGCATGGCAAGCTTGACATTGCGCGGGTCAATTTGGCGGTAGGGCAGGATGCTGGCGGGATCGTAAAGAGGTGCGAGGCGGACTGCGCCCTGGGGCCCGATGAGCAGGGAGTAGTTCTTGGCGTGGCGCTCAATGCCGCCGATGAGCCAGTTGAAGGCGATGGCCTCGACAAATCGGATGAGGTCGGCTTCAGGATTTTGACAGTAGTCGCGGATGAGCTTGGCGATGCGGGTTACGCCGGGGCCGCCGTTGACCTCGTACCGGCCGGCGGGGTGCAGGCCGATGGCCTGACAGATGTCTTCCTGATGGAGACGAACCCATTGGCCGTCCTGCTGGGCACGGTCGTAGCGCTCGACGACGACGGCGACCTGGCCACCGGTGTGGAGGACCCAGGAGTCTGGCACGCTGATGCCTGCGGCGCGGGCCAGGGTGAGGCAGAAGTGCTCGTTTTCCGCGTATCCCGCCAGCTCGCCGGTGGGGGGCTTGAGGATGTGGGTGGTGGGAGCCAGTCCACGTGGAACACCCCAGCGCGTGCCGTCGTAAACGAGGGCTGTCTTTGGCATGACGCCGGAGAGGGTGAACTGGCCAATGTCCGAGGGCAGACGCCAGGCGGAGGGATCTGCGGCAAGGGCGCGGAGGCGGACTGCGAGATCGCCCTCCGAGAGCCAGTCAATGCCGCTGGCGGTGGGATCGTTCTGGAGCTGGTCGTGACGCTCGGGGCGGAGGAGCTGGACTGCGCCGGCGCAATCTTCTCCGACGGCGGAGATGAGGTCAAAGACGCTGAAAGCGGAGACCTGGTAGCGGCGCGCCCATGCCGACAGGATGCGGTCGTTGTCCGGTAGCAGTCCCCAGAGGAAGGCCTCAATGCGGGCGTGGCTGTGCTCGGAGGCGGTAAGGGGGAGCGAGATGGAGAGTGGGTAGGCACTGGGGTCGTTTCGCCAGGCGTCGTCGTACGTAAACGCAAGTTTGCCGTTGTTGTTGGAAACAAAGCCAACCGGGCGACCGTGCAACAGGGCGATGAGATGTGTAGACATGGACCTCAGAACGTGCCGAAAGCAATGGTATCAATGTGGGCTGAGTTTCCGGGGAAGTCGCTCAACCAAGATTCGTGAATTGTAAATCGGGTTACCCGGTGAGGTACGAACTAATTTGAGCAGCAGCCAGGGCCGTGGTTGTGGGTGAGTCGCCAAAGTCTTCAATCCAAAGGGTATCGGGCTCGCGGCGGAACCAGGTGAGCTGGCGCTTGGCGTAGTTGCGATGGCCCTGCTGGGCGGCGGCGATGGCTTCCTCGAGGGAGAGTTGATGGTTGAGGACAGCGACGGCCTGGCGGTAGCCGAGGGCGTCGAGTGCCTTGACGGGGCCGAAGCGGGTGAGCAGGGAGCGGGTTTCCTCGACGAGGCCGTTGTGGAACATGGCTGCGGCGCGGAGGTTGATGCGCTGGTAGAGACCCGCGCGGGGCGGGCTGAGGCCGATGCGGAGGAGGCGGTAGCCGGTTAGCGGGTCGCGGCCGGTGGCGAAGGCGGCGGTGACTGAGGTGCGGGCGGTGAAGCAGATTTCAAGCGCCCGGATGAGCTTGGGGGTGTCGTTGGGGTGGATGCGCGCGGCGGCTGTGGGGTCGAGGCGGGTGAGGATGCGATGGAGCCAGCCCGCGGGTTGGCGCTGGGCGCTGCGGGTGAGGCGGTCGCGGAGAGATTGCTGGCGGGGGGGGCCATCAAAGAGGCCCATGGTGAGTGCGCGAAGGTAGAGGCCGGTGCCGCCGGTGACGATGGGCAGTTGGTTGCGGGCGGTGATGGCTGCGAGGGCAGTGCGGGCCAGGCGGGAGTAGTCGCCGGCGGTGAAGGGGGTGCTGGGGTCGCAGACGTCGATGAGGTGGTGCGGAAGCTGGGCCTGCTCGTCGGGGGTGGGCTTGGCGGAGCCGAGATCCATGCCGCGGTAGACGGCGACGGAGTCGCAACTGATGATTTCGCCGTGGAAGAGCTTGCCGAGGGCGAGCGAGAGGGCAGTTTTCCCACTGCAGGTGGGGCCCATCAGGAGGACTGCGAGGGGCTCGGGGGAGCTGGGGGCTACCATCGCCACCATCCATGGGGAAAGAGCCAGCCGGCCGGGGTGTGGGCAAGGCGGAAGAGGAGAAAAAGCGCGGCGAAGGCGAGGAGGCCGATGGCCTGTATGCGGCGGAAGCGGGTGCTTTGGCGCTGGCGGCGGAGTGCCTGCTGGCGCTGTTGCTGGAGCGGGATGATGCGGCGGTTGACCATGGGAGGTGGAGTGGGAATGAGGGGAACCCGATTGCAGGTATGCGCGGGAAACCCTTTCCGACTACCCTGATAGAGTAGAAGGTTTGGTGGCCGGGTGCGCGGAGGAAATGCGTACGGGGAAGCGCGGGAGCCACTGCGAGGACGCAATGAAGGTATTGATTTTCGGTTCGGGTGGACGGGAGCACGCGCTGGCGTGGGCCGCGGCCAAGAGCAAGCGGGTGACGGAGATTGTGTGCGCGCCGGGCAATGGCGGCATGGCGGCGGTGGCGCGGTTGGCCCCGGTGAGCTTGTCAGACCTGGACGGAATGGTGGCGCTGGCGATTGCCGAGCAGCCTGAGCTGGTGATAGTGGGGCCGGAGCTGCCGCTGTCGCTGGGGCTGGTGGATGCGTTGCAGCAGCGCGGGATGCGTGTGTTTGGGCCGACCCAGGCGGCGGCGATGCTGGAGTCGAGCAAGTCGTTTGCCAAGCGGTTTCTGCAGCGGCACCAGATTCCGACTGCGGCCTATGCGGTTTGCACCACGGTGGAAGAAGTGGAAAAGGCGATTGAGCTCTTCCATGCGCCGATTGTGGTGAAGGCGGATGGGCTGGCGGCGGGCAAGGGTGTGCTGATTTGCCAGTCGCGTCGGGCGGCCGTGGAAGCGGCGCAGGGGCTGCTGAATGGGAAGCTGCTGGGTTCGGCAGAGCAGCAACTGGTGATTGAGGAGTTCCTGCAGGGTGAGGAAGTGAGCTTCCTGTGCCTGAGCGATGGCAAGTATGTGACTCCGCTGGTGCCGGCGCAGGACCACAAGCGGATTGGCGAGGGGGATACGGGACTGAATACGGGCGGGATGGGCGTGTACTCGACCGACGAGATTCTGTCGCCAGAGATGACGCACTGGATACTGAAGCACATTGCCCGGCCAACGGTGGCGGGGATGGCGGCGGAGGATGCGCCGTTTGTGGGTGTGCTGTATGTGGGGCTGATGATGACGCCGCGGGGGCCGCAGGTGCTGGAGTTCAATGCGCGCTTTGGCGACCCGGAGACGCAGGCGATTCTGGTGCGGATGGAAAACGATCTGGTGGAGGCGCTGGAGGCCTGCATTGACGGCAAGCTGGCCGAGGTGGAGTGGAAGTGGAAGCCGGGAGCGAGCGCGTGCGTGATTGCCAGCTCTGGCGGGTACCCGGGGAGCTACAGGACCGGGCTGGCGATTGCCGGGCTGGATGCAAAGGGGCAGTTGCCGGATGCGGATGGGGTGCAGGTCTTCCACAGTGGTACGGCAATGGCGGACGGCAAGCTGGTGACCAGCGGTGGCCGTGTGCTGGGCGTGACGGCGGCGGGCGAGAGCCTGCAGTCGGCGCTGGACCAGGCATATGTCGCGCTGAAGGGGATAGAATTCGAAGGCATCTATTTCCGCCGGGATATCGGGCACAGGGCGCTGAAGAAGCAGGGCGCGTAAGGAGTTTTGGAATGAGCAAGGTACGAGCAACATTGGTGTTGGGATTGGCAATGGCGACGGTTGCGGGCTGGGCCCAGACGGCTACGCCGGCAGCGAAGCCGGTGGATGACTGGCAGACCGCCTACGAGAAGCAGTTGCGTGAGGACTTCCCGTGGCTGAAGCACTTTGAGGCGCAGAATGCCAAGCTGGCGGCACCGGTGGCGGGAACGCCGCGGGTGGTGCTGATGGGCGACTCGATTACGCAAGGTTGGGAGAACCACGGGCTGCCGGCAAATCCGGTGGACCCGAAGCATGACTGGGTGAACCGCGGCATCAGCGGGCAGACGACGCCGCAGATGGTGCTGCGGATGCATCAGGATGTGATTGCGCTGAAGGCCGATGTGGTGGTGATTCTGGCCGGGACCAACGACATTGCCGGGAACACGGGCGAGACGACTGTCGGGCAGATTGAAGACAACCTGGCGGCGATGGCCGAGATTGCCAGCGCCAACGGCGTGAAGGTGGTGCTGTGCAGCGTGCTGCCGGCGTTTGACTATCCGTGGAAGCCGGGACGCGAGCCTGCGCCAAAGATTATCGCCATCAACAAGTGGATGAAGGCGTATGCGGAAGCCAAAGGCTATGTGTACGTGGACTACTGGACGGCTATGGCCGATGAGCGGGGCGGGCTGCCGAAGAAACTGAGCGACGATGGCGTGCACCCGACTGGGGATGGGTACGCGATTATGCAGCCGCTGGCGGAAGCCGGGGTGGCCAAGGCGCTGGGCAAGTAAGTAGCTCAGGAGATGGATGAGAGAGGGGCTGCCTGCGGGCGGCCCCATTTTTTGCCTGGGAGAAGATTCCCCAAAATGAGCGGATTGGGTGCGGCGGGCTCGATCTTGTTGACTTCACTGGCCCGGGAATGGACGCCCCTGAACAGCAAACGTTCGGATTGACCGAAGATGAATATCGTTTCAATCACCCGGGAATGGACGCCCCTGAACAGCCCGATGGCCGAGCAACGCAATGCAACTTTAGGTTTCAATCACCCGGGAATGGACGCCCCTGAACAGCCCCCAGCACTGCTTACCTTCTCTACGTACAGTTTCAATCACCCGGGAATGGACGCCCCTGAACAGCGGAGCGGTCGGCGCTCTCATCCGGTACATAGTTTCAATCACCCGGGAATGGACGCCCCTGAACAGCGGAACTGTTGCGCGAACGCCGCACCCGAAGGTTTCAATCACCCGGGAATGGACGCCCCTGAACAGCGCATCATTCTCGCTTCCATCGCCGCGTACAGTTTCAATCACCCGGGAATGGACGCCCCTGAACAGCTTGCTTTGGCGTTCATGCTTCCTCCTCGTGGTTTCAATCACCCGGGAATGGACGCCCCTGAACAGCTCTGGACTTGTGATCCGGTAAGGCCGACGCGTTTCAATCACCCGGGAATGGACGCCCCTGAACAGCCCGTTGTGGCCGAGGGCAGCAGGTCGTATGGTTTCAATCACCCGGGAATGGACGCCCCTGAACAGCACTGCCGGGAACGGAGGCCAAGCAACTGCCGTTTCAATCACCCGGGAATGGACGCCCCTGAACAGCTTCATCGGGCACACCTTCGGCTTTGAGGGAGTTTCAATCACCCGGGAATGGACGCCCCTGAACAGCCCGAAGAGCCGGAAAGCATTGAAAGCGTGTATGTTGCACCGGAATCCTGAGGAAAAATCGGGTAGATATCCATGAAACTTGCGCCCTTGTTGCGTCCTTTTTTCGAGGATTTCGTGAGCGAAGCTCACCTGCACGGCGTGGCCGAGCGGGTTATGAAATCCCCCTACGGGTGTTAGGCCCAGGCTCTGGTCGGATACGGGCTGGCCGAGGCCAGTCTCATTCGCCAAGAGTCCAGAACCAGGCCGATGAAACTACAAATCATGTCGCCAGCGAGCTGGTGGCAGGATTGTCCCGGCCTTTGGATGCCTGGAGCCACTTGGCAAAGGCATCCCACTTCTGGAGCTTATCCCCCTGTTCTAACTGATGAATGCCCCGGAGCGCAATGAGGATTGAGGCATTTTCGTCAGCATTCGCATGATGCCCGCACTTTAGGCACAGAAATCGATCCTGGAGCGGCTTTCCGGCGGCGTCCAGCTTGGGGCGGTTGAGTTTATCGCGGTATCCGCAGACCGCGCAGGTTTGGGAGGTACCGGCTGCGGGGACCTCGATTGGGGCTGGGAGTCCCTGGCGGAGGGCTTTGTAGTTGAGCATGGCAAGAAGCTTGGCGAACTGGCTTTGCTTGAGGAAGCGGCCAAAGGCGACGCCGTCGAGCTTTTCGAGCACGATTTGGGAGCGGTGCTGGACGGCGAGGGCGATCACCTGGTTTGCATATTCGCCGAGGACGGCGTCGGCACGGGCTCCGCGGAGGCGGAATATGCGGCTGTGTCGTTTCCCGCGCCGCTGTAGGTCAGCAATCTTCCTCTGGAATGCAGCCATTTCCGCAGCGAAGGTAGCCCCGGAGAGGTTCATGCCAGATTGAAGGATTTCGCCTTGAGAATTGAGTAGGGAGGCGGCACCAATCATAGCCGCTCCACGGTCGATTCCGAGAACGCTATCTGCCTTAATCTGGTGAGGGTGGAACTCAAAGGCTACGTGGACAAAGAAGCTCATGGAGCCGTCGGGCTGAGGCTTGGCGATGAGCTTGGCGGAGTGGGGTGAGGCGAAGCGAAGATATTCTTCCTCGTGGTACTTCCGCCCAAATTCAAGGGGGAGGATGACACCGGGATACGCCTTTCCGCCGATGGGCAGGCCAGACTTGATGTCAACGAAGTCAGTGTCGAGCACTTTCTTCTCGTACCTGCGGTGGCCTGGGGAGAAGAGCTTGAGAAGGCAGTAGAGGCGATTACCCCTCTTTGCCAGCAAGAAGCCGCGACCAAACTCACAATGCGTGAATTCAATGGGGCGGGGAGTGGGGCCGTCGAGTTCGCGAAGGATTTGGGATGCGGCCTTGGTTTGCGCGCGGGCAGTGAATATGCGCTGAAGGCGGTGTGCGACCCGGGTGTGGCCCAGTGCAGCTTCCTGGGCGATGATCTCCTGATGTTCCTTCTTTGGCTGGAAGTCGAGGGAGAGGGTGAGTTGATTGTAGGCTTCTCGGAATTGCTCGTCGGAGATGGGGTGCAGGTGGGGCAGGGTCGGCGGGTTGGCGAGGTTCTTGCCCTTGTGATTTTTAGCGAGATAGCTCATGAGGGCAGCCGAGGCATCCTCAATGAGGTAGTCTCGCAGCGGTGCGAGGTTCCATCCCTTGGGTGTGAGGGTGCGGAGGAACTTGCTGGTGGCGAATCCGTTCGGAGTGGGTTTGCCCTTTTGGTTGGGAGGGCAGCAATGAGATTCGAGATCTGAGGAAACGAGAGCGGTTTCAAGGAGCGACTTGATGGTGTTGTGGTACCCGCGCATGGCATCGAGCAGCATTGCCTGCTTGTGCCTGCTGGGATTGTGAACCTGGAATCGCGCAGTTTGGAAGACGCGGGGCATTTGGAGGGATTCTATCACCGGCCCGACCGAAGCCAGTGTGGCTCTGATGAAAAGGGATTCGGGCGAGGGGCGAACTGGCTGTAACTATGGGCAGGGTTGGGGAGTCTGATGGGTGTGGGCCGCTTTGTTGGCCGGCGGAGAGGGATTGCGATGAGGATGCTGAGAATGGATGGCAGGATTTGGGCGGCTGGGCTGGTGGTGGCTGCGGTGATGGGGGTAACGGGTTGCCGGACGGCGAGCGGGGCGGCGGCAAAGGTGCCGATTCCGGCGGCGGTGGTGGATGCCGGGCTGGCTGCGACGCATGGCAAGGCGACGGCGGTGTTTGCGGGCGGGTGCTTCTGGGGAACTCAGAGCGTCTTTGAGCGGGTGAAGGGTGTGCTGGATACGACGGTGGGCTACTCCGGCGGGAGCGCGGATACGGCCACCTACGAGCAGGTGGGCACGGAAACGACGGGCCATGCGGAGAGCGTAAAGGTTGTCTATGACCCGGCGGAGATTACGTACGGGCAACTGCTGCGGATCTTCTTCAGCGTGGCGCATGACCCGACCCAACTGAACCGCCAGGGGCCGGATGAGGGCACGTCGTACCGGTCAGTGATCTTCTACGGGAACGAAGAGCAGAAGCGGCTGGCTGAGGCGTACATAGCGCAACTGGATGAGGCGCACGTGTTCCCGAGGAAGATTGTGACCCAGGTGACTCCGCTGAAGGGGTTTTATGAGGCGGAGAAGTACCACCAGGACTATGCGCTGTACCACCCGGATAATCCGTACATTCTGGTATGCGACAAGCCCAAGATTGAGGCGCTGAAGGCGCAGTTTCCTGAGCTGTTCAAGGTTTATACGGGGAAGTAACAGGGGATTTGTTGCTCCCCGGTCTCAAGAGCGAGACCGGGGGCACCCGGAGATCAGTGGGGCGCCGTGGCGGCGGGGGTGATGTCGATGGTCTTGGAATGGACGGTGGCGGAGGACTCCGGGATGGAGCCGTCGTTGAGGCGGACCTCAGTGGGTTTGCCCTGAATGACGATGCGCTGGGAGAGCTTGCCGCGGGCGGGGATGATGACGTGCTGGGTGACGGTGGTGGCGTCTGTAATGACCTGGATGGGGGCCTCGACGGCGGCATAGCCGTTGTTGGAGAGGTTGACGGCGACGAGCCACGAATCCGGAACGGTGGAGCGGCTGGGGAAGATGCTGTCGATCGCCAGGTCGGGCAGTCCCTTGTCGGCGTAGACCCAGTCGGCAAAGAACCAGGCGAGGTTGCGCCGGTCGCCGGCCTGTTCCAGCAGCTTTTCAAAGGCGTCGGGAGCGGGGTCGGCGGGGTTGTAGGCACGCAGGGCGGCGGAGAGCGCCTGGTCACCGACGAGTTCGCGGAGCATCCAGAAGACGTAGGCGGCCTTGGTGCGGTAGTAGACCGGGGCGATGGCGCGGGTGAGGGGCTGGCCATCGGCTGCGCCGGGGCTTTCCGGCTCAACGAGAATGAGTGCCTGGCG